>NZ_BAAGYX010000001.1:0-910141 GCF_054779035.1 Humibacter soli | reverse complement strand
CCGTTGAGTGCGAGCCCTCAACAGCTCTCGCCTCAATCGCCCATAGGCTGAACAGGTGATCTCCTCCCTCCGCGGAACCGTTCTGCAGGCCTCAGACGGCGTCGCCGTCATCGACGTCGGGGGAGTGGGTTACGCCGTTCAGGTCACGCCGGATCACGCACGTTCGCTGCGCATCGGCGAGGAGGCGACAGTGCACACGTCGCTCGTCGTGCGGCAGGAGTCCCTCTCGCTCTTCGGCTTTCCGGCACGCGAGCACCTCGGCGTCTTCGACGCCTTGATCGGTGTCTCCGGCGTTGGCCCGAAGTCCGCGCTCGGTGTCCTCGCGGAGCTCTCGCCCGACGAGATCGCCCTGGCCGTCGCATCGGACGACGACGCAGCGTTCCGCAAGGTGTCGGGCATCGGCCCCAAGACCGCGAAGCTGATCGTCGTCTCGCTCACCGGCAAGCTCTTCGCGCCGGCAAAGCCGGTGCAGACGGTCGCCCAGATCCCCAGGACGGATGTCGCCGACAGCGTCGTGATCGCGCTGGTCGGACTCGGCTGGCCCGAACGCACAGCGGCCGACGCCGTGCACGACATCGCGGAGGAGTTCCCCGAGTCCGAGCGCGACACCGTTCAGGCGCTCCTGCGGCTCGCGCTGTCCCGCCTCGGGCCGACAGCGAGGCAGCAGGCATGAGCGACGACCTGACGGCGCCAGAGGCCCAGTCCGACGCCGAGCTGGCGTTCGAGGGTGCACTGCGACCGAAGTCGCTCGGCGAGTTCGTCGGGCAGTCGAAGGTGCGCGGTCAGCTCCAGCTGCTGCTCACGGCCGCCCGCATGCAGGAGCGCACCCCCGACCACATCCTGCTCGCCGGGCCTCCCGGCCTCGGCAAGACGACCCTCGCGATGATCGTCGCTCACGAGAGCGGCAGAACGCTGCGGATGTCGAGCGGCCCGGCCATCCAGCACGCAGGCGACCTCGCAGCGCTCCTCTCGTCGCTCGTTCCCGGCGAGGTGCTCTTCATCGACGAGATCCACCGCATGGCGCGGTCCGCCGAGGAGATGCTGTACCTGGCGATGGAAGACTTCCGCATCGACATCATGGTCGGCAAAGGGGCGGGGGCGACATCCATTCCGCTCGATCTCGCGCCGTTCACCCTCGTGGGAGCAACGACACGCTCCGGCCTGCTGCCGAACCCTCTGCGCGACCGGTTCGGATTCACCGCCCACCTGGAGTTCTACGACGACTCCGAGCTCGAGCAGGTGCTGGTGCGCGCTGCGACCTTGCTCGACTTCGAGATCGATGGCGAGGCGATCGCGGAGATCGCCGGCCGTTGCCGTGGAACCCCTCGCATCGCCAACCGCCTGCTTCGCAGGGTGAGGGACTATGCGCTCGTGCACGGCGGCGGCGCAGATCTGAACGCCGTGCGGGCCGCGCTCGAGCTTTACGACGTCGACGAACTCGGCCTCGACCGCATCGACAGGGCGGTCATGCAGACGATCTTGACGCGTTTCAACGGAGGCCCCGTCGGACTCAGCACCCTCGCTGTCTCGGTGGGGGAGGAGGCCGATACGATCGAGTCGGTCGTCGAGCCTTTCCTCGTGCGCATCGGTCTGTTGTCGCGTACGCCACGCGGTCGCGTGGCGACGCCGATGGCCTGGCAGCACTTCGGAACACCAAGGAAGCCCACTGCTGACGCGCAGCAAGCCCTCTTTACCGATGACCTATAATCCAAGGTAGCTTGCAGCCCCCACGCGTATGAGGTGGTTGTTCATGTGCCCCCTCATCTCCGGAAGGTCTTTCCACGTTGGATCAAAATATTCTGACCATTGTCATGGTCGTCGTTCTGGCCGCCCTCATCTTCTTCATGTTCCGCAGCAGCAGGCGGCGTCAGAAGCAGGCAGCCGAGCTTCAGAAGCAGGTCGTTCCGGGCGCGACCGTCATGACCAACTTCGGCGTGTTCGGCACCATCGTGTCGATCGACGAGGAGACCAACAAGGTCGAGCTCGAGACGAGCCCCGGACACATTCTCACGGTTCACCGTCAGACCATCGGTCGTGTCGAGACCTCTCCTGAGGTCACCGAGGAGGAAGGCACGACGGATGTCGAGGCGTCGGAAGCCTCCACGCCTGCCATCGACGAGAAGCCCGCGTACGGCGAGCGCATCGAGGATGCCGACGCTCCGTCGAAGAAGACCGACGAGTAGAACCTCCACCCGCGCCGACGCCGTCGTGGCCGTCCGCGCGAGCATAGAAAGCTGAGTCCCCTCCGTGGCAAAGTCGTCCCCTGCGAAGCATGCCTCACGCTCCCTGACCTGGCTCGGCGTGATCGTCGTCGCACTCGTGCTCGTACTCGCCGGCGGCGTGCTGTTCTCCACCGCCACGTGGGCGCCCAAGCTGGGACTCGACCTCGAGGGCGGCACCGAGATCATCCTCGCGCCGCAGCTGGCCGGCGGTCAGAAGGTCACCTCGGACGAGCTCAACCAGGCCGTCTCGATCATCCGTGAGCGTGTGAACGCATCGGGTGTTTCCGAGGCGCAGGTGAGCACGCAGGGCACGGACAACATCGTCGTCTCGATCCCCGGCACGCCCGATCAGGCGACGCTCGACCGCATCAAGTCGTCGTCGAAGCTCGAGCTGCGGCCCGTGCTGCTGACAGGTGCGCCTACCAACACCTTCGTCGGCTCCAACGGCAAGACGACGCCATACCCGTCGCCTGCGCCGACTCTGCAGTCGACGCCGACCGCGAAGCCGACCAACGGCAGCGACACCTCATGGGTGACGCCCGCGCTCCAGGCCGAGTACAACGCCTTCGACTGCGCATCGCTGAAGAACGCTACGACGAACATCGCTCCCGATGACAAGCCGCTCATCACCTGTGATGACAACCTCAGCGTGAAGTACCTGCTGGGCCCCGTCGAGGTACAGGGTTCGGACATCTCGAACGCGACGGCCGGCATCGTCACCGACTCCAGCGGCAACACGACCGGGCAGTGGGCGGTCAACCTCGTCTTCAACGCGCAGGGCACCAAGGACTTCACCGCGGTGAGCGAGCGGCTGTACGGCTTCTACGGCGCCGACTCGTCCGACCCGCGCGCGCAGTTCGCCTTCGTGCTCGACGGCAAGGTGCTCTCGGCACCGGCGATGCAGGGTGCGATCACCAACGGCAAGCCGCAGATCACCGGTAACTTCACGCAGACGTCGTCTCAAAGCCTCGCGGATCAGCTGAAGTTCGGCGCCCTTCCCGTGAGCTTCAAGGTGCAGAGCTCCGAGACGATATCCGCAACGCTCGGTTCTGCCCAGCTGCTCAGCGGTCTGATCGCCGGAGCGATCGGTCTGCTCCTCGTCGTCATCTACACGCTGTTCCAGTACCGTCTGCTCGGCCTGGTCACCATCACCTCGTTGATCGTCGCCGCGCTGCTGACGTATCTGATCATCACGATCCTGTCGTGGCGCATCGACTACCGGCTCTCGCTAGCCGGAGTCGCCGGCCTGATCGTGGCCATCGGATTCACCGCGGATTCCTTCATCGTGTACTTCGAGCGAATACGCGATGAGTTGCGCGACGGGCGAAGTCTCGAGTCCGCCGTCGACGCGGGCTGGAAACGAGCGAGACGCACCATCTACGCGTCGAAGTCCACGAACCTCCTCGCGGCGATCGTCCTCTACGTGCTCGCCGTCGGGAATGTGCAGGGCTTCGCCTTCACTCTCGGTGTGACGACCGTGCTCGACGTGCTGATCGTCATCCTGTTCACGCACCCGACGCTCCAACTCCTGGCGCGCACCCGCTTCTTCGCGAGCGGAAACAGGTGGTCCGGTCTCGACCCGACAGCACTCGGTGCCGTGTACCGCGGCGCCGCCCAGTTCCGCACCGCCGCGACGGTGAGCGACACCAAGCGGGCGACCAGCGGTAAGGAAGCCGCGCGACGGCAGACCATCGCCGAACGCAAGCAGGCCGAGCTCGTCGCCTCGGGCGGCGGCAACGCCAAGAAGGACGAGAAGGACTCCTGATGGCCCAGACACGCTTCCAGAGGTTCGGAAACGATCTCTACACTGGTGCCCGCTCGATCGACTTCGTCGGCAAGCGGAAGATCTGGTACTCGATCGCCATCGTGCTGACGATCGCCTCGATCCTCATCCCGATCGTCAAGGGCGGATTCAACTTCGGCATCGACTTCACCGGTGGTTCGCAGTTCACGGTCGCCGGCGTCAACTCGACCGACCAGGCGCTGGCCCAGCAGGCGGTGCACGAGGTCAAGCCGAACGCGACGGTGCAGATCAGCGTCACGGAGGGCACTGCAGGCAAGGGCATCCGCGTGCAGACCGATCAGCTCACCACGCAGCAGACCAAGCAGGTCGCGGCGAACCTCGGTGCTGCCTACGGCGTGCCGCAGGCGAACGTCGCGTCGACCTACATCGGTCCGAGCTGGGGACAGGATGTCTCGCGTCAGGCCATCCAGGGTCTCGTGGTCTTCCTCCTGCTCGCCTTCATCGCCATGGCCCTGTACTTCAGAACCTGGAAGATGTCTGCGGCCGCGATCATCTCGCTGTTCCACGACCTGATCATCACGGCCGGCGTGTACGCCCTGGCAGGACTGGAGATCACCCCGGCGACGATGATCGGATTCCTGACGATCCTGGGCTACTCGCTGTATGACACCGTCGTGGTGTTCGACAAGATCCGCGAGAACACCAGGGGCGACAAGGAAGCGCTCAAGCACACCTTCCCCGAGTCCGTGAACCTCGCCGTCAACCAGACCCTCGTGCGGTCGATCAACACGGCGGTCGTTGCCGCACTCCCGGTCGGCGGAATCCTCTTCATCGGCTCGTATGTGCTGGGCGCCGACACGCTTCGCGACATCTCGCTCGCGCTGTTCATCGGAATCCTGGTCGGCACCTACTCGACGATCTTCCTCGCCGCGCCTCTGTACTCGGACTTCCGACGCAAGGAGCCCACGATCGTGAAGCACGACAGAAGGGTGCTCGCCACCAGGTCGAAGGCCCCGGTCGCTGCCGACTCGAGCGTGAGCTGACATGGCATCCGTGAACGAACCGGGCTCGTCCATCGAGGCGAGCGACGCGATCTCGCTGGTCGCCGGGGGCGACGTGTGGCTGCTCGATGTGCGCGAGCCGTTCGAGTGGGAAGACGGTCATGTGCCCGACGCTCACCACATTCCGATGCGGGAGCTCGGCGAGCGACAGCACGAACTGCCCGACGACGGCACGCCCATCGCGGTGATCTGCCATGTCGGCGGACGGTCGCGAACGGTGACCGACGCGCTGGTGGGCGCCGACTACCCCGCGGTGAACGTGGCCGGCGGCATGGTGGCGTGGCAGTCGTCAGGCGGCCCGGTCGTCACCGGAGGCACGGAAGGTCACCGCTAGGGGCACCTGCGCTGTGAGCGGACCTGTCCACCCTGCCGGAGCAGACCCGCGATAATGATCGAGGGAGGCGATGCTGATGGTTGATACGACGACGCCGCAGACCGCCTCACTGCGCCGCCTCGTGCCACGCCTCTTCTCTCGTGCTCAGCAGCCGGCCGGCGCGGTCGACACTCTGCTCAGGACCGTTCGGATGCACCATCCGAAGGCAGACCTCGCCCTGATCGAGCGCGCGTACACGGTCGCCGAGCGCGCGCACTCGGGGCAGACCCGTCGCAGCGGCGAGCCGTACATCACGCATCCCGTCGCCGTCGCACAGATCCTCGCCGACCTGGGCATCGGATCGAAGGCGATCGCCGCCGCACTGCTGCACGACACCGTCGAAGACACGGACTACTCCCTCGACGAGCTCCGCGCCGACTTCGGCGACGAGATCGGCATGCTCGTCGACGGCGTGACCAAGCTCGACAAGGTCAAGTACGGCGAGAGCGCTCAGGCCGAGACTGTGCGCAAGATGATCGTGGCGATGTCGAAGGACATCCGCGTGCTGATCATCAAGCTCGCCGACCGGTTGCACAACGCACGCACCTGGGGCTTCGTTCCGGCGTCCTCCGCAACCAGGAAGGCGACGGAGACCCTCGAGATCTACGCGCCTCTTGCGCACAGGCTCGGCATCCAGGCCATCAAATGGGAGCTCGAGGACCTCTCGTTCGCGGTGCTCTATCCGAAGCTGTACGTCGAGATCGAGAACCTCGTGAAACAGCGGTCGCCGGAGCGCGAACGCGTTGTTCAGCAGGTCACCGATGCGATCAACGAAGACCTGAAATCCGCGAAGATCCGCGGAAAGGTGGATGGCCGGCCGAAGCAGTTCTACTCGATCTACCAGAAGATGGTGGTGCGAGGTCGCGAGTTCGACGAGATCTACGACCTCGTGGGCATCCGCGTCATCGTCGGGTCGGTGCGAGACTGCTACGCCGTGCTCGGGCAGATCCATGCAAGATGGACGCCCATGCCGGGGCGCTTCAAGGACTACATCGCCACCCCGAAGTTCAACCTGTATCAGTCGCTCCACACGACGGTGATCGGGCCAGAGGGCCGTGCCGTCGAGATCCAGATCCGCACGGAGGAGATGCATCAGCGCGCCGAGTTCGGTGTCGCTGCGCACTGGAAGTACAAGGAGCGCGTCGCCGGCAAAGATGACGGCAAGGTCGACACCGACATGGCGTGGCTCGCGCATATCTCCGACTGGCAGGCAGAGACCGCCGACCCGAGCGAGTTCCTCGACTCTCTGCGCTTCGAGATCGGCGCCAAAGAGGTCTACGTCTTCACGCCGAAGGGCAGGGTCATCGGCCTGCCGTCCGGCGCGACCCCGGTCGACTTCGCCTACGCCGTGCACACCGAGGTCGGCCACCGCACCATGGGCGCGAAGGTGAACGGACGCCTCGTGCCGCTCGAATCTCCGCTCGCCACAGGTGACGTCGTCGAGGTCTTCACGTCGAAGAACCCGGACTCCGGCCCCAGCCAGGACTGGCTCAACTTCGTCAAGAGTCCTCGAGCTCGCAACAAGATCCGCCAGTGGTTCACCAAGGAACGCCGTGACGAGGCCATCGAGCAGGGCAAGGATGCCATCGCCCGCGCGATGCGCAAGCAGAACCTTCCTCTGCAGCGGCTGATGAGCCAGGACTCGCTGGGCGAGGTCGCGTCGCTCATGAAGTACGACGACGTGTCGGCACTGTATGCGGCGATCGGCGAGGGCCACGTCAGCACGCAGTCCGTGCTCGAGAAGGTCGTCGCCTCCCTGCAGGCGGAGAACGAGAGCGACGTCACGGAGATGCCGCCGCCCGCCAGGGTGCGCGGACGTCAGCTGCGCAACAGCGACTCGGGTGTTCTGGTGCGCGGGGCTCCCGACATCCTGGTCAAGCTCGCGAAGTGCTGCACGCCGGTTCCCGGTGACGACATCGTCGGGTTCATCACCCGTGGGTCGGGCGTGAGCGTGCACCAGGCGGACTGCCACAACGTGCAAGACCTGATGCGCGAACCCGAGCGGATGATCGACGTGGAGTGGGCTCCGTCGTCGAAGAGCGTCTTCCTCGTGCAGATCCAGGTGGAGGCGCTCGATCGCTCAGGGCTGCTATCGGATGTCACCAGGGTGCTCTCCGAGCACCACGTGAACATCCTCTCCGCGACCGTCTCCACGTCGAGCAGCCGGCTGGCACTGAGCAGGTTCGTCTTCGAGATGGGGGACACCACGCACCTCGACAGGGTGCTGAACGCCGTGCGCCGCATCGACGCCGTCTACGACGTGTACCGGGTGAGCACCGGCTGACGGCTCTCGCCCGCCTCAGCCATCCACTCTCTCAGCCGCGCAAGGGCCGCGATCTTGCCCGGCAGATTGGGCGCCTCATCGATCCGCTCGACGCATTCCGCTGCCAGGTGCGGCCACCGCTGGATGAGGGCCGCGGCGTGCCTCGCGGCCTCGTCGCCCCCAAGGACGCTCAGATCGAACAGGATGCGCGCCGGCGTGGTCACACGCAGCTCTCCGACCCCCTCGATGTCGTACGGCCCATGCGTCACCTCGCGCACCACGAAGCGCGGCGATGGCGCGAACTTCAGACGGTCCGATCGCGAGACGCAGACGCGGTGCAACGCGGGTGGCAGGCTGAGGATGCCGTGGATCCAGAGCGCGCTGTCGAGCTCAGCGATCAAGCGCGTTCCGATGAGCTCGAGCAGGGCGGCGGCCCGAAGTCGTGCGTCATCCACCTCGTCGACCGGCGCGAACGCCTCGTCGATCGCGTAGAGCTCGCCGTCGAGGCGTGCGGCGTTCAGTTCGGCCACGGCGAGCACTCCACCTGGACGGAGCACGGATGCCATCGGACGAGCCATGTCTCAATCGTCGCGTGGGTGTGCCATCGGACTCCGCCGTTGATCGAGGTCCGTGGACAAACTCCTACCGGTGGAGAACCGGTCAGCGGATGGCGCCGAGCCAGGCCTTCCGAGCGTCGAGTGCTTCCTGCGCACCCTGGATCGCTTTGGCGTCGCCGGACGCCTTCGCGTCTTCGAGCTCGGACTCGAGCTTGGCGATGGCCTCGGTGAGCTGAGCGGCGAGACCCTCTGAGCGTGCCTTCTTCTCCGGGTTGCTGCGCTGCCAGTGCTCGTCGTCGAGCTTGCGCACCGCAGTCTCGACGCGGCGGAGCCGGTCCTCAACGGTCTTCACGTCGCCGCGAGGAACCTTGCCGATGGTATCCCAGCGGGTCTGGATGGAAAGAAGCGTCGCGCGAGCGGCCGCGCGATCCGTGGCCGTCAGAAGCGGCTCGGCCTCGTCGAGGAGTGCGAGCTTCTGCTCCAGATTGTGCTGGAACTCCTCGTTCTCGATGGCGTCCGATTCGGCCTTCGCCGCATAGAGCACGTCGCCCGCGGCCTTGAACCGCGCCCAGAGCGCGTCATCGGTGCGCTTGCCGGCACGACCGGACCGCTTCCAGTCGTCGAGCAGGGCACGATACTCCGGGATGCCGCCGATGCCGAGGGGCTCGAGAGCCTCAGCGCGCTCGATGAGCTCGGTCTTGCGCGCACGAACATCGCGGTGCTGGGTGTCCAGCTCGGCGAAGAACGCCTTGCGGTTGCGCTCGAGCGTGGTGCGCGCAGCACGGAAACGCTTCCAGAGCTCGTTGGCCTCGCCCTTGGGCAGGCGCGGGCCCTCGTGCTGGTGCTTCTGCCAGGCGGCGAACAGCTCGTCGAGCTTTGCGCCGGCCTGCTTCCACTGCGTCTTGGCGGGATCCTCCGCGGCAAGCGCTTCGACCTGTTCGACGATGGCGGTTCGCTCGGAGATGGCCTGCTCCATGGCGGCCTTCGCCTCGGCGCTCTGCTGCTCTGTCAACTCTTCGACGGTGCCGCCGAGCTTGGAGAGCCGCTCGTCGAGTGCGGCGAGGTCGCCGACCGCGTTGGCGTTCGCAACGGATTCCTTGAGCGCGGCGACGGCTTTCGCGACGTCGGATGCCGGTGCACCGCGACGCGCGCGCTGCTCGAGCAACCCGACCTGGCCGGCGAGATCCGCGTACTTGCGCTCGAAATAGGCCAGTGCCTCGTCGGGCGTCGCGTCGGGATACTCACCGACGACGCGCTCTTCGTCGCCCACGCGCACGTAGACGACACCTGCGTCATCCACACGACCCCACGGGTGCTGTTCAGAACTTGCCACGAGTCTCACCTGTCCGAGTACGGCCGCGACGTCACGCGGTCCACGAGAAAATCCTATTGCACGCCCGGGAAGGTCCCGAGCCCGGCCGTCATCACTTCAAGGTGAACGTGTTGATGGTCGGGGTGACGACCGGGGTACCGTCGGACCCGCCGCCCTGCACGCCCTTGTCGGTGACGGCCTTCTCGAGTGCGGGGAGCCCGCTCGTCACCTTGCCGATGACGGTGTAGCCGCCCGCACTGTCGTTCGGGATGGTCGTGTCGCCGTAGACGATGAAGAACTGGCTGCCGTTGCTGTAGGCGTTTCCGCTCTGCCGCGCCATCGCGATGGTGCCCGTCGGATACTTGCCGTCGGCCGGGGCGTTCTCGATCGGGCCGTAACTGTAGCCGGGCCCGCCGGTGCCGTCGCCCTTCGGGTCGCCGCACTGCAGAACCTTGAATCCGGCGCTGGTGGTGAGGCGGTGGCACTTCGTGCCGTTGAAGAAGTCCTTCTGCGTCAGAGCGATCATCGACGAAACGGCCTGCGGCGCCTTCGCCCCGTCGAGCGAGACGGCGAGCGGAATGCCGTTGATCGTCAGCGTGCCGTTCCACGTACGGCCGTCGGCGATCGACTTCGACGGCACGTCTCCCTGGTTCTTGCCTGCGGCGGGCGTCGGAGTCGGCGTCGTCGTCGCGGTGGCTGTTGCGGACGGCTTGGCCGAGGCGACGGCTTTGCCGGGACCCGCGGAGAAGTAGGTCAGCTGCAGCACGACGGCGAGGGCGAGCACGACGACGACCACGCCACCCGCGATGAGGTTGTCTCGCACCCGACGCTTGCGTCGATGATCGTGCACGGCCTGCCTGGCCTGATAGGCGCGCAGCCGCTCGCGGGCCTGTCTGGCCTCACGGTCGTTCTGCTTCTTTGCGGACACGGGCATCCTCCACCGGGGGCGCGTCGGCGCCGAGAGTCAGGGGCAGTCGGGGGTGCGGGCGGCCCATGAGGCCTAACCCAGGCTGAACTTTACGCACCCAGTCCATGCAGTCCAAATGACGAGGCCGTGCTCGGCGCCATGTCGGTGGGTCGCTCTATCCTTGAGCGCATGGCGAGCACACAGCAGGGGTTGCGCGCGGGCGCGACGCCTCTCGCGGTGCGCATGCGCCCGCGCAAGATCGACGAGATCGCGGGGCAGCGCCATCTTCTCGGACCCGGTTCACCGCTCGTCTCGCTCGCCGGCGATAAGACGGGGGAGCGCGGCTCGGTCTCGGTCATCCTGTGGGGACCTCCCGGTACGGGCAAGACCACGATCGCCCAGGTGATCGCTCACTCGTCCGGTCGCCGCTTCGTCGAGCTCTCCGCTGTGACGGCCGGGGTCCGCGATGTGCGCGCCGTGATGGAGCAGGCGCAGTCGGACCGCGATCTCTACGGTGTCTCGACGGTGCTGTTCCTCGATGAGATCCACCGCTTCACCAAGGCGCAGCAGGACGCACTGCTGCCAGGCGTGGAGAACGGGTGGGTCATCCTCGTGGCCGCCACCACGGAGAATCCGTCGTTCTCCGTCATCTCACCGCTCCTGTCACGCTCGCTGCTGCTCACGCTCGAGCAGCTCTCCGACGACGATCTCGGCATTCTGATCGATCGGGCGGTGCACGATGAGCGGGGCCTCAAAGACGCGGTCCTGCTCGACCCTGAGGCAAGGGCGGCGCTCGTCCGACTCGCCTCCGGCGACGCGCGGCGCGCACTGACCGCACTGGAGGCCGCCGCGAACTCCGCGGTCGACAACGCGCGGGCGAGCGAGGATGCCGAGCGCGACGTCGACGACGCTGAGAGCCTGCCGACTGTCACGGCCGAGCTGGTGGCATCCGCTGTCGACCGCGCCCTTCTGCGATACGACAGGAACGGCGACGAGCACTACGACGTGATCAGCGCCTTCATCAAGTCGGTTCGGGGATCAGACGTCGATGCCGCGCTGCACTATCTGGCGAGGATGATCGAGGCGGGCGAAGACCCGCGCTTCATCGCGCGACGCATCATCGTGCTCGCCTCAGAAGACATCGGCATGGCGGACCCGACCGCGCTCGGCGTCGCGGTTGCCGCTGCGGATGCCGTGCAGTACATCGGCATGCCGGAGGGTCGCATTCCGCTCGCACAGGCGGTCGTTCACCTCGCGACCGCGCCGAAGTCCAACGCCGCTTACATGGCGCTGGATGCGGCGATCGCCGACGTGCGCGCAGGCAAGATCGGCAGAGTGCCCAAGCACCTGCGCGACGCGCACTACCCGGGAGCCAAGCGACTCGGCCACGGCAAGGGGTACGTGTACCCGCACGACGACGACCTCGGGGTGGTGCGTCAGCAGTACTTGCCTGACATCCTCAAGGGCTCCCTCTACTACGCGCCCACCGAGCACGGCAACGAACGCGACATCGCAGCACGCCTCGCCAAGCTGCGCCGCATCACACGGGGTGAATGAATGCACCCCAGAGCTCTGGTAGCATAGACGGGCCGAGTTTCGGATTCCGCGCGGCTGCTGGAGTCCGAGACGACAGGGCTGTTCCGAAAGGAACAGTAGCTCTTTAGCCGAGCGGCCCCGGCGAATCCCTCCCATTGCGAAAGCGGAGCACACCTGTGCCCGCCGGATCAGCCAATGGCTGCCCCTTCACGGCAGCACAAGTGAGAAGAATCCAGAAAGGACCGACGTGTCTTCACGTTCCCGCAGCAAGACCCGCCTCTCCAGGTCGCTGGGCGTCGCCCTGACCCCGAAGGCGGCCCGCTTCATGGAGAAGCGCCCCTACGCGCCCGGCGAGCACGGCCGCACCAAGCGCAAGGCCGACAGCGACTACGCCGTGCGTCTTCGCGAGAAGCAGCGCCTGCGCGCCCAGTACGGCATCCGCGAGAAGCAGCTCCGCATCGCCTTCGAAGAGGCCCGCCGCACGCAGGGTCTGACCGGTGAGAACCTCGTCGAGCTGCTCGAGATGCGTCTCGACGCGCTCGTGCTCCGTGCCGGCTTCGCCCGCACGACTGCTCAGGCTCGCCAGTTCGTGGTGCACCGCCACATCCTCGTCGACGGCAAGATCGTCGACCGTCCGTCGTTCCGCGTGAAGCCGGGCCAGCTCATCCACGTCAAGGCCCGTTCCGAGGGCACCGAGCCCTTCCAGGTCGCGGCGGCCGGCGGTCACACGGATGTTCTGCCCAAGACGCCCGCGTACCTCGACGTCGAGCTCGACAAGCTGCAGGCCCGCCTCGAGCGTCGCCCGAAGCGCGCCGAGATCCCCGTCACCTGTGACGTTCAGCTCGTGGTCGAGTACTACGCGGCTCGCTAAGCGAGGCGCGTAGCGCCATAGCAACCGATACGCTGGAGGGCGGGTCGTCTCTGACGGCCCGCCCTCCGACGTATACCTCGAACGGAATGGATGGTGCAGCGTGTCAGGTGGAGACATCGCGGGTCTGATCGCCGCAGGCGTTTTCGCGGTGCTGGTCGCGCTGCTCGCCATCCCGCTCGTGAAGCTCGGCAAGGTGTTCGACCAGACGACCGACTCGATCAAAGAGGTCAGCGACGGCATCACGCCGCTCCTCGAGGAGACGACCGAGACACTTCGCGAGACCAACAAGCAGCTCGTGAGGGTCGACGCCATCACGCGCAACGTGCAGGATGTCACGGGCAACGTCTCGGCTCTCGTCGCTCTCTTCGCCGCGACGGTCGGCGGCCCGCTCATCAAGCTCGCCGGATTCAGCGCTGCGGTGCGCGCGGCGTTCCGGTTCGCCCGTCCCGGCCGGGGCGGAGGCGAGTAGTCGGACCGTCTGAGCCCCCACGACTAAACTGGCGGGGTCTCGGAGGAGCGATCGTCACCTCGACCGGCGGGGTTCTCATCGGATCCGCGCCTCGTCCCGTCGCCAGCGGGAATCCGACCGCCGCACCGAGGCATCCACCAGAAACGACCACCAGCTTCACGAGCACGAGGAGATTTGTGATGAAGAGCTTCGTCTGGTTCGTCGTCGGCATCGTTGCCGGCTTCACGATCGCACACCAGGTGAACAAGACCTCGCAGGGCAAGCAGTTCTTCGAAGACCTCGACCGCAAGGCGCATGACTTCGGCGCGGCGGTCGGCGACGGCTACCGCCGGCGCGAGGCGGAGCTGCGCACTGCGATCGACGAGGCCGACGACACCATCTCCGGCCTGTCGTAAGCGGCAGCCGCCGCAGCAGCTGAATCCCACCGAACGAACGGAACCATGCAGACCGCCGCCCCCATGTCGACGTCCGACGTGCCGACAGCTCCCATGTCGACAGCTGAGATCCGCCGCCGCTTCCTCGATTACTTCGCGGAGCGCGAGCACACCATCGTGCCGTCCGCCTCGCTGGTGAGCGACGACCCGACCCTGCTGTTCACCATTGCAGGCATGGTGCCGTTCGTCCCATATCTCACGGGACTCGTTCCCGCGCCCTACCCGCGGGCGGCTGACGCGCAGAAGTGCATCCGCACCCTCGACATCGAAGAGGTCGGCAAGACGCCGCGCCACGGCACCTTCTTCCAGATGCTGGGCAACTGGTCGTTCGGCGACTACTTCAAGGAGCAGGCGATCGCCTACGCCTGGGAGCTGCTGACGACCCCCGAGGACAAGGGCGGACTCGGCTTCGATCCGAAGGACCTCTGGGTCACTGTCTACGAGGACGACGACGAGGCGAGGCGACACTGGCGCGAGATCGCCGGGCTGCCCGACGAGCGCATCCAGGGGCTCGGCAAGGACACGAACTACTGGTCGACAGGTGTGCCCGGTCCCGCGGGCCCCTGCTCGGAGATCTTCTTCGATCGCGGCCCCGCGTACGGCATCGACGGCGGCCCGGCGACGGATGACGACCGCTACGTCGAGATCTGGAACCTCGTCTTCATGCAGTACCTCAGGGGAGAGGGCACGGGCAAGGCCGACTTCGAGATCCTCGGAGAGCTGCCGAAGAAGAACATCGACACCGGCATGGGGCTGGAGCGCGTCGCGTTCCTGAAGCAGGGCGTCGAGAACATCTACGAGATCGACCAGATCCGGCCGGTGCTCGACCGCGCGGCCGAGCTGTCCCGCAAAACGTACGGCGAGAACCACGAGGACGACGTGCGCATGCGCGTGGTCGCCGACCACGTGCGCAGTGCACTCATGCTGATGTCCGATGGCGTCACGCCGTCGAACGAGGGCCGTGGGTACATCCTTCGTCGCCTGCTCCGCCGCACGGTGCGCTCGATGCGTCTGCTCGGCGTCGAGACGGCGACGTTCCCCGTGCTGTTCGCCGCGTCGCGTGACGCGATGAAGTCGACCTACCCCGAGGTGGAGTCGGACTACGACCGCATCTCGCACCTCGCGTACGCCGAGGAGGACACCTTCCTTCGCACGCTGGCGAGCGGCACGAGCATCCTCGACACCGCCGTGTCGAACACTCAGGCGTCGGGCAGCAGGGAGCTCGCAGGCGACACCGCGTTCCTGCTGCACGACACGTACGGCTTCCCGATCGACCTGACGTTGGAGATGGCCGAGGAGGCCGGGCTCAGCGTCGACCGCGCAGCGTTCGACACGCTCATGGCGCAGCAGCGCTCGAGGGCGAAGGCCGACGCGAAGGCGAAGAAGCGCGCGCTTGCCGATCTGTCGGTCTACAGCGGGCTGCGTTCGCGCGGCGAGACGGTGTTCACCGGATACGACGAGTTGCAGACCGAGTCGCGTGTGCTGGGGATCATCGTCGACGGGGTCTCTGTTCCACGGGCATCCGAGGGCCAGATCGCCGAGATCGTGCTCGCGGAGACGGCGCTCTATGCGGAGTCGGGCGGACAGGATGCCGACCAGGGCACCATCGTCGGCCCGGGCTACGAGCTCGAGGTGCTCGATGTGCAGAAGCCTGTCAAGGGCCTGATCAGCCACACCGTTCAGGTCACGCGCGGAGAGGTCGGAGTCGACGATCCCGCGACCAGCGTCGTGGACGCCGACTATCGTCGCGGCGCGCGTCAGGCGCACTCGGGCACGCACATCATCCACGCCGCGCTGCGACAGGTGCTCGGCCCGAACGCCCACCAGTCCGGTTCGTACAACAAGGCCGGCTATCTGCGCCTCGACTTCTCGTGGAATCAGGGGCTGTCGCACGAGACGCGCACCGAGATCGAGGAGATCTCGAACAACGCAATCCGTGACGACCTCGAGGTTGTCACGAGGGAGCTCCCGCTCGACGAGGCGCGCGCCCTCGGCGCGATGGCGCTGTTCGGCGAGAAGTACGGCGACGTCGTTCGTGTCGTCGACATCGGCGGTCCGTGGTCGCGTGAGCTCTGTGCGGGAACGCACGTGTCGTCGAGTTCCGAGATCGGCATGATCAACCTGATCAGCGAGTCGTCTGTCGGGTCGACGAACCGGCGCGTCGAGTCCCTCGTGGGAATCGAGGCGTTCCGCGACCTGGCGACGGAGCGCGCGATCGTGTCGCAGCTCAGCGGCTCGCTGAAGACGCCCCGTGAGCAGCTGCCCGAGCGCATCAACGATCTGGTGGCGAGCCTCAAGGCCGCGGAGAAGAAGATCGCAGCGTTCGAGGCCCGCGCGGTGCTCGACCGCGTTCCCGCGCTGCTGGAAAGCGTCGAGCGCGTCGGTGCCGTACGTGTCGTGGCCCAGAGCGTCGGTTCGCTCGGTTCGGCGGACGACCTGAGGATGCTCGTGACGACCGTGCGCGACCGCCTCGGCAGCGAGGCTTCCGTGGTGGCCCTGGCCGCAACGGTGTCCGACCGTCCTGTCGTCATCGTCGGCACGAACAAGGCCGCGCGTGATGCGGAGGTCAAGGCCGGACCGCTCGCGAAGGGCGCGGCATCCGTTCTCGGTGGCGGTGGCGGCGGCAAGGACGACCTCGCCCAGGGCGGCGGCTCGGACGCATCGGCCATCGACGCGGCGCTGGCGTCGGTGCGCACGGCGATCGGATAGCCGGATCGTGCGTGCCGGGGTTCGGGTCGGCGTCGACGTCGGAAAGGCGCGGATCGGCGTCAGCCGGAGCGATCCCGACGGCATGCTCGCTCTGCCGGTGGAGACGGTCCGGCGTGCGGACGATGAGAGCGACATAGCTCGCATTCGGGAGCTTGTCACGGAATTCGGAGCGGTCGAGGCTATCGTCGGTCTACCGCTTTCCCTTTCCGGCGCGCACACGGCATCCACAGACGACGCGACGGACTTCGCCGACAGGATCGCCGTTGCGTGCGGCATTCCGGTGCGGTTGGTGGACGAGCGGCTGTCGACCGTGTCGGCGCAATCCGGGCTGCGTGCCGCGGGTCGCACCACGCGGAACTCCCGATCTGTCGTGGATCAGGCAGCTGCGACGGTAATTTTGCAACACGCGCTCGACGCCGAACGGTCGAGCGGAAGGCCCCCAGGAACTCTCGCGGACCCGAATAGAGGATCTCAGTCGTGACCCAGCCCGTTCCGCCCGGCTCCCCCCAGCCGGACCCGTCGCTCAATGGTGAGCGGCCGCCGATGACCCGCCGCGAGGCCAGGGAGCGTGCAGAGCGGGCCGCGGCGGGGCAAACCGGCCCGACGCCGACCGCGCCGATCGAGGCATCGTCAGCAGCACAGACAGCGGAACCTGCAGATGACAACGGATTTCAGCAGTCGTTCTGGAGCTCGCTCGAGGTGCAGGATGAACCGCAGGGCGCACCGGCCGGGCGCACGGCAGCCGACGCACGGGAGCCCGTCTCGACGGATACCCGACCGCACGTCTGGTCGAGCCTCGAATATCCGACGGACGGAAAGCAGGGCAAGCGCGGCGGCCGTTCCGGCTCCGACTCCGGCGGTGTGCCGCCCCGCAAGAAAAAGCGTCGCTGGCTCGTCGTCACGATCGTCGTCGTGGTCATCCTCGGCCTCTTCGCCGGAGCCGGCGCCTACGTCTGGAGTGCGTTCCAGCCCGAGGTGCGCAAGCTTCTCGCGCTCAACGAACCCAACGACTACACCGGTTCGGGGACGACACCGGTGACGATCACGATCAAGGACGGTCAGAACGGCGGCGACGTCGCCAACACCCTGCAGAAGGCCGGCGTGGTCAAGACGTACGATGCGTTCTACTCCCTCCTCTTGCAGACCAAGCCCGATCCGGTGTTCCAGCCGGGTGTGTATCAGGTCAAGAAGGAGATGAGCGCGAAGGCCGCGCTCACCGCACTGCAAGATCCCAAGAACAAGCTCGAACGCACCCTGACCATCCCAGAAGGCGACACCGAGGCGACCATCCTCCCGGCTCTGTCGAAGACGACGGGCATTCCACTCGCCGAACTGCAGGCGGCGGCGAAGCCCGCCAACTTCGGGCTGCCTGCGCAGGCCAAGAACCTCGACGGGTTCCTCTTCCCCGCCACGTACACGTTCGACCCTGGCGTCGACGCCAAGACCGTGGTCAAGACGCTCGTCGACCGCGCGTTCCAGGCACTCGACGAAGACGGTGTGCCCGCCGACAAGCGCTGGAACACGGTGACCCTGGCATCCGTCGTGCAGAAGGAGGCCGGCAGCGTCGCCGATATGGGCAAGGTCGCGCGGGTCTTCCAGAACCGGCTCGATCAGGGCATGCCGCTCCAGTCGGATGCCACCGTCGCATACGGAGCAGGCGTGAAGACCGTCTTCACGACGGACGCGGAGCGTGCCGACGCGAACAACCTCTACAACACCTACGCGCACGACGGCCTGCCGGTCGGTCCGATCTCGAACCCCGGCGACGACGCGATCAAAGCGGCGATGAACCCGACGCCCGGCCCGTGGCTGTACTTCGTGACCGTCGATCTCAAGAACGGGACGACCGTGTTCTCGCAGACCGAGTCCGAGCACGAAGCGGCCGTTCAGCAGCTACAGGACTGGTGCAACGCGAGCGCGGCCAACGATGCCTACTGCAAATGACGGCGTGCGCGAGCTGGCCGTGCTCGGCTCGCCGATCGCCCATTCGCAATCGCCGGCCCTACACTCCGCTGCGTACGCCGTGCTCGGCCTTCACTGGAACTACGGTCGTGCGGATGTCACACCCGACGCCCTCGCCGAGTTCGTCGCCTCGCGGTCGGATGCCTGGCGTGGCCTCTCGCTGACGATGCCGCTCAAGCAGTCCGTGCTGCCGCTCGTGGCATCGCTCGACGCGACAGCGCGGCTCACCGGTGCTGCCAACACGATCCTGTTCGACGCGGATGCGGCAGGCGAACGCGTGCTCAGGGGATTCAACACCGACGTCGCCGGCATCGTTCGCGCGCTGGCCGCAGCGGGAACGACGCGGGCGAAGTCCGTGCTGATCTGGGGCGGGGGAGCCACGGCGGCGTCGGCGGTGATGGCCGCGGCGGAGCTCGGCGCTGAACTGGTGACGGTGCAGGTGCGCGAGCCCGGTCGTGCCGCTCACCTGGTGGAGCTGGGTCACGCAGTGGGACTGAGGGTCGACATCCGCCGTTTCGGTGAGGATGCCGCCGAACGTCCCGATCTCGTGATCAGCACGCTCCCGGGTTCGGCAGGGGCGGCAGGAGCCGCCGGCGACATCGTCAGCGGCGAGTCGACTGCGGCGGCCGCGGGGGAAGGGGCGCTCCTGCTCGACGTCGCCTACGACCCGTGGCCGACGGAGGTCGTGAAGGTGTGGAGCCTCCTCGCTCACGAGCGCGGCGGCCGCACGGCCCCGCTCTCCGGGCTCGCGATGCTCGTGCATCAGGCTCTGCTGCAGGTTCGCGTCTTCGTGATGGGCGATCCCGAGCGCGAGGTGGCGCATGAGTCGGACGTGCTTCAGGCCATGCTCACCGCGGTAGGACTCGACGCGTCAGGGCGTCGCTGAGGCGACATCCGACGAGCGGGACGGCCCCGCGCAGCATGCCAGAATTGACACCATGCTTCGTTGGCTCACCGCAGGGGAATCGCACGGCCCCGAACTCGTCGCCGTTCTCGAGGGCCTCCCGGCCGGTGTGCCGGTGACCCTGGATGACGTGCGTGCCGATCTCGCGCGGCGCAAGCTCGGCTACGGACGAGGCGCCCGCATGAAGTTCGAACAGGACGAGCTGGCGTTTTCCGGCGGCGTTCGCCACGGTCTCAGCATGGGCAGCCCGATCGCGCTGCGCATCGGAAACACGGAGTGGCCCAAGTGGGTCGACGTGATGAGCCCGGAGCCGGTCGACCCCGAGAAGCTCGCGACCGGTCGCGGTGCGGCGCTGACCCGTCCGCGGCCCGGTCACGCCGACCTGGTCGGCATGCAGAAGTACGGCTTCGACGAGGCGCGTCCTGTGCTCGAGCGGGCGAGCGCGCGCGAGACCGCCGCGCGCGTCGCGCTGGGCGCGATCGCCAAGTCGTTCCTCGCCGAGCTCGGCATCACCTTCGTCAGCCACACACTCGCCATCGGTCCCGTTCGGGTGCCGGATGGCTCGCCTCTGCCACTTCCCTCTGACGTCGACACCCTCGACGCCGACCCGCTGCGCTGCTTCGACCCGACGACCTCCGCGCTGATGGTCGCCGAGGTGGACGCCGCGCACAAGGACGGCGACACGCTCGGCGGCGTCGTCGAGGTGCTCGCGTACGGCGTGCCTGCTGGACTCGGATCGCACGTGCAGTGGGATCGCAAGATCGACGGCCGACTCGCGCAGGCCCTGATGAGCATCCAGGCCATCAAGGGCGTCGAGATCGGCGACGGCTTCGAGACCACCCGCCGCCGCGGTTCTGCCGCGCACGACGAGCTCGTCACCGACGGCACGACCATCTCTCGCACGAGTGACAAGGCCGGCGGCACCGAAGGCGGCATGACCACGGGCTCGCTGCTGCGGGTGCGTGCGGGCATGAAGCCCATCGCGACGGTGCCGCACGCCCTGCGCACCGTCGACGTCGCCACAGGGGATGCCGCGCCGGCGCATCACCAGCGGTCGGACGTCTGTGCCGTGCCCGCCGCCGGAGTGGTGGCAGAGGCCATGGTCGCCCTCGTCGTCGCGGACGCAGTGCTCGAGAAGTTCGGCGGCGACTCCGTGCAGGAGACCGCACGCAACCTGAGGGGCTACCTCGACGCCATCCCTGCCTCCTTGCATACGGAGACCGTGCGCGCGTGACCATCGTTCTGATCGGGCCGCCCGCGTCGGGCAAGTCCCGGGTCGGCAGGCGACTGGCACGTCGTCTCGGCGCCACGTTCACCGACACCGACTCCGCGATCGTCGCCGAATACGGGCCGATCTCGGAGATCTTCGCCCGCGAGGGCGAGCCGTACTTCCGCGTGATCGAGCGTGAGGCCGTCGTACGCGCCCTCGAGGGCGGCGGCGTGATATCGGTCGGCGGGGGAGCGGTGCTCGACCCGGAGACGCAGAAGGACCTCGCGAACGCGCGAGTCGTGCTCCTCACCGTGTCGCCCGACGCGGTCGCTGCGCGCATCGACGACGGCAAGCGCCCGCTCGTCAGCGGTCTCGAGTCATGGCAGGCGCTTGTCGAGTCGAGGATGCCGCTCTACGTGTCTCTTGCCGACTATCGAGCCGACACCTCGCGGCGTCCCATCTCGATCATCGTCGAGGAGATCGCCGCATGGTGGGAGCACCAGGAGGAGCAGAACGCATGACCGCAGCAGACGGCAGAGACACGACCGAGTTGCGCGTGACGGGTGCGAACCCGTACGGCATTCGGGTCGGGCGGGGAATCCGATTCGACGCCGCCGAGCTGCTCGGACCCGACGTGCGCAGCGTGCTCATCGTGCACCAGCCGACGCTGGCCGCCGCAGCCGGCGAGTTGCGCGAATCGCTCGCCGACCGCTACCAGGTGCTGCTCGCGGAGGTGCCGGACGCAGAGGCTGCCAAGCGTGTCGAGGTGGCGGCGTTCTGCTGGCAGATCATGGGCCAGGCCGACTTCACCCGCAGTGACGCCGTCATCGGCTTCGGCGGGGGAGCCGCGACCGACCTCGCGGGCTTCGTCGCAGCGACCTGGCTGCGTGGTGTACGTCTCGTGCAGATCCCCACGACCGTGCTCGGCATGGTGGATGCGGCGATCGGCGGCAAGACCGGTATCAACACAGCAGAGGGCAAGAACCTCGTCGGGTCGTTCTACGCGCCGGCCGGTGTGCTGTGCGATCTCGACACCCTCGACGCACTTCCGCGCAACGACCTGCTCGCCGGCTACGCCGAGGTCGTCAAGGCCGGGTTCATCTGGGCGCCTGAGATCCTCGACAACGTCGAAGCCGATCTGGATGCCGCGACCGACCCTCGAAGCCCGGTGTTCCGCCGCAACGTCGAGCTCGCCATCGACATGAAGGCGAAGGTCGTCAGCGAGGATTTCCGCGAGGCGGGACTGCGGGAGATCCTCAATTACGGCCACACTCTCGGACACGCGATCGAGCACGCCGAGCGCTACCAGTGGCGCCATGGCGCCGCGGTCTCCGTCGGCATGGTCTTCGCTGCAGAGCTGGCGCGACTCAGCGGTCGACTGTCGGATGCCGTCGCCGACAGGCACCGCAGCATCCTGACGTCTCTGACGCTCCCGACCACCTACCCGGTCGGACGCTGGGACACGTTGCTCGCCGCGATGCGACGCGACAAGAAGACCCGTGGCACCATGCTGCGCTTCATCGTGCTCGACGGCCTCGCGCGTCCCACCGTGATGCAGGCGCCCGACGAGTCTCTTCTCTTCGCCGCCTATCAGGAGGTCGGATCGTGACCGAGGGACCCCGTCGCCTGTTGCTCGTCAACGGGCCGAACCTCAACCTGCTGGGTGTGCGAGAGCCCGAGATCTACGGGCACGAGTCGCTTGCGGACGTCGAGGCGCTGACCGTCAAGACCGCCGGGCTGCATGGCTACGAGGTGCGGGCTGTGCAGAGCAATCACGAGGGCGTGCTCATCGACGCCATCCACGACGCGCGCCTGGACTGTTCGGGCATCGTGATCAACCCCGGCGGCCTCACGCACACGTCCGTCGTGCTGCGCGACGCGCTCTCCGGAGTCTCGTTGCCCATCGCCGAGGTGCACATCTCCGACGTGATGGCCAGGGAGGAGTTCCGGCACTTCTCCTATGTGCGGGATGTCGCCGTCGTGCACGTCATCGGTGAGGGCGTCGCGGGCTACGCGACAGCGGTGACGAAGCTCATCGAGGTGATCGCAGGGCAGGCCGCTGGATGACCCACGACGCGTCGGCCGAATGATGACCGTGGTGCCGGCACGGGATGACGGCAGGGGATGACGGCAGAGGATGACGGCCATCGCGGCGGATTCACGGACGGCACCCGGTAGACTCGCCTGATGGTCGGCGCCGTCGATGCGCCTTGACCGTCCGACTTTCTCTCGTTTTCTCGAAGGATCAACACGCATGGCATCCGATACCGCTGACATCCGCAACGGCGCCGTCCTCAACATCGACGGCCAGCTCTGGACCGTCATCGAGTTCCAGCACGTCAAGCCGGGCAAGGGCGGCGCGTTCGTGCGCACCAAGCTCAAGAACGTGGTGAGCGGCAAGGTCGTCGACCGCACGTACAACGCGGGCACGAAGCTCGAGTTCGAGAACGTCGACCGCCGCGAGTACCAGTACCTGTACAGCGACGGCGACGGATTCGTGTTCATGGACACCAGCGACTACGACCAGTTCACGGTGCCGGGCACCGTCGTCGGCGACGCTGCGAACTTCATGCTGGAGAACCAGAACGTGACGATCGCGATGAACAACGGCAACGCGCTCTATGTCGAGCTGCCGGCGTCCGTCGTGCTCGAGATCACCTACACCGAGCCCGGTCTGCAGGGCGACCGCTCGACGGGCGGCACCAAGCCGGCGACGGTGGAGACGGGCTACCAGATCCAGGTTCCGCTGTTCCTCGAAACCGGCACCAAGGTCAAGGTCGACACCCGCACCGGGGACTACCTCGGTCGCGTCAACGACTAGTGAGCGCCAGGACCAAGGCTCGCAAGCGCGCCATCGACCTGCTCTACAGCGCCGATGTGCGTGACATCCCGCTCACCAAGGCGCTTGCCGACGAGGCACAGCGTGCTGCGAGCGAGCCCGCGCGCGAAGCATCGTGGCTGTACGCACGCGAGATCGTCGACGGGGTGATCGACCACAGCGACGAGATCGACGAGCTGATCCAGACCTACTCGCAGGGTTGGACGCTGGAGCGGATGCCCGCCGTCGACCGCGCCATCCTGCGGATGGGTGTCTGGGAGCTGCTCTACAACCCCGAGGTGCCCGACGGGGTCGCGATCTCCGAGGCGGTCGATCAGGCGACGACGCTGTCGACGGATGACTCTGCCAAGTTCGTCAACGGTCTGCTCGCCAAGATCAGCACGGCCGTCGCTCACTGACGGGAGATCACGAGGGATGACCAGGAACATCGCCAGACGCATCGGCGCTCTCGTGCTGGGTGCGGCCATCGTCGCCGTGCTGGCCGCCTGCACACCTTCGGGCGGCACTCCCGCGCCGTCCAGCACGGGGAAGCTGCCGACCGGCGTGACGGGCGCGGCGAACTTCGACAAGGGTGCACTCGTCGTCGGCGACGGCAAGACGAAGGTCGACACCTACATCGATCCGATGTGCCCGTTCTGCGGCGAGTTCGAGAAGGCCAACGGCCGAGCTTTGGCGCAGTTGGTCAACGACGGCACGATCACGCTGAGCATCCACCCGTTGAACTTCCTCGACCGCAACTCGCAGGGCACGAACTATTCGTCGCGCGCAGGCAGCGCCCTGACGTGCGTTGCGGCATCCGATCCCAAGGCGACTCTCACCTACCTCGCGGCGTTGTACGCCAATCAGCCGGAGGAGGGGTCGTCCGGGCTGACCGACGCGAAGCTGACGTCATTGGCGCACGGCGTGGGTGTCACCGATGTGGACTCCTGCATCGCGTCGAACAAGTACGAGGCGTGGCTGACGGCGAACACGCAGGCGGCGGTGAGCGGCCCGATCCCCGGCGCTGACATCCAGTCGATTCAACAGACGCCGACCGTGCTCGTGAACGGGCACTCGTACAAGGGAAGCATCACCGACACGAAGGCGCTCGAGGCCTTCATCGCCTCCGGCGGCAAGTCCTGAGGTAGCAGGATGGTCGCGACCTGATGCGTCGCAATGATGCACGCACACAGGATGATCGATAGGCGATTCGTGTCGTCGTGTTTGATCTCGACGATGTCGTGCGGCACTTCTTGCCTGAGCATGTCTCCGGCATCGAGGCGGCCACGGCCCCGGAACTGAACCCTCGAGAAGGATTTCGCATCCTCGCATCCGTGATCGACGAGGTCGCCACCGTGCCGCAGTGCCGCGGAGGTCAGAACCGGTCGGTGAGCGCCGCGATCTCGTCGAACTTCTTCTTGATCTCGGGCAATGTGGCCGTGCCGTCCCGGTAGGCCTGCTTGGACATGTCGACGTCACCAAACCGGAGCCTGCCGGAATCGCTGTCGATGACATCAGCGACGAGCAGTTCACCGGTCTCGCGGTCGAACCCGCACTCGATCTTGACGTCGACATAGACGCCGCCCTGCTGCTTCCAGGCCTCCTCGATGACCTCGAAGGATGAGAGGGTCAGGCCTCGAAGGCGGCCGATGAGTTCAGGCGACACGCTGGCATAGCTGCTCTCACTCAACGGCGTCTCGCCGATCAGGTCTCCTGCCCTTGCGCCATGACCGCTCGCCTTGGCAGCCACCAAGCTCGGCACGTAGCGGCGCAGCATCCCGGCGCCAAAGTCGAACTCCAGCAGCGGATCATGATGGGCGTCATCCTTCTCGAAGATCTCGAAGACCAGCTCGTCAAGGCGCTGTCCCTCGGCGAGCTCTGGGAAACGGTCGCGATAGCTGCCGGTGACGTAGCGGCGTGCCACCAGCTCGAGCGGGATCATCGCCACGTCGCGCGCCCGGAAGGTGACCTGGTCGACTCCGTTCACGTAGTGGGTCGGGATACCGTGTCGCTCCAGCAGCCGGAACACGTTCTCCGTCGTCCTCGTAGATGCCGCAGCCTTGCCGTCCAACACGTCGTGTCGAGCACCGTCTTCGGCCGTGATGTCATCCTTGCTGCGAACGAGCACCTCACCGTTCCCCGCTTCCTCGATGACCTTGGTCTTGCCCTCCGCCACCACTCGGGCGAGTCTCGCCCATGCGGTCTGCTTCGTGACCCCGAGCGCCCTGCCGATCTCGGTCCACGAGCGTCCCTGCTCCCTCGCCATGGCCACCAGGAGGTCCATCTTCGACTCGATCTCGCGCACCATCCCCGCTCCGGCGTAGACGCACACCAAGGGGTCAGCCACGCCGTCGAGCTCGGAAAGGTCGTTCGGCAGCGAGAAGCGGGCCGACCACAGGCCGCCTTTGAACGGGGGCGGCGCGGCCGTCCCGAGAAAGATGTCTGCACCTTCCAAGTGCAGAGCCCAGTCAGCGTGCTCAGCCACAATCGATTCCTCTCGTCAGGAAGTACTGACGTCAAGAATACCTGACGTCAGTACTTACTGACGCTGCTGACTCATACCTCAGGCGTCAGAGGTCGAGGAAGTCCGCCAGCCAGGTGCGCGTATGTGCGAGGCATCCGGTTGACACGGGCCGGCATCCGGCGAGTCGATCGTGGGAGAAAGTGCGCGGTTGTCCCGCGTGCCGGTCTTAGAACGGCGGCGGGTCACTGTCGTATCCGGTGGGTGTTCGGACCCGGATGCCGCCGTCGGGTTTGGGGTCGAGTCGGATGCGGGTGACGGACTTGAGTCGGTGCAGTCGTTTCTTCAAAGGGAGGAGGTTGGCGACATCGGTGGTGCCGCCGTGTTGGTACTCGATGACATCGTCGAGCTCAGCGTCGGGCGCCAGATAGGGGGCCGAGTCGTCGTCGAGTCCGTAGCGGAGTTTCAGCCAGCGGCGCTGATCGGCGGTCGGGCGGTAACTGCGCCGGTCCAGCGACAGCTGTGCAGGCGCTATCGGATCGTTCAGAACCCGGCGGAATGAGGGCGCATCGCGCAGGCACGCGGCGGCCGATCGCGGGTCGATGGGTCCGTAGCCGAGGAGTTCGGCGAACCTGCCCTCCGCATCGATCAACACGATCGGCTGAACCGTGGTCGCCCCGGGCGTGCCGTCGCCGCTCGCCCAGGCGACGAGAGCATCGGCGCGCAGCTGCTCCTTGGTGCGAGACTCGTCCGGCACCTGGCGCATCGTGGTGGCTGTCGCCGAAAGGCGCGCATCGATGCGTGCCAAGTCCGTCATCGGCGCGTAGAGGTGCAGCCATCCCATCGCGTCCTCTGCCGGCTCGACTACCACGCGCCGCTTCTGCCGTGCGAGGGCATGCCGTTCCTGCAGCGAGTCGCGACACAGACGCTCTCTGAGCACCCGGCATCGACGTGCGAACTCTCCGGGGCGCAGGCCCGTGACGACGAGGGACAGTCGCTCGTCGAGCTTCGCCATGATCTCGCTCGACACGATGCCCGTCGCATTGTCGACCGCAGCGCGAACGTGCTGCGGCGAGATGCAACCGGACAAGAAGAGTTCGCACAGTCGGGGGAGCGAATCGGCGAGCATGCCCGCCTGACGGTCGTAGTCGCGCACCAGGTTCTCGCTCAGATGGAGGCGTTGCGCGAGATCGAACGCCACAGAGCGTTCGGCGAAGTCGATGTCGTTCACACCCGGCGACCTCGTGGAGGCGCCGACCGGCACGTAGATGCGCGGATTCTCCCTGGCGATCTCGAATGCCTCGTGCACCGCGAAGATCTGCTGCGCCGCGAACCGGTTGGCCATCGTCTGCAGATCGACAGCGTCGTCGAAGGCGAACCCGATGATCTCCTCCGCCGACACCGCACGAACGTCGACGGCAGGGAAGTCGTCTTCGTCGGTCATCCAGGTGTCGTACATATCTTCGATAGTGCAGCATGCCACCGACATTCTCGGACCGCGAGGCAGCTGCCTGTACCACCCGACTCCGCGGTGGTACACTTAGCCCATGCCCACCGCGCTGAACCGCATCCAGGTGACGCAGACGCCTCCCGTCGAGAAGGCGCTCGAGATCGCAGAGAGGGAGTGGCCTGGTACGCCACGTTCCGAGCTCATCACGCGTTTGATGACCGCAGGAGCCGACTCCATCGCCACTGCGCGCGCCGAGCGCCGGGAAGCACGCCGCAAGGCACTGGAGGAGAGTCGCGGAACGGTCGACTATCCGCCGGACTATCTCGAGGAACTGCGGAAGGACTGGTCGGCGTGATCGTGCTCGACGCGAATGTCGTGATCGCGCATTTCTCGGTCAGCGACGCCCATTCCGAAGCGGCGCTCGACATCCTCGACACGGAAGAAGAGCTCGCGATCCATCCGGTCAACCTGGCGGAGACGCTCGTGCATCCAGCAGAGGACGGAACCGAGGAGCAGACTCGGCGTCGACTGGACGCCATCGGTATCGGTCAATTGCTCCCACCGATCGACGAGCCGCTCGCGGTCGCTCGGCTCCGCGTCGAGACGAAGCTGGGGTTGCCGGACTGCTATCCGCTCGCCGCCGCGCTGCACACCGGAGCGACGCTCGCCACCTTCGATGGGCGCCTTGCTTCAGCTGCGCGAGAACGCGGCCTCGACGTGCTCGGCGCCGACGGAGCCTCCTGATAGGCTCGGCGGTCGAAGGCATCCTTTAACGAGCCGTCCTGTGAGGCGGGGAAGGAGGTCGGCATGGGCGCACGCACAGTGCTGCAGCAGGCTGACATAGCCCGGGCGTTGACTCGGATCGCTCACGAGATCCTGGAGTCCAACCGGGGTTCTGACGATCTCGTCATTCTCGGCATCCCGACCAGGGGAGTGACCTTGGCCAGACGCCTCGGCGAGACGATCGCACGCATCGATGACGGGGCCACACCGCCGGTCGGCTCGCTCGACGTCACGATGTATCGGGACGACCTCGCGAAGCACCCGACCAGGACGCCGTCTCCGACCAGCGTTCCGGTCTCGATCGACGGAACGACCGTCGTGCTCGTGGACGACGTGCTCTTCTCCGGGCGCACGATCAGGGCAGCACTCGACGCGCTGAGCGATCTCGGCCGCCCCAAGGCGGTGCGGCTCGCCGTGCTCGTCGACCGCGGGCACCGGGAGTTCCCGATCCGCGCAGACTTCGTGGGCAAGAACCTCCCGAGCTCCGCGAAGGAGCGCATCAACGTTCGCCTGACCGAGGTCGACGGCGACGACGCCGTGACCATCGACGGGGGCGAGTCCTGATGCGCCACCTGCTCAGCACTCGCGACCTCGATCGCGACACCGCGGTAGGCATCCTCGACGTCGCTGAGGACATGGCGGATGTCTCGACGCGCGAGGTCAAGAAGCTTCCCGCCCTGCGCGGCAAGACTGTGGTCAACCTCTTCTTCGAGGACTCGACCCGCACTCGCATCTCGTTCGAGGCTGCGGCCAAGCGGCTCTCGGCCGATGTGATCAACTTCAGCGCGAAGGGGTCGAGCGTCTCCAAGGGCGAAAGCCTGAAGGACACTGCTCAGACGCTCGCCGCGATGGGAGCCGACGCGGTCGTCATCCGTCACTCCGCATCCGGCGCACCGCACACGCTGGCCTCCAGCGGCTGGATCGACGCCGGCATCCTCAACGCGGGGGACGGCACGCACGAACATCCGACCCAGGCGCTGCTCGACGCCTTCACCATGCGCAAGCGCCTGCACGGAGCGGCGAGTCGCGGCAAGGACCTCGACGGGCTTCGGGTCACCATCGTCGGCGACATCCTGCACTCCAGGGTCGCAAGGTCGAACGTGTGGCTGCTCGACACCCTCGGCGCCCAGGTGACGCTCGTAGCACCGCCGACCCTGTTGCCGGTCGACACGGGGGAGTGGCCAGCGACGATCGGCTACGACCTCGACGCGGCGATCGACGACGACCCCGACGTGATCATGATGCTGCGCATCCAGGCTGAGCGGATGAACGCCGCGTTCTTCCCCAACACGCGCGAGTACTCGCGTACCTGGGGCCTCGACGCCGAGCGGTTGGCCAGGTTGCGTCCCGATACGATGGTGATGCATCCGGGGCCGATGATTCGCGGCCTGGAGATCTCGGCCGCAGCGGCCGACTCGCCTCGTTCGCTGGTGCGCGATCAGGTCGCGAGCGGAGTCTCCGTGCGCATGGCTGCGCTCTATCTGCTGCTGTCAGGCGATCGGGAGGTCGAATAGTGTCACGCGAACGGTTCTTCATCGAGGGAGCGACGCTCGCCGACGGGTCGACGGCCGACATCCTGATCTCCGAAGGGACCCTGACGGTCGGGGCGGATGCGAGGGCCGCGGCGCAGGATGCCACGCGCATCGATGCCTCGGGACTCATCGCCCTTCCAGGACTGGTCGACCTGCACACGCACCTTCGTGAGCCAGGATACGAGCAGAGCGAGACCGTGCTCACGGGAACCCGTGCCGCGGCCGCCGGCGGATACACCACGGTGTTCGCCATGGCGAACACCTCACCCGTCGCCGACACGGCCGGCGTCGTTGAGCAGGAGCTCACGCTCGGGCAGGCGGCAGGCTATGCGACAGTGCAGCCGATCGGCGCCGTCACCGTCGGTCTGAAGGGCGAGCGGCTTGCCGAGCTCGGCGCCATGGCCGCGTCGCGAGCACGGGTCCGCGTCTTCTCAGACGACGGCATGTGCGTCTTCGACCCGCTGCTGATGCGCCGCGCACTGGAGTACGTCAAGGCGTTCGACGGCGTCATCGCCCAGCACGCGCAGGAACCGCGACTCACCGTCGGAGCGCAGATGAACGAGGGAGCCCTCTCCGGCACGCTCGGACTCGCCGGATGGCCGGCCGTTGCCGAGGAGTCGATCATCGCCCGCGACGTGCTGCTCGCCGAGCACGTCGGCAGCAGGCTGCACATCTGCCACGTCTCGACGGCGGGCTCGGTCGACATCATCCGCTGGGCCAAGGCCCGCGGCATCGACGTCACCGCCGAGGTCACGCCGCACCACCTGCTGCTCACCGAGGAGCTCATCGCCGGGTACGACGCGCGCTTCAAGGTCAACCCGCCGCTGCGGCGCGAAGAAGACGTGCAGGCGCTGCGCTCCGCTTTGGCCGACGGGACCATCGACATCGTCGCGACCGACCACGCTCCGCACCCGATCGAGGCGAAGGACTGCGAATGGGATGCCGCGGCGAACGGCATGGTCGGTCTCGAGTCCGCGCTGAGCGTCGTGCACAAGGCCGTCGTCGAGACGGGAATGCTCGGCTGGAACGATGTCGCTCGCGTGATGTCGGAGGCTCCGGCAAGGATCGGACGCGTGGACCGAGGCCGGCCGATCTCCTCGGGCTCGCGTGCGGATGTCGTGCTCTACGACCCCGCCGGCGCCGAGGTCTTCGCCGTCGACCGCCTCGCAGGCAAGGGCGTCAACTCGCCTTACCTGGGACGAGAACTCCCGGGACGGGTGCGATGGACGTTCCACGGCGGAACGGCGACGGTGCGCGACGGATCGCCGATCGGCACGGACGAGGCCGCGACGCTGGCGAAAGAGGGTGAACAGCATGGATAAGCTCTGGCCGACCCTGCTCATCCTCGTCGTCCTCGCCCTGATCTTCGTCGGCATGTGGTGGGGCTGGCGACGACGTGCTCGCCGTGACGCGGCGCTCGTCGTGCCGAACACGCTGGATGCTCCCGGCGAGCAACTGCTGACGGTGCAGGCGCTCCACGTCGCGACGACGTACCACGACAAGCCGCTCGACCGCGTGGTGGTCGCCGGGCTGGCGTTCCGGGCGAACGCGGGCGTCACCGTCTGGGCCGGTGGCGTGACCATCGCTGCTCCTGGCGAGCCGAACGTCGCGATCGCCGCCCCGGCCATCGTCGGCGTCGGCGCCGCGACCTGGACGATCGACCGAACCGTGGAGCGCGACGGCCTCATTCTGCTGGCGTGGCACACGGCCCCGACTGCCGCCGACGACGCCGTGCTCGACACCTACCTTCGCGTGACCGACCTCGACGATCGACACCGTCTCGAGGCGGCCATCCGCAACACCATTCACCACACCACCGGAAGCGAGACCTGACGTGGCAGACGAAGTGACCTTTTCCTCTCCGACCGCCGGCGCGGTCGGCGCGCGCCGCGAGCCAGCGGTGCTCGTGCTGGAGGACGGCACGCGATACGAGGGCCGTGGATACGGCGCGCTCGGCAGCACGCTCGGCGAAGCGGTGTTCGCCACCGGCATGACCGGCTACCAGGAGACCCTCACCGACCCGTCCTACGCGGGCCAGATCGTGCTCATGACCGCACCTCACATCGGCAACACGGGCATGAACGACACCGACAAGGAGTCGGAGCGCATCTGGGTCGCCGGGTTCGTGGTGCGAGAGCCCTCTCGTGTCGTCTCGAACTTCCGCGCTCAGCGCAGCCTGGACGACGACCTCTCGACGAGCGGCGTCGTCGGCATCAGCGGTATCGACACGCGGGCGGTCACCAGGCATCTCCGCTCGGCGGGCGCCATGAAGGCCGGCATCTTCTCCGGACCGGATGCCTCTCTCACACCCGGCGAGCAGCTCGAACTCGTGCGTACGGGTGCCGACATGCGCGGGCAGAACCTGTCGTCCGTCGTCTCCACGCCGGAGCGCTACACGATCCCGGCGCGCGGCGAGCGCATCGGGTCGGTCGCGGTGCTCGACCTCGGTGTGAAGACGAGCACGCTGAACTACCTCGCCGAGCGCGGCTTCGACGTGGTGGTGCTGCCGGAGACCACGACCGCCGATGAGATCATGGAGCTGCAGCCCAGCGCGCTGTTCTACTCGAACGGGCCAGGCGACCCCGCTGCCTCTGACGACCATGTCGAGCTGCTGCGCACGCTGCTGCGCAACGACCTTCCGTACTTCGGCATCTGCTTCGGCAACCAGCTGCTCGGGCGCGCGCTCGGCTACGGAACGTACAAGCTGCCGTTCGGCCACCGCGGCATCAACCAGCCGGTGCTCGATCGTGCGACGGGACGCGTGGAGATCACGGCGCACAACCATGGCTTCGCCGTGGATGCCCCGATCGACGAGATCAGCGAGTCGGCAGCCGGCTTCGGACGCGTCGAGGTGAGCCACTACGACCTCAACGACAACGTCGTCGAGGGCCTGAACTGCCTCGACATCCCGGCGTTCAGCGTGCAATACCACCCGGAATCGGCGGCTGGGCCGCACGACGCGAACTACCTGTTCGATCGCTTCCGCGACCTGGTGCTCAGCCGCAGCGACGCCGACGGTCAGGACGAGCCGACGAAGAAGAAATCCAAGAAGAACAAGGACGGGGACGCCTGAGCCATGCCAAAACGTGACGACATCTCCAGTGTCCTCGTGATCGGGTCCGGCCCGATCGTGATCGGGCAGGCGTGCGAGTTCGACTACTCGGGCACACAGGCCTGCCGAGTGCTGCGTGAGGAGGGCGTGCGCGTCATCCTCGTCAACTCCAACCCGGCGACGATCATGACCGACCCCGACTTCGCCGACGCCACCTACGTCGAGCCGATCACCTGGGAGGTGATCGAGACGATCATCGCGAAGGAGCGCCCGGACGCCATCCTTCCCACCCTCGGCGGCCAGACGGCGCTCAACGCGGCCATGCAGCTGCACGAGCACGGTGTGCTCGAGAAGTACGACGTCGAGCTGATCGGCGCGAAGTTCGAGGCGATCCAGAAGGGCGAGGACCGACAGATCTTCAAGGAGCTGGTGATCGAGTGCGGTGCCGACGTTGCCGACTCGCGCATCTGCCACACCATGGAGGAGGTGCTCGCCGGCGCTGAGGAGCTCGGCTACCCCCTCGTGGTCCGCCCGAGCTTCACCATGGGCGGTCTCGGGTCGGGCTTCGCGTACAACGAAGACGACCTGCGCCGCATCGCCGGAGCCGGCCTGCACGACTCACCGACGCACGAGGTGCTCCTGGAGGAGTCCATCCTCGGCTGGAAGGAGTACGAGCTCGAGCTGATGCGCGACACCGCTGACAACACGGTGGTGGTCTGCTCGATCGAGAACGTCGACCCGGTCGGCGTGCACACCGGTGACTCCATCACCGTGGCGCCAGCGCTCACGCTCACCGACCGTGAGTACCAGCGGCTGCGCGACATCGGCATCGACATCATCCGCGCCGTCGGAGTCGACACCGGCGGCTGCAACATCCAGTTCGCGGTGAATCCGGCGACCGGCCGCATCATCGTCATCGAGATGAACCCCCGCGTCTCGCGGTCCAGCGCTCTGGCCTCCAAGGCGACCGGGTTCCCGATCGCGAAGATCGCGGCGAAGCTCGCGATCGGCTACCGTCTCGACGAGATCCCGAACGACATCACCCGTGTCACGCCCGCCAGCTTCGAGCCCACGCTCGACTACGTGGTCGTGAAGGTGCCGAGGTTCGCGTTCGAGAAGTTCCCGGCCGCCGACCCCACGCTCACGACGACCATGAAGTCGGTCGGCGAGGCGATGGCGATCGGCCGCAGCTTCACGAGCGCCATGCAGAAGGCCCTGCGGTCGCTGGAGAAGAACGGTTCGTCGTTCCACTGGGGCGAGGAGCCGAGGAGCGTCGAGGAGCTGGTGCAGATCGCAGCGACTCCGACGGACGGACGCATCGTCACGGTGCAGCAGGCGCTCCGCAAGGGCGCGAGCATCGAGGATGTCTACCACGCGACAGGCATCGACCCGTGGTTCCTCGACCAGATCGTGCTGATCAACGAGGTGGCGGAAACCATCGCCGAGGCCGGCATGCTCGACACGGACACCATGCTGCTCGCCAAGGACCACGGCTTCTCGGACGCCCAGATCGGCCAGCTGCGCGGCTTCGGCGAGGCGGAGGTGCGCGAGGTGCGGCACATCCTCGGCGTGCGGCCGGTCTACAAGACGGTGGACACCTGCGCGGGGGAGTTCCCCGCGCTCACGCCGTACCACTACTCGAGCTACGACACCGAGACCGAGGTCGAGCCGAGCGACCGGCGCAAGGTGATCATCCTCGGCTCCGGGCCCAACCGCATCGGCCAGGGCGTCGAGTTCGACTACTCGTGCGTGCACGCGTCGTTCGCCCTGCACGACGCCGGCTTCGAGACCGTCATGATCAACTGCAACCCCGAGACGGTGTCGACCGACTACGACACCAGCGACAGGCTCTACTTCGAGCCGCTCACGCTGGAGGACGTGCTCGAGGTCATCAACGCCGAATCGCAGTCCGGCGAGCTGGTCGGCGTCGTCGTACAGCTCGGCGGTCAGACCGCCCTAGGGCTGGCCAAGGGCCTCGAGGCCGCAGGGGTTCCGATCCTCGGAACGAGCCCGAGCGCCATCGACCTCGCTGAGGAGCGCGGCCTGTTCGCGGAGATCCTCGAGAACGCCGGACTGCTCGCACCGCGCAACGGTACGGCTTACGACGCCCAGGGCGCCCAGGCGGCCGCTGCGGAGATCGGCTTCCCGGTGCTCGTGCGCCCGAGCTACGTGCTCGGCGGGCGCGGCATGGAGATCGTCTACGACACGGCGTCGCTCGACGACTACTTCGTGCGGGTCGCCGACCAGGCGATCATCGGGCCCGGACATCCGCTGCTCGTCGACCGGTTCCTGGATGACGCCACGGAGATCGACGTCGACGCTCTGTTCGACGGCGAGGAGCTCTATGTCGGCGGCGTGATGGAGCACATCGAGGAGGCGGGCATCCACTCCGGTGACTCCAGCTGCACGCTGCCGCCCGTCACACTCGGACGTTCCGTCGTCGACCGCGTGCGCGAGGCAACACTCAAGATCGCGCAGGGCGTCGGCGTTCGCGGGCTGCTCAACGTGCAGTTCGCCGTGGCGGCCGGAGTTCTCTACGTGCTCGAGGCGAACCCCAGGGCGAGCCGCACCGTCCCGTTCGTGTCGAAGGCGCTGGGCATCCCGCTTGCGAAGGCCGCGAGCCGAATCATGGTCGGCGAGACGATCGCCGAGCTGAAGCAGTCCGGCCTGCTGCCCGAGCAGGACGGATCGGTCGTTCCTCTCGACGCACCGGTCGCCGTCAAGGAGGCCGTGCTGCCGTTCAAGCGCTTCCGCACCAAGGACGGCCGCACCGTCGACTCGGTTCTCGGGCCGGAGATGCGCTCGACCGGCGAGGTGATGGGCATCGACAAGCACTTCCCGCGCGCCTTCGCCAAGAGCCAGACCGCTGCGTACGGCGGGATGCCGCTGTCGGGCACCGTCTTCGTCTCGGTCAGCGACCGCGACAAGCGCTCCATCGTGCTTCCCGCGCTGCGGCTCGTGCAGCAGGGCTACCGCCTGGTCGCGACGGAGGGCACGGCCGAGGTGCTCGCGCGCAACGGAATCGCCGCGGAGCCCGTTCGCAAGTACAGCGAGGTGCGCGACTCCGATGAGCCCAGCATCGTCGATCTGATCGACAGCGGGGAGATCGACGTCGTGGTGAACACCCCGAGCGGCCGATCGGCCCGGGCGGACGGATATGAGATCCGTGCGGCAGCGATCGCCTCCGACGTCGCACTGTTCACGACCATCGCCGAGCTGAGCGCCGCCGTCGCGTCGATCGATGCGATCAGGGAAGGCTTCGAGGTGCGGTCCCTGCAGGAGTATGCGATCGACAGGGCGAGGACCGCATGACGGAAGAGGGCTTCGGCTCGCGTCTCGCCGCCGCGATCGGCGAGCATGGTGCGCTGTGCGTCGGAATCGATCCCCACTCGTACCTCCTCGCCGACTGGGGACTGCCCGACGACGCCTCCGGGGCGAGGGACTTCGGACTCCGCGTCGTCGACGCCGCGGCAGGACGGGCCGGAGTCGTGAAGCCCCAGGTCGCCTTCTTCGAGCGTTTCGGGTCCGCCGGCTACCACGCGCTCGAGGAGGTGCTGGAGGCTGCTCGCTCCGCCAGGCTGCTCGTCATCGCCGACGTCAAGCGCGGCGATGTCGGCACGAGTGTCGAGGCGTACGGCGAGGCCTGGCTCACGCGCGGGTCGCGGCTCGAGGCCGACGCCATGACGATCTCGGCGTTCCAGGGTGTCGGGTCGCTCGCCGGGCCGATCCGTCTGGCGGCGCAGGAGGGCAAGGGCCTCTTCGTGCTCGCGGCGACGAGCAATCCGGAGGCCGCGGCGATCCAGCACTCCGTCGAAGGCGATTCGGGACGGACGGTGGCTCGTGTCATCATCGATGATGTGAGTCGCGAGAACGCCCTGATCGGTGACCCGATCGGCCCCATCGGCGTCGTGCTGGGAGCCACGGTCGACCTGGCCGGCTATGGCATCGACACCGCCCACGCACCCATCCCGGCGATCCCGGTGCTCGCGCCGGGATTCGGTCACCAGGGTGCCAAGGTCGAGGATGCCCGTGCTCTCTTCGGCTCGCTCGCCGACGTGCTGCTCGTCAGTGAGTCCCGCGGCATCCTCGCTGCAGGTCCTGATGAGCTCGAGGCCGCCATCTCCACGAGGGCGAACGAGGTGCGTGCCGCCCTTGTCTGAGCAGTCCCCGTCTCCTTCCCGTTCGACCCGACCGCCAGAGGTCGACCGTGTTGCGGCATCCAGGGCCGCCGTCGCAGCCCGACGCGCCCGAGCTGCGGTGAAGACGGCGATCGCCTCGGGGGAGAGGCCACCGCTCGATGTGCTCGAGGTTGCTGTCGCACACCCCGATGGCCCGGAGGGCACACTACGGATCACCGACTTTCTGATGAGTCTCAAGGCGATCGGTGCGACCAAGACCACCGAGATCCTGAAGCGCCTGCAGATCTCGCCGGTGAAACGCCTCGGCGGTCTAGGCAAGCACCAGAGAGAGCGGCTGCGCGCGTTCCTGGTCGAGCGCTTCGGCAACCCGGCGCAGCGGGAGCAGACGCGTCTCGTCGTGCTCGCCGGCCCAACAGCCGTCGGCAAGGGCACCGTCGCCAAGTACATCAGACAGAACTATCCCGATGTGCTGCTCTCGGTCTCCGCCACGACCAGGACCCCGCGGCCCGGCGAGACGGAGGGTATCGACTATTACTTCGTCGATGACACCGAGTTCGACCGAATGGTCGCCGACCACGAACTTCTCGAGTGGGCGAAAGTGCACAACAGCCACCGGTACGGCACCCCGCGTGCCCCGATCGAGCGGGCGCTGGGGGAGGGCCGCAGCGTTCTGCTCGAGATCGACCTGCAGGGCGCACGGCAGGTACGAGCAGCGATGCCCGAGGCCGTTCTCGTCTTCCTGGCCCCGCCGAGCTGGGACGAACTGGTGCGCAGGCTCATCGGCCGAGGCACCGAATCACCGGAGGAACAGCACCGCAGACTGGCCACCGCGAAGGTCGAGCTGGCATCGCAGGACGAGTTCGACGCGCGTGTCGTGAACACCACCGTGACTGACGCCGCGCGAGAGGTCGTAGACTTGATGAAGGTGCGCGCACGACGCTGAGTGCTTCAGCGTCCGCGCACCATCACCGTCTCGGCGGCCCATCCGGCGACAAGGTTCGTCGGCAGCCGCGATCGAAGGAGTATTCATGTCAACAGCAGCCAAGGGCATCATCGACCCGCCCATCGACGAACTGCTCTCGCGCGTCGAGTCCAAGTACGCGCTGGTGATCTTCGCTTCGAAGCGTGCTCGCCAGATCAACGACTACTACGCAGACCTGCACGAGGGAAGCCTGTTCGACAATGTCGGACCGCTCGTCGACTCGACCATCGACGACAAGCCTCTCTCGGTCGCGCTGCACGAGATCAACGAAGACAAGCTCACCGTTCGTCCCATCGACGAGTGACGTGACGAGCGACGGTGCCGCCGTGTCAACACCCCTGACGATCGTCGTCGGTGTGACCGGCGGCATTGCTGCGTACAAGGCAGTGTCGGTCATCCGGTCGTTCGTGCTGCTCGGGCATGACGTTCATGTGATCGCGACGGATGCCGCCCTCAGGTTCGTCGGAGCGCCGACGTTCGAAGCGATCAGCCGCAACCCGCTGAACACCGACCTCTACGAGGGCGTGTCGGAGGTGCGGCACGTCGGCATCGGCAAACGCGCCGACCTCGTGGTGATCGCGCCGGCGACGGCCAACACGATCGCCAAGCTCGCGAACGGCCTGGCCGACGATCTGCTCACCAACACGGTGCTCGCCACGACGGCACCGGTGCTCGTCGCCCCCGCGATGCACACCGAGATGTGGCTAAACGCGGCGACCCAGCACAACGTGCGAACCCTGCGCGAGCGTGGCGTCTCCGTGGTCGGCCCAGGCGTCGGACAGCTCACCGGATCGGACTCGGGACCGGGACGCATGGAGGAGCCGGACGCCATCGTGGCCGCCGCCATGGCCCTCGCCTCCCGGCCGGCATCACGCTTCGACCGTGCTGGGGAGTCGTCCAGACCGGTCCGCCGCGATCTGGCGGGCCACCGCATCGTCGTCACGGCAGGCGGAACCAGGGAGCCGCTCGACCCCGTTCGGTTCCTGGGCAACCGCTCGAGCGGTAAGCAGGGCATCGCCATCGCCACGGCCGCCCGCGATCGCGGAGCTGATGTCGTGCTGATCGCCGCACACCTTGACGTGCCCGTTCCCGACGGCGTCGAGACCCGAACCGTCTCCACCGCCCTCGAGCTGCAACGAGCCGTCACGGATGCTGCAGCAGATGCCGACATCGTGGTGATGGCTGCGGCCGTCGCCGACTTCCGTCCGGCATCCACCAGCGACGCGAAGATCAAGAAGGACGTCGTGGGCGACGAGCTCCAGCTCGACCTGGTGGCCAACCCGGACATACTCGCCGCGCTGTCGGCGGACAAGCAGCCGGATCAGCTCGTCGTGGGGTTCGCCGCGGAGACCGAGAGCGACCCGCTCGTGCTCGTGGAGCTCGGCAGGCGCAAGCTGAAACGCAAGGGCTGCGACTTCCTCGTCATCAACAACGTCGGGTGGGGAACCGGGTTCTCCACCGACGAGAACGACGTCGTCGTGCTCGATGGCGCCGGCGATATAGTGATGGAGGCCTCCGGCGCCAAGTTGTCGGTGGCCGATCGTATTCTCGACGTCATCACCTCCGCCTGACCCGCGACCAGAACGTGGATGGGGCTCGGACCAGCTACGGAGCACCCATGACTTCTTTGCGCCTCTTCACTTCGGAATCCGTCACCGAGGGGCATCCGGACAAGATCTGCGACCAGGTCTCCGACAGCATTCTGGATGCCCTGCTGCGGGTCGACCCGCACAGTCGCGTCGCGGTGGAGACCCTCGTCACCACGGGCCTCGTGCACGTCGCCGGTGAGGTGACGACGAGCGGATACGTCGAGATCCCCGCCATCGTGCGCGAGACCATCACCTCGATCGGCTACACGTCGTCCGACGTCTGGTTCGACGGCCGCTCGTGCGGCGTCTCCGTGTCGATCGGCGGCCAGTCGCCCGACATCGCCCAGGGCGTCGACGACGCGTATGAGAGCCGTGAAGAGGCATCCGTCGACGAGCTCGACCGGCAGGGCGCCGGCGACCAGGGCATCATGTTCGGCTACGCGACGACCGAGACGCCCGAGCTCATGCCGGTGCCCGTCTGGATCGCTCACCGCCTGGCGGAGCGCCTCGCCGAGGTGCGCAAGACCGGCGAGCTCGACTTCCTGCGCCCTGACGGCAAGACCCAGGTCACCGTCGGCTACGACGGCAACACCCCGCGCACGATCGAGACCGTCGTGCTGTCGACGCAGCACTCGCCCAAGGTCAGCACCGAGCGCCTGCGCGCCGAGGTCGCGGAGCGCATCATCGCCCCGGTGCTCGAGCGCGTCGAGCTGGACTCCAGCTCCGTGAAGTCGCTGATCAACCCGACCGGCCGGTTCGAGATCGGCGGACCTCAGGGGGATGCCGGGCTGACGGGTCGCAAGATCATCATCGACACCTACGGCGGGGCATCCCGTCACGGCGGCGGCGCCTTCAGCGGCAAGGACCCGTCCAAGGTCGACCGGTCGGCGGCCTACGCGATGCGGTGGGTCGCGAAGAATGCGGTGGCCGCAGGCCTCGCCGATCGGCTCGAGGTGCAGGTGGCGTATGCGATCGGCACCGCGTCGCCTGTCGGCCTCTACGTCGAGACGTTCGGAACGGGCCACCTGCCCGACGAGCGCATCACGTCGGCCATCCGCGAAGTCTTCGATCTGAGGCCCGCCGCGATCATCCGCGACCTCGACCTGCTGCGCCCGATCTACGCGCAGACCGCGACGTACGGGCACTTCGGCAGGGAGCTGCCCGACTTCACCTGGGAGCGACTGGACCGCGTCGACGAGCTGCGGTCGGCCGCCGGCGTCTAGTGACCGGCGCACGCGTCGCGCGCGTGATCGTCGACACGCCGCTTCCGCAGCTGGACCGGCTGTTCGACTACGCCATTCCGGAAAGGCTTCTCGACGACGCCGCGCCCGGTGTGCGGGTGACCGTGCCGTTGCGCACGGCCGGACGACTCGCCACCGGCTACATCGTCGATCTCGCCGATCACGCCGAGTTCGACGGCGCCCTCAGCGAGATCGAGTCCGTGGTCTCGGGCGCCCGCGTGCTCACGCCGGAGATCGCCGACCTCGCACGGCGGGTGGCCGACCGGTCGGCGGGCAGCGCGAGCGATGTGCTGCGGCTGGCCATCCCGCCACGCATGGTGCGGGTCGAGAAGGCGTGGCTCGCCGCGGAGCACGATGTCGAACCGCCTCAGGTCGCCCCCGTCGTGGCACGCGGGTACCGCGACGATGCACCCGGCCGCGCGATCGACGACTCGCGTCGCATCGCACTCGACGCCGTGCCTCGGCAGGCGAAGCTTCGAGCAGGCACGTGGGTCGGCGCGTGGGCAGTCACCCTGGCAGAGCTGGCGGCGCGCTGTGTGGCGTCCGGCCGCAGCGCGATCATCGCAGTGCCAGACTACCGGGACCTCGACCAGCTGCAGGCCGCTCTCGGCGACCTGCTGCCCGACGACCTCGTCGCGAGGATGGACGCCGCCCAGCCCAACCAGGACCGTTACCGGGCCTTCCTTCGGTGCCTCGAGCCTGCGCCCCGAGTCATCATCGGCAACAGGTCGGCGGTGTACGCGCCGGCGCACCGACTCGGCATGCTCGCGATCTGGGACGACTCCGACCCGCTGCACGCCGAACCGCTCGCCCCCTACGTTCACGCCCGTGACGTCGCTCTCGTGCGTGCCGAGCAAAGCGGATGCGCCCTCGTGCTCGCCGGCCATACCCGCAGCGTCGAGGTCCAACGTCTGGTCGAGGTGAGATGGCTCACCTCGACCTCGCCCGATCCGGCGATCGTGCCCCGCGTCGTCGTGACGGCGGCACAGGCAGACGACGGCACGTCGTCGCGTGTTCCCGGCGGCGCCTGGCGCGCCGCCAAGGAAGGGCTGGCCTCCGGGCCCGTTCTCGTGCAGGTCGCCCGACCCGGGTACGCGCCGGTGCTGGCGTGCGCTCGATGCGGTCAGGCCGCCCGCTGTGAACGCTGCGACGGGCCACTCGGCCTCGGGTCGGCCGGAGCTGCGCCATCCTGTAGGTGGTGCGGAGCGATCGCGGCCCACTGGTCCTGCTCCAACTGCCAGGCGACCAAGGTTCGCCTGGTGACACGTGGCAGCGCCCGGACAGCTGAGGAGCTCGGCCGAGCGTTCCCCGGGGTGCGCGTTGTCGTGTCCGACGGCGAGCGGCGCGTCACCGCCGTCGACCACCGTCCCGCCCTGATCGTCGCGACGCGAGGGGCCGAACCCGTTGCGGAGGGCGGGTACCGAGCCGTGCTGCTGCTCGACGGAGACAGGATGCTCGCGCGCGAGTCGCTCAGCGTCGGCGACGACTGCCTGCGTTGGTGGTCGAACGCCGCAGCCCTGGCTGCTCCCGGTTCCCCCGTGGTGCTGGTCGGCGTGGCCGGTCCGCTCGCCCACGCCCTGGCCACGTGGAAGCAGCCGGAGTACGCAGCGGCTCAGCTCGCCGATCGCCGAACCCTGCGCTTCCCGCCCGCCGTGCGCGTCGCGACTCTCACCGGAGCCCCGAAGGCCGTCACGGACGCCGTCGCCTCGCTATCGGCCGGCTCGTTCATCGACGTGCTCGGACCGACGCCGGTCGAATCCGTACGAGGGCCGAAACAGGCCTCGGTCGCGTCGGACGCCGTGCGTGCGATCGTGCGCTTCGAGTACGCGCAGGGCGCAGTGGTCGCTTCCGCATTGCGCTCGGCGATCATCCGTTCGGCCACGAAGGCCCGCAGACCGCGCGGCGACAGGGGCTACCGGCCGCCGCCTACACTCAGAGTCAGGTTCGACGACCCCGAGATCTCATGACGCGTCGCGGTCGGAACACCACGCGACCTCGGCGCATCACGCTGGAGGGTCGCACCGAAGTGTCGCGCAGCGAGGAGAGCCCACAAGCATGAGGATCGTGTTCGCAGGAACGCCCCAGCCAGCCGTCCCCGCCCTGCGTGCCCTCGCAGCGGGATCCCACGAGGTGGTCGCTGTCGTCACCCGTCCGGATGCCCCGCTCGGCCGCCGCCGCGTGCTCACCCCCTCGCCGGTCGCCGACGCCGCCACCGAGCTGGGTCTTCCCGTGCTGAAGACGGCGCGCCTGGATGCCGTCGCCACCGCGAGCATCCTCGAGCTGCAACCCGACCTCGGCGTCATCGTCGCCTACGGCGGCCTGGTGCGCGAGCCGCTGCTGTCCGGTCCACGCCACGGCTGGGTGAACCTGCACTTCTCGCTGCTGCCACGCTGGCGCGGTGCCGCTCCCGTTCAACGAGCGATCATCGCGGGTGACAAGCGCACAGGGGCTGCCGTGTTCCGGCTCGTGCCTGAACTCGACGCCGGCGACGTGTACGGCGTGATCGAGCGAGAGGTCGGCACAGACGAGACCGCCGGTGACCTGCTGGACTCCCTGGCGGTCGAGGGCGCCGCCCTCCTCGAGCGCGTCGTCGACGGCATCGCGGAGGGAACGGCCGTCGCGCAGCCACAGGTCGGCGAGCCGACTCTGGCGCCCAAGCTCACGATCGACGACGCCCGTCTCGACCTGGCAGCGGATGCCGGTGCCGTGTACTCGCGCATCCGTGGCGTCACCCCCGAGCCCGGCGCGTACTTCGTGATGGGCGACTCGCGAGTCAAGGTGCTCTCGGCATCCCGCTCAGGGGCTGCGGCACTTCAGCCTGGTGAGTTGGTGCTGAGCGGCTCACGAGCACTCGTCGGCACGGGAACGACGCCTCTCGAGCTCGTGACGGTGCAACCGGCAGGCAAGCGCGCCATGCCGGGCGCCGACTGGATGCGCGGGCTTCCGTCCGGCTCCACGGCGGAGGTCGCATCGTGAGCGACGCACGCGGGTCGAAGGTGTCGGCGCGCTCCATCGCCTTCGACGTTCTGCGCGCGGTGAGCGACTCGGATGCCTACGCCAACCTGCTCCTGCCGGTGCGGCTGGAACGCGCCAAGCTCGCGCCCTCCGATGCTGCCCTCGCCACCGAGCTCACCTACGGCACCTTGCGCCTGCAGGGCTACTACGACCGCGTGATCGAGCTGGCCACCAAGCGCCCCGTCGATCAGATCGACCCGCCGGTGCTCGACGCGCTCCGGCTCGGCTGCCATCAGCTGCTCACGCTCGGCACGCCGGGGCATGCGGCCGTCTACGAGACGGTCGAGCTCGTGCGCGGCGCGGCATCGCGATCGGCCGTCGGGTTCGCCAACGGGGTGCTCAGGACGATCGCGCGCACCAAACCCGGCGTGTGGAGCACGCGGGTCTCGGCGTCCACGAACGGCGGCGACGACACGCTGGCTGCGCTGACCTCGCATCCGGCCTGGATCGTGCGCTCCCTGCGTCACGCGCTTGCCGCCGAACACCGCGAAGACGAGCTCGACGATCTGCTCGCCGCCGACAACGAAGCGCCGAAGGTCAATCTCGTCGCCCTCCCTGGGCTGGCTGAGGTGCCGGGCGATGCGAACCGCGACACGTACTCGCCGATCGGGTTCGTCTCGCCGGGGGGAGATCCCTCCGCGATCGTGCGCAGCACGAACGGCGCCGTGCGAGTGCAGGACGAAGGTTCCCAGCTGGCCGCGCAGACGTTGATCGCGGCACGCGAGGTCGAGCGGGGAGAGACCTGGCTCGACCTGTGCGCCGGACCGGGCGGCAAGGCAGCCGTGCTCGCCGCGGTCGCGAAAGAGTCCGGCGTCACGTTGGTCGCCAACGAGCTCGTACCCGCACGACTCGAGCTCGTGCGCCGTGCTGTCGAGCCCGCCGCGTCCGCCGTGCAGCTCACCGAGCGCGACGGCACGACGGTGGGCGACGAGGAGCCCGGTCGCTACGACCGCGTGCTGCTCGACGCCCCGTGCACCGGGCTGGGCGCGCTCCGCCGCCGTCCCGAGGCGCGATGGCGCAAGACTCCGCGCGACGTGCCGGAGCTCTCGAGGCTGCAGGCCGCGCTCATCGACTCGGCGATCAAGGCACTGAAGCCCGGCGGGCTGCTCTGCTACATCACGTGCTCGCCGCACCTCGCCGAGACACGGATCGCCGTCAGCGATGCCCTCAAGCGTCATCCCGGCGCACTCCGCGAGCTGCCGACGCGCGAGGTGGTGCAGTCCATCGCCCGTGAGCCGCTCGACCTCGCGGGCGACGCCGCCCAGGTGCAGCTGTGGCCACACAGGCACGGAACCGACGCCATGTTCATCACGCTTCTGGAGAAGGCCTAATGCCCAGCACCGACCTCGTGGCCCGCATCAACCCGAGCATCCTGGCCGCCGACTTCGTCAACATGCAGAGCGACCTCGACCGCATTGCGACGGCCGACCTTGTGCACGTCGACGTGATGGACAACCACTTCGTGCCGAACCTCACCTTCGGGCCGCAGATGGTGGGGCGCATCCAGGACGTGTCGGAGATCCCGCTCGACGTGCACCTCATGATCGACGACCCCGACCGCTGGGCGCCCGGATACGCAGAGCTCGGCGCCTACTCCGTGACGTTCCACGCCGAGGCGGCCGCGGACCCGATCGCCCTTGCACGGCGGCTCCGCTCGATCGGCGCACGGGCGGGCATCGCGATCAAGCCGGGAACGTCTGCGGATGACCTCCTCGAGGTCCTCGACGAGTTCGATCAAGTGCTGGTGATGACCGTCGAGCCGGGGTTCGGCGGCCAGAGCTTCATGGCCGAGACGATGCCGAAGCTGCGCATGCTGCGCGAAGCCGTCACTGCCAGGGGGCTCGACGTCTGGCTGCAGGTCGACGGAGGCATCACCGAGGAGACCATCGTCACGGCCGCGGAGGCGGGCGCCGACACGTTCGTCGCCGGCTCCAGCGTGTTCCGCGCCGAGCACCCTGCGACCCAGATCGCCCTGCTGCGGGACACCGCGGCGAAGCACCTTTGCCAGTCGCGATAGACGCGACTGAGGCGAGAGCCGAGCGAGCTTGCTCGCTGGGCCGAGCCGACTGAGCGTTTGAGCGACGCAGTCGCGATAATCTGGTGGCGTGAAGACCTTCGACGACCTGTTCGCCGAGCTCGCCATCAAAGCCGAGAGCCGCCCAGAGGGCTCCCGCACGGTGAAAGAGCTCGATGCGGGCATCCACTCCATCGGCAAGAAGATCGTCGAAGAGGCCGCCGAGGTGTGGATGGCGGCCGAGTACCAGAGCGACGACGAGACGGCCGAAGAGGTCTCGCAGTTGCTCTATCACCTCCAGGTGCTCCTGCTTGCCAAGGGCCTCACGCTGCAGGACGTGTACCGACATCTGTGACGTCACGCGTTTCGATGACAGATGTTTCGATGCCACAGACCAGCAGACCGCTACACCACACGTGAGGAAGACCAGCAGACCATGCTGAAGATCGCCGTGCCCAACAAGGGCTCGTTGTCGGAGACCGCCGCCCTGATGCTCGCCGAAGCGGGCTACAACGGGCGCCGAGACCCCAAGGAACTCATCGTCGTCGACCAGGCGAACGACGTGGAGTTCTTCTACCTGAGACCACGCGACATCGCCACCTACGTCGGCAGCGGAGCGCTCGACGTCGGCATCACCGGCCGCGACCTGATGCTCGATTCCGGCTCGCCAGCGCGCGAGATCGACGAACTCGGCTTCGCCGCGTCGACCTTCCGTTTCGCCGGTCCTGCCGGCAAGTTCTCCGACCTGAGCGAACTCGAGGGCCTCAGGGTCGCCACCAGCTACGACGGGCTCGTCGGCGCGTTCCTGCGGGAGGCCGGCGTCTCGGTCACCCTCGTGCGGCTCGACGGCGCAGTGGAGTCCGCCGTGCGCCTCGGCGTCGCGGATGCCGTCGCAGACGTCGTCGAGACCGGCTCCACCCTGCGCAAGCAGGGCTTGGAGATCTTCGGCCCGGTCATCCTCAAGTCGCAGGCCGTTCTGATCGGCGCGCCTGGCGAGCCGGCATCCGGACTCGCGACGCTGCACCGTCGTCTGCAGGGCGTCATGGTCGCCAGACAGTACGTGCTCATCGACTACGACCTGCCGTCCCACCTGATCGAACGCGCGGTCGCCCTCACGCCCGGTGTCGAGTCGCCGACCATCTCGCCTCTGCGCGACTCCGGCTGGGTGGCGGTGCGCGCCATGGTGCCGAGGCTGCGCACGAACCACATCATGGACGACCTCTACGAGCTCGGCGCGCGGGCGATTCTCGTCACGCCGATCCACGCTGCGAGGCTCTGACCGTGTCGCTCGCCATCCGCGTCATCCCGTGCCTCGACGTGGCGGACGGCCGGGTCGTCAAGGGCGTGAACTTCCGCGGTCTTCGCGACGCGGGAGACCCCGTCGGGCTGGCGGCGAAGTACTACGAGCAGGGGGCAGACGAGCTCACCTTCCTCGACGTCACAGCGACGGTCGAGGCAAGGGCGACGACCTACGAGGTGGTGCGACGCACCGCCGAACAGGTGTTCATCCCGCTCACGGTCGGCGGGGGAGTGCGCAGCGTCGACGATGTCGCACGGCTGCTGGCCAGCGGTGCGGACAAGATCGGCGTGAACAGCGCAGCGATCGCGCGGCCCGAGTTGCTCACCGAGATCGCGAACCGCTTCGGGGCCCAGGTGCTCGTGCTGTCGCTCGACGTCACGCGGTCGCCGCGCACCGAGTCCGGATTCGTGGTGACGACCCACGGCGGACGCACCGAGACCGATCTCGACGCCCTCGCCTGGGCGAAGCGCGCCATCGATCTCGGTGCCGGAGAACTGCTGGTCAACTCGATCGACGCCGACGGCACGAAGCAGGGCTTCGACCTCGAGCTCGTGCGACGCATGCGCGAGATCAGCTCCGTTCCCGTGATCGCGTCCGGCGGAGCTGGAGTCGTCGAACACTTCGCCCCCGCCGTCACGGCAGGTGCCGACGCCGTGCTCGCGGCCAGCGTGTTCCACGACGGCCTGATGACGATCGGCGACGTGAAGGACGCGCTGCAGAGCGCCGGCCAGGAGGTGCGAAGGTGACCGAGGCAGCACAGCAGGAGCGCAGGATGACCCGCGAACAGGCATCCGCGGTGCTCGACCGCGTGCGCTTCGACGCCAGGGGGTTGCTCACCGCCGTCATCCAGCAGTGGGACACCAAAGAGGTGCTCATGGTGGGCTGGATGGACAGCGAGGCGTTCCTGCGCACCATGACAGAAGGCCGCGTGACGTTCTGGTCGCGCTCTCGGCAGGAGTACTGGCGCAAGGGCGACACGTCAGGCCACGTGCAATTCGTGCGCGACGCCGCTCTGGACTGCGACGGCGACACCCTGCTCGTCACGGTCGACCAGATCGGCGCGGCCTGCCACACCGGCACGCGCACGTGCTTCGACGCCGACGTGCTGAACCCCACCGTCATCGATCCCACTGCCATCGACCCGGCATCGACGAACACCGAGAGCGAAGCATGACCGCGCAGGCAACCACCACCCGCGAGCAGTTCGACGGTCTGCTCGGCGAGCGTCGCGTCATCCCGGTGACCCGCGAACTCTTCGCCGACGGTGAGACTCCGGTGGGCATCTACCGAAAGCTGGCACGCGATCGCCCTGGCACCTTCCTGCTGGAGTCCGCCGAGCAGGGCGGCATCTTCTCCCGCTACTCGTTCGTCGGCGTCGCGGCCTTCGGCGTGCTGACGCAGCTCGGCGACGAGTCGGTGTGGCTCGACTACGGGCTCGACGCGGAACGCGCCTTCGGAGCGGATGCCGCCGCAGGCCTCGCTCAGTCCCCGTCGCTCGACCTGCTCGCCCTCCTTCACAAGCGGTGGCAGTCCGAGCCGGTCGAGGGCCTCCCGCCACTCACCGGCGGCCTCGTCGGCTTCATCGGCTGGGAGGCCGTTCGACAGCTGGAGAAGCTCCCGAACCGACCGCCCGCCGAGTTCGACGTGCCCGGACAGGCGCTCTGCTTCGTCGCAGATTTGGTGGCGGTGGACCACCGCTTCGGAACGGTGCAGCTGATCGCCAACGTGCTCGCCGACGACGGGGATGCCCGGGATGGCGGCGCGCTCGATGCCGATGCGCTGTGGGCCGACGCACAGCAGCGCCTCGACCGCATGCAGGCCGGTCTCGCACAGCCTGCCGAAGCGCACCTCGAGCTCGCCGACTTCACCGTCGCGCCCGACGCCGTCTCCCGCACCGAGCGCGACGACTTCCTCGCCTCGGTCGAGGACGCCAAGGCGCACATCCGTGCCGGCGACGTGTTCCAGGTCGTGATCTCGCAGCGGTTCGAGCTGCCGTCGTCCGCCGATCCGCTCGACGTCTACCGGGTGCTCCGCAGCCTCAACCCGAGCCCGTACATGTACCTGCTGCAGCTGGAGCGGGCAGGCGGAGCCCCGTACACCGTCGTCGGCTCGTCGCCCGAGGCGCTCGTGAAGGTGCAGGACGGAAGGGCGTACACGCACCCGATCGCCGGCTCGCGGCCGCGCGGAGCGACTCCGGAGGACGACGCGGAGCTCGAGTCGGAGCTGCTCGCCGACGACAAGGAGCGTGCAGAGCACCTCATGCTCGTCGACCTGGCACGCAACGACCTCGCACGCGTCTGCGTCGCCGGAACGGTCGAGGTCACAGAGTTCATGCGGGTCGAGCGCTTCAGCCACATCATGCACATCGTGTCGTCGGTCGAGGGCGACCTCAGCGACGACGCGACGGCGATCGACGTGTTCCGCTCGACCTTCCCTGCCGGAACCCTCTCCGGCGCGCCGAAGCCGCGTGCCCTGGAGATCATCGACGACCTCGAGCCCGCCCAGCGCGGCGTCTACGGGGGAGTGGTCGGCTACTTCGGGTTCGGGGGCGACGCCGACCTGGCGATCGCGATCCGCACCGCGACGATCATGGATGGCGTCGCACGCGTTCAAGCCGGCGGCGGGCTCGTCGCCGACTCTGTTCCGATGAGCGAGTTCGTCGAATCGCAGAACAAGGCGGCGGCCCCGTTGCGTGCCGTCGCGATCGCGAACGCGCTGAAGCGGGTGGTCTGAGGTGGCGGCGCAGGTCGCTTCGTCGCGGTCGGGCCGCTCTTCGAAGTACGGCGCGATCATCGTCGCGCTGATCGGAAGCGGCCTCGCGCTGTCGGCGTCGACGCAGACCTGGTACACCCTGCACCTGACAGCGACCGCGGGGCACGCGGCGACTCTCGCCGTTACCGGGTCGACCTCGGCACCCGCCGTCGCCGCGCTCTCGATCGCCGGCATCGCGTTCGCCGGAGCGCTCGCCCTCGCCGGCCGCGTGCTGCGCTACGTGCTCGCCGTCCTCGGGCTCGTTCTCGCCGCGAGCATCATCGGCTCCGCGGTCTCCGCGATGGCCGACCCCGCCGGCTCGAGCATCGCTGTCGTGACGAAGGCGACGGGCATCGCGGGCGACGCGAGCGTTCGAGCGGTGATCGCCAGCGCCGACGCGACGGCGTGGCCGGCGCTCGCGCTGACCGGGGGCATCCTGCTCGCACTGGCTGCCGTCGTGGTGCTCGTCTTCGGACACACCTGGCCGAGCGCGTCACGACGCTACGGTGCGATGAAGGATGCCGCGGAGCCGGTCAAGGCAGACACGGACGCCCACCTGAGCGCCCGCGACGCAGCCATCGACGACTGGGACGAGCTGAGCCGCGGCGACGACCCCACCGACCACGGCACGACGGTTGACGAGCACGCGGCCCACGACCGGGCCGACGACGACCAGACGGATGACGAGCCTCCCGTTCGCTAGACTTGGGACGCATTCCGTTCCCCTCCTGAAATGAGAGTCATGAGCGCTGAGTCCTCCGATCCCGGTCACGGTCACTCACCGGCCGCCTGGACCGCCGTCATCATCATGGTGATCGGCTTCGTCGTGGGAACGATCGCGTTCTGGTTCGACCAGCCATGGGTGGTCGTCGCGGCGGCCGTCATCGTCGTCATCGGCCCGATCGTCGGCGGCATCATGTCCAAGGCGGGCTACGGCGTGAACGGACCCAAGTACCAGCCGAAGGGTCACTGACCGCTGTGCTGACCGACCTCGTCGACGGGGCGGTGGCGGATGCCCGCGCCCGCGCCGTCGAGTTGCCCCTCGGCTCCGTGATCGATGCCGCCTCGCAGGCCGCACCTGCACTCGACGCCGTCTCGGCCCTAGCGCCGGCCGCCGCCGTGAAGATCATCGCCGAGGTGAAGCGCGCGTCTCCTTCCCGGGGACGACTGGCCGACATCCCCGATCCCGCGGCTCTCGCCACGGTGTATCAGCAGGCGGGAGCCAGCGCGATCAGTGTGCTCACCGAGCAGCGCAAGTTCCTCGGTTCGCTCGACGACCTGCGCGCCGTCCGCGCCGCCGTCACGATCCCCGTGCTGCGCAAGGACTTCATCGCCGAGCCGTACCAGATCTACGAGGCGAGGGCGGCCGGAGCCGACATCGTGCTGCTCATCGTCGCGGCGCTCGATCAGCCGACCCTCACCGCCCTGCACAGCCTCGCGACCTCGCTCGGCATGACCGTGCTCGTCGAGACCCACTCGGCAGAAGAGATCTCACGCGCGCTCGACGCCGGAGCCGCCGTCGTCGGGGTCAACGCACGCAATCTCAGCACCTTCGAGCTCGACCGCGACCTCTTCGGGGAGCTGGCGGACGGCATCCCCTCCGGCGTCATCCGTGTCGCGGAGTCGGCAGTGCTCAGCGCGGCCGATGTCGCACACTACCGAGAGGCAGGCGCCGACGTGGTGCTGGTCGGCGAGGCGCTCGTCACCAGCGACCCGATCGCCACGCTCTCGGAGTTCCTCTCCGTGTGAGAGCGACTCACACGAACATCTCGCATTCGAATACCTAGGGAAATCACCATGGCCCTACGCGATCAAACCGGACCGGACTTCGGCGACTACGGCGGCAGATACATGCCCGAGTCGCTGATCGCCACGCTCGACGAGCTCTCCGCGGAGTACGAGGCGGCCCAGCAGGACCCCGGCTTCGCGGCCGAGCTCGCCGAGCTGCACGCCACCTACACCGGACGTCCGTCGATCATCACCGAGGTGCCGAGGTTCGCCAAGCACGCCGGCGGTGCGCGCATCATCTTGAAGCGCGAAGACCTCAACCACACCGGTTCGCACAAGATCAACAACGTGCTCGGACAGGCGCTTCTCGTGAAGCGGCTCGGCAAGACGCGTCTTATCGCCGAGACCGGGGCGGGCCAGCACGGCGTCGCCACCGCGACGGCAGCAGCGCTCTTCGGCATGCAGTGCACTGTCTACATGGGCGAGGTCGACACCAAGCGTCAGGCGCTCAACGTCGCACGCATGCGCCTTCTGGGCGCCGAGGTCGTTCCGGTGAAGACCGGTTCTCGCACACTCAAAGACGCCATCAACGAGGCGTTCAGGGACTGGGTCGCGAACGCCGACACCACCCACTACCTGCTCGGCACCGTTAACGGGCCGCACCCGTTCCCCACCATGGTGCGCAACTTCCACAAGGTGATCGGCGAAGAGGCGCGCCAGCAGGTGCTCGACCTCACGGGCCGTCTGCCCGACGCCGTCGCGGCCTGCGTCGGCGGTGGATCGAACGCCATCGGCATCTTCCACGCCTTCCTCGACGATCAGGATGTCAAGCTCTTCGGCTACGAGCCCGGCGGCCACGGCATCGCCAGCGGCGAGCACGGCGCCACGCTGAGCGAGGGCACCCCCGGCGTGCTGCACGGCACGAAGACCTACGTGCTGCAGGACGAGGACGGCCAGACCATGGAGTCCCACTCCATCTCCGCCGGCCTCGACTACCCGGGCGTCGGCCCCGAGCACGCCTGGCTGCGCGACATCGGGAGGGCCACCTATCTCCCGATCACCGACGACGAGGCGATGCACGCCTTCCGGCTGCTCAGCCGCACGGAGGGCATCCTGCCCGCCATCGAGTCGTCGCACGCCCTCGCCGGCGCCCTGAAGCTCGGCAAGCAGCTCGGCGAGGATGCCGTCATCCTGGTGAACCTCTCGGGCCGCGGTGACAAGGACGTGGAGACCGCTGGGGCGTACTTCGGCCTGCTCGACGGCGCGGCTGACGAGTCGGCGGCACCTGAGACCGCGGAGGACCGCGCATGAGCGAGGTGACGGGCATCGCCCACGTGGAGTCCGCGATCGCGGCAGCGAACGTGAACCGCGGCGGCGCGCTGGTCGGCTACCTGCCAGTGGGGTTCCCCGACCTGAGCACGAGCATCGACGCGGCCGTCGCACTGGCCGAGAACGGTGCTGACGTTCTGGAGCTCGGCCTGCCGTACTCCGATCCGGTGATGGACGGGGCGGTCATCCAGGCGGCGACGCAGCGCGCGCTGCACGAGGGCTTCCACGTTCGCGATGTGTTCACGGCCGTGCGCGAGATCAGGTCGCGCGTCGACGTTCCTGCACTCGTGATGACCTACTGGAACCCGGTGCTGCAGTTCGGCGTCGACAGGTTCGCGGACGAGCTCGTCGCCGCAGGCGGAAGTGGTCTGATCACTCCCGACAACACGCCGGACTCCGCCGCAGACTGGCTGGTCGCGAGCGAGCGCACCGGGCTCGACAGGGTCTTCCTCGCGGCGCCGACCTCGAACGACGAGCGCCTGCACCTGGCAGCAGACACCTCGCGCGGCTTCGTCTACGCTGTCTCGACCATGGGCATCACGGGCGAGCGCAAAGACGTCGACACCGCTGCCCGCACGCTGGTCAGCCGCCTGCGCGCAGCGGGCGCCGGAACGGTCTGCGTGGGCATCGGCATCTCGACGGGCGAGCAGGTGCGCCAGGTCGTTGGCTACGCCGACGGCGCCATCGTCGGTTCGGCGCTCGTGCACGCGCTGGCCGACGGGGGAGTGGCCCGCGTCGCCGAGGTGGCGCGCGAACTCGCGGAGGGGACGAACGCCGCCGACCGGCGGTGAGCGCATCATCTTTTAGACTATGGTGGCCGAGGCGCAGCACACGGCGCAGGCCACGACGGACGACGACAGTCGTCTGAACGAAAGGGAATCCGACAGGTGATCGCTCAGTTCAGCATTCCGAGCCCGCCGCCGGCATGGCAGTCCATCCCGATCAACCTCTTCGGGCTGCACTGGGACGTGCGTACGTATGCGCTGATCATCCTCGTCGGCATCATCATCTGCACGATCTGGACCTCTCGTCGCCTCACGAAGCGCGGTGGAGAGCCCGGTGTCGTCATCGACTTCCTGATCTGGGCCGTCGTGCTCGGGCTCATCGGGGCTCGCCTGTACCACGTGTTCACCCACCCGGAGGACTACTTTTATCCGGGCGCGAACCCCTGGCGCATCCTCTTCATCTGGGAGGGCGGAAACGCCATCTTCGGATCGCTGATCGGCGGCGCGCTCGGCGTGTTCATCGCCAGCAAGCAGACCGGGGTGCGCTTCCTCTCGTTCGCGGATGCCGTAGCCCCCGGCCTGCTCCTCGCGCAGGCGATCGGCCGCCTCGGCAACTACGTGAACGCCGAGCTCTACGGCCTGCCGACCAACCTGCCGTGGGGCCTGCAGATCCCGAGCACCAATGCCGCGTATCCGACCGGGCTCCCCGACGGCACGCTGTTCCAGCCGCTCTTCCTCTACGAGATCATCTGGAACGTCATCGGCGTGATCGTGCTGCTCGCGCTGGAGAAGCGCTTCCAGTGGCGCTGGGGCAAGATGTTCGCCGCGTACCTGATGTGGTACGGCCTCGGCCGCAGCTATCTCGAGTCCATCCGCATCGACCCGAGCGAGTACTCGTTCCTCAGCATCCCGTTCAACGTCTGGGCGGCGTTCCTGGCCTTCGTGCTCGGCCTCATCATCTTCATCGTGCAGTCGCGCAAGCATCCGGGCGTCGAGCTCAGCGTCTACCTCCCGGGCCGCGAATGGAAGCGCGACGACGCTGCGGTAGAATCGTTCGACACCGATCCGGATGACGAGGACAACGACGAAGACGACGCCTCGGTCGACGACGGATCGGATGAACCGAAAGCCGCAGCCACAAGCTCTGCCGGCTGAACACCCATCACGGCGACCCCGGCAGTCAAACATCCCCCTGTCCCCGGGCCGACGTCGTCCCCCACCTTCTCGATGTGAGGACGGTATCCATGGCCGATCAGCCTCCGTTTTCCCGGTTCAGCACCGTTCCGTCGGCACAGGGTCTCTACGACCCTCGTGACGAGCGCGACGCCTGCGGACTCGCGATGGTCGCGACCCTGCGCGGCACCGCCGGACACGACATCATCGTCGGCGCCCTCGACGCCCTCCGGCATCTCGAGCACCGCGGCGCGGTCGGCTCCGACGCCGGTACGGGCGATGGCGCGGGCATCCTGACCCAGATCCCCGACGCGTTCCTGCGCGCGGTCGCCGACTTCACCCTGCCCGGTGCAGGTCGCTACGCCGTCGGCAACGCCTTCCTCCCGCTGCACCCCGACGAGCGCGCGGCCGTCAAGACCGCGATCGAGAACATCGCGACCGAAGAAGGCCTCGTCGTGCTCGGCTGGCGTGAGGTTCCGGTGCGCCCCGACGAGATCGGCACGCTGGCTCGCGACGCCATGCCGGCGATCGAGCAGCTCTACGTCGGCAGCGCCCGCTCGACCGAGGAGGGCGCCCCTCTGGCGGGCATCGCGCTCGACCGGCTCACGTTCCGACTGCGCAAGCGCGTGGAGCGCGAGCTCGACGTCTACTTCGCGTCGCTGTCCAGCCGCACGCTCGTCTACAAGGGCATGGTGACGACGCTCCAGCTGGAGCCGTTCTACCCCGACCTCTCCGACGAGCGCTTCGCCTCCAAGCTCGCGCTCGTGCACTCGCGCTACTCGACGAACACCTTCCCGTCGTGGCCGCTCGCGCAGCCGTTCCGCATGATCGCCCACAACGGCGAGATCAACACCGTGCAGGGCAACCGCAACTGGATGCGCGCACGCCAATCCCAGCTCGCCAGCGAGTCGCTCGGCGACCTGAAGCCGCTCTTTCCGATCGTGACTCCCGGTGCGAGCGACTCCGCGTCGTTCGACGAGGTCGTCGAGCTGCTCACGCTCAGCGGACGGTCACTCCCGCACGCCGTCATGATGATGGTGCCGGAGGCCTGGGAGAAGCAGACCGAGATCGACCCTGCGCGCCGCGCGTTCTACGAGTACCACTCGATGCTCATGGAGCCGTGGGACGGCCCGGCCGCCCTGGTGTTCACCGACGGCTCACTGGTCGGCGCGACGCTGGACCGCAACGGTCTGCGCCCAGGCCGCTACCTGGTGACCGACGACGGGCTCGTCGTGCTCGGCAGCGAGATCGGCGTGCTCGACATCGACCCCAGCCGCATCGTGCGCAAGGGCCGCCTGCGTCCCGGCCGGATGTTCCTCGTCGACACCGTCGAGGGTCGTCTGATCGAGGACGACGAGATCAAAGCGTCCCTCGCGTCGGCGGAGCCGTACGGCGAGTGGCTGGACGCCGGGCGCATCCATCTCAAGGACCTGCCGGAGCGCGAACACATCGTGCACACCCCTGCATCGGTCACGCGCAGGCAGCGCACCTTCGGATACACCGAAGAAGAGGTGCGGGTGCTGCTCGCGCCGATGGCGAAGGCCGGAGCCGAGCCGCTCGGCGCCATGGGCTCAGACACCCCGATCGCCGTGCTCTCCGAACGTCCGCGGCTGCTCTTCGACTACTTCACGCAGCAGTTCGCGCAGGTCACCAACCCGCCGCTCGACTCGATCCGCGAAGAGGTCGTCACGTCGCTGAGCCTGGGCCTCGGACCGGAGCGCAACCTGCTGGCCCCCGGGCCTGAGCACACCCGGCAGGTGGTGCTCGACTTCCCGGTGATCGACAACGACGAGCTGGCGAAGATCCAGCACATCGACACGACGCCGGTGACGCGCACGACGGTGACCATCCGTGGCCTCTACCGGTTCGACGCCGGAGAAGACGCCATGGAGCGCAGGCTCCAGGAGATCTGCGAGGAGGCCGGCAAGGCCATCGCCGAGGGCGCGAAGTTCATCGTGCTGAGCGACAGGGACTCGAACAAGGACCTGGCGCCGATCCCTTCACTGCTCATGCTCTCCGCCGTGCACCACTACCTGATCCGCACGGAGAACAGGCTCAAGGTCGGCATCGTTGTCGAGGCCGGCGACGTGCGCGAGGTGCACCACGTCGCGCTGCTCATCGGCTTCGGAGCGAGCGCGGTGAACCCGTACCTCGCCATGGAGACCTGCGAAGACCTGGTGCGCAGCGGCATGCTCACCGGCATCACGTCGGAGAAGGCCGTCAAGAACCTGATCAAGGCGCTCGGCAAGGGCGTGCTGAAGATCATGTCGAAGATGGGCATTTCCACGGTGTCGTCCTACGCGGGCGCTCAGGCGTTCGAGGCCGTCGGACTGTCGCAGGACTTCGTCGACAAGTACTTCACGGGAACCACGTCCAAGCTGGGCGGCATCGGCATCGACGTCATCTCGGCCGAGAACCTCGCGCGGCACCTCTCCGCCTACCCGGAGGAGAGCGCCGTGCTCACGCACGAGCGCATGTCGACGGGCGGCGAGTACCAGTGGCGCCGCGACGGTGCACCGCACCTGTTCAACCCCGACACGGTGTTCCGTCTGCAGCACTCCACGCGAACGCGTCGATACGACATCTTCCGCGAATACACGAAGCTCGTGGATGACCAGGCCGAGGAGCTCATGACGCTGCGCGGCATGTTCACCCTGCGCACCGACATCCGCCCGCCCGTGCCGCTCGAAGAGGTCGAGCCTGTCTCGTCCATCGTCAAGCGATTCTCGACCGGTGCGATGAGCTACGGATCAATCTCGCGGGAGGCGCACGAGACCCTCGCGATCGCGATGAACCGGTTGGGCGCCAAGTCCAACACGGGAGAGGGCGGCGAAGACATCGACCGCCTGCTCGACCCCGAGCGTCGCAGCGCGATCAAGCAGGTGGCCTCCGGGCGGTTCGGCGTGACGAGCATGTACCTCACGCACGCCACCGACCTTCAGATCAAGCTCGCCCAGGGCGCCAAGCCTGGCGAGGGCGGCCAGCTGCCGCCGACGAAGGTCTACCCGTGGGTGGCACGCACCCGTCACGCGACGGCCGGCGTCGGACTCATCTCGCCGCCCCCGCACCACGACATCTACTCGATCGAAGACCTCAAGCAGCTCATCTACGACCTCAAGCGCGCCAACCCGCACGCCAGGGTGCACGTCAAGCTCGTGAGCGAGACGGGCATCGGGGCTGTCGCGGCAGGCACCGCGAAGGCGTTGGCCGACGTCATCCTGGTCTCCGGGCACGACGGCGGAACGGGCGCGAGCCCGCTCAACTCCCTGAAGCACGCCGGCACGCCGTGGGAGCTCGGCCTCGCCGAGACGCAGCAGACACTCATGCTCAACGGCATGCGCGACCGCGTGGTGGTGCAGGTCGACGGCCAGCTCAAGACCGGCCGCGACGTGATCATCGGCGCGCTCCTGGGCGCCGAGGAGTTCGGTTTCGCGACCGCACCGCTCGTCGTCTCCGGCTGCGTCATGATGCGCGTCTGCCATCTCGACACGTGCCCGGTCGGCGTCGCGACGCAGAACCCGGTTCTGCGCAGCAGGTTCACCGGCAAGCCGGAGTTCGTCGTCAACTTCTTCGAGTTCATCGCCGAGGAGGTGCGGGAGTACCTCGCGGCGCTCGGGTTCCGCACGATCGAAGAGGCCATCGGCCGCGTCGACGCGTTGGATGTCGAGCGAGCAGTGAACCACTGGAAGGCATCCGGACTCGACCTGGCCCCCGTGCTGCACGGACCTCGGTTCGACGAGGACGCTCCGCGCAGCAACCGGCGTCAGCAGAACCACGAGATCGAGAAGCACTTCGACAACACGCTCATCTCGCAGGCCGCCGACGTGCTGGAGCACGGCGGACACATCGAGCTGTCGTTGCCGATCCGCAACACCGAGCGTGCCGTCGGCACCCTGCTCGGGCACGAGGTGACGGTACGCCACGGCGAACACGGCCTGCCGGCCGGATCGATCGATGTCACGCTGACGGGATCGGCAGGGCAGTCGTTCGGCGCGTTCCTGCCCGGCGGCATCACGCTGCGGCTCGAGGGCGACTCCAACGACTACGTCGGCAAGGGCCTCTCCGGCGGACGCATCGTGGTGCGTCCCGACAGGGCGAGCGTCTTCCCCGCCGAGCGCAACGTCATCGCGGGCAACGTGATCGGCTACGGCGCGACGCAGGGCAGCATGTTCCTGCGCGGCATCGTGGGCGAGCGATTCCTGGTGCGCAACTCCGGTGCCACCGCCGTGGTCGAGGGCGTCGGAGACCACGCCCTCGAGTACATGACGGGCGGCCTCGCGCTCATCCTCGGCGCGACGGGACGCAACCTGGGTGCGGGCATGTCGGGCGGAACGGCCTACGTGCTCGACCTTCGCGAGGAGCGGGTGAACCGCGAATCCCTCGCCGCAGGCGAGCTCGAGCTCCACCCGCTGGGCAGCGGCGACATCGAGATCGTCCGCGACCTGCTCGAACAGCACGTCGCCGAGACCGACTCTGCTGTCGCAGCACGTCTGCTCGGCGACCTTGAGGCATCCTCTGCGCGCTTCACCAAGGTGCTGCCGCGCGACTACGCGGCCGTCCTCGAGACCCGCAAGAACGCTGTCGACGAGGGGCTCGACCCCGACGGAGACGTCGTGTGGAACAGAATTCTGGAGGTGACAGGTGGCTGACCCCAAGGGCTTCCTGAAGGTCACGGAGCGCGAGCTGCCCAAGCGGCGCCCCGTCTCCGTGCGGTTGATGGACTGGAAAGAGGTCTACGAGGGCGGCGACCCTGCTCAGCTTCGCCGTCAGGCCGGACGCTGCATGGACTGCGGCATCCCGTTCTGCCACAAGGGATGCCCGCTGGGCAACCTGATCCCCGAGTGGAATGACCTGATGTGGCGCGGCGAGGGCCGTCAGGCTATCGAGCGGCTGCACGCCACGAACAACTTCCCCGAGTTCACCGGTCGGCTCTGCCCCGCTCCGTGCGAGGACTCCTGCGTGCTCGGCATCAGCCAGCCGCCGGTGACCATCAAGCAGGTCGAGCAGACGATCATCGACAACGCCTGGTCGAACGGCTGGGTGCAGCCTCACCCGCCGCAGCGCCTCACCGGCAAGACGGTGGCCGTCGTCGGCTCGGGCCCCGCGGGTCTTGCCGCCGCGCAGCAGCTCACGCGTGCCGGTCACACCGTCGCGGTGTACGAGAGGGATGACCGCATCGGCGGTCTGCTGAGGTACGGCATCCCCGACTTCAAGATGGAGAAGAAGCAGATCGAGGCGCGCCTCGCGCAGATGACCGCTGAGGGTACGCGGTTCCGCGCCGGCGTGAACATCGGCGTCGACGTCTCCTGGCCCGACCTCAAGGCGCGCTACGACGCCGTCGTGGTCGCCACGGGTGCCATGGTGCCGCGCGATCTGCCGATCCCCGGCCGCGACCTCGCCGGCGTCCACTTCGCCATGGAGTACCTGGTGCAGCAGAACCGCGTCGGCGCCGGCGACTCGGTTCCGACGCAGATCACCGCAGAGGGCAAGCACGTCGTCGTCCTCGGCGGCGGCGACACCGGCGCGGACTGCATCGGAACCGCGCACAGGCAGAAGGCGGCATCCGTCACCAACCTGGCGATCGGCAAGCAGCCGCCGTCGGAGCGTCCGGGACACCAGCCGTGGCCGATGACCCCGACGCTCTTCGAGGTGCAGTCGGCGCACGAAGAGGGCGGAAGGCGCGAGTACCTCGCGTCGACAGTCGAGTTCGTGGGCAACGACATCGGCGAGGTCGTCGCGATCCGCGTCGCGGAGACCGAGTACCTCGACGGACGACGTGTGCCCAAGGCCGGGACCGAGCGGGAGATCCCCGCCGACCTCGTGCTGCTGGCCCTCGGATTCACCGGCCCTGAGCAGGAGACCCTCTCCGGTCAGCTCGAGCTGCCGTTCGACGAGCGCGGCAACGTCTCGCGAGACGACGACTACGAGACCTCGGAGCCTGGCGTGTTCGTCGCGGGCGACGCGGGTCGCGGCCAGTCGCTCATCGTGTGGGCGATCGCTGAAGGTCGTGCTGCGGCGGCGGCGGTGGACCGCTATCTTGAAGGTGAAACCCACCTCCCATCGCCCGTGAGGCCGACCGATCGCGGGATCTCGATCTAGCGCTCGGAACCCGGCATCTCACGGCGCCGGTCAGGTGTGCACGCGCAACAACCAGGAGTACGAAAAAGAGTCATGAGACGAGCCAAGATCGTCGCAACGCTGGGCCCGGCGACGTCCAGCTATGAAAGCATCCGCGCCATCATCGATGCGGGTGTGGACGTCGCCCGCATGAACCTGAGCCACGGCAGCTACGACGTTCACGAGTCGGTCTACGCCAACGTGCGTCGGGCCGCTGATGACTCGGGACGCGCCGTCGCCGTCATGGTCGACCTGCAGGGTCCGAAGATCCGCCTCGGCAAGTTCGAGAACGGTCCGTACGACCTGGCCGAGGGTGACATCTTCACCATCACCACCGAGGACATCGTCGGCGATCAGCAGATCTCGTCGACGACGTTCAAGGGTCTCCCTCAAGACGTGAAGCCGGGCGACCCGCTGCTGATCGACGACGGCAAGGTCGCTCTGCGCGTGCTCGAGACCGACGGCGTGCGGGTGAAGACCGAGGTGGTCGTTCCCGGTCCCGTCTCGAACAACAAGGGCATCAACCTCCCGGGCGTCGCGGTCAACGTTCCCGCGCTCAGCGCGAAGGACGAGGCCGATCTGCGCTGGGGCCTGCAGCTCGGCGCCGACTACATCGCCCTGTCGTTCGTGCGCAATGCGTCCGATATCGACCGCGTGCACGAGATCATGGACGAAGAGGGCCGGCGCGTTCCTGTGATCGCGAAGATCGAGAAGCCGCAGGCGGTCGACGCGCTCGAAGAGATCGTGGACGCCTTCGACGCCATCATGGTGGCTCGCGGCGACCTGGGCGTCGAGCTTCCGCTCGAGGCAGTGCCGATCGTGCAGAAGCAGGCGGTGGAGATCTCGCGTCGCATGGCGAAGCCGGTCATCGTGGCCACTCAGGTGCTCGAGTCGATGATCACCAGCCCTCGGCCGACGCGTGCGGAGGCATCCGACTGCGCCAACGCCGTTCTCGACGGAACGGACGCCGTCATGCTCTCCGGCGAGACGAGCGTGGGGGAGTTCCCCGTGATCACTGTGCAGACGATGGCTCGCATCATCGACTCCACCGAGGAGCACGGCCTCGACCGCATCCAGCCGCTCGGCACGAAGCCGCGCACGCAGGGCGGTGCGCTCACGCTCGCCGCGGCCGAGGTCGCCGACTTCGTCGACGCGAAGTTCCTCTGCGTCTTCACCGAGTCGGGTGACTCAGCACGCCGCATGTCGCGCCTGCGCTCGAAGATCCCGATGAAGGCGTTCACCACCAACGAGAGCATCCGTCGCCGGCTGTCGCTCACGTGGGGCATCCAGGCCTTCCTCGTCGACACCGTGACCCACACCGACCAGATGATGGGACAGGTCGACGACGTGCTCATCGGTCAGGGCCTCGCGGAGGTCGGTGACAAGGTCGTCGTCATCTCCGGTTCGCCTCCCGGAATCTCCGGCTCGACGAACGACGTGCGCGTGCACGTCGTCGGCGATGTGCACAACGAGGCGGCCCCGGCCTACGCCGCGCTGAAGTAACACATCGGCTTGCGAACGCCCCGTCGGCATCGACGGGGCGTTTCGCGTGTCAGCGGGCGTCGAGAAGTTCTCCGACCTCGTCGTCTGTGGTCTGCGTGAAGTCGCGGTACCACTGGCCGATCGCGAAGAATCGCTCGGGCCTCGCGACGCAGACGAACGTGTCGGCGTCGACGCCCGGCCTCGGCATCCAGTCCGGCGGCGCCACCGGAACGGCGAGCACGACGGATGCCGCACCTTGTGCCCGCACCACCGCGCATGCCGCTCTGGCGGTCGCGCCCGTCGCGACTCCGTCGTCCACCACGATCACCGTTCGCCCGGCAGCGTCCACCGGATGCCTGTCGTCGCGGTACCTCCCGAGTCGCCGACCCAGTTCCGCCTGCTCGCGCTCCTCGACCCTCGCGAGCTGCTCGTCGGTGACACCGACCGCACGGATGAGGTCGTCGTCGAGCACGCGCACGCCCTCGCCGATCGCCCCCATCGCGACCTCGGCGTTGCCCGGCAGGCCGAGCTTGCGCACGACGATGACGTCGAGCGGGGCATCCAGCGTCTCCGCGACGGCCGCAGCAACGGGCACACCGCCGCGGGGGATGCCGAGCACCAACGGACGAGGCCATGAGCCGCGGAACGGCCCGCACGCGGCGGCGAGCCTGCGTCCGGCATCCAGCCGATCGTCGAAGATCACGGGGTCCCCCTTCCCCTCGCCACGGGACCTCACCGCAGGGGGAGGCCCGCTAGTTCGAGGATGACACGCCGTCCCCGCGCAGACGACGATGTGCAGCCACGACGATGTGCGGCTCAGACGACGATGTCAGGGTCGATCGGCGTGAGCTGTGCGAACTTGGGGCTGCGACCGTCTCCGGAGGAGCGACCGGTGAGACGACGCCCGATCCACGGCAGCACGTACTCGCGGTAGTAGGCGAGGGACGGCGCCTTGCGTCCGGTCGGAGGCTGAGCCGCGACCTCCTCGACCCGCCACTCGGCGGGCACGGCGACGTCCAAAGCGGTGAGCACCCTGGCCGCGACGCGCGCGTGGCCGAACGCATTGAGGTGCAGTCGGTCGAGCGACCAGTAGCGCAGGTCGCGCAGCACGGGGTCGGCGAAGTTGTCCACGAACGTCATGCCGGAGTCGGGGACGATGGCGCGCACCCGATCAGCGAGCTCGTCGCCCCGACGCTGCACGGTGCGCCCGCCGGGGAGGTTGTCGCTCGGGTTCGCGCCGCTCAGCAGCAGCACGTGGATGCCCGCGTCGATCGCCTTGGCAACGGCATCCGCCGTCTGCGCCGCCACATCGTCGACCGACACGCGCGGGCGCATGATGTCGTTGCCACCGCCGTTGATGCTGAGCAGCTGCGGGTGCATCTCGATGGCGGCGTCGAGCTGTTCGCCGACGATCGGGGCGAGCTTGCGGCCGCGGATCGCGAGGTTCGCGTACATCACCGGCTCGTTCGCTGCGGCGGCGAGTCCGGTGGCGACGAGGTCCGCCCAGCCGCGCACTCGGCCGTCCGGCAGGTCGTCGCCGACGCCCTCCGTGAAACTGTCTCCGATCGCGACGTAGCTCAGGTACATGCCCTCAACGTTAGAGGCCGCGACAGAGGTCGGTCGCAGAGCGGGCCGGAGGCCGTGCGACGAGTACTATCGACAGCGGGCGCTTCGCCCGACATCCCGTCCCGCGAGGGGCCCACGCCTTCGGAAGGATTACTCGAAGATGACCGCTCGACCCCCGAAGGGTGAACTCGACAAGCGCATCGCCGGTGCGGTGTTCGTGGTGTTCTGGCTCGTGGCCATCGCCGCCTGGATCATCGCAGGTGTCGCGCTCGGCAACGCGGGCGCGTGGCAGCCGTTCATCGTCGACGTCGGAATCGTGATCGCGAGCGTCGGATTCGCCACGCCGTTCCTCGCCACCATCAAGGGCTTCGGCCTTGCCCTGCTGTTCGGCCTCATCGCCGTCGTCGGCTTCGCGATCGGCGACTTCGGGCACATCACCGCGCTCGTCTACTTCTTGCGCATCATCGTGCCGTTCTTCGGCATCATCATCGCCCCGACGTTCAAGCTCGTGAACGGCGTGAAGGTCTTCGCGTAAGGCACAGACACGAAAGAACCCGGATGCCGCACTGCGCGGGCATCCGGGTTCTGTGCATTTCGCTCGGCTAGAACGCTCTCGTGAACGGCAGCGGCTTGCGCATGCGGATCAGGAGCAGCAGCGGGAAGACGATGTACGGCAGGTTGAACGCGAGGAAGACCGCGGGGTTCGGGGTGCGCTCGGCGGCCGATCCGAAGAACTCGACGCCGAAGATCGGAATGCCGGTCAGCGCGATGATCATCGTCGAGTAGATGACGCTCGGCAGCTGGATCCAGTTCCACTTGCGCACGATCGAGATGATCAGCAGCACGTAGAACGCCACGTACACGAACGCCGAGGTGCCGCTGATGAATCGAAGCCACACCGGGTGCGACTGGTAGAGCGGGTCGAAGTTCGACGCGTACCAGTAGTTCCACTGCACAAGGACGTTGGGGGAGTCCTTCACCTGGTCGAGTCCGAGGCCCTCGACCGAGTCGCTGATGATGCACGTGACGATGAACGCCGCGAAGATCACCAGGAACAGGATGTCGATCGGACGCTTCGACAGCGGCAGGTTCGCCGGCTTCTCGGCGGCGGGAGGAGCGGATGCACTTACGGGCTCGGAGGGCGATGGAGCCGCCGCTCGCGTGGGGGCTTCTGACATGGTCTGCAGACTATCGCGGCGGCACGCGCTGCCAGGTCACGGCAGGTAGTACGTCGGGTTCGGCAGCTTCACCGTGCGGTCGGCGTGCCCGCCGATCAGATCGCTGTACTGGTCGCCGAAGTTCGCCACGATGTCGAATCCGCCTCCCGAGCGGGACTCCACGTGGGCTCTGGTCTGCGATTTGTACTCGATCGTGGTGCAGCTCGCCGCAGCGCAGTGGATGTACGAGGGCTGTTGCGATGCGCCGACGCCCGTCCACTTCGTGTAGTAGTCGGCGGCGGTGAATCCGACGTAGCCCACCTTCGCGAGGTTGCCGAGGGTGGCGGCCTTCTGGTCGTCGTTGCGGCCGGTCAGACCGATCACCGTGCATCCCGCCTTCGTGACCGCTCGCTCGAGGGCGACCATGGCAGGCACCGCCGGGAACTTCTGGGCCTGCACCCAGGCATCCTGCTCGGCCGGGTTGTAGGTGAAGTGCATGTCGCCGACTTCCATGTCGTACGTCCACAAGGTGGTGTCGTCGGCATCGAGCACCACGGCGGGGTTCCTGTGCAGCTTCTTCTCCACGAGGCACTTCGCTGCGACGCCCGGCAGTCTGGTGGCGACGAGGTGGTCCATCTCACGGATGTACGAAGAGGCCTGCTTGTTCGCGATGCCCGTGCCCGGATCGCCGTAGTAGGCGGCGATCGTGGATTTGACCGAGTCGATGTTGGGAATGCCCTCTCCACCTTGGCTCGCACCGCTGGAGCCGTCGGCCCTCATCGTGAAGTGCGTGCGCGGTGCCAGCTTCGGCTCCGACACACCGGGCAGGTCAGGAGAGGGGAGGTAATACGTCGGGTTCGGCAGCTTCAGCACGCTGTCGGCGAAGCCGCCCTGCAGATCCGACCACTGGTCGCCCACGTTCAGCGTGATCGTGTAGCCGAGGTCCTTCTCGATGTGCTTGCGTGTGAGCGCTTTGTACTCGACCGTCGTGCAGCTCGTCGTCGCGCAGGTGATGTACTGCGGCTGCTGCGAGGTGCCCTTCGAGGTCCACTTCATGTAGAAGCGATCGGCCGTGAAGGCCGTGTAGCCGTCCTTCGCGAGGTTGCCGAGGGTGGCGGCCTTCTGGTCGTCGTTGCGGCCGGTCAGTCCGAAGACGGTGTACCCCATCGTGGAGGCCGCGTCGACGAAGGCGACCATCGCCGGGACCGCTGGGAACCGCTCGCCCTGCACCCAGACATCCTGTTCGGCGGGGTTGAACGTGAAGTGCATGTCGGCGACTTCCATGTCGTACGTCCAGAGCGTCGTGTCGTCGGCGTCGAAGACGATCGCGGGCTTCTCTCCGCGTGCGATCGCCTTGTCGTAGGCCGGTTTCAATCCGGCGGCGGCCTTCGCGACGATGCGATTCAGCTCGCTGATGTACGGCGAGGACTGTTTGTCGGCGATGCCGGTGCCTGGGTCTCCGTAGTACGTGGCGATGGTCTTCTTGACCACGTCGATGTTCGGGATGCCGTCGCCGGCTTCCTTCGCCCCGCTCGACCCGTCCGGTGCCATCGTGAACGCCGTGCGTGGAGCCAGCTGAGCATCCTGGCCGAGCCGATGTCCCTGCGCGCCCTGGCTCGGCGAGGCGTTGGCGCCCGTCGCGCCGACGAGAGCGAAGCCGAGGGCGAGCACGGTCGCGGTCGCCGCTGCGGTCATGCCACGCCGTCTTGGGTGGCGCGAATCCGTCGCACGATCCGACTTCCAGGGATGCAGCATCTGAGTCCGCCCTTCGTCGACCCCCGTTCGGGGGTCGTTGTTGATAAAGACAACATAGGGAGCGCACAGGGTACGGGGAAGTGGGTCCGGCAAGGTCTGCTCATGCGAGCACGGCCGCGTCAACCGCTAGGTCGTGAGAACGGTGCCGGTGGTGGGACTCGAACCCACACGCCCTTTCGGACAAAGCATTTTGAGTGCTCCGCGTCTGCCATTCCGCCACACCGGCTCCAGGCACCGTCAATCACCTTATCGCCATACCGTAGGCTTGTTGACCGTGACCGACACTGAGAACACCTCCGCACCGCGTCGCGTGGTCGTTGCGGAAGACGAATCGCTGATCCGCCTCGACATCGTCGAGATCCTGCGAGACAACGGGTTCGATGTCGTCGGCGAAGCGGGTGACGGCGAGACCGCCGTCGCGCTGGCAACCGAACTGCGCCCCGACCTCGTCATCATGGACGTCAAGATGCCGCAGCTCGACGGAATCTCCGCGGCCGAGCGGCTCTCCAAAGGTCACATCGCTCCGGTCGTGCTCCTCACTGCGTTCAGCCAGAAGGAGCTCGTCGAGCGCGCGACCGAGGCCGGCGCCCTCGCGTACGTCGTCAAGCCGTTCACCCCGAACGACCTGCTGCCCGCGATCGAGATCGCACTCGCTCGCTACGCGCAGATCATCGCGCTCGAGGCCGAGGTCGGCGATCTCAACGAGCGCTTCGAGACGCGCAAGCTCGTCGACCGCGCCAAGGGACTGCTCAACGAGAAGATGGGTCTGTCCGAGCCCGAGGCGTTCCGCTGGATCCAGAAGGCGTCCATGGACCGTCGCCTCACCATGCACGACGTCGCCAAGGCGATCATCGACCAGCTCGCGCCGAAGAAGTGAGTGCTCAGGACTCAATGCGAAGCGTTGAGTCCTGAGCACACAGATCGATCAGCACCGCCGAAGGCGGAGGGTGTCGAGGTCTCGACAGGGCCGTTACGCGGCGTCCTTGATCAGGTTCGTGATACGGATCGTGGAGCAGCGGCGTCCCCGGTCATCCATCACGACGATCTCGTGCGTCGTCAGCGTGCGGCCGAGGTGGATCGGCGTGCACACTCCGGTGACCACGCCGCTCGTCGCGGAGCGCGTGTGGGTCGCGTTGATCTCGATGCCGACGGCGAGTCGTCCCGCGCCGGCCCAGAGGTTCGCAGACATCGATCCGAGCGACTCTCCGAGCACCACGTAGGCGCCACCGTGCAGCAGGTTCGCCGGCTGCGTGTTGCCCTCGACGGGCATGGTCGCGACGGCTCGATCGACGGTGAACTCGACCATCTCGATGCCCATCTTGGCCGCGAGAGCACCGAGCCCGCGCTCCTTGACATAGGCGAGAGCGTCGGGTGCCGCGTCCGGTCCGCCGGTGGTTGACATGGTGCTCCTGTGCGCTGGTCGGGGCCGGATTCCAGTGTCCGAGGCCGCTTGTAGGCTTGCAGCGTGTCGGACTCGGAAAAGCCTACCCTTCTCATCATCGACGGCCATTCGCTGGCTTTTCGGGCGTTCTACGCCCTCCCGGTCGACAACTTCACGACACGTGATGGCCAGCACACCAACGCCATCCACGGCTTCCTGTCGATGCTCCTTCTTCTGCTGCAGAACGAGCGGCCGACCCACCTCGCCGTGGCATTCGACCTGTCGCGTCACTCGTTCCGCACCGACGAATACCCCGACTACAAGGGCACGCGAGGCGAGACGCCGAACGAGTTCAAGGGACAGATCCCTCTCATCCAAGAGTCGCTGCAGGCGATGAACATCCCGATCCTCGAGAAGGAGCAGTTCGAGGCCGACGACATCCTGGCGACCCTGGCCACGCAGGGTGCCGGGGAGGGATTCCGCGTGCTCGTGGTGTCCGGCGACCGCGACACCATCCAACTCGTCGACGACGATGTCACTCTGCTCTACCCGAACGTGCGGGGCGTCTCCGAGCTGAAGCGGTACGACCGCGACGCCGTGCTGGAGCGCTACGGCATCCCGCCGGAGAAGTACCCAGAGGTCGCGGCGCTGGTCGGCGAGACGAGCGACAACCTGCCGGGCATCGACAAGGTGGGGGAGAAGACCGCCGTCAAGTGGGTGCTGCAGTACGGCACGGTGCAGAACCTCATCGAGCACGCCGACGAGATCAAGGGCGTCGTGGGGCAGAACCTTCGCGACCAGCAGGAGAAGGCGCTGCGCAACCGCCGGCTCAACCAGCTGGTGCGCGATGTGGAGCTTCCCTACGTGCCCGCCGATCTCGTCCGCAAGCCGATGAACGAGCAGGCCGTGCGCGACGTCTTCGCACGGCTTGAGTTCCGCACCCTCCTCGAGCGCGTCTTCAAGCTCATCGAGGGCGACGGCTCCGACAGCGGTGCGGTCACGGGCGCCGCGGAGGAGCTGCGCGCACCCGAGGTGCTCGACCTGTCGGGTGACGAGCTGACCGGATGGCTGGCCAGGGTGTCCGCCGAAGGCACTCTCCCCGTGACGATCCAGCTCGAGGTGATCGCCGGTGAGTTGCGCGGCGTCGGACTCTCCACCGCGGAGGATTCCGCACTGGTCTCGATCGACGGCGGCGTCGTGGACGAAGCGCTTGCCACGTGGCTGGCATCCGATTCCCCCAAGCAGTTCTACGACGCGAAGAACCAGCTGAAGACGTTGGCCGCGTTGGGCATCCGACTCGGCGGACTCGCCTTCGACACCCGTGTCGCGGTCTGGCTCGTCAACCCCAACCGCTCGGCGTCCTCGATGGCCGACCAGGTGTACGAGGTGCTCGGCGAGCAGATGCCGCAGTCCGACCCGAGCCAGCTCGTGCCGGAGGTCGAGCCGGCCGGAGCGGCGACGGAGGCCTGGTACGTGCACCGCGTCGCGGATGCCGTCTCTGCGGGCCTCGAAGACGTCACCCGAGGCGTGCTGATCGACATCGAACTGCCGGTCACCGGTGTGTTGTCGCGCATGGAGACCAACGGGGTCGCCATCGACTCCGACATCCTTCGCTCGCAGCGCGAGGAGCTCACCGTTCGCGCCGATGGACTCGCACAGGCCGCCTACACGGAGATCGGGCACGAGGTGAACCTCGGCTCGCCGAAGCAGCTGCAGCAGGTGCTGTTCGACGAGCTCGGCATGCCGAAGACCAGATCGACCAAGACCGGGTACTCGACCGATGCGACCTCGCTCGCCGACCTGCAGGAGAAGAATCCGCACCCGTTCCTCGACATGCTGCTTCAGCATCGTGACGCCACGAAGCTGAAGCAGATCATCGAGACGCTGGAGAAGTCCATTCGCTCGGACGGCCGCATTCACACCACGTACGACCAGACGGGCACGTCGACGGGTCGCATCTCGTCGAACGACCCGAACCTGCAGAACATCCCTGTTCGCACCGAGGTCGGAAAGCAGATCAGGTCGGCGTTCATCAGCGGCGCCGGGTTCGAGACTCTACTGACGGCCGACTACTCGCAGATCGAGATGCGCATCATGGCGCACCTGAGCGAAGACGCCGGACTCATCGAGGCGTTCAACGCGGGAGAAGACCTGCACAGGTTCGTCGGCGCCCGCATCTTCGGAGTGGCGCCCGAAGACGTCACGCCGATCATGCGCACCAAGGTCAAGGCCATGTCGTACGGACTCGCCTACGGCCTCAGCGCGTTCGGGCTCTCCAAACAGCTGCGCATCGAGACTGCTGAGGCGCGGCAGCTGATGACCGACTACTTCGCGCGGTTCGGCGCCGTGCGCGACTACCTGCGCGACGTGGTGCAGAAGGCACGCGTCGACGGCTTCACCGAGACCATCTACGGAAGGCGACGTCCTTTCCCCGACCTGTCGAGCACCAACCGCGTGCTGCGCGACAACGCGGAGCGGGCGGCGCTCAACGCACCGATTCAGGGCTCGGCAGCCGACATCATGAAGATCGCGATGATCGGGATCGACTCCGACATCCGCGAACGCGGGCTCACGTCGCGCATGCTGCTTCAGGTGCACGACGAGCTCATCTTCGAGGTCTCGCCGGGGGAGTGGGACGCGCTCGCGTCGATCGTCTCCGAACGCATGTCGAAGGCCGCCGACCTGCGCGTGCCGCTGACCGTGCAGATCGGTCGCGGCGGCAACTGGGACGCCGCCGCGCACTGACCGTCGAGCCGGCGCGCCCGTGCGCTCGATCTGCCATGCACTGACCCTCGATCTGCCGGGCCGCGGCCAATAGGCTCGAAAGATGAGCTCTGAACAGCAGCGCACACCCACGCCCATCGACCAGATCGCCGAAGACTGGATCGACACCCAACTGGACCTGTTCCCCGAGTACCACGTCTGGCTCGGCCGACCAGGACGAGAGGGCGAGTACTCCGACTACTCGCCCGACGGTCACGCGAAAGCGGCCGAGGCGACCGCCGCGACCCTCTCTCGCATCGAGGCCGCACAGGCCGTCGACGACGTCGACACCATCACCAAACTCGACCTCACGCGAGAGCTGAAGCTCGAGCTCGAGAAGCACGAGGCGGGCTTCGAGAAGCGCAACCTCAATGTGATCGCCTCCCCCGAGCAGGAGCTGCGCGACATCTTCGACCTCTCCCCGACGGCCACCGTCGCCGACTGGGAGGTCATCGCCACGCGCATGCACAACCTCCCCGCCGCGATGCGCGGCTACATCGAGACGCTGCGTGCCGGCATCCATTCCGGCAACGTGCCCGCCATTCGGCAGGTGCGAGAAGGCATCGTCCAGGCCAACAAGCAGGTCGCGCCGACCGGCTTCTTCTACGGTTTCAGCAGTGCAGCCAGGACCGATGACGGCGAACTGCCCGAGTCGCTGCAGAAAGACCTTGCGAAGGGTGCCGCCGAAGCTGCGGCCGCCTACGGCGAGCTCGCCGTCTTCCTCGAGGACGAGCTCGCCGTTCACGCCCCCGAGCAGGATGCCGTCGGCCGCGAGATCTACCAGCTCGCGTCGCGCAGCTTCCTCGGTGCGACCGTCGACCTCGACGAGACGTACGAGTGGGGCGTCGAAGAGCTGCGCCGCATGGTCGACGAGCAGGAGGCGATCGCCAGGGAGATCAAGCCGGGCGCCTCGGTCGCCGAGGCGATCGAGTTCCTCGACGGCGACGCGTCTCGCAAACTGCACGGCACGGATGCCCTGCAGAGGTGGATGCAGGAGACCAGCGATCGAGCGATCGCTGAGCTGGGAAAGACACACTTCGACATCCCCGAGCCGATCAGAAGGCTCGAGTGCATGATCGCCCCCACCCAGGAGGGCGGGATCTACTACACGGGCCCCGCCGACGACTTCTCGCGCCCCGGTCGCATGTGGTGGAGCGTCCCGGAGGGCGTCACGGAGTTCGACACCTGGCGCGAGCTGACCACCGTGTACCACGAGGGTGTTCCTGGCCACCACCTGCAGATCGCCACCGCCACCTACAACAAGGGACAGCTGAACACCTGGCGCCGCGTCGCAGGAACCTCTGGTCACGCTGAGGGCTGGGCGCTGTACGCCGAGCGGCTCATGGAGCAGCTCGGTTACCTCGACGACCCCGCCGACCGCCTAGGCATGCTCGACGGACAGCGCATGCGTGCCGCCCGCGTCGTGCTCGACATCGGCGTGCACCTGTCGAAGCAGCGGCCGGATGGCCAGGGACCGTGGACCGGCGAGTACGCGTTCGAGTTCCTCGGCAACAACGTCAACATGAACGAAGGGTTCGTGCGCTTCGAGGTGAACCGCTACCTCGGATGGCCGGGCCAGGCACCTTCGTACAAGATCGGGCAGCGCATCTGGGAGCAGATCCGCGACGAGTACAAGCAGCGTGAGGGCGCAGCCTTCGACATCAAGGCGTTCCACAAGAAGGCGCTCGACATCGGAGGTGTCGGCCTCGACACCCTGAAGACCGCGATGCTGAGCTGACGAGCTCTCGCAGCCCTTCTCCGCGAGCCACCACCCTGCCGCCGAACCACCACCGTATCGGCGCGGACAGGGTGGTGGCTCGGCGGTCGGGTGCTGGCTCGGCGGGGGACCGGATGCGGGCAGCAGGGTGGAATACGGCGGTCCCCGGCGGCGTTGTTGCGGGCGGACGCCGTAGAACGGTAGTCTGGAGAGTCACTTTTGTGACGATCCCATTCGCCTGCTCGGCGGAACAAACCAAACGCATCAATCTGCCGGGCCTGATTCATGTCCACACTGGAGTACCCACTCAATGACAACCGCAACGACCGACAAGGCAACCAAGCAGGTCGCGATCAACGACATCGGTTCTGCTGAAGACTTTCTTGCCGCGGTCGAGAAGACTCTGAAGTTCTTCAACGACGGAGACCTCATCGAAGGCACCGTCGTCAAGATCGACCGCGACGAGGTGTTGCTCGACGTCGGTTACAAGACCGAGGGCGTCATCCCCTCCCGCGAACTTTCCATCAAGCACGACGTCGACCCCAGCGAGGTCGTCGGCGTCGGTGACACCGTCGAGGCCCTCGTCCTTCAGAAGGAAGACAAGGAAGGCCGCCTCATCCTCTCCAAGAAGCGTGCGCAGTACGAGCGCGCCTGGGGCGATGTGGAGAAGATCAAGGAGGCCGACGGTGTCGTCACCGGTTCGGTCATCGAGGTCGTCAAGGGCGGTCTGATCGTCGACATCGGACTGCGCGGCTTCCTGCCTGCGTCCCTCATCGAGCTGCGCCGCGTGCGCGACCTGACGCCGTACCTCGGCCAGGAGATCGAGGCGAAGATCCTCGAGCTCGACAAGAACCGCAACAACGTGGTCCTGTCCCGCCGTGCCCTGCTCGAGCAGACCCAGTCCGAGAGCCGTTCGACCTTCCTGGCGAACCTCCACCCGGGCCAGGTGCGCAAGGGTGTCGTGTCGTCGATCGTCAACTTCGGTGCGTTCGTCGACCTCGGTGGCGTCGACGGTCTGGTGCACGTCTCCGAGCTGTCCTGGAAGCACATCGAGCACGCCAGCGAGGTCGTCGAGGTCGGCCAGGAGGTCACCGTCGAGGTTCTCTCCGTCGAGCTCGACCGCGAGCGCGTCTCGCTGTCGCTCAAGGCGACGCAGGAGGACCCGTGGCAGGTCTTCGCCCGCACCCACGCGATCGGTCAGTTCGCACCGGGCAAGGTCACCAAGCTCGTTCCGTTCGGCGCGTTCGTTCGCGTCGCGGATGGCATCGAGGGCCTCGTGCACATCTCCGAGCTCTCCGGCAAGCACGTCGAGCTCGCGGAGCAGGTCGTCTCGGTCGGCGAAGAGGTCTTCGTCAAGGTCATCGACATCGATCTGGAGCGCCGCCGCATCTCGCTGTCGCTCAAGCAGGCCAACGAGGGCGTCGACCCCGAGGGCACCGAGTTCGACCCGGCGCTGTACGGCATGCTCACCGAGTACGACGACCAGGGCAACTACAAGTACCCCGAGGGATTCGACCCGGAGACCGGCGAGTGGAAGGAAGGCTCCGACGCTCAGCGCGAGAAGTGGGAGCAGGACTACGCCGAGGCTCAGGCCCGCTGGGAGGCCCACAAGAAGCAGGTCGCCAAGGGCCTGGAAGAGGAGGCCGCTACGGCCGACTCCGCTTCGAGCGGCGCGTCCTACTCGAGCGAGTCCGGTGCGAGCGGCACGCTCGCAGACGACGCCTCGCTCGCCGCACTGCGTGAGAAGCTCTCCAGCAATTCGTAATACTGCGCGTTGAGGAAGGCCGGGACCCGATGGTCCCGGCCTTTTTCGTGTCCCCGGTGGAGTCGCTTAGAGGGGGAGGGCGTAGTAAGCGCTGTTGGGGTCGTCGGTGTAGTCGGCGAATGGGGCGCACGGGGTGAAGCCGAAGCGCTCGTAGAGTCTGCGGGCTGGCGCGAAATAGTCCTCGGTGCCCGTCTCCAGCTTCACGCTGCTCAGGCCTCGCCGACGTGCCTCTGCGACGGCCTCGGTCATCACAGCAGTCGCCACCCCTCGCCCGCGCGCAGCGTGCGTGGTGCGCATCGACTTCAGCTCACCGGTCATCCCATCGTGCTGCTTCAGTGCGCCGCATCCGAGGAGCGCGCCGTCGCCGTCCCGCGCTGTCCAGAAGGTGATGTTCGACGCACGCAGCGACTCGATGTCCAACGCGTGCACGCTCTCCGCCGGACTGGTCTCGAACATGTCGACCAGGTGCTCGCTCAGAAGGGCAGCGACATCGGTCGCGGACGGATACTCGGTGGCGATCGAAAACGAGGACGGCACCCGATCACGCTACTGAACATTCGTGTTCACCGGCGGTACGGCACAGCGCGCATAGGCTTGCACGGTGCTGATCGTCGCGCTCACCGGGGGCATCGCCTCGGGCAAGTCCACCGTGTCACGTCGTCTCGCGGAGCTCGGCGCCGTGATCGTCGACGCCGACGCGCTCGCCCGTGAGGTCGTCGAACCGGGGACGCCGGGGTTGCAGGCCATTCGCGAGCGATTCGGACCGGGGGTCATCCGCGACGACGGAAGCCTCGATCGCCCGGCGCTCGGTGCGGTCGTGTTCAGCGACGCGGCAGCGCGCGCCGACCTCAACGGCATAACGCATCCTGCAGTATGGCGGGCCGCGCTCGACCGTTTCGCCGTGGCAGAGGCCGCCGACCCGGACGCGATCGTCGTCTACGACGTGCCACTGCTTGTCGAGGCGTCAGAGGGCCGCCCGCTGAGGTTCGACCACGTCGTCGTCGTCGAGGCCGACCACGACGAGCGCGTCAGGCGGCTCGTCGCCGATCGTGGGATGAGCGAACGAGACGCCGTCAGCCGCATCGATGCGCAAACCGACGACGCATCCCGCCGCGCGATCGCCGACGTCGTGCTCGACAACAACGGCAGCCCGCAGCACCTGCTCCATCAGGTCGATGCCCTGTGGAGCGACCTCCGGGGGGCACAGGGGGAGTAGCCGGGGCACGGGCCCGTCAGCGTACCGCGGGACTCAGCAGCATGAGCGTCGGCACGGCGACGAGCGCTGCAGCGCTGGCCAACACCGCGAGGCGGAGCGCGGGAGACGCCGGCTCCGCTACTTCCGTGAGCCGCGTCACACGGGCATCCGCCCACTCGCCCGCCGACGCAGGAACAGCGGCGCCTCCTGAGGCGACCGCAGACGAGAGTGCGATGTCCTCCGAGTCGTCCGGCCCGGACGGCTCCGACGCTGCGAGGGCGACCCTGGCGACGGCGCGGGAGAGGTTTCGCTCTGACACAGTACGTCGTGCCTGGTCATCCGCCAACAGCTCGACGAGCAGACCGACGGCGTCGTGCGCTCGGGTGGCGATCGGGAACCACGGCAGGGCGCTCCGCCAGGCGCTGAACGCCACCAGCAGCACGTGGTGGTGCTGCTGCACGTGCGCGCGCTCGTGCGCGACGACGGCCGCCAGCTCCTCGTCGGAGAGCAGGTCGAGCAGCCCGGCCGAGAGCACGGTGACCGAGCGAGGCACGCCGGGAAGGCAGTACGCGACTGGGGCGGCGTGGTCGATCACTCTCGTGCCGGGACGGTCAGGCAGGGGGTCGGAGAGCAGCCGCAACAGCTGCGCGTGACGGCGTCTCTGCCGCTCGGCCCGCCATGCCGTGCGCACCAGGTTGAGCAGCAGGTGCACGCCGAGCAGGATGGCCCCGGCCAGGGCGAACATCTCGGGGAAGTTCGCCGCGGGCGGCAGTCGCCCGGCGAAGATGTCGGCCGTGAACGCACTCGCTGCGTGCGGCAGGTCATCGCCGAAGGGCATCAGACCGAAGACAAGTAGAGATCCGATCATCGACAGCCCACCGGAGAGTGCTATCGCCTGCCACAGCACGAGGGCGGCACCTGGCATCCGCCGCGGCCAGCTCGCCTTGGCGAGCGCAACCGGCACCGGCCACGCCAGAGCGATGGCGAGCAGTGCGAGTGCGGCTGCAACGGCGAGCATGATGTCAGGTGCGCTCAGGCGTCGAGCAGGCTGCGGAGCCGTGCGGCATCCTGCGGCGTCACCTGGCCGACGAAGCGCGCCAGCACCGCGTCGCGGTCCGAGGCCGAGCCGAGCACCTCGTGCATGAGCTCGGCGACGTGGTCCTCGCGGGACATCGCCGCACCGTAGAGGTGAGGACGGGCATCCCGGTCTCGCACGACGAAGCCCTTGGCCTCCAATCGCGAGAGCACGGTCATCACCGTGGTGATCGCGAGGTCTTTGTCCTGGGTGCCCGATGCGTTCAGCGCGTCGCGCAGGGCCGTGGCCGTGAGCGGCTCGGGGGAGTCCCACATCACGTCCATGACCGCGCGCTCCAGATCGCCGAGATGTGCGAGTGTGCCGGTTGCCATGCCTCAATTCTACCGTGTGTAGAAAAGTTCGGGCGACAGTGGTAAGACTTTCTACAACACGTAGAATTCTACGTCACGTAGAACCGTTCACATCGGAGGTATCGTGCATCCGGCCGACCTGGATCCGCTGCTCATCGCCCGTTGGCAGTTCGGCATCACGACCGTCTATCACTTCTGGATGGTGCCGCTCACGATCGGCCTCGGCCCGCTGGTCGCCATCATGCAGACCATGTGGAACCGCACCGGTAACGAGCGCTATTACCGCATGACGAAGTTCTGGGGAAAGATCTACCTGATCAACTTCATCATGGGCGTCGCCACCGGCATCGTGCAGGAGTTCCAGTTCGGGCTCGCCTGGAGCGAGTACAGCCGCTACGTCGGCGACGTGTTCGGGGCGCCGCTGGCCATGGAGGCGCTGCTGGCGTTCTTCGTCGAGTCGACGTTCCTCGGGCTCTGGATCTTCGGCTGGGGCAAGCTGCCGAAACGCATCCATCTTGCCTGTCTCTGGATCGCCGTCGCCGGCTCCGTCGTGTCGGCCTACTTCATCATCGCGGCGAACTCGTGGATGCAGCATCCCGTCGGCGTGAAGCTCGTCGACGGCCGCCCCGTGATGACGAACGTCTGGGCCATCCTCGGCAACAACACGGCCATCGCGGCGTTCACGCACACCATCTTCGGCGCGTTCGCGGTCGGCGGTGCGCTCCTGGTCGGCGTCGCCTGGTACCAGCTCTGGCAGCGCCGCAGGGACGGCATCGACACCGTCGGAGCCGACAAGCGGGTCATCCCTGGCGAAGCTCCCGACATTCCCGGGCGCGACAAGGCCGATCACAAGGTGTGGATCACGTCGCTGCGCATCGGTGCGGTGACCGCGATCATCGCCTTCGCCGGCGTCGCGATCACCGGTGACGCCCAGGCCCGCCTCATGTTCACGCAGCAGCCGATGAAGATGGCGTCGGCCGAGGCGGCATGCCATACCGGCACCAGCTTCTCCCTGTTGGCTTTCGGCGACATCGGCTCGAAGGACTGCAAGGGCGTCGTGAACGTGATCGAGGTCCCCGGCGTGCTGGGTTTCCTCGCCAACGGCAACTTCAACGAGCCCGTGAAGGGTGTGAACGAGCTGGTGCCGATCTACCAGCAGAAGTACGGAACGCACCTGCCGGATGACCCGAAGTACGGTGCCCGAGCCGGTGAGGCCATCAACTACGTGCCCATCATGGCCGTCACCTACTGGGGCTTCCGGCTCATGATCCTGTTCGGCGCGCTTGCCGCCTTCGCCGCCGCCGTCGCTCTGTGGCTGACGAGACGGGGTACCGTGCCCAGACCGCGCTGGCTGATGTGGCTCGCAGTGACGGGCATCTTCGCGCCCTTCGCCGCGAACTCGGCGGGCTGGATCTTCACAGAGATGGGCAGACAGCCCTTCGTCGTGGCCCCGAATCCGACCCCGGGCGGCATCGACGGCGTGTTCATGTTCACTGCTGCAGCAGTGTCGCCGGGCGTGAGCTTCGGAGAGATCCTCTTCTCGCTCGTCTCGCTCACTCTCGTCTACGCGGCACTGATGGTCGTCGAGGTGCGCCTGCTCACCAAGTACATCCGCAGCGGCGTCGCCGGCGCCATCCCCGAGCTCGGCGAGAAGCCGAAGGACCCCGGCGCGCCGTCGGACGACGACGTGCTCGCATTCGCGTACTGACCCGACGACAGACAAGGAACGACCATGGACTTCCTTCCGACACTCTGGTTCATCCTGATCGCCGTTCTCTGGACCGGCTACCTGTTCCTCGAGGGCTTCGACCTCGGGGTGGGGATGCACGTACTGATCTCCGCCCGCAACGAGACCGACCGTCGGGTCATGCTGAACACGATCGGCCCGGTCTGGGACGGCAACGAGGTGTGGCTGATCACAGCGGCAGGGGCGACGTTCGCCGCATTCCCCTTCTGGTATGCGTCGCTTCTCTCCACGTTGTACGTGCCGCTCGTCATCCTTCTTCTCGCACTCATCTTCCGTGCCGTCGCCATCGAGTACCGCGGCAAGGGGTCGACGGAACGCTGGACCCGATCCTGGGACGTCGCACTCGGCGTCGGCTCGCTCGTCGCTGCGTTCAGTGTCGGCGTCATGCTCGCCCTCACGACGACAGGGCTGCCGATCAATGCGAACGGCGACGGCACCGGCGGACCGTTCGGCTGGTTCAACGTCTGGGCCGTGGTCGGTGGACTCGCGGTGGTGGGGTTCTGCCTCGCGCACTCCTCGGCGTTCCTTGCGCTCAAGACCGAGGGGGACGTGCGGGAGCGCAGCGGTCGCTTCGCGGTGCGATGGATGCCCGTCCTCCTCATCCCGATCACCGCCTGGGTCGTCGGCGTGCAGCTCATGAACGGCAAGGCATATACCTGGCTGCTGGTCGCCGCCGCCGTCGTGGCAGCCGTGTTCGCGTGGCTCTCCGCTCGCAAGGCCAGGGAGGGCAGGGCATTCGCCGGCCTCGGGCTCTTCCTGCTGCTGGGAACGGCATCGATCTTCGCGAACGTCTACCCGAACGTGCTGCCGTCGACCGTGAGCCGTGCGTACGACCTCACCGTCGCGAACGCGTCGAGCTCTCCGTACACGCTCGGCGTCATGAGCGTTGTCGCTGCGTTCGGCATTCCGCTCGTGCTGGCCTACCAGGGCTGGACCTACTGGGTGTTCCGCAAGCGCATCGGCGGCGCGAGCATTCCGAAGGCGAAGCCGGTGACAGCGGCGGTGAAGGTGCGATGACCGTCACCCCGGTTCGCACGTCGCCGGCCGAGGGGCTCGCCGAGGTCGGCAGGATGCGGATGCTCCTTCTCGGCCTGCTCGGAGCACTGAAAGCACTCGGCATCGTGCTGGTCGCCGACGCCCTCGCGACCGGTATCGTGACCGTCATCGCTCACGGCGACGTCGGGATGGCCGTCGTCGAAGGCATCGCGGGAGCGCTCGTCCGCGCCGCCGCGGTCTGGGGGCTGCGTGTCGCGTCCCAGTCGACCGCAGCAGGGGTGAAACGCGACCTGCGTCACCGCTCGGCCGCCGCCCTGCTGCGGCGGTCAGACAACGGGGTGGGCACCGACGCGGCGCTCGTCACGACGGGACTCGACGACCTGGACGCCTACTACACCTCGTATCTGCCGTCGCTGGTGACCGCCGCGACGGTTCCGCTTCTCGTCGGCGTGCGCATCCTCTCCGCCGACTGGGTGAGCGCACTCGTCATCGTCGTCACCGTTCCGCTCGTGCCGCTCTTCATGGCGCTGATCGGCATGCACACCAGGGATCGCGTCGCGGCGTCGCTCGATGCCCTCGGGCGACTGTCTGACCACCTCGTCGAGCTCGCCAGGGGGCTGCCCGTGCTGGTCGGGCTCGGCCGGGCTCGCGAGCAGGCCGCCGCTCTCGAGGACATCTCCGAGGACCACCGCGCGCGCAGCATGACGGCACTGCGCACCGCGTTCCTCTCCGCTCTTGCGCTCGACCTGCTCTCGACCATCTCGGTCGCGATCGTCGCCGTGCTGGTCGGCATCCGGCTGCTGAACGGCGACCTCACCCTCGAGGCGGGGCTGGTCGCGCTCATCCTCGCGCCGGAGTGCTACGCCCCGATCCGCGAGGTCGGAGCCGCGTTCCACGCCTCAGATACCGGGCGCGAAGCCCTGCGCCGGGTGCGTGCCGTCTTCGACCGCCCGTTGTCTCGCTCGGGTGCGTCGAACGCCGTGCTGTCCCCGGCATCGCCTACTGACCCGACGATCGCCGTCGGCGACCTCTCGGTGACCTATCCGCTCCGGACGGAACCGGCTGTGCGGTCGCTGTCCTTCGCCGCGCGGCCCGGCGTCACTCTGCTCTCCGGCCCGAGCGGCAGCGGCAAGTCCACGTTGATGGCCATCCTCGCCGGTCGTGGCGCACTGCTGGAGCCCGACGCCGTCGTGACCGGCGAGCTCTCGCTTCCGGCCGCCGAGCAGACGGTATGGATGCCCCAGCATCCGCACTTCTCCTCGCAGACCCTCACCGCCGAGCTCGCCCTGTACGGCGCGGGCGGCACCGACAGCGGCACAGGCTCGCTGGCCCTGCTCGATCGCGTCGGCCTGAGCGCGCTGGCGGACCGCTCGCCCGACGAGCTGAGCCCCGGCGAGGCCCGCAGGCTGGCGTTCGCCCGCGTGCTCGCCGCCGTGGACGCTGGCGCGACGCTTGTGCTGCTCGACGAGCCGACGGCCCACCTCGACGATGAGTCGGCATCTCGCCTCCGCGACGAGATCGCCGCGTTGCGCGGTACGGCGTCTGGCCGGGCCCTCACGGTCGTCCTCGCGTCGCATGACCCGGCCCTGCACGAGCTCGCCGACCAGGTGGTGCCCGTCGGTTCATCCGCCGTGTCGATTCGCCCCATCCATGGCATCCGTTCCGAATCGGAGCTGCACGCCGGCGCAGACATCGCGACCGCGACACCGCGCACAGAGACGACTGGAGCATCCAGTGACACCTCGTCGCCCGCGGTGCCGACACGCGGTGCAGCGTGGGCCGAGCTGCGCGCGTTCCTCCGCCCGGTGCGCTGGCGCATGCTGGGCGCCATGCTCGTCGGAGCCCTCTCGACGGCCTTCGCCATCGCGCTCACCGCGGTGTCTGGATGGCTCATCGTGCGCGCCAGCCAGGAACCCGCGATCATGTACCTGCTCGTCGCCATCGTCGGCGTGCGGTTCTTCGGCATCGGTCGCTCCGTGCTGCGATACGCAGAGCGGCTGATGACCCACGACGCTGTCCTGCGCGCGGTCACGGGGCTGCGCCTTCGGCTCTGGCGCGGGCTCGCCGCGAAAGGACCGTCAGGACGGTCGGCGCTCTCGCCCGCGAACACCCTTCGCACGCTCGTCGGCGCGGCCGACCGGGTACGCGACCTCGTTCCGCGCGTCGTTCAACCCCCGGTCGCGGCAGCCGTCGTGTTCGCTGGTGCCGTCGTCACGCTCTGGCTGATCTTCCCGACCGCAGCGGCGCTGATCGCCGGGTGCGGGGCGGTCGCGCTGATCGCCGCACCCGCGGTCGCCGCCACGGGCGCCAGGAGCGCGGCACGTCGCGGCGAGGCGGCTCGGGACGACGTGCTGACCTCGTTCACCGGGCTTCTCGTTGCGAGGGACGATCTCACGCCGCACGCGGCGGAGGGCGTGCTCGGGCGCATCCGACGTGCGGATCTCGCCGCTGCCGGCAGCGAGCGACGCGCGGCGCTCGTGGAGGGCATGGCGTCCGCGCTCGTCGTGCTGGCGTGCTGTGCAACCGCGGTCGTCATGTTGCCGCTGTGCGCGGCCGCAGTGTCGTCCGGCGCTCTCCGGCCCGAACTGGTCGCCGTGCTCGCGCTCGTGCCGCTCGCCCTCATCGAGCCTCTGTCCGACACCGTCGCGGCAGCGGCCAAGGCGCCGGCCCTTGCCGAGGTGCTCGGCACCGTCGCGGGCGCTGTGACCGCGGAGCAGGTGCCAGCAGCAGAGTCGAAGGCGACGGATGACGAAGCACCGGTCATCCACGGTGTCGGGCTCCGCGACGTAGCGTTCCGCTACGACGGCGCCGTGCGGCCCGTGTTCACCGGAGTGTCCGGCACCGCCGACAAGGGGGAGTGGCTCGCGGTGACGGGTCCGAGCGGATCGGGGAAGTCGACCCTGCTCGCCCTGCTGCTGCGGTTCGTCGATCCCGAGACCGGAACCTACGTTCTGCAGACGGAGAACGGCACGATGGATGCCCGTGCCCTGTCACCCGACACCCTCCGCACGCGCATTGCCTGGTGCCCGCAGGAGGGTCACCTGTTCGACTCGACCCTGCGCGCGAACCTCGCCATCGCTCGCGGCCGCGAGGACCGGCCGACCGATGCAGAGCTGATGGATGCCGTCACGCGCGTCGGCCTTGCACCGCTCGTCGCCACGCTGCCCGACGGTCTCGACACCAGGATCGGCGCGGCGGGCGGCAGGCTCTCCGGGGGCCAGCGTCAACGTGTCGCCGTTGCACGCACCCTGCTGACCCGCTGCGACGTCATCCTGCTCGACGAGCCGACGGCACAGCTCGACGAGCAGGCATCGACCGCGTTGATGAGCGATCTGCGTGGCGCGCTGTCGCACGCGGTCACCGTTCTCGTGACGCACGACGCCGACGAGGCACGAGTCGCCGACCGCATGATCTCGCTGGGGAGCGCGTCGTCTTCCGGTCGGGAGGCGGGCGCATCGGCGGTCTCACTGGCAGCCTGAGCGGACCCTCAGCGGCCTTCTGAACGCACCCTCAGCGCGCCGCGGGCGTGCTGCCCCTTGCCTTCGGAATCGGCTGGATATCTTTGCCCCGTGAGATGGCCGATCCGCTTGTGGGTGATCGCCGCGGTCGCGTTGATCGCGGCGGTGGCTGCGCTGCTCACGGTCGCCCCGACGGCGGCCGCGACCGCCTCGACGGGGCCTGTGCGATACCGCCTTCACCCCGACGTTCCGACGCCGAATCCGGCCGACGTGATCGAGCGTCCGGCACACGGTTACGCGCACGGACCGCTCCTGCTCTTCCTGCCGGCGACCAGAGCCCTTCCGTCCGACTACCTGGCGTTCGCGGACACCGCGACCCACGTCGGCTATCACGTGCTCTCGCTCGCGTACTACAACTCGGGCCGGTCGATCGCGCGCACCTGCGGGGTCGACGCCGCGTGCTACACGAGTGTGCAGACCAACCGGCTCGACGGCGGAGCTCCTTCCCGATTCAGCCGGGTCGGTGACGAGGGCGGCATCCTTCCGCGGTTCGCGGCAGCCATCCATGCCGCCGCCGCGCGCGACCCTCACGGACACTGGTCGCGGTACCTGTCACACCACGGTCCGGTCTGGAACGACATCGTGGTCGCCGGACACTCCCAGGGCGGGGGAGAGGCAGCGTTCATCGCCCACCTGCACAGGGTGCGCGGAGTGCTGATGTTCTCGTCGCCGGTGGATGACGACCGTGGCGTCATCCCGACGTGGATGCACACCGTCGGCGCGACGCCGGCCTCGCGCATGTACGCGTTCGACGCCGCGAACGACATGTACGTGAACCGCATCGTCGGTTCGTGGCGTGCTTTGGGAATCCGCTCGCCGATCGACTTCGGCTCTCCCGTCGCCGGCGCCCACCTCCTCATGACGCATTACCCTCTCGGCACCCCCGTGCAGGCGCACGGTCGCACGGTCACCGACGCGTCGCCGGGAGCGGCCGCAGGACATCCCGTCTTCGAAGCGAGGTGGACGTGGATGCTCCGCCGCACCTTCTCACCGGCACCGCCGACAACCGTGTCAGCACAACCGACGGAAGGCACCCGCACGGGCCGCACATAGGAGCCGCCGCTAGCATCGACAGGTGACAAGGGAGAGAACGAACGGTGTCCCGAGCGCGACGATCGGGGAATTGCTGGCTCGACGAGCCGCCCAGAACGGCGACCGGATCTACCTCGAGGATGCCCGCAGCGACCGGTCGCTGAGCTACGCGGATGCCCTTGCCGCGACCTCGTCCTTCATCTCGGATGCCGCTTTCGACGGCCGCACGACGGTGTTCATCGACGAGCCGGACCCGCTGGTCTTCGCGGTCGCCCACCTCGCGACCGTCGCCGCAGGACATCGATCCGTGCCGCTGGATCCCGCCATCACCGTCGACGACATCGCCCGTCTCGCCGGACTGGTGCAGGGGCCGAAGGTACTCGTGACCGCCTCTGAGGTGCGGGCAGCAGGCGCAGGGGTCGACAGACTGGCACCACCGACGCTGGATGTCGACCCTGTGGCCCGACCGGCGGGCGCGGACCGCGAGTCAGGCGTGCAGGAACGGGCATCCGTGTTCCGCGTGGGCGGCTCCGCGATGCTGTTCACCTCGGGCTCAACGGGAACACCCAAGGGCGTCGAGCTCGGCGCCGACCAACTGCTGTTCGTCGGCTCGGCCGTTGCAGCCCACCTCGGCCTGACGCCCGAGGACCGCGGCTACAACTCGCTTCCGCTCTTCCACATCAACGCCGAGGTCGTCGGCCTGCTCTCGACCCTCTCCGCCGGCTCGGCCCTCGTGCTCGACCGCCGCTTCCACCGAACGGGCTTCTGGCCGCTGATGGCCGAGCGCGACATCTCGTGGATCAACGCCGTTCCCGCCATCCTCGCCGTGCTCGCGACGGAACCCATCGCCGCTCCGCCGCGACTGCGGCTCATCCGAACGGCATCGGCGCCGCTGCCCGGCCCGGTCGCCGAGGCTTTCGTCGGCATCCCGCTCGTCGTCAGCTACGGCATGACAGAGGCGTCGAGCCAGATCACCGCGACCCCTGTCGACGCGCCCCGGCCCGGAACCGTCGGCATCCCCGTCGGCACAGAGGTGCAGGTGCGGAGCGAGGGGATGACCGTGCCTGCCGGCACCGTCGGCGAGCTGTGGATCAGAGGAAGCGGCGTCGTGACGTCGTACTTCGGCGGCGCCGCCGCTGATCGCTTCGACGCTGACGGATGGCTGCGCACAGGCGACCTCGGCTCGGTGGACGCCGACGGCTACGTGACCCTCGCCGGCCGCGTCGACGATGTGATCAATCGAGGCGGCGAGAAGGTCTATCCGCTCGAGGTCGAAGAGGTGCTGCTCACCGACCACGACGTGCGCGAGGTGGTCGTGGTGGGCGCACCGGATGACGTGCTGGGCTTCGTTCCGGTCGCCTTCGTCATCCCTGCCGACGCGGAGCGAGACGAGGAGCGCGATCGTCTGCTCGTCGAACGACTCACCGCACTCGCGGAGGAGAAACTGCCGCGGTTCAAGAGGCCCCGCACGATCACGGTTGTGGAGGACGTGCCGCGCGCTGCGACCGGAAAGGTGCAGCGCGTGCGCCTGCGCACCGCCATCGCCGACGCCGCTGCGACGCCCGGGGAGTAAGCCCGGGCGCCCAGCGTTGGGCGGCGCTACCGCTGGCCGGTGAGCGCCGCGTCCTCCTCCGAGACCTTCGGGAAGACGGGCTTGGGCCGCATGACCCCGGCGAGCACCGTCGCCGCGACGAGGATGCCGATGGACAGCCCGAACGGCCAGGCGAACCCGCCGGTCCAGTCCACGAGGGCGCCGACCACGATCGGCGAGATGATGCCGGCCACGCCGAAGCCGGTGTTCATCATGCCGCTCGCGGTTCCAGACCACATCGGTGCGACATCCATCGGGATCGCCCAGAGCTGCGCGTTCGTGAGCTCCAGGAAGAAGAACGACAGGGCGAGCGCGACGACAGCCGTCACGAGCGGGGGAGTGAACACCAGCGGAATGAGGCAGACGCCAGCACCGATGAAGCCGATCAGCAGCAGGGTCCGGCGTGCATTCCGGGCGTTTCCGCTGCGGCGCAGCAGCCAGTCGCTCGCGACTCCGCCGAGGGTGTCTCCCACGACGCCGCCGATCAGGATGAGCGAGGTCAGCAGACCGTACTTCGCGACATCCTGGTGGTAGATGCTCGAGAGCAGGGTGGGGATCCAGGTGAAGAACACCCACGCGACCCAGCCGTATGCGAAGTCCACGAGGGTGACGGGGAGGATCGTCAGAGCGAGTCGCTTCCACGGAACGGGCGGCAGGTCGGCGGCCTTCGGGATGTCGGGCACCTCGGCCAGTTCCTGCTTGGTGATGCCCTTCATGTCCTTAGGGCGATCGCGGAACATGGCGTACCAGATCAGCGCCCACAGCATGCTCAGGATGCCGACGTAGATGAACGACGAACGCCAGCCGCTCCAGAGGATCATCGCGGCGACAGCGATGGGTGCGACGGCGGTGCCCAGCCTTGATGCAGAGTGCACGATGCCCTGAACGAAGCCGCGCCTGTCTTTCGGCACCCATCGGCTCATCGCCTGAGTGGCCGTCGGGAACGTCGCCGACTCGCTGAGGCCGAGGATGGCTCGGGCGATCAGCAGCGTGACGAGCCCGGTGACGAGACCCGTGAACACGGTGGAGAGACCCCAGATCAGGCCGAGGATGAGCAGGCCGCGCCGCGGCCCGATCTTCTCGCCGATCCAACCGCCGAAGATCTGCAGGAACGCGTAGAACAGCGCGAACACGGAGGCGGCGAGGCCGAACTGCGCGTTGGTGAGGTGGAACTCCTTGATGATGCTCGGGCCGGCCGTCGCGATGTTGTTCCGGTCGAAATACGCGATGAAGTACATCACGCAGAGCAGGATCACGACGCGTCCGCGACGTCTGTGCCAGAGGATGGGGGTGCCGTGTGTCTTGGTCGCGGTCGCTGTCGCTGTTGCCGTCATCGTCTCGATCCGTCAAGGGAACTCTGAATGAATTCTCTGAAATCTACCCCGTGACTGTGTGTGCCCCGAGTGCCGCTCTCAGCATTCCGCTGTGAATGCCCCTCCGCTGGTGGAGTGGTGCGCGCGAGGGGTGCACACGTATCGAGACCGCGGACGTCGGGTTCCGCCCTGAGCGTGATCCCCGGCGAGCGTCGGGGGGTGTTCCTAGACTCGAAACCATGCAGCCCACCCGTGCCGTTCGCCCGTTCGAGGTCGTCAGCGAGTACGCCCCGAGCGGCGACCAGCCGCAGGCGATCAAGGAGCTCGCGGCCCGCATCAACGCGGGAGAGACCGACGTCGTTCTGCTCGGCGCGACGGGAACAGGAAAGTCGGCGACGGCCGCGTGGCTCATCGAGCAGGTGCAGCGCCCGACGCTGGTGCTCTCGCATAACAAGACGCTCGCCGCCCAGCTCGCCAACGAGTTCCGCGAGCTCATGCCGCACAACGCGGTCGAGTACTTCGTCTCGTACTACGACTACTACCAGCCGGAGGCCTACGTCCCGCAGACGGACACCTTCATCGAGAAGGACTCGTCCATCAACTCCGAGGTGGAGCGACTACGGCACTCGACGACCAACTCCCTGCTCAGCAGGCGAGATGTCGTGGTGGTGTCGACGGTCTCCTGCATCTACGGTCTCGGTGCCGCCGAGGAGTACCTCGACGCGATGGCCGCGCTCCAGGTCGGTCAGAACATCGGCCGCGACCGACTCATCCGCATGTTCGTCAACATGCAGTACCAGCGCAACGACGTCGACTTCTCGCGGGGCAAGTTCCGGGTGCGCGGAGACACCATCGAGATCATCCCGGTCTACGAGGAGCACGCGATCCGCATCGAGCTGTTCGGTGACGAGATCGAGGCGTTGTACTCCTTGCACCCGCTCACCGGCGAGGTGATCAAGCAGCTCGACGCGGTCTCCGTGTTCCCCGCCACGCACTACGCGGCGAGCCCGGAGACGATGCAGCGCGCCATCGGCACGATCAAGATCGAGCTGGAAGAGCGTCTGCAGGAGCTGGAGCGGCAGAACAAGCTGCTCGAGGCGCAGCGGCTGCGCATGCGCACCACGTTCGACCTCGAGATGATGGAGCAGATCGGCTTCTGTTCTGGCATCGAGAACTACTCGCGTCACATCGACGGCCGGGCACCGGGCGAAGCCCCGCACTGCCTGCTCGACTACTTCCCCGACGACTACCTCGTCATCATCGACGAGTCGCACGTCACGGTTCCGCAGATCGGCGCCATGTACGAGGGGGATGCCTCGCGAAAGCGCACCCTCGTCGAGCACGGCTTCCGCCTGCCGAGCGCCCTCGACAACCGACCGCTGCGCTGGGAGGAGTTCGAGGACCGCGTCGGCCAGACCGTCTACATGTCGGCAACTCCCGGTCGCTTCGAGATGGGCGTCGCCGACGGCGTCGTCGAGCAGATCATCCGTCCGACAGGGCTCGTGGACCCCGAGGTCGTCGTCAAGCCGACCAAGGGCCAGATCGACGACCTGCTCGAGGAGATCCGGGTGAGGGTCGAGCGCGACGAGCGCGTGCTCGTCACCACGCTGACCAAGAAGATGGCAGAGGAGCTCACGGACTACCTCGCGGAGGCGGGGGTACGGGTGCGCTACCTGCACTCCGACGTCGACACGCTGCGAAGGGTCGAGCTGCTCACCGAGCTGCGGCAGGGCGTGTACGACGTGCTCGTCGGCATCAACCTTCTGCGAGAGGGACTCGACCTGCCCGAGGTGTCGCTCGTTGCCATCCTGGATGCCGACAAGGAGGGCTTCCTGCGCTCCTCGACGTCGCTCATCCAGACGATCGGCCGTGCGGCCCGCAACGTCTCCGGCGAGGTGCACATGTACGCCGATGTGCTCACCGACTCGATGAACCAGGCGATCGACGAGACCAACCGGCGCCGCGAGAAGCAGGTCGAGTACAACCGCGTCAACGGCATCGACCCGCAGCCGCTGCGCAAGCGCATCGCCGACATCACCGACGTGCTGGCGCGCGAGGGTGCCGACACGCAGAAGATGCTCGCGGCACGCGACAAGGGCGGCAAGAAGAAGTCGCCGACACCGAACCTGCGCCGTGAGGGCATCGCCGCAGAGGGCGCACAGGAGCTGGAGTCGCTCATCGCCGACCTCAACGATCAGATGCTGGCCGCGGCAGGCGAGTTGAAGTTCGAGCTCGCCGCCCGTCTTCGCGACGAGCTCGCCGATCTCAAGCGCGACCTCCGCCAGATGGAGAAGGTCGGGCACGCCTGAGCCGCTGGAGACACGCCTGAGTCGCGGAAGACGCCGCGACGCCTGGGCGGCGTCGCAGGCACCTGGCGCGGAGCGCTAGCGTGAACGGATGAGCAGCAACGAGGCGACGGGCAGGCGGATCGCCCTCGTCGTCGCGGTCTGCGTGCTCGGGCTCGTGGTGATCGGCGGCGTGCTGGTCGCCGGACCGCTCCGCGCAGGACCACCGAGATGGCTGCCGACGGCCGGTCCGGTCATCCCGCCGCCGCCCGCTTCGTTTCCCGCACACACCGCAGGCACCCCGGCGCCTGCTCCGCAGAACTCCACGCCCCCTGAGGAGTTCCACCTCTGGCTCGTGTACGCCCTGATCGGCTCGCTCGTGCTCGCCGGCGTGCTCATCTACCTGATCCGGCGGATGCTGCGCCGCTCGGGGACGATCACCGAGGAGCGGGCCGCGCGGGTCGCCCCGGCGACGGCGGCAGCACCTGCCGCCCGCACCGACGAGCCGGCGGCGCCGGTCGTCGCGGAGGGAATCGAGCGCGCGATCCAGCTGCTCGACGAGACCAGAGAGCCCCACGACGCGATCGTCAAAGCCTGGCTCGGGCTTCAGGATGCCGCGGCAGGCTCCGGGGTGCGTCGTCATCCTTCCGAAACGCCGACGGAGTACACCGCACGCATCGTGACCCGTTTCGGCGCCGATCGGGATGCGGCGGACACCCTGCTGTCGCTGTACCAGGGGGTGCGATTCGGGTCGCACCCGGTCGACGAGGAGACGGTCGCCGTTGCCCGCTCGTGCCTGACACGGCTGCGGGAGTCCTGGCACGCGGGGGCGGGCCGATGACCGACGACAGGCCGGACCGCCGCCGGCTCTCCGGCGGCCGGATCACGGCGTCGATCGTCGTCGGGCTGCTCGCCGGCGCGTTGCTGTGGCTCTTCGGGGTGGACACGTGGTTCGCCGTCGCGGTCGGATTCCTGATCACCGCGATCGGGTTGGCCTGGGCCGCCTACAGCGGTCCGAGTGCCGTGAAGTGGCCGCAGGAGAAGCCTTCGCCGCTCCCCGGCACCCGCTCAGACGTCGTACGGCTGGCATGGGCGCTCCAGGGGCGCAGAGGTTCCGTGCGAGAGCCAGGTTTCCGCGCGTTGCGTGAGCTGGCGTCACAGCGACTCGCGCGGCACGGGCTCGATCTCGCCGCTGAAGAAGACCGCACGGCCATCGTCGCGCTGATCGGGGAGCCGGCGTATGCCGCGCTGCACCCGGTGCGGGGCATCCTGCCGTCGTTCGGCGCGGTGACGAACTGCCTCACCGCGCTCGAGACGATCGACCGACCGAAAGGACAGCACGCCCAGTGAACGACCAGACAGTGCCGCAGCCCGACGAGATCTCACGGCTCGCGAACGACATCCTGCGCGCGGTCGAGCAGGTGGTGATCGGCCAGTCGCGGCCCCTGCGCATCGCCCTCGCGAGCATCCTCGCCGGCGGCCACGTGCTCTTCGAGGATGTCCCGGGGCTCGGCAAGACGCTCGCGGCACGCAGCCTCGCGCAGGCGTGCGGACTTCCCTTCCGCAGGCTGCAGTGCACGCCCGACCTTCTGCCTGCCGACATCACGGGGTCGTACGTCTACGCGCCGTCGTCCGGCGAGTTCGTGTTCCGCCCGGGGCCGGTGTTCACCGGCCTGCTCCTTGCCGACGAGCTCAACCGAACGGCGCCCAAGACGCAGTCGGCTCTGCTCGAGGCCATGGCGGAAGGGCAGGTCACCGTAGAGGGCACGAGCTTTCCGCTGCCGACGCCGTTCCACGTCATCGCGACGGCGAACCCCATCGAGTACGAGGGCACGTACGCGCTGCCCGAAGCGCAGCTCGACAGATTCCTGGTGCGGCTGAGCGTCGGATACCCCGATCGTGCGGAGGAGGAGCGCGTTCTCGCGAACCGCATCGCGCGCCGCACCGAGGTGGCCGTCGTCGACGCCGTCACCGACGCCGAAGGGCTGCGTGGCATGCAGGCGGGCGTCGAGCGCGTGCACGTCGACGCGGACATCATGCGGTACTGCGTCGACCTCGCGGCTGCCACCCGTGCCGATCGGGCCGTCGAGGTGGGCGCGTCGCCGCGCGGATCGCAGGCGCTGATGCTCGTCGCGCGCGCCCTCGCGGTGATCGACGGACGAGACTTCGTGACCCCTGACGACGTGAAGCAGGTCGCGGTGCCCGCGCTGGCGCACCGCCTCACCCTGACGCCGGCCGCGTGGGCGGCAGGCACCGATCCGTCGCACGTCGTCGAAGGCATCGCCTCCGCGGTGCCCGGGCCCCCGACCGTCGCGAGAAGCGAAGCGGTCTGATGAGCTGGCGTCGCACGGCAGCACCGGCCGCCGGCGCGGTGTGCGCGCTCGTGCTCGCCGCAGCGGCCGTCGTCTTCGGGCGCGCCGACGTCGCGGTCATCGCGGTCGCCCTCTTCGCCGCGGTCGTGCTCGGATCGCGGTCACGCCGACCCGATCGCGCCGTGCACGCGGCTCTGGCACAGGAGGTCGGGAATCCGGGCGAGACCGCGCGGACGGGAGTGGTCGTCGCGGTCACGGCGGACGACGACGTCGACCTGGTTCTTCTGCGCATGACGGCCCTCGGCTTCGAGTCGCAGAGCATCGCGGTCGCGCCGCCGTCGAACGTCTCTGTCGACATCCCGCTGGCGCACTCCGGAGAGCAGGAGCTCATCGCGATCGAGCTGCGTGGCGTTGCGGGCGATGCTGCGTCGATCTCGGATGCCATCGGACGGGCATCGTTGCACACCGTGGCGGAGCCGACGGCGATTCAGGCGCCGTTCCTGCCCCTGCCCGCCAGACTCAGGGGGCTCGCCGGCGGTCACCAGTCGTCGCGCCCGGGTGACGGAGGCGAGTTCCGCGACATCCACCCGTTCGCGCCGGGCGACCGCCTCCGACGCATCGACTGGAAGGCGACCGCCCGCCTCGGCAGGCGGCCAGGCGATCTCTTCGTGCGTCGAACGAACGCGACCTCGGACGCCGATGTCGCCATCGTGTTCGACGACGCCGACGACGTGGGGGAGGCCGTCGTCGAGTGGACCCTCGGCGATCCGACGCTCAGCGGCACGACCTCGCTGGATGTCGCACGAGACGCCGCCTGGAGCCTCGCGTCCGCGTACCTCGCGGCAGGCGACGCAGTGTCGTTCCAGGTGCTGTCGCGGGCGAGGGGCGCCGTGCCGAGGGGCAGCGGGGGACGGCACCTCGAACGGCTCAAGGCGGCGATCGCGCAGACCGCCCCTCATCCTCGTCTGCTCAGCAGGGCGCGCACGCCGCTCGTCGCGCCCGGAGCCCTGATCGTGCTGCTGTCCAGCTTTCTGGAGGGCGACGCCGTGCGTCTGGCAGCGCTGTGGCGCGCCGCCGGCCATCGGGTGCTTGCGATCGACACGCTTCCACGGCTCAACTCGCGCGGATTGAACCGCAGGCAGCTGGTGGCGCTTCGCATCGTGCTCGGCCTGCGCGAGGAGCGCCTTCACGAGCTTCGCGCCATCGGCGTCGACGTGCTCGCCTGGGACAGCGACCCGATCGAGCTGCACGCGACACTGCGCGCGCTGGCGACTCCGAGGCGGGCATGAGCGATCGACTGCACGCCAGGGTCTCGGCCGGGCCGGTCATCCCCGGGCTGTCGCCGCGGATCGCCATCGCGCTGATCGGATGCGGCGCCGCGCTCACCGTGATGCCGACGCCGTTCTCGTACCTCGCCGTCGCGCTCGCCCTGCTCGGCGCGCTGTTCCCTGCGACCCTCGCAGCGTGGGGCTGCGCCCTGGTGCTGGGTCTTGCGGCGCTCGCCCGCACGCCGGATCCGACCGACTGGCGGTTCTACGTCACGCTCGCCGTCGTTCACCTGCTTCACGTGCTGGGGGCGCTCGCTCTGGTCGTGGAGCCGGGAGGATCGCTTCAGATGCGCGCTTTGGCTCGACCCCTGCGACGCTGGCTGGTGGTGCAGGTACCGGCTCAGGCGGTGCTGGCTCTGGTGCTCGTCATCGCCGGCTCGTCCGCTGTGCACGGGCTGCCTCCACAGACTCTCGGGATCTTCGCTGTGATCGCGGCGGCGTGCGTCGCGGCGATCATGGTGCTCACGCTGCGGAGGCGCTGATGCGGGCGGCGTGCTCGCGGTACATCGCCGCGTGCTCCAGCAGGTCGGAGCGTCCAGTCTCGGCGGCGCGCTCGTCGGTGAAGTCAGCGAGCTCCCGTAGTCTCGCCGTCATCGTCTCGATCACATGCTCCGGAGTGGTGTCGCCCGGAACGGTGTCAGCACCATAGGCCTCCAGCAACAGTTCGAGACGCTGGGACCGCTGCGTCTCATCCGGCGCCGACGGCTCGTCGAGGTAGGGCACGAGCCGGTATGCGAGATAGGCGATGTCCCACACCCGCGGGCCCGGGGAGAGGGTGTCGAAGTCGATCACGCCGGTCAGAACGGCCGCGGCCGTGCGCGCCCCGTCCACACCATCAGCGCCGACAACTCGGTCGGCGTCATCCACACCATCAGGGCCAAGAACACCGTCCAGATCGAAGACCAGGTTGTACTGCGCGAAGTCGTTGTGACAGATCACCTCAGCGGGAGCGTGCGCCGGAAGACGCCACTGAGCGTCCTCGGGGGAGTATCCCGTCGTCGCGTCGTGCCATGCGCGGAGCATCCGTGCCGCCTGCACCAGCACCGACTCGTGCCACACCCATGACGGCATGGGATAGGCGGGAACGACGCCGGGGACGTACGACACGATCTCCCGACCGTCTGCCGCGAAGCCCAGCGGTTCGGGGATGGCGGTCATCCCTTCCGATCGGGCGTGCGCCAGCACGGCGTGCACCGTGGGGGTCCACGGACCGGCCTCCCTCAGCACGGTGCCGCCCCTGCGGCTCACGGGCGTGACGTTGCCGCCGTCCAGCCGCTCTTCGTCCAGATGCTCGAGATCTCCGTCTGCCATCGCCGCCACCCGTGAAAGCTACCGCGAGCCACCGACACTCCAGCCCCGAGCGGCCCGCCGGCGGACCCCCGCTCCGCTTCGCTGAGGGCGAATGTCGGGGGGTTTACCTAGACTTTCGGGGTGTCGATCTCGAAAGTGGAAGCCCACTCCAAACTGAGCGTCCGTGGCGCGCGCGTACACAATCTACGCAACGTCGACATCGAGATCCCGAGGGACTCTCTCGTGGTCTTCACGGGGTTGTCGGGGTCGGGAAAATCGTCGTTGGCCTTCGACACCATCTTCGCCGAGGGACAGCGTCGTTACGTCGAATCGCTCTCTGCATACGCCCGTCAGTTCCTCGGCCAGGTGGACCGTCCAGACGTCGATTTCATCGAGGGTCTGAGCCCCGCCGTGTCGATCGACCAGAAGTCCACGAACCGCAACCCGCGGTCGACGGTCGGCACCATCACCGAGATCTTCGACTACATGCGCCTGCTCTGGGCACGCATCGGAGTTCCGCACTGTCCGATCTGCGGTGAGGTCATCCAGCGCCAGACCGTTCAGCAGATCGCCGACCAACTCATGGAGCTCGAAACCGGCACCCGGTACCTCGTGCTCAGCCCTGTGGTGAAGCAGAAGAAGGGCGAGTTCGTCGATCTCTTCGCCGAGCTCTCCGCCGCCGGTTACTCGCGTGCCCTTGTGGATGGCGAGCAGATCCAGCTCTCCAGCCCGCCGACGTTGAAGAAGCAGTACAAGCACGACATCTCGGTGGTCGTCGACCGTCTGGTCGCGGGCCCCGACATCCTCACCAGGCTCACCGACTCGCTCGAGACCGCGCTCTCGCTCACCGACGGTCTGGTCGCGATCAACCTCGTCGACGAAGAGGGACCGGATGCCACCCGCACGTTCAGCGAGAAGCTGGCGTGCCCCAACGGCCACCCGATCCAGCTCACCGAGATCGAGCCGCGCACCTTCTCCTTCAACGCACCCTTCGGTGCCTGCCCGGAGTGCTCCGGCCTCGGCACCCGCATGTCGGTCGACGAGGAGCTGCTGCTCGGCGACCAGACCCTGAGCATCTCAGAAGGCGTCATCCTGCCGTGGAGCACGCAGGGCAAGGGCCTGTACCAGTACTACGACAAGCTGCTCGACGGTCTGGCGCGCGATCTCGACTTCGATCTGCAGACGCCGTGGGACGAGCTGCCTCGCGACGTCCGTGAAGCAGTGCTGCGCGGCAAGAACTTCAAGGTCAAGGTCAAGTGGCGCAACCGCTACGGCCGTGAGCTCAGCTACACCTCCGGCTTCGAGGGAGTCGTTCCCTACATCGAGCGGCAGTACCTGCAGGCCGAGTCCGACACGCAGCGTCAGCGGTGGTCGGAGTACCTGCGCGAGGTGCCGTGCCCGGTCTGCGGCGGCAAGCGCCTCAAGCCCGAGGTTCTCGCCGTGCTCATCCACGGCAGCAGCATCGCGGATGTCGCCGACCTGAGCCTTGCGGACGCCAGGGCGTTCATGAACAAGCTCGAGCTGACCGAACGCGAGCAGGTCATCGCCGCGCAGGTGCTGCGCGAGATCAAGGTGCGGCTCGACTTCCTGATCCAGGTCGGGCTCAACTACCTGAGCATGGGTCGCGCCGCTGCGACCCTGTCCGGCGGAGAGGCGCAGCGCATCAGGCTCGCCACCCAGATCGGCTCGGGACTCACGGGCGTGCTCTACGTGCTCGACGAGCCGAGCATCGGTCTGCACCAGCGCGACAACCGGCGGCTGATCGACACGCTCGTCGCACTGCGGAACCTCGGCAACACGCTCATCGTCGTCGAGCACGACGAAGACACCATCCGCACCGCCGACTGGATCGTCGACATCGGCCCGGGCGCCGGCGAGAACGGCGGCCGAGTGGTGCACTCCGGAACCTACGACGATCTCCTTGAGAACACGGCGTCGCTGACCGGCGACTACCTCGCCGGTCGCCGGGCCATCGAGACGCCGGCGACAAGGCGTCAGATCGACCCGACCCGGGTCATCCGCGTCGTCGGGGCGAAGGCGAACAACCTGCGCGACGTGACGGTCGACTTCCCGCTCGGAGCGTTCGTGGCGGTCACGGGCGTGAGCGGATCCGGCAAATCGTCGCTGGTGAACGACATCCTGTACCGGGTGCTGGCGAACCGGCTCAACGGTGCCCGCAAGGTGGCGGGAAAGCACTCCCGGGTCACGGGGACCGAGCAGCTCGACAAGGTCGTACACGTCGACCAGGCGCCGATCGGCCGCACCCCGCGGTCGAACCCCGCGACCTACACCGGTGTGTTCGACCGCATCCGCACGTTGTTCGCCGAGACGGCGGAGGCGAAGGCCAGGGGATACCTCCCTGGCAGGTTCAGCTTCAATGTCAAGGGTGGTCGCTGCGAAGCGTGCTCCGGCGACGGGACGATCAAGATCGAGATGAACTTCCTGCCCGACGTCTACGTCGCGTGCGAGGTGTGCGGGGGAGCACGGTACAACCGCGACACCCTGCAGGTGCACTACAAGGGCAAGAACATCGCCGAGGTGCTCGACATGCCGATCTCCGAGGCTGCGGACTTCTTCCGGCCGATCTCGGCGATCCATCGTTACCTGCAGACCCTTGTGGATGTCGGACTCGGTTATGTCCGGCTCGGGCAGAGCGCGACGACCCTCTCCGGCGGTGAGGCGCAGCGCGTGAAGCTCGCCACCGAGCTGCAGCGCAGAAGCAACGGGCGCAGCGTCTACGTGCTCGACGAGCCGACGACCGGTCTGCACTTCGAAGACGTGCGCAAGCTGCTCGACGTGCTGAACAGCCTGCTCGACAAGGGGAACACGGTCATCGTCATCGAGCACAACCTCGACGTCATCAAGTCCGCGGACTGGATCATCGACCTCGGCCCGGAGGGCGGCTCGGGCGGCGGCAAGGTCGTCGCGACGGGCACGCCCGAGCACGTGGCGACGGTGAAGGGCAGCCACACCGGCGTCTTCCTCAGGGAGATCCTGGAGGCCGAGCGCCGCGACGAGCAGAAGACCGCCTGAGCCGCGATGGCAGACACCGTTCCCTACCGCCCCAAGTCGAGTGAGATCCCCACGCAGCCGGGCGTGTATCGCTTCAGAGACCCGAAGAAGCGCGTGCTCTACGTCGGCAAGGCGAAGAACCTCCGCGCACGACTGACCAACTACTTCCAGCCGCTGCGCAGCCTGCACGAGCGCACCAGGCGCATGGTCACCACCGCGGCGTCGGTGGAGTGGACAGTCGTCGCCAACGAGTTCGAGGCCCTTCAGCTCGAGTACACGTGGATCAAAGAGTTCAACCCTCCGTTCAACGTGCAGTTCCGCGACGACAAGACCTATCCCTACCTCGCCGTGACGCTGGCCGACGAGGTGCCGAGGGCCATGGTCACGCGCAACCGCGGCATCAAGGGCGCGCGCTACTTCGGGCCGTACACCAAGGTGTGGGCGATCAGGGAGACCCTCGACCTCATGTTGAAGGCCTTCCCGATGCGCAGCTGCTCGGACGGCGTCTACCGGCGTGCACAGCTCACCGGAAGGCCCTGCCTGCTCGGCGACATCGGCAAGTGCGTCGCGCCGTGCGTCGCACGGGTGACGCTCGAGGAGCACCGTGAGGTCGCCGACGACTTCGTCTCTTTCATGGCGGGCAACGACACCCGGTACGTCAGAGCGCTCGAGCAGCGCATGCGCGACGCCGCCCAGACGCAGGAGTACGAGGCGGCCGCGCGTTACCGCGACAGCATCCAGGCCATGCGCGCCGTGATGGAGAAGACCGCCGTCGTGTTCTCCGAAGACGTGGACGTAGACGTCTTCGGCATCGCCGACGACGAGCTCGCCGCTGCCGTGCACCAGTTCATCGTTCGGGGCGGCCGCATCCGCGGAACGCGCAGCTGGGTGGTCGACAAGGAGCTCGACGTCGAGGTGGCCGAGCTCATCGAGACCGTTCTGGAGAACGCGTACGACGGCGAGTTCGCGCCGCCGCGCGAGATCCTGGTCCCCGTCCTGCCGGATGACACGGCCGAGCTCGAGCAGTGGCTGGGCGCCCGCCGCACCGAGGCAGCGGAATCGACCCGCACCCGTGGAGCAACGCCGACGAAGGTGCGACTGCACGTCGCGCAGCGCGGTGAGAAGGCCGCCCTCGCGCAAACGGCGGAGACCAACGCCAAGAACGCGCTCATGCTCTACAAGACCCGACGCAGCGCGGACTTCGTCGCACGGTCCCAGGCGCTGGAAGACATTCGCGACGCTCTCGGCATGAGCGAGGCTCCGCTGCGCATGGAGTGCTACGACGTCTCGCATCTCTCGGGAACGAACATCGTCGCGTCGATGGTCGTCTTCGAGGACGGCATTCCGCGCAAAGACCAGTACCGCAGGTTCAGCATCCCCGCGTCCACCGACGACACCGAGTCGATCTACCAGGTGCTCAGCCGCAGGCTGGCCTACCTCGCTGCGGGCGAGGACGAAGCGACGGCGGATGGCGGGGAAGCGCCGACCACGCCGCGCAAGTTCTCCTACCCGCCGCAACTTCTCCTCGTCGACGGCGGGCAGCCTCAGGTCGCCGCCGCACGCAAGGCGCTCGAAGAATCGGGTGTCAGCGGCATCCAGCTCGCGGGCATCGCGAAACGGCTCGAAGAGCTTTGGCTTCCGGATTCCGACTTCCCGGTCATCCTGCCCCGCAACAGCGACGCCCTGTTCCTGGTGCAGCGCATCCGCGACGAGGCTCACCGCTTCGCGATCACCTACCAGCGCGCTCGTCGCAAGCACGACATCTCGTCGCAGCTCGCCGAGATCCCCGGCCTCGGACCCGCACGTGTGCGCGAGCTGCTGAAGCACTTCGGCTCGGTCGCGCGCCTGCGCCAGGGCACCGTCGAGTCGATCTCCGAGGTGCGCGGCATCGGGCCGACGCTCGCCGCGGCCGTGCACGATGCTCTCCACGACGGTCAGACTCCTGCGCCAGCCCCGGCGGAGGAGAACACACCATAGGCTTGGGGCAACGTCAGCGCTTTCGATCGGGGTGGGGGATGACCGAGGAGCGACCCGAAGAGGCGAGCGGCCAGCATCAGGAGCTGCTCATCGTCACCGGCATGTCCGGTGCAGGCAGGTCGACGGTCGCCAACGCGCTCGAAGACCTCGACTGGTACGTCGTCGACAACCTGCCGCCGCAGATGCTCCGCCCGCTGGTCGATCTCGCCGGAAGGGCCGGGTCGACGCTGCCGCGCATCGCTGCGGTCGTCGACGTGCGAGGCAGAGGGTTCTTCGCCGACCTGCGCGAGATGATCCAGACCCTGCGAGGGGGTGAGAGCGTTCGCGTGCTCTTCCTCGACGCCACGGATGCCGCACTGGTGCGCCGCTTCGAGTCGGTTCGCCGTCCGCACCCGCTGCAGGGAACGGGCACCATCCTCGACGGCATCATGGCCGAGCGGGAGCGGGTTCGCGAGCTTCGCGAGTCTGCCGACATCATCATCGACACCTCCGACCTCAACATCCACCAGCTGGCCGTCGAGATCAACGACATCTTCGCCACAGAGGATTCTGCGGACATCCAGTTCACGGTCGTGAGCTTCGGGTTCAAGTACGGGCTGCCGTCCGACGCCGACCTGGTTGCCGACGCACGCTTCCTGCCCAACCCGTTCTGGCAGCCGGAGCTGCGCGCTCTCACCGGATTGGACGACGAGGTGCGCGACTACGTCTTCGCGCAGCCGGGCGCCACCGACTTCGTCAACGACTACTCGCGCGCTCTTCGGCCGGTGCTCGAGGGGTATCGCCGAGAGAACAAGCGCCACGCCACCATCGCGGTAGGCTGCACGGGGGGAAAACATCGCTCGGTGGCCATCGCCGAAGCGCTGGCCGTGAGGCTGCGCGAAGAACCTGGCGTGGCCGTCGCGATCAAGCACCGCGACCTCGGCAGGGAATGAGGTCGACCGCGTCCTCCACGCCGCTATCGGCAGCCATGCTCTACACAGAACGGATCCACGCGATTGGCACTGACCGCTGACGTCAAAGAAGAGCTCCTCGGCGTCGAGGCGGGCAAGAACACCGTGCGCGCGGCCGAGCTGGCGACCATCCTCCGCCTCGCAGGCGGACTGCACCTCATCTCCGGACGCATCGCCGTCGAGGCCGAGCTCGACTCTCCGCCGCTGGCCAGGCATGTGCGCAAGGCCCTCGCCGAGCTCTACGGGGTGCGCAGTGAGGTCTCGGTGACGTCTGCGGGCGGCATCCGCAAGAACACCGTCTACACGGTCCGTGTGCTCGACGGGGGAGAGACCCTCGCACGGCAGACCGGGCTTCTCGACCAGCACCGCAGGCCCATCCGCGGCCTGCCCAACCGCCTGACGACCGGGTCGAAGGATGACCTGGCCGCCGTCTGGCGCGGTGCATTCCTCGCACACGGTTCGCTGACCGACCCGGGCCGCTCCGCCGCGCTGGAGATCACCTGCCCCGGCAACGAGTCCGCGATGGCGCTGGTCGGCGCTGCCGGACGGCTGGGCATCCCGGCGAAGGCCCGCGAGGTGCGCGGGGTGCACAGGGTGGTCATCCGCGACGGCGAGGCGATCAGCGGCATGCTCACCAGCATGGGCGCCACAGGAACCGTTCGCACCTGGGAAGAGCTCAGGCAACGCCGTGAGGTGCGTGCAACGGCCAACCGTCTCGTCAACTTCGACGACGCCAACCTGCGCCGCTCGGCACAGGCCGCCGTCGCCGCGTGCGCACGCGTCGAGCGCGCCATGGAGATCCTCGGACCGACCATGCCGGAGCACCTCCGCTACGCAGGGGAGCTGCGTCTCGCCCACCGCGACGCCAGCCTCGACGAGCTCGGCCACCACGCAGACCCCCCGATGACGAAGGATGCCGTCGCCGGCCGCATCCGAAGGCTTCTCGCCATGGCGGACAAGCGCGCCGTCGAACTCGGCATACCTGGCACGGAGGCCGGCCTGCCCGAGCTGGAGCTGTAGCGACGTCACGCGGCGTCAAGCACGCCCGAGCCCGGGACCCGCTCACTAGAGTGAAAGGGTTGTTCAGACCGCGGCGCGGCCGTCGTGTCGCGGCGATCACGAGGAGAGAGTGAATGGCTGACTACACGCTCGCAGACCTTCCCTACGACTACTCGGCACTCGAGCCGAGCATCAGCGGGACGATCATGGAGCTCCACCACGACAAGCACCACAAGGCCTACGTCGACGGGGCGAACACCGCCATCGCGAAGCTCCAGGAGGCGCGCGACGCCGAGGACCTGACCTACGTCAACAAGCTCCAGAAGGACCTGGCGTTCAACCTGGCCGGCCACGTGAACCACACCGTGTTCTGGAACAACCTGTCGCCGGACGGCGGGGACAAGCCCACCGGTGAGCTGGCCGCAGCCATCGACGAGTTCTTCGGCTCGTTCGACAAGTTCCGCGCTCACTTCACCGCGTCGGCCCTCGGCATCCAGGGCTCCGGCTGGTCCATCCTCGCGTGGGACTCGCTCGGCCAGAAGCTCATCATCGAGCAGCTGTACGACCACCAGGGCAACCTGGCGGCCGCGACCGTTCCGCTGCTCCTGATCGACATGTGGGAGCACGCCTTCTACCTCGACTACCGCAATGTGAAGGCGGACTACGTCAAGGCGTTCTGGAACATCACGAACTGGGGCGACGTGCAGGAGCGCTTCACCAAGGCGCGCGAAAAGACCGCGGGGCTGCTGCTACTGTCGTAAGCGGGTGGGTGTCCCGGACGGGAACCGCCCGGGACACCGCTGTCCGTTCGTCCCCTTTCCCCCAAGCGCCGAACGGCGCCCAGTAACAGGAGCTCACACGTGTCTGTGAAGATCGGCATCAACGGGTTCGGCCGCATCGGTCGCAACTACTTCCGCGCAGCGCTTGCCAAGGGCAGCGACCTCGAGATCGTCGCCGTGAACGACCTCACCGACAACGCGGCTCTCGCACACCTGCTGAAGTACGACTCCGTTGGCGGCCGCCTCGGCGCAACCGTCGAGCTCGAGGGTGACAGCATCGTCGTCGACGGCAAGCCGATCAAGGTCCTCGAAGAGCGCGACCCGGCGAACCTGGGCTGGGGCGACCTCGGCGTCGACGTCGTGATCGAGTCCACCGGCCGCTTCACCAAGGCTCCCGATGCGCGCAAGCACCTCGAGGCCGGGGCCAAGAAGGTCATCATCTCCGCCCCCGCGAGCGGTGACGACGGAACGTTCGTCGTCGGCGTGAACGAGGACAAGTACGACCCGGCGACCATGCACATCCTGTCCAACGCCTCGTGCACCACCAACTGCCTCGCGCCGCTGGCAAAGGTGTTCAACGACGAGTTCGGCATCGAGCGCGGCTTCATGATGACCGCACACGCCTACACCGCCGACCAGAACCTGCAGGATGGCCCGCACGGCGACCTCCACCGCGCACGTGCCGCCGCGATCAACATCGTTCCGGCCTCGACCGGTGCCGCGAAGGCCATCGGCCTCGTGCTGCCCGAGCTCAACGGCAAGCTGAGCGGCTCGTCGTACCGCGTGCCGGTTCCCACCGGCTCGATCGTCGACCTCACCCTGGTCACCGGAACCGACAACCTCACGGTCGACCAGATCAACGCCGCGTACAAGGCCGCAGCGTCCGAGGGACGCCTCAAGGGCATCCTCGAGTACAACGCCGACCCGATCGTCTCCACCGACATCGTCCGCAACCCGCACTCGTCGATCTTCGACTCCCTCCTGACCAACGTCAGCGGCAACCTGGTCAAGGTGTCGAGCTGGTACGACAACGAGTGGGGCTACTCGAACCGCCTCGTCGACTTCACCGAGTACGTGGCCGAGCGCCTCTAGAGCGCCACGGAGCACTCGAGTGACGCTTCGCAGTCTCGAATCACTGGGCTCGCTCGCCGGACGCACCGTCATCGTCAGATGTGATCTCAACGTTCCTCTGAAGGACGGCGAGATCACCGATGACGGGCGCGTCCGCGCCTCGGTTCCCACGATCAACGCGCTGACCTCGCAGGGAGCACGCGTCGTCGTGATCTCCCACCTCGGACGCCCCGACGGAGCACCCGACCCGAAGTACAGCCTCGCGCCGGTCGCCAAGCGACTCGGCGAGCTGCTCGACGCCCAGGTCGCCTTCGCGACCGACACCGTCGGCGACTCGGCGAAGGAGACGCACGCATCCCTTTCCGACGGCGGTGTCGCCGTGCTCGAGAACCTTCGGTTCAACCCGGGGGAGACGAGCAAGTCCGAAGAGGAGCGCACCGCCTTCGCGGCGCAGCTCGCCTCGTTCGGCGACGCGTTCGTCTCCGACGGATTCGGTGTCGTCCACCGCAAGCAGGCCAGCGTCTACGAGCTCGCCAAGGCGCTGCCCAGCGCTGCCGGTCTGCTGATCGTCGCAGAGCTCGACGTGCTCGACCGACTCACCGGCAGCCCGGAGCGCCCGTACACGGTCGTGCTCGGCGGATCGAAGGTGTCGGACAAGCTCGGCGTGATCGGGCACCTGCTGCCGCGAGTGAACACCCTGCTCATCGGCGGGGGAATGCTCTTCACGTTCCTCAAGGCGCAGGGCTTCGAGGTCGGGTCCAGCCTGCTCGAGCAGGACCAGGTGGAGACCGTTCGCGGCTATCTCGAGAAGGCGAAGGAACTCGGCGTCGAGCTGATCCTGCCCACCGATGTCGTCGTCGCGTCGAAGTTCGGCGCGGATGCCGAACACGAGGTGCGTCCTGTCGGATCGATCGAGGACACCCCGTGGGGTGCATCCGGTCTCGGCCTCGACATCGGGCCGGAGACGGCTGCGAAGTTCGCCGAGATCATCCGCGAGTCCGTGACGGTGTTCTGGAACGGCCCGATGGGCGTGTTCGAGCTCGAACCCTTCGCGGCAGGCACGAAGCAGGTGGCGCTCGCGCTCACCGAGACACGCGGGCTGAGCGTCGTCGGCGGAGGAGACTCCGCGGCGGCCGTTCGTGCCCTCGGCTTCGACGACGACCAGTTCGGACACATCTCCACGGGCGGCGGAGCGAGCCTGGAGTTCCTCGAAGGCAAGACGCTCCCCGGACTGGAGGTCCTCGGATGGCAGAACTAGCTCGCACCCCGCTCATCGCGGGCAACTGGAAGATGAACCTCGACCACCTTCAGTCGATCGCCTTCGTGCAGAAGCTGGCGTGGAGCCTGAAGGATGCCAGGCACGACTTCGGCGCGGTCGAGGTGGCGGTCTTCCCGCCGTTCACGGACCTGCGCAGCGTCCAGACGCTCGTGGCCGCCGACAAGCTCCCTCTCGCCTACGGCGCACAGGATGTCAGCGAGCACGCCTCCGGTGCGTTCACCGGCGAGATCGCGGCGTCGTTCCTCTCGCAGCTGGACTGCCGCTACGTGATCATCGGCCACTCGGAGCGGCGAACGCTGCACGGCGAGACCGACGAGACCGTCGCTGCCAAGACGGTCGCGGCATCCGCTGCCGGCCTGGTCCCGCTGGTCTGCGTCGGCGAGACGGCCGACGACCTCGAGAAGCACGGTGCGAGCGCCGTTCCTGTGTCGCAGCTCTCCGTCGTGCTCGACGCGCTGCCGAAGAACGCCGACCTCGTGGTCGCGTACGAGCCGGTCTGGGCGATCGGCTCAGGACAGGCCGCGACGCCTGAGCAGGCCGAGCAGGTCTGTGCAGCACTGCGGGGCGTCATCGCGGAGAAGCTCGGAGACGAGACGGCCAAGCGCACGCGCATCCTGTACGGCGGATCGGTGAAGGCCGACAACATCGCCGGCTTCATGCGTCAGCCGAACGTCGACGGCGCGCTCGTCGGCGGCGCGAGCCTCGACGTCGACGGCTTCTCGAGCATCGTGCGGTACCAGAAGCACGTCGGGCTGTAACCTCTCGCGCGCTGCCGTTCTTACCGCTTCGCTTCGCTCCGATATACTTATCGGGCGGTTCCCGATGGGACCAGGTTCCCGAAAGGCGTCTACTCGTGCAGATTCTCCAGGTCGTCCTCGAGGTGCTGCTCGGCATCACGAGTCTGCTGCTGACCCTCCTCATCCTTCTTCACAAGGGACGCGGAGGCGGCCTCTCCGACATGTTCGGCGGCGGAATGACCTCGAACCTCGGAGCATCGGGAGTTGCCGAACGCAACCTGAACCGCATCACGGTCATCCTTGGACTGGTCTGGATCACGTGCATCGTGGTGCTCGGCCTCATCACCAAGTTCAGCTCGTAGCAGCCGTCTCGTAACGGCCGCATTTCCGCGCCACTAGACCAGCGCCGATCAAGGAGGATTCATGTCCGCAGGAGGCAGTGCGATCAGAGGCTCCCGTGTGGGCTCAGGCCCGATGGGGGAGCAGGATCACGGCTACCACGCCGACCGGATCGCTGTGCACTACTGGGACGCCCTCGGCAACGAGACCGTTCGCTACTTCGCCGCGAACCTTCCCGATGAGGAGATCCCCGACACCATCGACAGCCCGACGTCCGGGTTGCCCGCCGGGCGCGACAGGGAGAACCCGCCGGCGCTGGCCAAGCTGGAGCCGTACAAGACCCACCTCGCCTACGTGAAGGAGCGCCGCTCGGACGAAGAGGCCGAGCAGCTGCTCGAGGATGCCCTCCGTCAGCTTCGCGAGCGTCGCGGCCGTCTCACGCCGACGAACTGAGTTCAACACCACAGCGAAAAGGGCCGACCCACTGCGGTTCGGCCCTTTTCGCGTGTCTGAGTGTCGGTGCTCGGCGTCAGTACTGGGTCAGTACTCGGGAGAGATGAGGCTCTCCGGAACCTCGGCGGCCGCCTCTCGGTCGACGAAGAACACCGTGCGCTTGCGGCCCTTTGCGCCCGCGGCGGGCACCTCCGTGTAGCTGGCCCCCGCGAGTGCCAGGCCCAGCGCGGAGGCCTTGTCCGCACCGGACAGCACCATCCAGATGCGGGCGGACGCGTTGATCACCGGACGGGTGAGGCTCAACCTCTCAGGCGGCGGCTTCGGCGCGTTGCGCACCGCGATGACGGTGCGTTCGGTCTCGCGGATGCCCCTGCGCTCCGGGAACAACGACGCGATGTGTCCGTCGGGGCCGACGCCGAGGAACGTGATGTCGAACCTGGGGTACGGCGTCGTGCCGTCACCGGCAGAAGCCAGGTCGGCCGCATAGGCGTCGGCGGCGGCATCCAACTCGAGTCCCGAGTCGGACGCGGCGAACGGATGCACGTTCCTTTCCGGCACATCGAGGTGGTCGAGCAGCGCTGAGCGTGCGCCCTTCTCGTTCCGCTCGTCGGAGCCCGCCTCGACCCAGCGCTCGTCGCCCCACCAGAAGTGCACCTTCGACCAGGCGATGGTGTCGCGTGCGGGGGAGGCGGCGATGGCCGCAAGCACCGCGGTGCCGACGGTCCCGCCGGTGAGACACACGTTCGCCGAACCGAGGTCGTCGATGATGTCGACCATCTTGGTCAGGAATCGCGAGGAGACGGCCGAGACCAGTGCATCCTTGTCCGGGTGCACCAGCACCCGCCGCTCGTTCGTCATCGGGTGCTCGCAGCCTGTTCCTCGGCTTCGAGCAGGGGGAGGCCCTTCGTCAGCACCTCGCCGTACAGCTCATCGGGGTCGAGCCTGCGAAGCTCCTCGGCGAGGCAGTCGCGCAGATTGCGCCGCGGAAGGGCGAGGTCGTGCGTCGGCTGGTTCGGCTGGGTGAGCGTCGCGACGTCCGGCATGTCGCGCACCAGCTCGATCGTGCCGGATGCCCGGCGCAGCTGCACGCCGTGGATGCCGCTCAGCCCGCGCTGACGTGCCGTCAGATCGTGCTGAACAGGCGCATCCAGCTGCAGGCGCAGCCAGGCGGCCAGCAGGATGGTCGACGGCGAGTCGGGAGCACCCGACACCTCGACGGACTCGACGGACTCGTACGGCGGCTGGTCGAGCACCGCGGCGAGCTGTGCACGCCACAGGGTCAGCCTCGTCCAGGCGAAGTCGGTGTCGCCGGGAGCGTACGTCTCCGCCAGGTGGATCAGCGCCTCCTGGGGGTCGCCGGCCGACGAGGAGTCGGTGATGCGACACGTGGCGATGCGACCGAGCGGCGACGTCGACACGACATCGGGAGCTGTACCCGGCCACCACACGACGACAGGAGCGTCGGGCAGCAGCAGCGCCGTGACGAGGCCCTCCTCATCGCTCGCGGTGTCGCCGTATGCACGGAGCACGATGACCTCGCTGGCGCCCGCGTCGCCGCCGACACGGATCTGCGCGTCGAGCCTGCTGGGGGCATCCGCCCGCGGGTGGTCGGGGTCGGCGGTGGAGACCACGATGACGCGCATCGGGTGCTCGCGCGAGGCGTCGTTCGCCGCCTCGATGACCTCTTCCTCCTGGCCGAGCCTGGTGGCGATGATCAGCGTGAGCACGCGCCCCAGGGCGACTGCGCCGCCCTCTTCGCGGATCTTGATCAGCGTCTTCGAGACGCTGCTGGTCGTGGTGTCGGGCAGATCGACGATCATGGGCGTCTCCAGGTGCGTCCGTCGCGGGCGAGAAGTTCATCTGCGGAGGCCGGTCCCCAGGTTCCGGGGCGGTATTGCTCCGGTTGGCCGTGCGTCGACCAGTACTCCTCGATCGGGTCGAGGATCTTCCAGGAGAGCTCGACCTCCTCGTGGCGCGGGAACAGCGGCGGGTCGCCGAGCAGCACGTCGAGGATGAGCCGCTCGTACGCCTCGGGGCTGGCCTCGGTGAAGGCGTGCCCGTAGCCGAAGTCCATGCTCACGTCGCGCACCTGCATGCCGGCGCCAGGCACCTTCGACCCGAACCGGATCGTCACGCCTTCGTCGGGCTGCACGCGGATGACCAGCGCGTTCTGACCGAGCGCTGACGTCTGGCTCTCCGCGAACAACTGCTGCGGAGCGCGCTTGAAGACGACGGCGATCTCGGTCACCCTGCGCCCGAGGCGCTTGCCGGCGCGCAGGTAGAAGGGAACGCCCGCCCAGCGGCGGGTGCCGATGTCCAGCTTGATCGCCGCGAAAGTCTCGGTAGTCGAATCGGGGTTCATCCCGTCTTCGTCGAGGAACCCGACGACCTTCTCGCCGCCCTGCCAGCCACTCGAGTACTGGCCGCGGGCCGTTGCGGTCGACAGGTCCTTCGGCAGGCGAACCGCCTTCAGCACCTTCTCCTTCTCTGCGCGAAGGTCGGCGGCGTCGAACGACACCGGCTCCTCCATGGCCGTCAGGGCGAGCAGCTGAAGCAGGTGGTTCTGGATGACGTCGCGTGCAGCGCCGATGCCGTCGTAGTAGCCGGCACGGCCACCGACGCCGATGTCCTCTGCCATCGTGATCTGCACGTGGTCGACGTAGTTGGCGTTCCAGATCGGCTCGTACAGCTCGTTGGCGAAGCGCAGAGCAAGGATGTTCTGCACCGTCTCCTTGCCGAGGTAGTGGTCGATGCGGAACACCGCGTCGGGCGGGAACACCGACTCGACGACCTTGTTCAGCTCGCGGGCGGTCTTCAGGTCGCTGCCGAACGGCTTCTCGATGACGACGCGGCGCCACCCGTTCGACTGCTCGGCGAGCCCGGAGCGCCGGAGCTGCTCGGTGACCAGCGGGAAGGCCTTCGGCGGGATCGACAGGTAGAACGCGTGGTTGCCCATGGTTCCCCTGTTGCGATCGAGGTCCTCGACGGTCTTCTTGAGTCGCTCGAACGCCTGGTCGTCGTCGAACTCGCCGGAGACGAAGCGGATGCCCTGAGCGAGCTGCCGCCACACCTCGTCACGGAACTCCGTGCGGGAGTACTGCTTGACGGCGTCGTAGACGACCTTCTCGAAGTCCTCGTCCTCCCAGTCGCGCCTGGCGAAGCCGACGAGCGCGAAGCCGGGTGGCAGAAGGCCGCGGTTGGCGAGGTCGTAGACGGCAGGCATCAGCTTCTTGCGCGACAGGTCACCCGTCACTCCGAAGATGATGAGGCTGCTCGGCCCCGCGATGCGGTTGAGTCGGCGGTCGGTCGGGACCCTGAGCGGATTGGAGTCCGCTGTGATGTCCACCGGTGGCATGGATCTCCTCGTGTCGGTTCAGGCGTCCACGTCGCCGAACAGCGTCTCGATGTTCGAGACGGGGTCCGTCAGCGTGATGGTGAGAACGGGACGGTCGTGCTCAGCGAGCACGGCGGCATCCCCGGCGGCCTGGGCGCTGATGAGCTGCCCGAAGGTGAAGGGACGGTCGGGCACCTGCAGGTCGTCCGTCTCCCGCGTCAGGATCTGCAGGAAGACGCCGACGGCAGGGCCGCCCTTGTGGAACTGGCCCGTCGAGTGCAGGAAGCGCGGCCCCCAGCCGAACGTGACGGGTCGCTTGGCACGCGCGGCGAGCAGGTCGCGGATGCCTGCCAGCTGCGGCAGCGCTACCCGGTTCGCGTAGGCCTGTACCGCAACGTATCCGTCGTCAGGCAACGTGGCGAGCAGCGCTCCGATCGCGGCATCCACCGTCGTGGCGTCGCCGAGCAGGGCCGCGTCGCCTCGTACCTCGATGCCGGTGTCGACGAAGGCCGGCTCGGTCGGCTCCGGGCGGGAGTCGAGCAGGCCGCGGGCGGCCTTCTTGGCGGACTCCACGTCGGGCTGGTCGAACGGATTGATGCCGAGCAGCCTGCCGGCGACGGCGACCGCGTACTCCCAGACCAGGAACATCGCGCCGACGGTGCCGGAGACGAGGATCTCGCCGTGGTGCCGATCGGCGGGGAACAGGTGGTGGGCCGTCGCATTGTCGACGATGCGCACGAGCTGAAGGTCGGGCAGCTTCTCACCGAGCTCGGGGGAGACCACGTCGAGCACGACTGGGAGCAGGCCCTTGCCGAGCTTTCCGGTCGACTCCGCGATGAGCTGCTCGGCCCAGTCGGCGAACCCGACGATGTGCGTGCCGTCGGAGATGATCCCCAGCTTGTCGCGAAGCGGCGACGAACCGGCGATCGCCGCGGCCAGGATCAGGCCGGGGTTCGTCGGGTCGTCGATCGCGAGCTCGAGCGAGATGGTCTCCGCCTCTTCGAGCATCTCCTCGATGTCGACGCCTGCCAGACCCGACGGAACGAGACCGAACGCGGTCAGAGCCGAGTAGCGGCCGCCGACCGTCGGGTCGGCGTTGAACACCTCGTACCCGGCCTCACGGGCCGAGACATCGAGAGGTGAGCCGGGATCGGTCACCACGACGATGCGATCCGCCGGGTCGATGCCGGCGTCCCTGAACGCTTTCTCGTACGTGCGGCGGTGGCTGTCGGTCTCCACGGTCGAGCCGGACTTCGACGACACGACCAGAACGCTCGTCGCGAGACGATCGTTCACCGCCTCGAGAACCTGACCGGGGTCCGTGGTGTCGAGGATGGTGAGCTCGACACCCGCTGTAGTGGTGATGACCTCGGGCGCGAGCGACGATCCGCCCATGCCGGCGAGCACGAAGTGGTTCACGCCGACGGCGAGGAACTTCTCACGCAGCTCGAGGATGCGCGGCACGAGCGGCCGCGAGACGGCGACGGCCTCGGTCCAGCCGAGGCGGTCTCCCGCCTCGGCCTCCGCGTCGGGACCCCAGAGAGCAGGGTCCTGCGCGGTGATGCCCGAAGCCACCAGATCCTTGACGAGCGTCGGCACGTTCTGCTTGACCGCAGCCTCCGCGCCGCCGCTGACGTGGATCTTGAAGCTCACTTCACGCTCGCCTTCGCCCCGGCCTGCTCCAGTGCTTCGGTCACGGTGTCGAGCAGCTCGCTCCACGAGACGATGAACTTCTCGACGCCCTCGTCTTCGAGCGTCTGGGTCACGTCGTCGTAGGAGATGCCGAGGGCTGCGATCTTGTTCAGCACCTCGTTCGACTCGTCGTAGGTGCCGGCGATCGAGTCGCCGTCGACATCGCCGTGGTCGAACGTCGCCTCGAGGGTCTTCTCCGGCATCGTGTTGACCTCGTCGGCGGCGACCAGCGTGGTCACGTACAGCGTGTCGGGGTATGCCGGGTCCTTGACGCCGGTCGATGCCCACAGCGGGCGCTGCTTGTTCGCACCTGCCGCCAGCAGCACCTTGGCGCGCTCCGAGTCGAACGCCTCCTCGAACACCTGGTAGGCGAGACGAGCGTTGGCCACGGCGGCCTTACCCTTGAGCGCGTCGGCCTCTGGCGTGCCGATCGCCGACAGGCGCTTGTCGACCTCGGAGTCCACGCGGGAGACGAAGAACGACGCGACCGAGCGGATGGTCGACAGGTCGATGTCCGCAGCCTTCGCGGTCTCGAGACCGGTGAGGTAGGCGTTGATCACCTGGCGGTAGCGCTCGAGGCTGAAGATGAGCGTGACGTTGACGCTGATGCCGGCGCCGGTCGCCTCGGCGATCGCCTCGAGACCCTCCTCGGTGGCGGGGATCTTGATCATCGCGTTCGGCTTGTCGACCTTCGCCCAGAGCTGCTTCGCCTGCGCGATGGTGCCTGCCGCGTCGTGCGCGAGACCGGGCTCCACCTCGATCGACACTCGGCCGTCCTTGTGACCGGACGCCTCGTAGACGGGAGCGAACACGTCGGCGGCGTTGCGCACGTCCGTCGTGGTGATCTCGAAGACGGCCTCGTGCACGTCCTTGCCTGCCGCGGCGAGCTCACGAACCTGCTCGTCGTACGCCTCGCCCTTGGAGAGGGCGTTGGCGAAGATCGTCGGATTGGTGGTGACGCCGACGACGTTGCGCGTGTCGATCAGGTTCTGCAGGCTGCCCGAGTTGATGCGCTCACGCGACAGGTCGTCGAGCCAGATGCTCACGCCAGCGGATGCGAGCCGTGCGGTGGGGGATTCGGTCATTGCTCTCGCCTCTTCTTCTCTTCTGCTTCGTTCCGTTGCCCGGTGCGACTACTGCGCGGCGAGCGATTCCTTGGCGGCCGAGACGACCGCGTCCGTCGTCATGCCGAACTTCTCGAACAGCGTCTTGTAGTCGGCTGAGGCGCCGAAGTGCTCGATGGACACGCTGCGACCCTTGTCGCCGACGTACGGGCGCCATCCGAGAGCCCTGCCGGCCTCGACGGAGACGCGAGCGGTGACGGATGCCGGAAGCACCGACTCCTTGTACTCGTCGCTCTGCTCCTCGAACCACTCGAGGCTCGGTGCGGACACCACGCGGGCATTGACACCGTCTGCCTTGAGCGCCTCGCGGGCGTTCACCGCCAGCTGCACCTCGGAGCCGGTCGCGATGATGATCACGTCGGGCGTGCCGTTCGGCGCCTCTGCGAGCACGTAGGCGCCCTTCGCGACGTTCTTCGCGGAGGCGAAGGTGTCGCCGGATGCCTGGCCGTCGCCGCGCTCGAACACCGGGATGTTCTGACGGGTGAGAGCGAGACCCGCCGGGCCGCCACGACGCTTCAGCAGCTCGAGCCAGGCGTAGGCGACCTCGTTGGCGTCGCCGGGGCGCACCACGTTGAAGTTCGGGATGAGCCGCAGTGCCGTCAGCTGCTCGATCGGCTGGTGCGTCGGTCCGTCCTCGCCGAGGGCGACGGAGTCGTGCGTCCAGACGAAGATCGACGGCACGTTCATCAGCGCGGCAAGACGCAGCGCCGGGCGCTGGTAATCGCTGAAGATGAGGAAGGTGCCACCGTACGGACGGGTCGGCCCGTGCAGCACGATGCCGTTCAGGATGGCGGCCATGGCGTGCTCGCGGATGCCGAAGTGCAGCACACGTCCGTACGGGTTGCCCGACCATTCGTGCGTCGAGCGCTCGGACGGCACGAACGACGCCGCAGACATGATGGTCGTGTTGTTGGACTCCGCGAGGTCGGCGGAGCCGCCCCACAGCTCGGGGACGACAGGGGCGATGGCGTTCAACACCTTGCCGCCTGCTGCGCGAGTCGACACGTCCTTGCCGGCTTCGAAGACGGGGAGAGCGTCTTCGACGCCCTCGGGCAGCTCTCCGGTGAGCAGTCGGTCGAGCAGTGCCTTGCGCTCCGGGTTGGCCTCGGCCCATGCCTCGAAGCCGACCTGCCACTCTGCGCGCTCTTCTGCTCCGCGCTCGATGGCCTTGCGGGTGTGCTCGATGACCTCGTCGGCGACCTCGAAGGTCTGCTCCGGGTCGAAGCCGAGCACCTCCTTGACGGCGCGAAGCTCGTCGGCGCCGAGCGCCGAGCCGTGGATCTTGCCCGTGTTCTGCTTCTTCGGGCTGGGCCATCCGATGATCGTCTTGAGGATGATCATCGACGGCTTGTCGGTGACGGCCTTGGCTGCCTCGATCGCCTCGAAGAGCTCCTGCACGTCTTCCACGTATTGGCCGGTCTTCTTCCAGTCGACGACCTGCACGTGCCAGTGGTAGGCCTCGTAGCGGGCCTTCACATCCTCGGTGAAGGCGATGTTCGTGTCGTCCTCGATGGAGATCTGGTTGCTGTCGTAGATGACGACGAGGTTGCCGAGCTCCTGGTGGCCGGCGAGCGACGACGCCTCCGAGGTGATGCCCTCTTCGAGGTCGCCGTCGCTGGCGATCACGTAGACGAAGTGGTCGAACGGGCTCGTGCCCGGCCCCGCGTCGGGGTCGAACAGGCCGCGCTCGTAGCGGCTGGCGTAGGCGAAGCCGACGGCGGAAGAGAGTCCCTGGCCGAGCGGTCCCGTGGTGATCTCGACGCCGTCCGTGTGGCGGTACTCGGGGTGGCCGGGCGTCAGCGAGCCCCAGGTGCGGAGCGCCTTGAGGTCGTCGAGCTCGAGGCCGTAGCCGCCGAGGTAGAGCTGAACGTACTGGGTCAACGAGCTGTGGCCCGCCGAGAGCACGAAGCGGTCGCGGCCGAGCCAGTGCTGATCCTTCGGGTCGCGGCGCATCACGCGCTGGAACAGGAGGTAGGCGGCAGGAGCCAGGCTCATCGCTGTGCCGGGATGCCCGTTGCCCACCTTCTCCACGGCATCCGCCGCGAGAACTCGCGCGGTGTCGACGGCCTTGTTGTCAATGGGATCCCACTGCAGTGCTGCCACTTGAGACTGACCCTTCTTGAGTGCTTCGATTCGGTTCACGGGACCCGGCGAACGGACCCGCACCGCTTGAGAGGTAGTGCGCGCGCCCCTGACGTCGTCGGCACCCATGCACCTCACCCGACGTCTCCGACGGAGCCGGAAGCAGGGCAGTGCATCGATGGGCGAGCACTGCCAAGTATAGGGAGATTGCCAGATTCGAGGGTCGCGGGGCCGTCGTTCGCTGTGCGGAGTCCACAATCGGCACGACATCCCACCCTCAACGCATGACCTAGACTCGAATGCGGGTTGTCACGTGATTGAGGAGCGATGGGCGTAGCGGTTGAGAGCCGGGTCTCCCGGGCGAGGATCGGGTTCCGGCGAAAGTTCGCCGCATATGTCGCACTGACGAAGCCCAGGGTCATGGAGCTTCTGCTCGTCACGACCATCCCGGTGATGTTCCTGGCGCAGGGCGGCGTGCCGAACCTCTGGCTCATTGCGGCGACGGTCATCGGCGGTGCGATGAGCGCCGGATCCGCGGCTGCGTTCAACTGCTACATCGACCGCGACATCGACAAGGTGATGGCGCGCACGAAGAACCGCCCGCTCGTCACCGGTGAGCTCACTCCTCGTGAGGCCTACGTCTTCTCGTGGACGCTGGCCGTCGCGTCGACCGTGTGGCTCTACCTCACGACCAACTGGCTGGCCGCTCTGCTGTCGGTGGGCGCCATCCTCTTCTACGTCTTCGTCTACACGCTGTGGCTCAAGCGCCGCACGCAGCAGAACATCATCTGGGGCGGAATCGCCGGATGCTTCCCCGTGCTGATCGGGTGGGCAGCCGTCACCGGGTCGCTCGATTGGACCCCGTTCATCCTGTTCGGTGTCGTGTTCCTGTGGACTCCGCCGCACTACTGGCCGCTCTCGATGAAGTACCGCGATGACTACAAGTCCGTCGGCGTACCGATGCTGGGCGTGACGCGGGGTCGTGCGGCCGTTGGTCTGCAGGTCATCCTCTACGCGTGGGCGACGGTGGCGTGCTCGCTGCTGCTCATCCCTGTCGCGCACATGGGGCTCGTGTACACGCTCACCGCGCTGGTCGCCGGCATCTGGTTCATCTACGAGACGCACCGGCTGTACTCGTTGGCCATCCGTCACGAGAACCCGTCGCCGATGCGCGTCTTCCACGGCTCGATCACCTACCTGTCGGTGCTGTTCCTCGCGATCGCCATCGACCCGCTCCTCCCGTTCTAGTCATGGCTCTGCGCACCCCCCTCGGCTGGCTCGCCGACCGCTACACCCTTTCGCCGCGTTCCCTGCGATGGGCGACGACGGCATCGCTCATCGTGAGCATCCTGATCGTGCTCGGCGGCGGCATCGTGCGCGTGACGGGCTCAGGACTCGGATGCCCCACCTGGCCCACCTGCGATGCCAGCTCCCTCGCACCGACGCCCGCCCTCGGGGTCCACGCTGTCATCGAGTTCTCGAACCGCATGCTCACGACCGTCCTGTGCCTTGCGGTCGCATGGGTGATCATCGCCGCGCGTCTGCAGAAGCCGCGTGTTCGCAGCATCACGCGTCTTGCCTGGTCGCAGTTCTGGCTCGTCGTCGCCAACGCGATCGCGGGTGGAATCAGCGTGTGGACGGGGCTGAACCCGTATGTCGTCGCCTTCCACTTCCTGATGGCGATGGCCCTGCTCACCACGTCGACGCTGACCTGGCACCGTGTGCACGAGAAGGCGGTCACCGCCGAGTCCCTCGCGCGCATCACGAAGGCTGCAAGGGCTCTGAGCTGGACGCTCGCGTCCCTCACAGCCGTTCTCATCGTTGCCGGCACGCTGGTCTCCGGGTCGGGGCCGCACTCCGGTGATTCGGCGGATGTGCCGCGCATGGGCTTCGACTGGATCGACATCACCGTCGTGCACGCGACGCTCGGTGTCGCGACCCTCGTCGTGGCGATCGCCCTCGTCGTCGTGCTGTGGCGGTCGCGTGCGACGCTGCCGCTCATGCGCACTCTCGTGTTCCTCGGAGTCGTGCTCGTGCAGGGCATCGTCGGGACCGTGCAGGCGCTCACCGCGTTGCCCGAGCTGCTCGTGGCCATCCACCTGCTGCTCGCCGCACTCGTCTGGGTCGGTGTGCTTCGGGTGCTGCTCGACGTGAATCCCGGGCTCTTCCCGAGCGTGCACACCACGCCGGCCAATGCTGAGTCATCGGCATCTCGTGCGTCGGCGCCCTCGTCCGAGTCGCTGGCGGGACGCGCCAGCTGAGCTCGGCTGATCCACCCCAAGCCGATCCGCTGGTCTCCGTTCTTCATGCAGCATGTAGGGCCTTCGGCAGCTCGAACCGAGCCCGACCACCGAGGCGGGGCGTTCGTGACGCATCGACGTCGGGTGGCGGGATGAACCAGACTTCGCCATCGACCACGCGGATAGCCCAGTCGTCTTGATGTATCCGTGCATGGCACGGTGGACACAGCAGCACCCCGTTGTTCAGATCTGTCGGCCCCGCATCACGCATCCACCACTTGATGTGGTGCGCTTCGGTGTACGCGACCGAAAGGCCACAGCACGCGCATCCGCCGTCTCGCTCGGACAGCGCGATGCGTTGCGCCACGCTGAACCCACGCGCAGTCCGCCCGAGGTCGAGCGGAAGGCTCTCGGTACCCAAGACTGCGGGGATGATGTCGGCCGAAGCGGCCAGGCGACGGATCGTTCCCGCTGAGAGGGGGTGATCGAGACCGTCGACGGTGCCGTGACCGAGACCCTCCGTCAGAGCGGAGAGATCCACCCGCACCACCATCGCGGTCGAACCTGTCGTCGGTACCCGCTCACACCCGAGGGCGTGCCTCGCGATCATCGCCAATGCGTCTGCCTGCATCTGCGGCATGCTTCGGGCGTCATCGATCACGGAGCCGTCGATCACGGAGCTGTCGATCGCTGCGCCGTCGGGCTCGTCGACACGCTTCCGCGCCGCACGAATGTCGTGGGTCACGATCGCCTCGATCGCCGCCCTCACCGGCGCTGCGGTCGCGGGATCGAGCCTGGCGATCAGACGGATCATGCCGTTCACATCGTTGCGGATGGTCAGCGAGCGGTCCGCCCGTTGCTCGGCCTCGCGTGGTTCGACGCCATCCTGGTCGAGTCGAGCTTCGGCTTCTCGGATGATACGAAGCAGAAGATCGAAGGGTAGTTCGGCTGCGCGCTCTGCGAGTACCTTCTCGATGCGATCGGCGTGCGCCGAGTCGGCGCGTGGCGCAACCCTGCGAAGCATTGTCGTGATCGCCGCCGCCGCGTCGATACTGATGACCCCGGCAGCCAGTGCTGCCGCCACGTGAGGATGCTGCGCCGGAAGCTGTTCGCCGGTCAGCCCTCGTCGTGGCGACGTCTCGGTGCCGACGGTGATCAGTCGAGCCGCTTCGGACGCCCGGCCGCCTGTCGAGGCTGCGATCAGCTGAGCCGGGTTCATGAATCCGCGCTTCTTCGCGAGCCCGTCACGTCCGAGTTCAACGGGGGAGCGCTTGGCCACCTCAGCTGCCACCCGCGCGAGCAACGCCTGCGCATCGCGCACGAGTCGGGCCAACGTATCCGTCGTTGCGAGCAACTCGCCATCTGACATCCCCGCGACGACGGCTGCTGCATACGGCTCACCAGGATCGTTCATACCCGCCGCCCCTCGAATACCGGTGGCCGCGGACCACACCGCGCACACCGCGTCGAAGTCTCTCGACAGATGGGATAGCGGGCTGTTCATGTCTCCGATCCTGCCAGCAGCCACCGACATTTCTTCGACAGTTATCGACACCGTGGACGATTCGAATCGATGATCTGTTCGAGCTCAAGATGCATCGCCGGGCACGGCCGACCTATGCTTCGAGCGTGGGCACCGTCTTCGTCGAATGGCATTTCTTCTCGGTCGTCGACGCAGACGACCCGACACCGAATTACGCCGCCGTAGAGCCGGACGGAGCGAACTGGTTCCTCGGGTCGCGCGAGCGAGAGCTGAGGGTCTTCACCGGCATTGCCCTCGGCGAACTAGAGATTCCCGTCATCGTCCTCGACGGGCCTCCGATCGACGATGTCGTGGGCGAATGGGATGAGACCGGGGAAGCAACCCTCAACGTGCCGAGCGGAAGGTTGAGGGTAAACGGACCTGCCGATCTGGGCGACACCTACGAGATTCGGCCGGGGTGGGTACGCATCCGTATCCATCGAACCCGTGATGACGCCATCTGGGATCTCGTGGTCGACCATCCGGACGGTGAGCGATACGCGATCGAGGCGTGGCCCACCGACGTGCCGCCGGAGGTCCGCGATTCGGATCGCGTTCCGGTCAAACGTGGAGTCTTCGCAAGTTCGGGTGGGAGCCGCGGCGCGGACGATCTGAACTCGCCCGAAGCACTGGCGCGTCGAGACAACCTGCTCAGGCATTCGCGTCCTGGAAGCACCCTCACCTAGACGCCCGCACCCCGCCGTTTTGGCGTCGCGCCGGCCCGCTGACAGAGTGGACCCCGATGAGCACCAGCATCGGCACCGCAGCGAGGACGCTCGCGCTCATCCTGATCTGCGCCCTCGTCACGGTGCCGCTCTGGCCGACGATCGCGGCCGCGTTCCGGCCCGCATACCCCGGAGCGCCAGGGGGACCGCTCGCGGGGCTCATCGCGACGTTCCAGAACACGCCCGCGCTCACCTGGCTGGGCAACAGCCTGCTGGTCGCAACGTCGACCACCGTCGTCGCCATCGCGATCGCCGCTCCGGCCGCCTACGCCATCTCACGTGCACGCGGCCGGCTCATCTCCGGCTACTCGGTCGTGCTGTTCGTCGTGCAGTCGCTGCCGGTCATCGTGCTGGTCATCCCGCTGTTCGTGCTGTTCGCAGGCGCGGGTCTCGTCGACTCGCTCGGCGGCCTGACGCTCATCTACATCGGCCTCGCGGTCGCCGTCGCCGTCTGGATGCTCACCGCGTACATCGACACCATCCCGGTCAGGCTCGAGGAGTCGGCGTGGCTCGATGGATGCTCCGTGCTGGGCGGCTTCGTGCGCATCGTGCTGCCTGGCTGCTGGCCGGGGATCATCTCGACGGCGATCTACTGCTTCCTGCTCACCTGGAACGACTACCTCGTCGCCACCGTGTTCATCAAGAGCAACAACCTGTACACGCTCCCGATCGGCCTGCAGGCGGCACGCACTCCTGGGCTCATCCTCGTGATCGTGCTGCCACCGTTGCTGCTCTTCGGCCTGTTGCACCGGTATTTCTCGCTCGGCGGAATCGCCGGTGCGCTGAGCGATCGTTGAGCCCGCATCCACCTTTGTCGCGCCCGGCCCTATACAATTGCAGGGTTCAGGAGTGCATCGTCGGCACTCGCAAGCCATCCGCACAATCTGGCCTCGGTGTCATCGACCCGCGATGACACGATTCGAGGCTCGGAGCCGGTCTGAAGCCGGTCACGGGCGGCAAGAAAAACGAGGTGTTCACAATGTCAGACGTTCTCATCGACCGTCCAGAACTCGCCGGCCTCGGCCAGTACGAGTTCGGCTGGGCCGATTCAGACGCAGCAGGGGCCAGCGCCCGGCGCGGACTATCCGACGAGGTGGTGCGCGATATCTCCGGTCTCAAGAACGAGCCGGAATGGATGCTCCAGCGTCGTCTCAAGGCGCTGTCGATGTTCCAACGCAAGCCCATGCCCACCTGGGGCGCCGATCTCTCCGAGATCGACTTCGACAACATCAAGTACTTCGTGCGTTCGACCGAGAAGCAGGCCCAGACCTGGGATGACCTGCCGGAGGACATCAAGAACACGTACGAGAAGCTCGGCATCCCCGAGGCGGAGCGCCAGCGCCTCGTCGGCGGCGTCGCCGCACAGTACGAGTCCGAGGTGGTCTACCACCAGATCCGCGAGGACCTCGAGGCGCAGGGTGTCATCTTCATGGACACCGACACCGCACTTCGCGAGCACCCCGAGTTCTTCGAGGAGTACTTCGGCACGGTCATCCCCGCAGGTGACAACAAGTTCGCGGCGCTCAACACGGCTGTCTGGTCCGGCGGGTCGTTCGTCTACGTGCCGAAGGGCGTGCACGTCGAGATTCCGCTGCAGGCCTACTTCCGCATCAACACCGAGAACATGGGCCAGTTCGAGCGAACGCTCATCATCGCCGACGAAGACGCCTACGTGCACTACATCGAGGGCTGTACCGCCCCGATCTACAAGTCGGACTCGCTGCACTCCGCAGTCGTCGAGATCATCGTGAAGAAGGGCGCCCGCGTGCGCTACACGACGATCCAGAACTGGTCGAACAACGTCTACAACCTCGTCACCAAGCGTGCCATCGCCCACGAGGGCGCGACCATGGAGTGGATCGACGGCAACATCGGCTCCAAGGTGACGATGAAGTATCCGTCGATCTTCCTCGCGGGGGAGCACGCGAAGGGCGAGACGCTCTCCGTCGCCTTCGCCGGTCCCGGTCAGCATCAGGACGCCGGCGCGAAGATGATCCACCTCGCTCCGTACACGCAGTCCTCGATCGTCTCCAAGTCGATCGCGCGCGGTGGCGGCCGTGCAGGCTACCGCGGTGAGGTGCGGGTGGAGAAGGATGCCCACCACGCGGCGAACACGGTGCGTTGCGACGCGCTGCTGGTCGACACCATCTCGCGCAGCGACACCTATCCTGCGATCGACATCCGTGTCGACGACGTGCAGCTCGGCCACGAGGCGACCGTCTCCCGCGTCAGTGAGGAGCAGCTCTTCTACCTGATGAGCCGCGGCATGCCGGAAGACGAGGCCATGGCCATGATCGTGCGTGGCTTCATCGAGCCGATCGCACGCGAGCTGCCGATGGAATACGCGCTCGAACTCAACAAGCTCATCGAGATGGGCATGGAAGGCAGTGTCGGTTAGGCATGACCATCACCGAGACAGAACCAACGTTCATCCCGGTCCAGACCCGCTCGGAGCGCTTCGCGTCGACAGACGTCGCAGACTTCGGCGCGGTCACCGGTCGTGAGGCGACCTGGCGGTACACCCCCGTCGCCCGCATCGCACAGCTTTTCGAGCCCGGTCTCGACGGCTCCCGTTACGACACCGAGCTGACGACGGATGGCGGGGTGACGACCGAGTGGATCGGTCGCGACCACGCACTCATCGGCACGGCGGGCACCCCTGAGGAGAAGGCTTCAGCGAACGCCTGGAGCTCGTTCGACGAGGCGCTCCTCGTCACGGTGACCGGCGACGCGGGGGAGGCGGTGCTGCTGCGCTCGGGCCTCGGCGAGACCGACCGTGCAGCGCACACCATCGTGCACGCGCTTGCCGGGAGCACCTCGACCGTCGTCCTGCGCAACACGGGTGACGCCAGCCTGACCGAGAACGTCGAGATCGTCCTCGAACAGGGCGCGCAGCTCACGCTCGTCAGCGTTCAGGAGTGGACGGATGCCTCGAGGCACGTCTCGACGCACTTCGCGTCGGTCGGACGCGACGCACGCCTCAAGCACGTCACCGTCTCCCTCGGCGGCGGCTTCATCCGCCTGAACCCTGCCGTGCACCTCGCCGGTCCCGGCGCCGAGATCGAGGCGTACGGCGCCTACTTCGCGGATGCCGGTCAATACATCGAGCACCAGGTGTACGTCTTCCACGACGAGCAGCACCAGCGCAGCCGAGTCACCTACAAGGGTGCGCTGCAGGGGGCATCCGCTCACACGGTCTGGATCGGCGACGTGCTCATCGGCCAGAAGGCCGTCGGCACCGACAGCTACGAGCAGAACCGCAACCTCGTTCTCACCGAGGGCGCGCGCGCAGACTCGGTGCCGAACCTCGAGATCGAGATCGGCGACATCGTCGGGGCCGGGCACGCCAGTGCGACCGGGCGTTTCGACGACGAGCAGCTGTTCTACCTGCAGTCCAGGGGCATCACGGAGGACGAGGCGCGTCGTCTCGTCGTGCGCGGCTTCCTCATCGAGATCGTGCAGCAGATCGGTTCCGCGGCGCTCGAGGCGCACCTGCAGGACGCGATCGAGGCCGAGCTCGCCGCCTCGGCCGCTGACGGAGCCGCACGGTGACCGCCGAGCGGGTCTGCGCGGCATCCGAGCTCGCTGAGAACGAAGCCAAGCGCGTCGTGCTCGGCGGAGTGCCGATCGCACTCGTGAAGGACTCCGCCGGCGACATCCACGCCATCGGCGACACCTGCACGCACGGCGACATCTCGTTGTCAGAGGGCTTCGTGGAGGGCGAGGCGATCGAGTGCTGGGCGCACGGATCGCAGTTCTCGCTCGTCACGGGCAAGCCGCTCAATCTTCCGGCCTACGAGCCGGTCCCCGTTTTCACCGTCGAGCTCATCGACGGAGACGTCTTCATCGACCCGACAATCACGAAAGCCAGCTGAGCAATGTCTACACTCGCCATCCGCGACCTGCACGTCACCGTCGAGACGGATCAGGGCACCAAGGAGATCCTCCGCGGCGTCGACCTGACCATCAACACGGGTGAGGTGCACGCCATCATGGGCCCGAACGGTTCGGGAAAGTCCACGCTCGCGTACACGATCTCCGGTCACCCGAAGTACAAGGTGACCCGCGGCAGCATCGAGCTCGACGGGCAGGATGTCCTTGCCATGACCGTCGACGAGCGCGCCCGCGCCGGCCTCTTCCTCGCGATGCAGTACCCGGTGGAGATCCCCGGCGTGACCAACACGAACTTCCTGCGCACCGCCAAGACGGCGATCGACGGCGAGGCGCCCTCGATCCGCACGTGGACCAAAGACGTCAAGACGGCCATGGACAACCTGAAGATGGACCCGTCGTTCGCTGCCCGCAACGTCAACGAGGGCTTCTCCGGCGGAGAGAAGAAGCGCAACGAGATCCTGCAGCTCGAGCTGCTGAAGCCGAAGTTCGCCGTGCTCGACGAGACCGACTCCGGCCTCGACATCGACGCACTCAAGATCGTCTCAGAGGGCGTCAACCGCGCGCACGACAACACCTCGGTCGGTGTGCTGCTGATCACGCACTACACGCGCATCCTCCGCTACATCAAGCCGGACTTCGTGCACGTCTTCGTCGCGGGCCGCGTGGCGGAAGAGGGCGGTCCGGAGCTGGCCGAGCAGCTTGAAGAAGAAGGCTACGTGCGCTTCGTCAGCGAGGGCGAAGACGACACCGACGCCGTGCTGTCCGACGACGCGGCCACGAGCGTACGCTGAAATCATGCCTTCGACGCTCGCTCCCACCCTCTACGACCAGGTCGAAGAGGCGCTGAAAGACGTCATGGACCCCGAGCTCGGCGTCAACGTCGTCGACCTCGGTCTCATCTACGACCTCGCATGGGATGACGAGAACGACGCCCTCATCATCTCGATGACGTTGACCAGCGCCGGGTGCCCGCTCACCGACGTGCTCGAGGATCAGACGGCAGAGGCGCTCGACGGCGTCGTCGAGAGGTTCCGCATCAACTGGGTGTGGATGCCGCCGTGGGGCCCCGAGCGCATCACCGAGGACGGCCGAGACATGATGCGCGCCCTCGGCTTCGCGATATAGCCTTCGCCGTCTCGAAACCCGGCCCGCAGACGTTCGAGGTTTCGAGACGCTCCGCTACGCGGTGCTCCTCAACCCACGACAGGGTGGGTGCTCCTTCAGATCTCGGCTTTCCCCAGGCGCCAGTAGCCCATGAAGGCGACCGCACGACGGTCGACGCCGTGCTCTGACACCAGGTGTCTGCGCAGGGCAGTGATCGCTCCTGCCTCCCCGGCGAGCCAGGCGTAGAGCGGCGCGCTCCTCAGTGCAGCGCCGCCCTTGGCCGCGCGCGGCACCTCCCACAGCGTCTCGTCGTGCAGTTCCTCGACCTCCGAGCCTCTGCCAGGCGGCACGAGCTCGGCGACCGCATCCCGCACCGTCGCGACGAGGTGTCCGTGCCGTCGGTCGTCCGCACGCGCGGCGACGCGTTGGTCGAAGCCGGGATGCTCCGGCAGGTACGCCACGTCGGCGTGATGCGGCACCTCGAGCACGACGACGCCCGTGGCATCCCTCGGCAGCTGCTCGAGAATGACCGCGATCGCCGGCGCCGCCGTCTCGTCACCCGCGAGCAGATAGCTCCCCGTGCGGGCTGGGGGAACGAAGTCGACGCCGAGACTCACGCCGTCATGCCCTTTCACCGGGCCGAGGATGAGCACCTCATCGCCCACCGACGCACGGGCGATCCATGCGGACGCCGGCCCGACGACATCGTGCGACACCATGTCGACATCCACCTCGCAGTCCTCGTTGCGTACGGCGCGGGTGGTGTACGTGCGGAACGGAGGCCGCGCGTCTTCGGGCATCCGCCGCCACCTCGGATACCAGTCATCCCCGGCCGGCATCGCGTCGAGTCCGGTGCCCGACGTGGGGAACACCACCTTGATCCGCTGGTCGTAGCCGGGATCGCCGAAGTCGCACAGCTCGTCACCGACGAACGTGAAGCGCCTGAAGCTCGTTGTCACGTCGCGAATCGCCCCGACCCTGGCGCGGAAGAAGCGCATTGACTCAGCGGGCATCGCTCGCTCCGTTCGGTACGGCGATCGGTGATGCCGCCTGTCCGATGCGACGTGCGTGATGACGTCCGCGGGGGAGTACCAGCGGCGCGCCGGACACCGGATCGGAGATGACCGCGCAGTCAAGGTCGAACACGGCGCCGATGACCTGCTCTGTCATGACCTCGTCCGGGGTCCCCGCCGCGACGATCCGACCGGAGCGCATCGCGAAGACGTGGTCGGCGTAACGCGCTGCGAGGTTCATGTCGTGGAGCACCATCACGATCGTGGTTCCCCTCTCGTGGTTCAGATCGGCGAGCAGGTCCAGCACCTCGACCTGGTGGGCGACATCGAGGAACGTGGTCGGTTCGTCCAGCAGCAGCACCTCCGTCTCCTGCGCGAGAGCCATCGCGATCCAGACGCGTTGACGCTGGCCGCCTGAGAGTTCGTCGACGGCTCGGTCGGCCAGTTCGGTGGTGCCCGTGACGGCGAGCGCCCGCGCGACAGCCTCGTCGTCGCCACCGCTCCACCTGGTCAGGAACCGCTGGTGCGGATGCCGTCCCCTTCCGACGAGATCGGCCACCGCGATTCCCTCTGGGGCCGTCGGAGACTGGGGGAGCAGCCCGAGCGTGCGGGCGATCTGTTTCGTCGGCGTGTCGCGCAGCGCCTTGCCGTCGAGCAGGATGCTCCCGGACTTCGGCGACACGATGCGGGCGAGCGCACGCAACAGTGTGGACTTGCCGCAGCCGTTCGCGCCGACGATCGCGGTGATCCGCCCCGGCGGTACCGTGAGGTCGAGCCCGTCGACGATGATGCGGTCTCCGTAGGCGAGGGTCACATCGTCCGCGACGATGCTGTGCGCTCGGGCCGTGTGGGACTCGGCAAGGTGGGGTTCGGTCATAGGGATGCTCCTCCCGAGCGGTTCATCCTGGTCAGCAGCACAACGAGGTAGGGCGCACCGAGCACCCCGGTGACGACGCCGACCGGGTAGCGGCCGTCGAAGGCGAACTGCCCGACCAGGTCGGCGACCATCACGAGAAGGGCGCCGACGAGCCCCGCCGGCAGCAGGGGAGAGCGGCCGGGACCGACCAGTCGGGCGGCGATCGGCCCCGCCATGAACGCGACGAACGCGATGGGTCCTGCTGCCGACGTGGCGATCGCCAGCAGAACCACCGCGGAGATCATTGCGAGCACCCGCGTGGTCGAAACACGCACCCCGAGCGCTGTCGCCGAGTCGTCCCCGAGTCGCAGAGCGCTCAGCGAACGCCCCTGAGCGAGCAGCAGTGGAGCGAGCACGGCGGCCGCGACGGCGAGCGGCGCCACGCCCGACCAGTCCGCTCCGTTCAGGCTCCCGGTGAGCCACCTCATGGCCGTCTGCAGGTCCCATGCCGCGGCGCGGGAGAGCACGTACGAGACGACACTCTCCAGCATCGCCGCCACCCCGATCCCGATCAGGATCAGCCGGGTTCCCGCGAAACCGCGGCGATTCGCCAGCAGGTAGATCGCGGCAGCGGTCACCAGCGCACCGACCACCGCGAGCAATGAGACGGCCGCACCGTCGAGTGACAGCATGACGATGCCGAACACCGCGGCGGCGCTCGCGCCGGCGCTGATGCCGATCACGTCGGGGGAGGCGAGGGGATTGCGCAGCATGGTCTGGAATGTCGCCCCGGCGATGCCGAATGCGAACCCAGCGAGCAGGCCGAGGCTCGCGCGTGGCAGCCGAAGGTCTCCGACGGTGAAGGACGCCCCAGGCACCGTCTCTCCGAAGATCACCTTGATCACATCGACCGGTCCGTAGAACGTGCGGCCGACCATGAGTGTGACGAGGAACACCACGATCACGGCGACCGCGAGTCCGGAGATCACGAGTGCACTGCGACGAGAGCGCTTCCTGCGGCCGGCGACAACGGCTCGCGCGTCGATGGCAGGTTCGACGGCTCCTTCCGCAGAGCTTCCGACCGTGTCGGCGGTGAGGATACCCGTGCTCACAGTTCCCTCACCCTCTGGCGTCGCACGATCCAGATGAAGAACGGCGCTCCGATGACGGCGGTCACGATGCCGACGTCGATCTCCGTCGGGCGGCCGACCAGCCGACCGACGATGTCGGCCGCCACCAGCAGGGCTGCTCCGACGGCCGCGCTGAAGGGCAGCAACCAGCGATGGTCGGTGCCCACGAGGAGCCTGCAGACGTGCGGCACGACGAGGCCGACGAAGCCGATCGGGCCGGCGATCGCCGTCGCCGCGCCACAAAGCACGACCGCGCCCGCTGACGCGACGAGACGGGAACGAACAACGTTCACGCCGAGCCCCGTAGCGAGCTCGTCACCGAGCGCGAGCGAGTTCATCCCTCGTGCCATCACCACGCACACCACGGCACCGACCACGAGGATGGGCGCGACCGCTCCGATCCGATCCCAGGTCGCGCCACCCACGCCGCCGATCTGCCAGAAGCGGAACGACTCGACCACGTCGACGCGGGGGAGGAGCACGGCACTGACGAGCGAGGTGAATGCAGCGGAGATCGCCGCTCCCGCCAGGGCGAGTTTCAGCGGTGACGCTCCGCCTCTGCCGAGCGACCCGACGGCGTAGACGAACACGGCAGCGACGGCTGCCCCAGCAATGGCCACCGCAAGGTAGGCGTACGGGGACGACATCCCGAAGAACGCGATGCCGATCACGACGGCCAGCGCTGCGCCACTCGTGACGCCGAGGATGCCCGGATCGGCCAGCGGATTGCGGGTCACGGCCTGCATGGCCGTGCCCGACATCGCCAAGGCGGCTCCGACGAGAAGGGCGAGCACGGTGCGGGGAATGCGTGCGACGACGGCGGCGCGTGCCACGGTGCTGGTGTCACCGCCGAGAGCGGCGAGGATGTCGTGCGGTGACACCTCACGCACGCCGAACGCCACCGACGCGGCGCACAGGGCGACGATCGCCGACAGCAGCACGACCATCCAGAGCAGTCGCACACTCGCGGTATTCCGCAGCGCTGCGACCCGTTGCGGCGCCGCGCGCACGTCGGTGGCGGTCAACGGCTCAGCCCAGCGCGTTGGCGAGCAGGGTGAAGTAGTCGTCGATGCCCCAGCCGATCGACAACGCGGAGGGATTCGCCGACGCTGCCAGCGGCGTCGCATTCTTCAGAACCGCGATGTGGCCGGCCGCGATGGCGGGGATCTTCGACAGCAGCGGGTCTGCCTGCAGCTCCTTGATCATGGCTGCGGGGTCGTCGCCGTAGGTGACGAAGAGGTCGACGTCGTCGAAGCGGTCGGCTTGCTCGGCACTCACCGTAGTGTAGAACTCGTCGGTCTTCGCCGATTCCTCCTTCACCACGGTCGGCGTCGGGAGCCCGAGGTCCTCGAGGAAGCCGGGTCGCGTGTCATGGCTCGTGTAGAAGCCGATCTTGCTGTGGTCCTTCGGGTCGATGTACGAGAAGAGGATCTTCTTGCCGTCGAGCACCGGATGCTTCGCCAGCGACGCGTTCACCTCGGAGTGGAGCTTCTTCACGAGCGCCTCGCCCTGCGGCTCGAGCCCGATCGCCTTGGCGTCCATCAGGATCGTGTCCTCGTACGAGGTACCCCACGCCACGTCGGGATAGGCGATGGTCGGCGCGATCTTGGAGAGAGTCTCGTAGTCCTCCTTCGTGAGTCCCGAATACGCGGCGAGGATGACGTCGGGCCTCGAGTCCGCAACCGCTTCGAAGTCGATGCCGTCGGTCTCGTCGAACAGCGTCGGCGTCTTAGCGCCGAGCGTCTTCAGCCGGTCGGCGACCCACGGGTACACGCCCTTGCCCTCGTCACCCCAGGTCGCCTTCGCCATACCGACCGGCACGACCCCGAGCGCGAGCGGCACCTCGCCGTTCGACCAGGCGACCGTTGCGACGCGCTTGGGCTTCGACTCGATGGTCGTGGAGCCGTAGACGTGCTTGATCGTCACGGGGAATGCGGCATCGGATGTCGAGCCTCCGGTTCCCGCCGAGGCGTCGGCGTTCGTCGCGCCGGAGCATCCGGTCAGAAGCAGGGCGGCGGCGGTCACTACTGCCGCTGCGGCGGCGAGGACTGTGCGTCGTGGCACTGGGGTCTCCCATCATCGAGTTAGGTTAGGCAACCCTAACAGCGATCGGAGCATCCTTCGACCGTGCACGTCGGATACCCTTGATGGGCGCCATCGCGCATCACCCCATCACCGCCGACAGAACTGGACCCTGCCTGTGCTCGCCGTGCACGACCTCGAGATCCGCGTCGGCGCGCGCACGCTGATGTCGGGTGTGACGTTCCGCGTCGCGGCCGGCGACAAGATCGGGCTGGTCGGCCGCAACGGTGCGGGCAAGACCACCCTCACCAAGGTTCTCGCCGGCGACGTGCTGCCGAGCGAGGGCAGCGTCGAGCGCTCGGACGAGCTCGGCTACCTGCCCCAGGACCCACGCAGCGGCGACCCGGAGATGCTGGCACGCACGCGGATCCTCGACGCCCGTGGCCTCGGCACGCTCGCTATCGGCATGCACGAGGCGTCGATGGCCATGGCCTCCGACGACGTGGATGCCGCGGCGCGGGCCATGAAGAAGTACGCGAACCTCACCGAGCGGTTCGAGACCCTCGGCGGCTACTCGGCCGAGGCGGAGGCGGCGTCCATCGCCCACAACCTCTCGCTGCCCGATCGCATCCTCGACCAGCCGCTCAAGACCCTGTCCGGCGGTCAGCGTCGCCGCATCGAGCTCGCGCGCATCCTGTTCTCGGATGCAGACACGATGATCCTCGACGAGCCCACGAACCACCTCGACGCCGACTCCGTAGTGTGGCTGCGCGAGTTCCTGAAGGGCTACAAGGGCGGCCTCATCGTCATCAGCCACGACGTCGAGCTCGTGGGCGAGACCGTCAACCGCGTCTTCTACCTCGACGCGAACCGCCAGGTCATCGACATGTACAACATGGGCTGGAAGGCCTACCAGGCGCAGCGCGCGGCCGACGAGGAGCGCCGCAAGAAGGAGCGCGTCAACGCCGAGAAGAAGGCGACGGCACTTCAGCTGCAGGCCGCGAAGTTCGGCGCGAAGGCCACCAAGGCCGCCGCTGCTCACCAGATGGTCGCGCGCGCCGAGCGCCTGCTCTCCGGCCTCGAGGAGGTGCGCCAGGAGGACCGTGTCGCCAAGCTGCGCTTCCCGACGCCCGCGCCGTGCGGCCGCACGCCGATCATGGCCTCCGACCTCTCGAAGAGCTACGGATCGCTGGAGATCTTCACGGCCGTCGATCTCGCCATCGACCGCGGATCGAAGGTCGTCGTGATCGGGCTCAACGGTGCGGGGAAGACGACACTGCTGCGTATCCTCGGCGGCGTCGACCAGCCCGACACGGGCAGCATCGAGCCGGGGCACGGGCTGCGCATCGGCTACTACGCGCAGGAGCACGAGACCATCGACATCGCACGCTCGGTGCTGCAGAACATGGTCTCCAGCTCGCCGAACCTGACGGAGACCGAGGCCCGCAAGGTGCTGGGCTCGTTCCTGTTCACGGGCGACGACGTCCACAAGCCTGCCGGCGTGCTGTCCGGCGGTGAGAAGACCCGTCTCGCGCTCGCGATGATCGTGGTCTCCGGCGCCAATGTGCTGCTGCTCGACGAGCCGACGAACAACCTCGATCCGGCGAGCCGCGACCAGATCCTCGATGCGCTCGCCCACTACGAGGGTGCAGTGGTGCTGGTGTCGCACGATCCGGGAGCGGTCGAGGCGCTGAATCCTGAAAGGGTGCTCATCCTGCCCGACGGCGTCGAGGACCACTGGAACGCCGACTACGCCGACCTGATAGCGCTGGCGTAAGCACTAATCCAGCGGCGTCAGCTCGAGTGGGAAGTCGCGCGCGGCCAGGAACTCGCGCAGGAAGTCGACGTGCTCGTCGCAGGCCAGCCAGGTCTTGCGCCGATCCTCGGAGTGGATGCGCGGGTTGCGCCAGTCGATCCGCCAGGTCGCCGTCGCTCGACATCCCGCCCGCGAGCACGTCTGCGCCTCAGGCTCACCGCCCAGGGCGTCGAGCAGGCTCACGACGCCCGCCCGTCGTGGTCCTCGCCGCTGTCGCCGCCCCCGTCGCCACCATCGCTGCCGTTGGTCCCATCGGTGGGCCGACCGGCATTTCCACGGTCGTCTGAGCCGTCTCCGCGATCGCCGGGGCCGTCGTCGGCGTGGTCATCCGTCGGCTGCGCCTGAGGACCGGCGGGAAGGATGCTTCCCGGGCGCAGAGGAGTGGCGGGGCGAGGCCGCACGGCGTTCGCCACCACGACAGCGAAGTACGGAAGGAACACGGCGCCGGCCGCAGGGATCAGGAGCCACCATCCGCGTACCCAGATCAGCGAGACGATGCAGAGCACACGGATCGACATCATCACCGTGTACTCGAGCATGCGAGTGCGACGCTCGTCAGCGGGGGCGTGCGGCAACGATGTGATCGAGTCGTGTTTCATCGGTGCAGCTCCTGTGCGCGAGCCGCTCGTGCGACCCACCCACCAAGACTACGTGCACTGCACCGGGTCGGATAACGGGGTGATGCCGCGACGATCGGGACCCTAGACTGGGTTGCCGAATCACCACCTGACCCATAAGGACTGCCACATGACGACGCCTCGCACCGTGCTCATCACCGGAGGGAACCGAGGAATCGGCCGCGCGATCGCCGAAGAGTTCGTCGCCCAAGGACACCGGGTGGCGATCACGGCACGAAGCGGCGAAGGGCCGATCGGCTCGCTCACGGTGCGCGCCGACGTCACGGACAGCGCAGAGGTCGATGCGGCGTTCTCGGCGGTCGAGGCCGAGCTCGGCCCGGTCGAGGTGGTCGTGGCGAACGCGGGCATCACTCGCGACACGCTGCTGCTGCGGATGAGCGACGAGGACTTCGACGCGGTGGTCGACACCAACCTCGGCGGCGCCTTCCGGGTCATCAAGCGCGCATCGAAGGGGATGCTCAAGGGTCGATTCGGCCGCGTCATCCTCATCTCCAGCGTCGTGGGCCTCTTCGGGTCTCCCGGGCAGGTGAACTACGCGGCGTCGAAGGCCGGACTGGTCGGCATGGCGCGCTCGCTCACCCGTGAGCTCGGGGCGCGGGGCATCACGGCGAACGTCGTCGCTCCGGGTTTCATCGAGACCGACATGACGGCGGAGCTGACCCCCGAGCAGCAGACCGAGTACATGAGGTCCATCCCCGTCGGTCGCTACGGCCAGTCATCCGAGGTCGCGAAGGCCGTCGCGTGGCTCGCCTCCGACGACGCGTCGTACATCACCGGCGCCGTCATCCCGGTCGACGGCGGCATGGGGATGGGGCACTAAGACCGCACGGATTCCTCCGGCGGGCCGTTCCACAGCAAGCCGGACTAGCCTCGAGACGCCATGAAGGGACCGAGCACCGTGCCGCCGACGCCTGCTTCCGACGCCGTCGCGCGCCGCACAAGCGAGCTGTCGCGTCGCACAACGGCGGGCGGCGTCGCGAAGCCCGCCGCCGTCTACGACACGGTCACCGAAGGCCTCACCGGATGGCAGTTCCTGCGCACCGGACGCTGGATCGGGTACTTCGCGATCGCCCTCGCCTTCGCACTGGTCTGCGCGGGGCTCGCACTCTGGCAGTTCGACAGGGGACGCGGCGCGTCGATCGACAACCACCTCTACGCGGCCAACTTCGCGGCTCCGGCCGTGCCGCTGACGACCGCGCTGCCCACGAAGTCCTCCTACGACCCGAGCCAGGTGTGGCGACGCGTGACGATGAGCGGCACGTGGGATGCCGGACAACAGTTCTACGTGCGCAACGCGGTGCGCAGCGGGGTGACCGGCTTCCAGGTGATCACGCCGCTGAAGCTCGACTCGGGCGGCACGTTCCTGGTGAACCGCGGCTGGGTCTCCGCGACGAGCGATGGAACGAAGCCGACCAGGCGCCCGGCACCTCCGAGCGGATCCGTGGACGTCGTCGCCCGTCTTCAGCCGAGCCAGGCCAAGCGCGGCGAGGGCGGCGTGCAGAACGGGCAGATCGAGTCGGTCGACCTCCAGGAGCTCGCTCCCGTGGTCGGAGGCGACGTGTACTCAGGGGCGTGGGGCGTCATCGTCTCGCCGAGCTCGACCAGCCAAGGACTCTCCCGCGTGCAGGCGTCACCACCGGCGGAGGGCGTCGGGTACCACTACTCGTACATGATCCAGTGGATCCTGTTCATCCTGATCGGGTTCTTCCTGCTCTGGCGCGCTGCGGTGGGAGAGTTCCGCCGCATCAACGCCGACGACCCCGAGGAGCAGCGCAAGGAGGCCGTGCGCGTGCAGAAGGCCGCGTCGAAGGCCTTCACCGACGAGGAGACCGAGGACGAGGCGATCGACGGCTACCTTCCGCTGACTCGCTGGTCGTCGAGGCCGGGTGGCCCCCTCGCGGCAGGTGCACCGGCCAGACCCGCACTGACGGGAACGCCGATCCCATTCGGCGCCGCGCCGGACGACGACTCAAGCGACGCCGAACCCGACGACGTGTACGTGCTGGGGGAGGGCACGACACCTTCGCCGGAAGCCCTCGATCAGACCGGCTCCGGCTCCGTCACGCCCGACGAGTCGTCCGCCGGCGATTCCGAACACCGAGGATGACGAACGCTCAGCCCCGCAGACCGAGCATCGGCAGCACCTGAGACAGGTCCCGCGTGTCGACGGCGACGCTCGCACGCTCCCGCACGGCGGGCTTCGCACAGAACGCCACGGACAGCGCTGACGCCGCCATCATGGCGAGGTCGTTCGCACCGTCTCCGATCGCGACAGTCCTCGAGAGCGGCACACGGGCATCCACTGCCCATTCGCGCAGCGCCTGTTCTTTCGCAGCGGCGTCGATGACGGGTCCCTCGACCCTGCCCGTGAGCACTCCGTCGACCACCTCGAGCCGGTTGGCACGCCAACGGTCCAGATCCAGCCGCGCGGCCAGCGCATCGACCAGCTCGTGAAAGCCCCCTGACACCACGCCGACGATGCCGCCGGCAGCGTGAACACCCGCGACGAGCTCGGGAACACCGTCTGTCACCCTGATGCGCTCCGCCACCTCGTCGAAGACCGAATCGCTCAGGCCCTCGAGGGTCGCGACGCGCTCCCTGAGGCTCTGGCCGAAGTCGAGTTCGCCGCGCATGGCGCGCTCGGTGATCTCTGCGACCATCGAGCGGGTGCCCGCATGCTCGGCGAGCAGTTCGATGACCTCGTCATGGATGAGCGTGGAGTCCACATCGAGCACCACCAGGAATCGGGCCGACGATGCGGGCTCTGCAGTGCTCATGGAACGACGTGGACTCCCTTGCCGACCACGGTGAGGCCGGACGGTGTGACGGTGAAGCCCCGCGCACGGTCGCGCTCGGGGTCGACGCCGATCTTGGCACCCTCGCTCACGATGACGTCCTTGTCGAGGATAGCCCGGCCCACGAAGGCGTTCGGCTCGATCACCGCACGGTCGAAGATCACCGAGTCGACCACATGTGCTCCCGACCCGACCCTCGCCCACGGTCCGAGCACGCTGCGCTCCAGGTGTGCCCCGCTGATCACGGAGCCGAGTGACACGATCGAGTCGATCGTGGTGCCGATCGCGCCGCGCACGTCGCGAACGAGTTTGGCGGGCGGGGAGTTCAGCTGCTGGCTGAAGATCGGCCACTCGTCGTTGTAGAGGTTGAAGATCGGCAGGGCGGACACCAGGTCCTGGTGCGCCTCGAAGAACGAGTCGATGGTTCCCACGTCGCGCCAGTAGTAGCGGTCGCGGTCGGTCGAGCCCGGCACGTCGTTGCGACGGAAGTCGTAGACGCCAGCCTCCTGCCGCGACACGAAGTCGGGGATGATGTCGCCGCCCATGTCGTGGTTCGAGTCGGGACGGTCGCCGTCGCGCTGCACCGCCTCGATGAGAGCCTGGGTGTCGAAGACGTAATTGCCCATGGATGCCAGCACTTCGTCCGGCGAATCGGGGAGTCCGACGGGGTCGCTCGGCTTCTCGCGGAACGCCGCGATGCGCTCGGGGTCGCTCGGGTCGATCTCGAGCACCCCGAACTGGTACGCGAGAGAGATCGGCTGTCTGATGGCAGCGACGGTCGCGGCGGCCCCTGACGCGATGTGCGCGTCGATCATCTGGGCGAAGTCCATGCGGTACACGTGGTCGGCGCCGACCACGACGACGATGTCGGGCTTCTCGTCACGGATCAGGTTGAGGCTCTGCAGAATGGCGTCTGCCGACCCCGAGAACCAGCGCTTGCCGAGGCGCTGCTGCGCGGGAACGGACGCGATGTAGGAGCCCAGCAGACCGGAGAGTCGCCAGGTCTGCGACACGTGACGGTCGAGGCTGTGCGACTTGTACTGGGTCAGCACCACGATCTGGCGAAGCTCGGAGTTGACGAGGTTCGTCAACGCGAAATCGATCAATCGGTATTGGCCGCCGAACGGCACGGCGGGCTTGGCCCGATCCGCCGTCAGTGGCATCAGGCGCTTGCCTTCGCCACCCGCCAACACAATGCCGAAGATCTTCTTGCTCGCCATGACACAACAGTAGGGCCGGTGTGGGCCCCCGGCCAGAGACAGGCCTGAACCTTGTTATGGGAGGCGCGAAATCACCCTGGATGCCGTAGCGTCGACCCATGCGTGTGGATCTCCTGACCCGTGAGTACCCGCCGGACATCTACGGCGGAGCCGGAGTCCACGTCACCGAACTGGTCAGCGCCTTACGTCGGTCGATCGAGGTCCAGGTGCGCTGTTTCGGCGAACCGCGCGACGAACCCGACACGACCGCGTACCGCGTTCCCGAGCAGCTGGTGGGCGCCAACGCGACGCTCGGAACACTCGGCGTCGACCTGCAGTTCGCGCAGGCGACAGAGGGCGCGAACCTCGTGCACTCGCACACCTGGTACGCGAATCACGGTGGCCGGCTGTCGCAGTTGCTGCACGGCATCCCGCACGTGGTCACAGCGCACAGCCTCGAGCCGCTGCGCCCGTGGAAGGCAGAACAGCTCGGCGGCGGCTACCGCGTCTCGAGCTGGGTCGAGCGCGAGGCGTACGACTCCGCCGACGCCGTCATCGCCGTGAGCGAGGGCATGCGTCGCGACATCCTGCGCGTGTACCCGAACGTCGACCCCGCCCGCACGCACGTGATCTACAACGGCATCGATCTCGAGCGCTGGCGCATCGTCGACGACCCCGACCTGGTGCGGTCCCTCGGCGTCGACCCCGACCGCCCCACGGTGATCTTCGTCGGTCGCATCACTCGGCAGAAGGGCCTTCCGTACTTCCTCAGGGCCGCTGCAGCACTGCCGCCGGAGGTACAGCTCGTGCTCTGCGCCGGCGCTCCCGACACCAAGGAGATCATGGCCGAGGTGACCGGCCTGGTGCGCGACCTGCAGGGCACGCGTGACGGCGTGGTCTGGATCGACAGGATGCTCCCGCAACACGAGCTCGCCGCACTGCTCAGCGCCGCGACGGTCTTCGTCTGTCCGTCGATCTACGAGCCGCTCGGCATCGTGAACCTCGAGGCGATGGCGTGCGGCCTTCCCGTCGTGGCGACCGCGACCGGCGGCATCCCCGAGGTCGTCGAAGACGGCGTGACCGGCAAGCTGGTGTCGATCGAGCAGGCGAACGACGGCACGGGAACCCCGCTCGACCCCGAGCGTTTCGTCGCCGACATGGCCGAAGCGCTCACCACTGCGGTCTCCGACCCGCAGCGCGCCCACGATCAGGGAGCAGCGGGCCGCCTTCGCGCCCAGACCCAGTTCTCGTGGTCGGCGATCGCGGACCAGACGCTGGCGCTGTACCGACACCTGGTAGCGCAGTAGGGGCGATCACCCTGGCCTGAGACCATTGGCCCCGACCTATAGGCTAGATCGCATGTCGAACACCGTCCTCTCGCTCCGCTCCGTGTCCGTCGTGCGCGACGGGAACGCGATCCTGGACGACGTGGACTGGACCGTCACGGCCGACCAGCGGTGGGTCATCCTTGGTCCGAACGGGGCGGGGAAGACGACGCTCGTTCAGTTGGCCGCCGCTGCGTCGCATCCGACCTCCGGAAAGGTCGAGGTGCTCGATGAGAAGCTCGGCAAGGCCGAGCTGGCAGAGCTCACGCCGCGCATCGGCTACGCGTCGAGCGCCCTGGCGAAGCGCATCCCGAAGCGGGAGACCGTGCTCGACGTCGTGCTCACCGCGGCGTACGCGGTGACCGGCAGGTGGAACGAGGAGTACGAAGACATCGACACCCGCAGGGCCAGGCGAGTGCTCGCGGAGTGGAAGCTCGACGACCTGGCCGACCGCGCGTTCGGCACCCTGAGCGATGGCGAGCAGAAGCGCGTGCAGATCGCCAGGTCGGTCATGACGGACCCCGAGCTGCTCATCCTCGACGAGCCGGCGGCGAGCCTCGACCTCGGATCGCGCGAAGAGCTCGTCACGCTGCTCGGCGGCTACGCGAGCGACTCACGGTCGCCCGCGATGATCATGGTCACGCACCACGCCGAGGAGATCCCTACAGGCTTCACGCACGTTCTTCTGCTGAAGAACGGCCGCATCGTGGCCGCCGGCCCGCTCGATGAGACCCTCACGTCCGACCGCCTCACCGAGACGTTCGGACTGCCGATCGAGGTCACGTCGCACGACGGGCGCTACGCGGCGAGGGCCAAGGTCGCGACCGAAGGCGCCTGAGCCGTCTGCTAAACTGTTTGTTCGGCCGTGGATGAGAGTCCCGGTCCACCATGCTTCCGTGCCCGACATCCGCGGCGCGTCAAGTCACCAATCCACACTTTCGAGGAAGTCCTGATGAAGTCTGACATTCACCCCGATTACGCGCCGGTGGTCTTCCGTGACCTCGCTTCCGGTGCGACGTTCCTGACCCGTTCGACGGTGTCCAGCGACAAGACGATCGAGTGGGAGGATGGCAACACCTACCCCGTGATCGACGTCGAGATCTCCAGCGAGTCGCACCCGTTCTACACGGGCAAGCAGCGCATCCTCGACAGCGCTGGCCGCGTCGAGAAGTTCAACCAGCGCTTCAAGAACTTCGGCAAGTAAAGATCCTCACGAAAAGGCCCCCGTCGGCGACGGGGGCCTTTTCGCATCCGCTCCGATGTTCGGGGATGCGGCGGGCCGTGGATGTCGTCAGCGGCGCGGCCAGTCGCCGATCGCGACGAAGCCGGGGTCTCTGACCCTGCGCATGTAGGCCTGGAAGTCATCCGCCTGCTCCCGGCACCACCGCACCTGCAGCCGGTGCAACTGCACGGCATCCACGTCCAGTTCGTCGGGGAACGTCTTGGCGATGGCCTGGGCGACGCGTCCCGCGGCGATGGCATCCGCACCGGCGTCGTGCGCGCCGATAAGCCCGACGCCGTAGTGCCCGGCGGTGAGCTCCAGCGTGCGCTTGCCCCTCCGGTACTTGTCGACCGCCTTGTCGATGACCAGCGGGTCGACGATCGGCTCGGGGTCACGCAGCGGCTCGATGCCGTGCCTGCGCGCCTCACGATCGAGCAGCGAGAAGTCATAGGGAGCGTTGTAGGCGACGATGGGGATGCCGCGGTGCAGCAGCGCACGCAGCGCAGCGACGATCTCGCGCACGGCGTCGGGAGCGAAGCGCCCATCTGTGCGTGCGCGCTCCGTGCTGATGCCGTGCACCTCCGTAGCGCCGGGGGGAATGGGAACACCGGGATTCACGAGCCAGTCCAGGCGTTCGATGACGCCGCCCTCGGCATCCAGCAGCCCGACGTGCGCCGAGACGATTCGCGACGTGTCGACGTCGATTCCGGTTGTCTCCAGGTCGAATACGCCGAGTTCGTCGTGCCATCGTTTCATGGCTGCAACGTTATGAGCGACCACCGACGAACCATCGTTGCCGCGCCGCGCTCGGCGGCCTGCCGTTCCCCGCCCGGCCCGCCGACCCACCACTGACGCGCCGACCCACCACCGAAACCGCGCTAACAAGGTGGTGGCTCGGCGACAAAGTGGTGGCTCGGCGGCAGTGTGGTGGCTGGTGGAGAAGGTGGTGGCTCGGCAGGAAAGTGGTGGCTCGGCGGGGAGAGTGGGGAATGAGGGATCCGCGAGACGCTCCACGAGGCGGCGGCGTGTACGGCGCCGGAGGCGACCACGCGCCAACTCGGCCGCGGTGCGCCGGGCGGGGACCGGCGCGCGGACGGCGCAGTCCGGCGCGCGGAACTACTCGATATGGAGCCAGAAGAAGCTCTGGGTGCCCAGCGTCAGGGTGAAGCGGCCGTCCTCTGCGATGGTGGGGAACTGCCCTCCGCCGAACAGGTCGTAGAGCTCGCGTCCGGCGAAGTCCGGGGCGTCGAGGGTGACCGAGACGGGGTTGTGCGAGAACGAGAACACGCACAGCACGTGTTCCGGCTGCTCGCCGAGCACTGTGCCGCTGCCCTTGTAGGAGCGCACGAAGGCGAGCACAGACGAGTGGTCGCTCGGCAGCACCGTGATGGAGCCGAGCCCGAAGACCGGGTGGGCCTTGCGCACGTAGATGACGTTCCTGATCCAGTGCAGCAGCGACCGCGACTGCGCCAGCTGGGCTTCGACGTTCACCTGGTTGAAGTGGTAGACGAGCGACTGCACGACGGGCAGGTAGATCTTGCCGGGGTCCGCGCTCGAGAAGCCGGCGTTGCGGTCGGGCGTCCACTGCATCGGGGTGCGGGACGAGTCGCGGTCGGGCAGCCAGATGTTGTCGCCCATGCCGATCTCGTCGCCGTAGTAGAGGAACGGTGTGCCGGGCAGCGAGAACAGCAGCGCGTGCGCGAGCTCGAGCTCGGCCCGCGAGTTGTCGAGCAGCGGGGCGAGGCGACGACGGATGCCCACGTTGGCGCGCATCCGCGGGTCGTACGCGTACCAGCCGTACATCGCCTGCCGGTACTCCTCACTCACCATCTCGAGGGTGAGCTCGTCGTGGTTCCGCAGGAAGACGCCCCAGCCTGCGCCGTCGGGGATGTCGGTGGTCTCCGACAGCACCCGCACCAGCTCGTCGGCTCGCTGCGACCTGAGGGAGTAGAAGATGCGCGGCATCACCGGGAAGTCGAAGGCCATGTGGCACTCGGGCTCGTCGTCGGTGCCGAAGAACGCGGCGACCTCGCGCGGCCACTGGTTCGCCTCCGCGATCATGACGCGACCGGGGTACTCGTGGTCGAGCATCGCCCGCAGTCGCTTGATGAACTCGTGGGTAGGGGGCTCGCCCTCGCCGTTGCCCTCATCGGACTCGTAGAGGTAGGGGATGGCATCCAGCCTGAAACCGTCGACCCCCATGTCGAGCCAGAACCGCACGATGTCGAAGACGGCATCGTGCACGGCGGGGTTGTTGTAGTTGAGGTCTGGCTGGTGCGAGAAGAACCGGTGGAAGAAGAACTGCCTGCGCTCGGAGTCGAACGCCCAGTTCGAGTCCTCGGTGTCGGTGAAGATGATGCGGATGTCTGGCCACTTGTCATCCGTGTCGCTCCACACGTAGAAGTCGCCGTACGGCCCCTCGGGGTCGCTGCGGGATGACAGGAACCATTCGTGCTGGTCGCTGGTGTGGTTGAGCGGCAGGTCGATCACGACCCGCATGTTGCGCTCGTGCGCCTTGGTGACGAGGTCCTGGAACTCGTCGAGGGTGCCGAACTCCGGCATGATCGCTCGGTAGTCGGCCACGTCGTATCCGCCGTCGCGGAGCGGAGAGCTGAAGAACGGCGGCAGCCACAGCGCGTCGACACCGAGCCACTGCAGGTAGTCCAGCTTCGAGACCAGGCCTTGGATGTCGCCTGTTCCGTCTCCGTTGCTGTCGACGAACGAGCGAACCATCACCTCGTAGAAGACAGCGCGCCGGTACCATTGCGGATCGAGAGTCAGACCTGGCAGCTGGATGGGTGCGGTGAAGGTCACTGGCGATGCTCCTGAGACTTCGGTTGCGCGCGTCCATCGAGTCTAGAACGACGACACAACGGGTCCACCTACACTTGAGCGTGATGTCAGCCCGTCCCGCGTCCTCCGCACACCCCGGTTCGCGCGTTGCGGTCGGCGTCACACCCCGCAGGCACGACCTCGACGTCGACGGAGTGCGCACCGCGTTCTGGGAGTACGGCGAGCAGGATGCAACGACGACGATCGTGCTGGTACACGGTTTCCGCGGCGAGCACCAGGGGCTCGAGCCGATCGCTGCTCGACTGGCGGAGTTCCGCGTCGTGGTGCCCGATCTTCCCGGTTTCGGGGAGTCGGAGCCGTTGGCTCACGGACACGACATCGACGACTATGTGCGGTGGCTGCGCGCGTTTCTCGTTGCGCTGCACCCTGCCGGACGGTTCGTGCTTCTCGGCCACTCGTTCGGGTCGATCGTCGTCTCCGCGACGCTCGCCGACCAGGCAGACCACCCTGCAGATCAACCGGCCTCGGATGAGCCGCATCCGGACATCGTCGTGCTTGTCAACCCCATCGGAGCACCTGCGCTGAAGGGCCCGCGGGCGATCTTCACGCGGCTGGCGATCTTCTACTACTGGCTCGCCGCCGCACTGCCGGAGCGGCTCGGGTTCGCGCTGCTCCGCAACGGCGTGATCGTGCGCGTGATGAGCGAGGCGATGACGAGAACGAAGGACAGGCGCCTACGCGGCTGGATCCACGCCCAGCACGCCGCCTACTTCAGCGCCTTCACGAGCCGCGCGGTCGTTCTCGAGGCATTCAGGGCATCCGTGAGCCACGACGTGTCGGAGTATGCGGCGCGCATCGACGCCTCCGTTCTGCTGGTCGCATCGGACAAAGACGACATCACACCGCTCGTCGCACAGCGCCGGCTGCAGACCCTGTTCCCGAACGCGACGCTTCAGGTCGTCGACGGCGGTGTCGGCCACCTCGTGCACTACGAGGCGCCCGACCGGGCAGCAGCGATGGTGAAGGCCTTCCTCGACGGCGAGGCGGCATGAAGATCGTCTTCGACTGCCGCTACACGCGCATCGGCCGGCACGACGGGATCAGCCGCTACACGGCATCCCTCGTCGCCGAGCTCGCGAAGCTGCACGAGGTCACCATGCTGATCAACGACCGGCGACAGCTCGACATGCTGCCCGACCTGCCGTGGTCGATGGCCGCGTCGCCGACCAGTCCTCTCGAACCGCTCGTCGCTCGACAGGTGAACCGGCTGGCGCCCGACGTCGTCTTCACCCCGATGCAGACCATGGGCTCGATGGGCCGCAGGTACCGGCTCGTGCTCACCGTTCACGATCTCATCTATTACCGCAACCGCACACCACCGCGAGATCTGCCCGCGTTCGTGCGCGGGCTCTGGCGGCTCTACCACCTCGCGTGGTGGCCGCAGCGGATGCTCCTGAACAGGTCTGATGCCGTCGTCGCCGTCTCGGAGACCACTCGCGGGCTGATCGCCGAGCACCACCTCACCCGGCGGCCCGTACACGTGGTGACGAACGCCCCCGACGTTCCGAGCGGGGTGCCCACCGAGCCGAGGGATGCACCGGCGACGAGGTCTCTCGTGTACATGGGCTCGTTCATGCCGTACAAGAACGTCGAGACCCTCGCAAAGGCGACGGCCCTGCTGCCCGGGTACGAGCTGCACCTGATGAGCAGGATCGGCGACGCCGACCGAGAGCGCCTGACCTCAGCGGCGCCGGGCGCCCGCCTCGTGTTCCACAACGGAGCCAGTGACGAGGAGTACTTCGGCACCCTCCTGAACGCCACGGCGCTCGTCACGGCATCGCTGGACGAAGGGTTCGGCATCCCGGTCGTCGAGGCGATGCGCGTCGGCACACCAGCGGTGATCAGCGACATCCCGATCTTCCGCGAGATCGGGGGAGAGGCGGCGGTCTATGCCGACCCTCGCGACCCAGAGGCCTTCGCCGACGCGGTGCGCGGCCTCGAGCAGCCCGGCGAGTGGGCGAGGCGTTCGACGCTCAGCGTCGCGGCGGCATCCCGCTACACCTGGGCGGCATCGGCCGACGCGCTGCTCGAACTGCTTCAGGAAGTCGCGGGGGAGAGGTCGGCGAAGCCGGCCTCGTCCTGAGGGTCATCCCTCTGCGACGGCGTTCCGCGAAGCTGGGGAAACACCGCCTCCTGCAGCGACTCCGCCGGTACGTTGAAGCGCCCCAGTCGCACCATGCCACCCGCGACCTCGAGGTGCGTGAGCGAGAGGTTGAAGATCGGCTCTCCCGGCTCCGGGCGCTCCCCGCCGGTGATGCGCCGCACGATCGAGCCGATCACGGCGCCGTGCGTCACGACCACGATCGCCTCTCCCTCGTGCCGGTCGGCCAGGTGCAGCAGAACGGGCAACGCCCGTTCGACGACCGCGTCTCGCGTCTCCTGCCCTGGGATGCCGTCAGGGAAGTTCTCGGCGATCTCGTCACCGGTCATCCCTTCGGCGGGCCCGAACTCGCGCTCCCGCAGCTCGACGTGCGTGTCCGGATCGTCGAGATCGGAGGCCGCGGCGATGATGCGTGCCGTCTCAAGTGCGCGCACCTGCGGGCTCGCGTACACCCGCGAGTAGCCCGCGAGCGCGATGCTCTCGCCCGCGGTCGCCGCCTGATCGCGTCCGGTGTCGTTGAGCGGAACATCGGTGGAGCCCTGGATGCGCCGCTGCAGGTTCCAGTCCGTCTCGCCGTGCCGCACAAGGGTCAGCAGGGTCCCCCGGCCGCTCGACGCTCCTTCGCCGGCGGTCACTCCCTTCGCGCTCAGCATGCGTGTGCTGCTCGGTCTGTCAGCGCGTCGGCCAGTGCGACGAGAGTCTCGGAGGTGCCGGCATCCAGCTTCAGCGCTGCCCTCGAGTCGCCCTTCGTCGCACCGCGGTTGACGACCACGATCGGCATCTTTCGACGTCGCGCCTGTTCGATCAGGCGGATGCCCGAGTTGACGGCCAGCGACGATCCGGCGACCAGCAGCGCGTCGGCACCGTCGACGAGCTCCTTCGCGGCCTGGAAGCGCAGCGGCGGCACGAACTCGCCGAAGAACACCACGTCGGGCTTGAGCGCACCCCCGCAGACGCTGCACGCCGGGATGACGAAGGAGTCGACATCCGACACCTCTGCGTCGCCGTCAGGGGCGATCGTCACGGCCTCCGGCAACGAGAGCCAGGGATTGAGAGCATCGATCTGGGCGGCGATGTCTTCGCGCGCGAACATCTGACCGCAGTTCAGGCACACCACGCGATCCATCGTGCCATGCAGCGGAACGACCCGCCTCGAGCCGGCGCGAGTGTGGAGGCCGTCGACGTTCTGCGTGATGATTCCCGGCACGACGCCCGCCAGCTCCATGCGCACGAGTGCCAGGTGGCCGGCGTTCGGCTCGGCAGCCCGGAATCGCGTGTAGCCGAGATGGCTGCCGGCCCAGTAGCGCTTGCGCGACCGCTCGTCGTGCAGGAACTGGCCGAACGACATGGGCGTACGACGGGGTGCACCCTCGCCCCGATAGTCCGGGATGCCAGAGTCCGTCGAGATGCCTGCACCTGTCAGCACGGCCACCGAATGGTCTGCCAGGATGTCGATGGCGGACTCGATCGTCGCTTCCGCCGTCACCGCTGTGCTCACACTCGTCCCCTCGTCTTCGGTCAGTGTAAACAGCGGAGTTTTCGAGTTTGTTTCCTGCACCCTGGAAGTCACGCGATGCGCATCATCCCCATCGACACCGTTGACGCGCCCGAGCTGGCCGATTTCGCAAGGCTCACCGACGTTGCGCTGCGGCGAGCGCTCGAGCCTGCCGGCGGACTGTACCTGGCCGAATCGACGAAGGTGATCTCCCGTGCCATCGCCGCGGGGCACGTTCCTCGGTCGGTGCTGGTTCACGATCGCTGGCTGCCCGACATCGAGCCGCTCCTCGCCGGGTTCCCGGAGGTTCCCGTGTACGTCGGGAGCGAGGAGGCGCTGGAGTCCCTCACCGGTTACCACCTGCACCGCGGTGCGTTGGCCGCGATGCATCGCCCGACCCTTCCGCCGCTCGAGCAGGTTCTGGAGGACGCACGGCGCGTTGTCGTGCTCGAGGATCTCGTGGACCACACCAACGTCGGCGCCGTCTTCCGCGCCGTCGCGGGGCTTGGCGCGGATGCAGTGCTCGTCGGTCCGCGCTGCGCCGACCCGCTCTATCGGCGCAGTGTACGGGTGAGCATGGGAACCGTCCTGCAGGTGCCCTGGACGCGCCTCGGCGAGTGGTCGGATGCCGTGCCGCGACTGCACGACGCCGGATTCCAACTGGCAGCGCTCGCCCTTGCGGATGACGCCGTTTCCCTCGAACAGTACGCGGCCGACCCTCCTGAGCGGGTGGCGCTCGTGATGGGTTCGGAGGGCGACGGGCTGAGCCGCAGGGCTCTCGCGGCCGCCGACACCGTCGTGACGATCCCGATGTCGCACGGAGTGGACTCGCTGAACGTGGCGTCCGCCGCCGCCGTCGCGCTCTATGCGCTGCAGGTGCGCTGACCCCACCGCCGTGCCGACCCCACAGCTGTCCCGGCCCACCGCCGTCCTGAGAACGGGCCATAGGAACGGTCCGTAGCATGAAAGGCGTGTCCCACTCGTCCGACAGCGCCCCGAAGCGGCGTCGCCGTTTCCGCCGCCGTCGGATCGTCGTGTTCGGCGCGCTCGCGATGGTGATGGCCGCAGCGGTGTACATCGGGCTCTCGGCGATCGCGCCGCTGCCTGCCGCGGCTGAGGCGGCATCCGGTTCAAGCACGATCACTCCTGCTGCCGTGCAGCCTGCCTTCCCGTCCTGGGGCGGGAGCACGGCCGTCGGGCTCGTCGGGCAGAGCGGGCTCCTTGTGCAGAACGGCAGTACCCAGAGTGCGCCGATCGCGAGCATGACGAAGACGATCACGGCGTTGGTGCTGCTGGACAAGCATCCGATCACCGCAGGCTCAGAAGGACCGACCATCACGTTCACGCAGGCGGATGTCGACATCCTGCAGCAGGTCTGGGACGAGGATGGCTCCTGGGCGCCCGTGCAGGCGGGGGAGCAGCTCACCGAGAAGCAGGCGCTCACTGCGATGCTGTTGCCGAGTGCGAACAACTACGCGATCTCTCTGGCGAACTGGGGCTTCGGATCGGTGCCCGCCTTCCTCACCGCCGCCAACTCGTGGCTGTCAGCGCACGGATTCTCCGGCACCCACCTCACCGATCCCGACGGGCTCGATCCGGGAAGCGTGAGCACCCCGGCCGACCTCGTGGGCATCGGCAAGCTCGTCATCGCCAATCCCGTGTTGTCCACCATCGTCGACACGCCCTCGGCGACGCTGCCCGGCGCGGGCACCGTGAACAACAGCAACGCCCTGCTCGGTCAGGATGGCATCGACGGCATCAAGACAGGCTGGACCGACCAGGCGGGACACTGCCTGATGTTCGCCGCCTCGGTCACTGTGCAGGGACACAAACTGCAGTTGGTCGGGGTGGTCACGGGTGCACCGGAGTACTCCAACCTGTGGCAGGCGGTGCCGGCGCTGCTGAAGAGCGTCGAGAACGGCTTCCACGACGTGAAGGTCGGCACCGCGTCGACCGACTACGGCACGTACCAGAGCGTGTGGGGCGACTCCGCGAAGCTGAAGAGCGAGAGGGCCGGCAGCATCTTCGTGTTTTCGAACACCCCCATCAAGGTCACCGTGCGCTCGGCACCCGTGAAGCTGGCCAACCCAGGAGACGATGTCGGTACCGTCACCTACTCCGGGGCCGGCCAGTCGGTCACCAGCACACTCACCGTTTCGAAGGCGGTGACCGATCCAGGTCTCAGCTGGCGGCTCAGCCACCCGCTGCTGCTGTTCCCGTAGACATCGCGGCGGCGCGCTTCAACCGCGGACAACGCCGCAATGCTCTACCCCTCCCGGTCGACGTCGTAGACGAGTCGTACCAACCCATCGCCGACCGCCTCAGCGGTACGGAGCCGAAGGGCATGTGCGGCACGGCCCGCATGGCCTGCACCGCCCTCGAAGAGCCGTAGACCGCTTCCCAGTACGACAGGGAAGACGATCAGCCGTACCTCGTCGACGAGGTCGTGCTCCAGGAGCGTCTGCACGAGCCGGCGGCTGGCGTAGGTCACGACGTCCCCCGTCAGGTGCCGCTTCAGTTCCGCGACCTCCTCGGCCGGATCGTCCGCGAGCACGGTCGCGTTGCGCCACACCGGCTCGTCGAGCGTGCTCGAGACCACGTACTTCGGCAGGCCGTTGAGCCGATCCGCCCATTCGCCGGTTGCGGAGTTCCACCTCGAGCCGAAATACGCGTCGCTGCGTCTGCCGAGGAGCAGTGCCTCCGCCTGCTGGGCCTCGGCGAACTCGACGGCCGCCCACTCACCGCGGTCGTCCCGCATGAAGGTGTCGAACCATCCTCCGTTCTCCGTGCCGTCTTCACCGGTCGGATCGTCGACGACGCCGTCGAGGGTGATGTTCTCGCTGATGATGAGCCGTGCCATGGGAGTTCTCCGTTCCACTCGTTGATGCGTATGCCGATACCGACATCCACTCGGTGGCGGATTGGGCGTTCCCACACCGCCCAGTTCACGGTTCGGCCGGTGTCTCTACGTCTGCGCCCGGCGTCGATCGGCACGCGAGTCACTGCGAGAAGGGGACTGACAAGATGAGCATCGTGATGGATGACCTGATCACACGTGCACAGGCCGGTGACAGTGCGGCGTTCCGTCAGCTGACCGAACCTCATCTGAACGAGTTGCGCGTGCACTGCTACCGCATGCTCGGCTCGCTTCACGACGCTGAGGATGCCCTGCAGGACACCCTCCTGGCCGCGTGGCAGGGGCTGCCGGGGTTCGAGGGACGGTCATCCGTGCGCACCTGGCTGTACCGGGTGGCGACGAACCGATGCCTCAACCTGCGTCGCTCGACACGTCGTCGCTCCGCGAAGGAATGGAGCGTGCCGGGGGTGACCCCACCGGAGCCGACGCAGCTCGGTGAGGTCGTCTGGTTGGAACCGTTCCCCGATGCGCTCGTGGACACCACCATCGGACCGATCGGTCCCGAGTCCCGATACGAGCAGAAGGATGCGATGTCGATCGCGTTCATCACGGCGCTCCAGCTGCTCCCGCCCCGGCAGGTCGCCGTGCTGATCCTTCGGGATGTGCTCGGCTTCCCGGCGGCGGACGTCGCCGAGATGCTGGGAACGACTGTCGAATCGGTCACCAGCGCACTCAAGCGAGCGAGAGCCAGTGTGCAGCGATCATCGTCCGCCGGGGCGGGCGATCGTGCTCCGGCGGCCGGCTCAGCATCCGAGAAAGCGTTGGTGGCGAGATTCGTCGACGCGTATCAAGCAGGTGACGTCGACGCGGTCGTCGCCCTCCTCACGGATGATGTGTTCATGTCGATGCCTCCGATGGCCCTCGAGTATCAGGGCAGGGATGCCGTCGGCCGGTTCTGTGCGTTGCTGTTCGGGTCCGGCAGGCACTTCGACCTCGTCCCGACGCGGGCCAACGGGCAGCCGGCATTCGGCATCTACACCCGAACGCCGGACGGCACTGCCATCGGCACAGGACTCATGGTCATCGCCCTCGCGGGGGATGGGGTCGCGGCGCTGACCAGGTTCGAGAGTTCCCTGCTCTCCGCGTTCGGTCTGCCCGATGCGCTTGCCGTGACGTAGAACGACCCTCACATCGCCGCGGTCTCGTCGCCGGGCAGTGTCACCGGTGCCGGCTCCGGACGCTTCGGCAGCATGTTGTCTCCGCTGGAGACACCCTTGATGCGGCGAACGATCCACGGCACGAAGTACTCTCTCGCCCACGACAGGTCCTCGGCTCGAGCCTGACGCCACGAGCGTTCGGGCAGAGCCTCTGTCTCCATCGGTTGCAGGTCGTTCGACACCTCGAGGGTGGCGAGAACCATGCGTGCGACGGTGTGGTGGCCGAGCGGATTGAGGTGCAGTCGATCGGCTGACCACAGACGCTGGTCCTGCAGTTCGGTCAGCGCCCATTGGTCTGCGACAAGGCATCCGTGTTTCTCCGCCGCCTTGCGGACGTTCTCGTTGTAGATCGCGACTTTGCCGCGGATGGCCTTGAACACGGGGGAGAAGCCCACGTCGACACCGGTGAAGGCGACGATCGTGGCGCCGGTGACGGAGAGGCGGGTGAGGACGTCGTCGAACAGCGCACCGATCTCGTCGGGGTCGGTACCAGGACGAAGCACGTCGTTGCCGCCGGCCGAGATGGTGATGAGGTCGGGTTCGAGGGCGATCGCGGCCTCGACCTGATCATCCGCGATCTGCCGGATCAGCTTGCCGCGCACGGCGAGGTTCGCATACGCGAAGTCGTCGGTGCTGCGGGCCAGCACCTCCGCGACCCGGTCGGCCCATCCGCGATGCCCGCCTGGGGCGTTCGGATCGGGATCGCCGATCCCTTCAGTGAACGAGTCGCCGAGAGCGACGTACCGATGAAAGGGATGCAGCGGTTCCGTCATGGGTTCCATTCTGCTCCGCACGCGGTCGCCGCTTCCTGCTTCAGCGACGCGACGCTCCGTGAACTGTCACCGGCACCCGGTACCGTGGAGTGAAGTGAGCACCTCGACCCCCGCACCCGTCCCGACCGGGTCCCCAGCCGAGTCGTCCGCCGAAAACACCACGCCTGAACTTTTCACGGCCGGCGACGAGCACGAACCCACCGATGACGACGGCGGTCGCGCGGTCGGAACCTGGGCCATCGAGCACCTCTCGCCGTCCTTCCCCGCGCGAGCCCCGTGGGGAACTGCGAGCAAGCTCCGCGCGTGGCAGGCCGAGGCGCTCGAGGAGTACTTCCGCTATGAGCCGCGCGACTTCCTCGCCGCTGCGACGCCCGGCGCCGGTAAGACCACCTTCGCGCTGCGCCTCGCGGTCGAGCTGCTGAAGAATCGCACCGTCGAACGAGTCACCGTCGTCGCGCCGACCGAGCACCTCAAGAGGCAGTGGGCTGAAGCGGCCGCGAGGGTGGGCATCCCTCTCGACCCGAACTTCAAGAACGCCCATGGACGCTACGGCTCGCACTATCGAGGGATCGCCGTCACCTACGCGCAGGTTGCGGTGAACGCAGCGTTGCACAGGGATATCACGCTGGATCGACGAACCCTCGTCATCCTCGACGAGGTGCACCACGGAGGCGACGCGCTCAGCTGGGGAGACGCGATCCGCGAGGCGTTCGAACGCGCCACCCGGAGGCTCTCGCTCACCGGTACGCCGTTCCGCAGCGACACCTCGCCGATCCCGTTCGTCACCTATCTGCACGACAAGGAGGGCATCCGCACCTCACGCACCGACTACAACTACGGCTACGGACGCGCGCTTGCCGACGGCGTCGTGCGGCCGGTGCTGTTCATGGTCTACGCGGGGCACATGCGCTGGCGCACCAAGACCGGCGACCAGATGGAAGCCAGGCTCGGCGAGGGCAACACCAAGGACATCACCTCGCAGGCGTGGCGCACGGCGCTCGATCCGAAGGGCGAGTGGGTGCCGCAGGTGCTGCACGCCGCGGATCGCAGGCTGAGCGAGGTGCGGCAAGCGGTGCCGGATGCCGGGGGACTGGTCATCGCGACCGATCAGGTCGCCGCCCGCGCTTACGCCGCCATCCTCGAGGGCATCAGCGGCGAACGCGTCACCGTCGTGCTCTCGGACGAGAAGGAGTCCAGCGACCGCATCGACGAGTTCTCGCAGGGCACGTCGCGATGGATGGTCGCCGTGCGCATGGTGTCGGAAGGAGTCGACGTGCCGCGTCTCGCCGTCGGCGTCTACGCCACCAGCGCTGCGACCCCGCTCTTCTTCGCTCAAGCGATCGGACGATTCGTTCGAGCGAGACGGCGCGGTGAGACGGCGTCCGTCTTCCTTCCCGACGTGCCGATACTGATCGCACTGGCGAGAGCCCTGGAGCTCGAACGCGACCACGCCTTGGACCGCGTGTCGAAGGACGGCGACGGTGATCTCTGGAACCCGGAAGATGCCATGGTCGAGGCTGCGGAGCGCAGTGACAAGGCATCGGACTCGCTGCAGCAGGAGTTCGCGTTCGAGGCGCTCGACTCGCACGCCGCATTCGACCGCGTGCTCTACGACGGCACCGACTTCGGCGGCTACGCGGAGCCGGGCAGCGACGAGGAATGGGACTTCATCGGCCTTCCCGGCCTCCTGGAGCCGGAGCAGGTGCACGATCTCCTGCGCACCAGGCAGGCGAGACAGGCCAAACGTGCAGCATCACGACCGGCAGCGTCATCTGACAGCCACTCGACCGCACCGCAGCCGGTCTACCGCACCCTGAAGGAGCAGCGCAGCCTGCTGAACAGCCTCGTCGGCCTCTACGCGAGGAACGCGGGGGAGCCGCACGGTCTCGTGCACGCCGAACTCCGCCGGCTGTGCGGGGGGCCGGCCGTCGCCCAGGCCAGCGTGACGCAGCTTCAGGCGCGCATCGACCTGCTACGCAAGCGACTCGGCCACCACTGAGCCGGCCACGCTGACGCGATCGAGCGCGGCCACGAGATCGTCGGTGAGGTCGTCGACGTGCTCGAGCCCGATCGACAGCCGCACGACGCCTGCGTGAGGTTTCGCCTCGGCGGCGACGGGCCGATGCGTGAGCGACGCAGGATGCTGCACCAGCGAGTCCACTCCACCGAGTGACACCGCGTGGGTCACCAGCCGGCACGACTCGGTGAACAGCACCGCAGAGTCGACGTCGCCGAGGTCGAGCGAGATCAGGGATCCTGGTCCGTCGAGCTGACGCTGGAGCAGACCGAGGGGATCCTGCCCTGGCAGTCCGGGATAGATGACCCTGCGGACGGCGGGGTGGGTCTGCAGCCGACGCGCGAGCTCGCCCGCCGTCTCCTGCTGCGCCAGCACCCGGACCGGCAGCGTGCGCAACCCGCGATGCAACAGGTAGGCCGCGAACGGGTGGAGGAGAGCGCCGGTGAGGGCGCGGAGACCGCGCAGCCGACGAGCCCACTCGTCATCCGTCGCCACGACGCCGCCCATGACGTCGCCATGCCCGCCGAGGAACTTCGTTGCACTGTGCAGCACGAGCTTCGCGCCGTGCTCCGCCGGCCGCTGCAACACCGGCGAGGCGAACGTGTTGTCCACGAGAACGGGTACCGAACCCGCCTGCCGCACCACGTCGGCGATGTCGACGAGTTCGAGCGTGGGGTTCGCCGGCGTCTCCAGCACGACGAGTCCGGTGTCGACCTCGATGGCCTCCGCGATGCGATCGGGTTCCGCCCAGGTCACCCGCGTGCCGAGCAAGCCCGTCGCGAGCACGTGGTCGGTGCCGCCGTACAGCGGACGCACCGCGACGACGTGAGGCGTTCCCGCACCGACAGCGGCCATCAGGCACGCACTGAGGGCCGCCATGCCCGTGGCGAAGGCCACCGACTCCTGCGTGCCCTCCAGCTCGGCGAGGGCACGCTCGAAACGCGCGACCCCTGGCTGCCACAGTCGCTGGTACACGGCGGAGTCGGCGGCGCCCGGGATGCCGCCCATCGCGAGATTCTCGTACGACACTCCGCCGGCATCCACACCGGGCAGTGGGTTGGTCGTGGAGAGGTCGATCGGCGGAACGTGCGAGCCGGCCTCGTCGAGCCCCTCCATTCCGGCGTGCACGGCACGGGTCTCGGGATGGATGGCGCGCGGACTCTGCGGAATGGTTGACGACACTGTCATGCTGGAATGACAGCAGATCGCCGTCCGTTCGCGCAGGTTCGGTGGACATCCTTCATCAAGGGAGCTACTCGTCGCATATTCTTCGGAAGGAAAGGTTGTGCGGATGTCCGATTCGAAGATTCCCGAGCTCGATCACATCGACCGATCGCTGGTGCTCGCTCTGTCGAGGAACGCGCGGATGACGGGTGCAGCGCTTGCTGCGGAGGTGGGTATCGCCGAGTCGACGGTCTCACTGCGGCTGAAGAACCTGCAGGGTAGGGGAGTCATCTCCGGATACCGGCTGGGCGTCGACCTGGTGGCGGCGGGGATTCCGCTTCAGGCGATGATCGCGGTGCGGCTCGCCAAGCACTCGCGCTCGCAGATCGACGCGTTCCGAGCGGCTGCCCCGCACTGGCCGGGCGTGCTGGCGCTGTTCCACACCGCCGGCGCCGACGACTATCTGCTGCACGTCGCCGCCCGGGATTCCGGCGAGCTGCGGGATTTCGTGCTCGATTATCTGACCGGCAATCCAGCGGTCTCGCACACGGAGACGAGCCTGATCTTCGAGAACGCCTCCGGAGATGGCTGGCGCAGGCTCCTCGAGGAGCGCGGTCGCTGAGCCGATCAGGCACCCGCACCCGGTCGCCACGCTTGCAAGCCCTGCGCCGTTCCGCCGACACCGCTTAACATCGCACCGTGGGTCAGAGTGAGATCGCAGACGTCCCGGAGGACAACTCGGAGGACATCCCTGGCGACGGCCGCAGTGAGACCGTCGTGCAACGTTCGGATCGCAACTGGGCTGACATCCTTCAGGAACTGCGGGTCACGCAGACAGGAACGCAGATCATCACGGGCTTTCTGCTCGCACTGGCGTTCCAGCCCCGGTTCTTGACCCTCGACGCGTTCTCGTCGGTGGTCTACCTGGTTCTCGTCTGCCTGGCCGCGGCCGCCACCGCGCTCAACCTCACTCCCGTCACGCTGCATCGCTGGCTGTTCCGACGGCATGTGAAGGCCGAACTCGTCGTGATCGGCAATGTGATGTTGCGCATCACCCTCGGCACGGTCGGACTTCTCGTGATCGGTGTCGTCCTGTTCATCTTCGATGTCGTGGTGTCGCGTGAGGCCGGGCTCGTCGCCGGTGGCATCACCGCGCTCGTCCTCGTGGCGCTCTGGATCGTGCTTCCGTTGGTCGCGCGCCGCATTCGTCGTTGACGAGCATCAAGCGGCCGAGCGAGGGCCGGCCAGGAAGCTCTCCCGTGTGCTCTCGGCCGGCCCGGCGTTCAGTCTTCGAAGCGCTCAGCCCTTGAAAGCGTCCTTCACGTTCTCGCCCGCCTTCTTCAGGTTGGCCTTGGTCTGTTCGAGCTTGCCTTCAGCCTCGAGCCGCTCGTTCCCCGTGGCCTTGCCCGCTGCTTCCTTTCCCTTGCCCACCACGTCTTCGGTGGCGTTCTTGATCTTGTCGTCTGCACCCATGGCGTCTGCCTCCTCAGGTCGGTGGAGCGGGTGCTCCATTACGCCGAGGCGCGTTCGCCCCGGTCTCGGTAGGGCCCCAGGGTAGGCAGGTGTGCGTCGCACGCGGCAGGGCTTGACAGTCATTGGAAGTTGCGCGATGTCGTGCGCGCCTTCAACGACAGGGTCTCGAACCGGTCGGCCACGATGTTGACGATGCCCTCCTCCGAACGCTCCAGGATGCCCCGCACCACAAGTGCAGCCGAGTCGCGCGCGACCCTGCGGTAGCGGGTCCACACACCGACGCTGCAGATCACGTTGAGCATCCCCGTCTCGTCCTCGATGTTCATGAACGTGATGCCGCTGGCCGTGGATGGCCTCTGCCGGTGGGTGACCACTCCGGCCACCTCGACACGGGTTCCCGTCTCCACCTCGAGCAGATCGGCGGCTTGACGGGTGCCCCGCCCGTTCAGGGCAGACCTGATGTGCCGCATCGGATGGTCACCGGGGGAGACGTTCGTCGCCCACAGGTCGTACACCACCTGGTCTGCGGCCGACAGAACAGGCAGCAGCGGGGGCTGCACGACAACGGCCGTCGACGGCAGATAATCCCTTCGCTCTCTCGATGCCGGCCCGGCAGCCCACAGGGACTGCCTGCGCGTCATGCCGAGCGACTCGAACGCGCCGGCCGCCGACAGTGCCTCCAGCTGCGAGGCGGTGAGGCCCACTCGCCGGGCGAGGTCCTGCATGCTCGTGTATGGCCCGTATGCCTCACGCTCCTCGACGATGCGCGCGGCGTGCTTCTCTCCGATGGAGTTCACTCCGGCGAGACCGAGACGCACCGCGAGCGCGCCGTCCCTGCGGTGCTCGAGCGTGGCATCCGGTGCGTGCCGATCGAAGCCTTTCGGCACGGGTGGCTGGTTCCTGTCGAGACAGGGGTCCATACCGGTCGGCGCCACCGTCCTGTGGTCATCGATCGGCTCGAGGTCGGGATGCACACCGGAGCGCAGGATGTCCGCATGCCGAACGACGACCCCGTGCCGCACCGCGTCCTGGGTGAGCGACTGGGGCGAGTAGAAGCCCATCGGCTGCGCCTTGATCAGCGAGGCGAGGAAAGCGGCTGGGTAGTGCAGCTTGAGCCACGAGCTGGCGTAGACGAGCAGGGCGAAGCTGAGCGCGTGGCTCTCGGCGAAGCCGAATCCGGCGAACGCCTCGATCTTCGCCCAGATCGCCTCGGCGTCGTCGCCGTGGAGCCCCCGCTTGGCCATGCCGGCGAACACCTTCTCGTGCAGCGTCTCGATCTTCTCGATGCCGCGCTTGGAGCCCATCGCGCGCCGGAGCAGGTCGGCGTCCTCGGGCGTGCAGTCGCCGACCGCCATCGCCATCTGCATCACCTGCTCCTGGAAGAGCGGAATGCCCAGGGTGCGCTTCAGCACCCTCTCCAGGTCTGGATGCGCATACGTCACGTCCTCCTTGCCTGAGCGCCTGCGGATGTACGGATGCACAGCACCGCCCTGGATCGGCCCTGGCCGGATCAGCGCCACCTCGATCACGAGGTCGTAGAACCTTCGCGGCAGGAGCCGGGGGAGTGTGCCGAGCTGCGCACGGCTCTCCACCTGGAACACGCCGACGGCATCCGCCCGGCACAGCATGTCGTAGACGGCCGCCTCTTCTTTGGGCAGCGATTCCAGCGTCCATGCCTCGCCGAGGTGCTCACGCACCATGTCGAACATGTACTGCAGCGCAGCGAGCATGCCGAGACCGAGCAGATCGAACTTGACCAGACCCATCCACTCGCAGTCGCCCTTGTCCCACTGCAGCACCGTGCGGTCTTCCATCCGGGCGTGCTCGATCGGGCACACCTCGCCGATCGGTCGCTCGGTGAGCACCATGCCGCCGGAGTGGATGCCCAGGTGCCGCGGCGCGTTCCTCAGCTGGTCGGCAAGGTCGACGACGGCCTCCGGAATGTCGTGGTCGCCGCCTTCGGCACGAGCGTCGTGTCTCTCGACCTGCTTCGACCAGGCATCTTGCTGCCCTGGAGAGTGCCCGAGGGCCTTCGCCATGTCGCGCACCGAGTTCTTGGGCCGGTAGCTGATCACGTTCGCCACCTGGGCGGCGTTGCGCCTGCCGTACTTGTCGAACACGTATTGGATGACCTCCTCTCGGCGCCTGGAGTCGAAGTCGACATCGATGTCGGGCTCCTCCGGTCGCAGGCTGGAGAGGAAGCGCTCGAACGGCAGGTTGAACTCGATGGAGTCGATCGCGGTGATGCCGAGCGCGAAGCAGACCGCCGAGTTCGCCGCCGAGCCACGCCCCTGGCAGAGGATGCCCCTTCCCCTCGCGAACTGCACGATGTCGTGCACGATGAGGAAGTAGCCGGGGAAGTCCTTGTCCTCGATCACCTTCAGTTCTTTCTCCATGCGCGCCGTCACCTCCTCGGCGCTCGCATGTCGATAGCCGGCCGGATACTTCGCGGCGACGCCCTGCGCGACCAGGTAGCGCAGATGACTCATCGGCGTCTGTCCCTCGGGGACCTTCTGCTTCGGCAGCTTCGGCCTCGCGGTCTTCAGCGAGAACGCGTGGGACTCGGCGATCTCGACGGTGCGCTCGATCACGCCTGGGTAGCGAGCGAAGCGCCTGGCCATCTCCGCCCCGCCGCGCAGGCGCCCCGTTGCGGCTGCTGGCAGCCAGCCGTCCAACTCGTCGAGGCTGCGCCTGGCACGAACGGCGGCCATCGCCGTGGCAAGCGGCCGCTCATCGACGGTGGCGTAGTGCACGAGCCCTGTCGCGACGGATGTCAGTCCCTTCTCTCGGGCCAACCCGAAGAGCGCATCGTTGTACACGGTGTCGAGCGGGCTGCCCGTGTCGAACAGCTCGACGACGACGTGTTCGGCGCCGAACAGCTCGATCAGCTCGTCAAGGGCACGGGATGCCCCGTCGACGTCAGGCCCCGCACCGTCCGCCGTCCCATGAGCGAGGGCCTGGCGCACCGCGCCCTTTCGACATCCGGTGAGCACTGTCCAGCGGCCACCAGCCTGTTCGGCGAGCCCGTGCAGGTCGTAGACCGGATGCCCCTTCTCCGCATCCGGATGCAGCTGGGCATCGGTGATGGCCCCCGCCAGCTGGTGGTAGCCCTCCTCACCGCGCGCGAGCACCAGCAGGTGCGTGCCCTCGGGGTCGGCCTCGCCGTTCTGCGGCTTGCCCAGCCCGAGCGACAGTTCGGCGCCGAACACGGTCTTCACACTCGTGTGCGTCTCCGCCGCCTCCGCCAGCCGCACGATGCCGTACAGGCCGTCGTGGTCGGTGAGCGCGATGCCGCTCAGCCGCAGTCGCGCCGCCTGCTCCACGAGGCGTTCGGGAGCGCTCGCCCCGTCGAGGAAGCTGTAGTTGGAATGCACGTGAAGCTCGGCGTACGGCACGTAAGGCCCCTCCACCGGTACGACAGGTCCGCCGTGATAGGCGCGACGTCTCGCCCCGCGGGTCGGGGACTCCATCGTGGCGGGATCCCTGGGCGGCGGCTTGCGGCCGGAGAGAGTGCGCTCCAGCTCCGACCACGGCATCGGCGGGTTGTTCCAGCCCATCTCACGCCTCCTCTCCGCACCAACGGGCAGCCTCAGTCATAACGGGCCTCCACCGCCCACTCGCCGCGCTCAAGCAGCACGAGCCAGGCGGCCCCTGTCTCGTCCACGAGCTGCAGGCGGTTCACGCTGCGTGCGGCATCTCGGTCCCACCAGTGCTCTTCGACGGGCCACGGACCGGCCCACGCCGTCACCTGAACGGGCTTGCCGCCCGCCGTGGGGGAGAAGCCGACCGGGTCGACGGTGAGCAGACCGTCGTCATCCACTGCGACAGGATCGCCTGATGCCGCCAGCACGGAGCACGGCACGGGCGGCGAGTACACCGTCGCGGGCAACGGGGGCGGAAGAGCGCCCGGCCAGGGCTTCACGGCGTCGCTGGTCACGGCATCCGGAACCCGATCGCCCCACGGCACGAAGACCGCACGATCGGCGAGCATGCGTCCGCCGCCCATGGCCGGTGTGCCGACGGCGTCGTGACCGAGCATGCTCTGCACCCTGGAGAGGGCGTGGTGCACGCGCTCGTCCGGCCCTCCGCCGAACAGCCCGTCTTCGTGATGCGCTGCCGCGTCGACGGCCTCGGGGGAGACGGTCACGCGAACGATGGGGGAGTCGAGGCCGCTGTCGACGCCGGAACCCTGCAGCTGCCATCTCACCCGGTCGACGACGTCGATCGCGGTGAACCATCTCGGGTGCAGCCAGGTGCGTTCGCTCTCCGCTCCCGACTCCGCCTTCACCGAGACGGTGATGGCGGTGGCCACGAGCTTCGCGGCAGTGAGCCCAGCCACGAAGTCGTCCGCCGTACGGCGGAACGCGAACGTGAGCTCGTCGACGCGCTCCAGACCCGGTTCGAACTCCGCAGAGCGCTCCAGCACCGCCTGTGGTTCTCTCGCCAGCACGGTGGTGCGGTCCGAGCCGCTCGCCAGCGCGTGCGTTCGCACACCGAGCTCGCCGAACCTGTCCTCCAGCTCGAGAGGGGCGAGCGCTGCAACGGCGCCAAGGGTGTCGAGGCTGAGCCGGTGCAGCAGTGTCGCGAACGCCGGGTCGCCGAGCACGTCGACAGGCAGCGGTGCGAGGAATTCCGCCGACCGCTCTGGCTGGACGATCAGCGTCCTGCCCGTGCGCGATGCGACCCTGGCCGCCTGCTCTGCGGCGAACGGTCCGTCTGCGATGCCGACGCAGGCGTCGGGGGATCCGTGCTGAGCCGCGACACGCAGCAGCTCGGCAGCTGCGGCATCCTCACCGCCGTAGAACCGGGCAGGCCCCCTCGCTCGCAACGCGCACAGCCCGGGCCTGATCGGCTGAACACCGGGAACGGCCTGCTCGATCGCCGTCACCAGCGGGTCGAAGTGCCGCTGATCGGCGTCGACATCGTAGGGAAGCACCGTCAGCCCGGCGCAGCGCGCTTGCGCCTCGCGCACCCGCAACCCTCGCGTCACGCCCTCGCGGCGTGCGGCAGCGGACGACGCGAACACCATCCCCTTCTCGATGAGCACGATCGGATGCCCGGGCTCTGCCAGTCCCGCCGCCACCGCCGTGCGCACCGGCCAGTCGGGACACCACAGAACGATGCTGCGCGTTGTGCGAGTCACGTTCTCTGCGGCACGCACTCACCTCACCGCCCTCAGTTGGATCGGTGACACGGTTGCGTCCGGTTCATCCTGTGCTGCCGTCCACTGACCGTCGGGCTGCAGCGTGAGGCCGGCGCTCCGTTCTCGTCCCCACGATCTGCTCTCCACCGTCACCGTGAGCGTGCGCGTGCCGAGATAGCCGTACCCGGCGCCGACGCCCGCCCAGCCACCGGATGTCAGCCGCACCCTGGCATCCACCCGAGGCCACTCGCCGCAGACGACGAGCACCGTGCCTCGCTGCCGCAACCGGGCTGCCAGCCTGGCCGCCTCCGTTTCGCCGACACGCGATGTCGGTGCGGTGACCACCACCCCGACGGCATCGGCCAGCGCCGCCGTCACGCTGAACCACCTGTCGCCGGGGCGCGGAACGAGCACGAGCCTGCCGAGATCGATCCCCAGCCTCGACGCGGCTTCGACGCCGAAGCCCGGCATGCCGACCACGGCGCACCACGCCCCTGCAGAGCTCGGGCCGGCGAGCAGCGCCATGACCAGCGAGGTCGACCCCTGCACGGAATAGACGCCACCCGGCTGAAGTCCGCCGCCTGGCAGCAGTCCGGCCAGCGTCGGATCCGTGCGCAGCACGGCGTCGTCGACCCTGGTGCGCTCAAGCTCTCCCACGCGGGAGCGCAGGCTGAGCAGTCGCTCGAGGTCGGCCTTGGCCTGCTCGAGGGGGTGCTCAGCGAGAAGTGTCACCACTTCAGTTTCGAACACTTCTTCGAGAGTGTCAAACCATCGCGGCGTGTCGTTACCGGCTAATTCTTCGACTCTACGCTATGTCGGCGGCAGGAGCTATCGTCCGCCTGTCGTCGCGTCTCGGGACGGAAGGCAGCCACCACAAACGCTAAAAAGGACCACCGACAACCGACGAGATGGTCACCGACAACCGATCACCGCCTGACACTGCGCGATGTCGGTGGAGGAGGGCAGACTGATCGCATGTGCGGAAGATTCGCTATGGACGACACGGTCGACGCGCTGATCGAGGAGTTCGTGCTGGCAACCGGCAAAGGCCCTCAGGAGTGGACGCCGTCGTGGAACATCGCACCCACCGACGACATCCCCGTCTTGTTCGCGTCGAAGCGCGAGAGCGGTGTCGAGAACCGCTTCGAGGTCGGTCACTGGTCGCTCGTTCCGTCGTTCTCCAAGACCCTCAAGACCACCTATCCCACGTTCAACGCCCGCACGGAGGGCATCACCGAGAAGGCGTCATGGCGCAAGCCGATCCGGTCGCAGCGCGCCATCATCCCCGCGCTCGGCTACTACGAGTGGCAGGGCGAGAAGGGGCACAAGACGCCGTACTTCATCCGCGATCCGCACGACGACGTGCTCGGCCTGGCCGGCATGTACAGCTGGTGGCGCGATCCGACGAAAGCCGACGACGACCCGGACAAGTGGCGGCTCACCGCGACGATCCTCACCTCCGACGCGGTGGAGACGCTCGCTGACATTCACGACCGCAACCCGGTCATCCTGCCGCGCGAGCTCTGGCAGCACTGGATCGACCCGACAGTGGTCGGCGACCAGGCGCTGGTCGACGAGGCGGTCCGAGCCGGTGTGGCTCAGGCATCGACTCTCGAGTACTACGAGGTCGGTCCCGTTCGCGACAACGGCCCCGAACTCATCGAACCGGTGGGGCCGCGGTCTGCGCTTCCGTCGTCCTGAGGCGGCTCAGCCCAGCGGGATGCTCAGCGCAGCGGGATCGGCACGTCCGACCCGCCCTCGCGGGTGAGCCGTGCTCCCACCTGCACGATCTGGGGCTGGGGTGCGAACCCTCCGGCGAACAACACCTGGCCCTTGGCGAACTGCGGCGACTGGTCAACCAGCTCCGACGGCGCGTAGCCGAACACCTGCGCCAGCTCGTTCAGGTCGCGCGTCGAGCTCATCTTCATCAGGGCGAGGTTGTCGCACTGCGAGATCACGTTCGGGTGCAGCTTCGACGGCCGCTGCGTCGACAGCAGCAGCCAGATGCCGTACTTGCGCCCCTCGGCAGCGATCTGCACGATGCGGTTGGTCAGCAGCCTTTCGAGCGGCGTGGCGGCGTCGGGGGAGCAGAGGTTGTGCGCCTCGTCGATGACGATGAGCCGGCCGATCCGTTCCTCCCGTCGCTCCCACAGGCGATCGAGGGCAGCAAGCGCCGCGGTCTGCATCTGCGCGGGTGAACTGAAGCCGCCGAGGTCGACGACCGTCGCATCCGCCTGCTCGGCGATGACGTTGTTCACATCGCGGCCGCCCCACGACCAGAGGTCCCAGTCCACGATGCCGAGGTTCTCCAAGCGGGTCGCGATGTGGGAGAACATGGGGTCGTCACTTGCCCGCAGCAACTCGACGAGCGGCATCTCGACGCCGTGCAGTCCGGCGGAGAACGTCGCCCCGAACCGCAGCATCGCGTTGAACTCCTCGGCGTCGAGCACCGGGTCCATCTGCAGAATCGCCGCCTGCGTCCTGATGTCGAGGTCGACGAAACGCACTTTGAGCTGCTCGCCGCGCTCGGACACCGAGTGCAGTACGCGGATGTCACGGTTCCGCAACTGGGACGCGAGTTCGTCCGGCGCGTCATCCCGAACCGTGTCGAGGTGCACGAAGTCCGAGTTGGGGTCGAACACCACGATCGGAAGCCTGGTGTTCAGCAGCACCTGCTCCAGCAGCACCCCCAGCGCGTAGGTCTTGCCCGACCCGCTCTGGCCGCACCAGAAGGTGTGCCGATTCAGGTGGGGAGCCTCAAGAATCGCGGGCTCGGTGGAGGAGAACTGTGTTCCGATCGACAGGGCTGACGACATGGACTTAATGCTACGGATGACCGTGCAGAACGAATCACCCTGCGGAGGTGACCCGGGCTGCAGCCCGCCCCGGCACCGACCTGGCACGCCGGTCGCACGCAAACGAAAACGGCCCTGACCTCGGGAAATCTCCCGGGCCAAGGGCCGTCTTCACTGTGTGCGCGAGGGGGGACTTGAACCCCCACGCCCGATAAAGGGCACTAGCACCTCAAGCTAGCGCGTCTGCCTATTCCGCCACCCGCGCGCAGTTCGGAAGTTGATGATTCAACCGCCGACGTAAGAGATTAGCACGAATCAGGAGGCCCCTTTTGCCAGGGCCGGCGGGCGCCGCAGGGACGCGTGGCCGGTCATCCGATTGGTCGCCCGCAGGGCTCGCCGGTAGCGTTGGCACCATGACCACCCCCGACGAGACCACCATCGGCGACCGATCCGACGAGGGCCTCGAGGAGACGGCGAAGATCGCGCGCGACCTGATCCGTTTCGACACCACCAACTGGGGAGAGGGCAAGGCCAAGGGCGAGACGGATGCCGCAGCCTACGTCAGCGAGCGGCTCACCGATCTGGGCTTGTCGCCCCGCACCTACGAGTCCGACCCCGGTCGCACATCGGTCGTCGCGAGGGTCAAGGGTCGCGACGGTTCCAAGCCGGCGCTCGTCGTGCACGGACACCTCGACGTCGTGCCTGCGGATCCCGCCGACTGGACGTTCGATCCCTTCGCAGGCGAGATCCACGACGGCATGCTGTGGGGTCGCGGAGCCGTCGACATGAAGAACATGGACGCCATGATGCTGACGGCTCTCGGCGACATCCTGCGCGCAGGGGAGGCGCCTGAGCGCGATCTGGTGATCGCGTTCTTCGCCGACGAGGAGGACGGCGGACTGCTCGGATCCCACTTCATGGTCGACAAACATCCGGAGGTCTTCGAGGGAGCGACCGAGGCGATCAGCGAGGTCGGCGGCTACTCGGTCGACATCGCGGGCAAGCGGGCATACCTGCTGCAGACGGGGGAGAAGTCCCTGGTCTGGATCCGCCTGGTCGCTCGTGGCAGAGCGGCGCACGGTTCACGCCTGGTGCGCGACAACGCGGTCACCAAGCTCGCAGAGGCCGTCGTCGCGATCGGACAGCACGAGTGGCCGATCCGTCTCACCGACACCACGACCCAGCTCGTCGACGAGCTGGCGCGGCTGCTCGATGTCGACCCGGTCGCACTCGGCCCCGACGAGGTCGTGCTCCGCAGTGGAACAGCGTCGGGGTTCATCCAGGCGACGCTGCGCACGACGAGCAACCCCACGCTCCTCAAGGCCGGCTACAAGCACAACGTGGTGCCGGAGCGGGCAGAGGCCCTCGTCGACATCCGCACGCTCGCCGGCGAAGAGGATGACGCTCTCGCCCAACTGCGCGAACTGCTCGACGACGACATCGAGATCGAGATCGTCCACCGCGACATCGGCCTGGAGACGCCGTTCGCCGGCCCGCTCGTCGACGCCATGAGCGGCGCGCTCCTGAAGCACGACCCGGAGGCCTCCGTGCTGCCGTACCTGCTCTCCGGCGGCACGGACAACAAGGCACTCAGCCTGCTCGGCATCACGGGATACGGCTTCGCGCCGCTCAAACTCCCCGCCGACACCGACTTCCCCGCCATGTTCCACGGCGTCGACGAGCGGGTTCCGCTCGACTCGCTCGTCTTCGGCCGCGCCGTGTTGCGCGAACTCCTGGCCACCTATTGACCCGGGCACCCCGGACCCGACCGAAAGCGAGCGATGGATTTCGTCAATGCCCTGATCCTGGGCCTCGTGCAGGGACTCACCGAGTTCCTCCCCGTCTCATCCAGCGCGCACATCCGCATCTTCGGCGAGCTCCTCGGCACGGGGGACGACCCTGGAGCAGCCTTCACCGCGATCATCCAGCTCGGCACAGAGCTCGCGGTGCTCGTCTACTTCTGGCGCGATGTCGTGCACATCATCAAGAACTGGTTCCTCGCACTGTTCGGCCGGATTCCCCGGAACGACCCGACGGCACGTCTCGGCTGGATGATCATCGTCGGCAGCATCCCGATCGTCATTCTCGGCGTGCTTTTCCAGAACGCCATCGAGACCACGTTCCGGTCGTTGTGGATCGTCGCGATCATGCTCATCGTGTTCGGCATCGTGCTGTGGGTGGCGGACAGGATCGGTGCGAAGAAGCGTCGAGTCGCCGATCTCACCTGGGGTCACGCCGTGATCTACGGGTTCGCCCAGTCGCTCGCCCTGGTGCCGGGTGTCTCCCGCTCGGGCGGCACCATCGCCGCCGGACTCTTCATGGGCTACCAGCGCGCTGCGGCCGCACGGTACTCCTTTCTTCTTGCGATGCCCGCGGTGTTCGGCAGCGGCCTGTTCGAGCTCTACAAGGTGGCCAAGTCGCCCTGCGTCGCCGGCTCCGAGGAAGCGCTCGCACACACCTGCACCCCTGAGGTCTTCAGCGGCATCGACACGCTGGGCGCGACAGCCGTCGCGTTCGCCGTCGGACTCCTCGTCATCGCGTTCTTCATGCGCTACATCTCCCGGCACAGCTTCCTGCCGTTCGTGATCTACCGCGTCGCACTCGGCGCACTGCTGATCATCCTGCTTGCAACTGGAGTGGCACATGCCTGAGTCGTGGCGGAGACCGCCGGTTCCTTCCCTTCCCGGCAAAGGCAAGGCGCCGTGGCTGTACGACGGCGCGAGCCGAGAGATGCGGTGCTCCGCGCCCGACGACGTGATCGCGCGCCTCTACGTCTGCGGCATCACTCCGTACGACGCGACGCACATCGGCCACGCCAACACCTACCTGGCGTTCGACACGCTGCAGCGGGTCTGGTTGGATGCCGGACTCGAGGTGCACTACGCGCAGAACATCACCGATGTCGACGACCCGTTGCTGGAGCGCGCGACGAAGACGGGCGTCGACTGGCGCGAGCTCGCCGATCAGCAGATCGAGCTCTTCCGCGGCGATATGACCGCGCTGCGCATCCTGCCTCCTCAGGACTACGTCGCCGTCACCGAGGTCATCGACCCCATCGCGGAGGCCGTGAACACCCTCAGGGATCGCGGCATCGCCTATCCCGTCGACACCCCCGATTCCGAAGGGGACGACCTCTACTTCGACATCGCGGCGGCCGAGCGCGTCGCACCGTGGCGCATCGGTGACGAGAGCAATCTCGATCGGGATGGGATGCTCCACCTTTCGGCGGAACGAGGCGGAGACCCCGACCGCGCGGGCAAACGCGACCCGCTCGACCCTCTGCTGTGGCGTGCCGCCCGCGACGGCGAGCCGTCGTGGGACTCGGTCGTCGGCCCAGGACGCCCCGGATGGCACATCGAGTGCTCGGTCATCGCGCTCGACCACCTCGGCCATGACTTCACGGTGCAGGGCGGGGGAGCTGACCTCTCCTTCCCGCACCACGAGATGAGCGCCGGCCACGCGGCCGCGCTGAGCGGTCATCCCCTCGCCAAGGTGTACAGCCATGCGGGCCTGCTGTCGTACCAGGGCGAGAAGATGAGCAAGTCGCTCGGCAACCTTGTTCTGGTCTCCGATCTGCTGGCGAACGGTGTGCCCGCTGCGGGCATCCGCCTCACGCTCCTCGCCCACCGTTACGGCGAGGAATGGGAGTGGACCGATGCACAGCTCGACGACGCCCTGCTACGGCTGGAGCGATGGAGGGGCATGCGGGCGGCCGACGACGGAGTGTCCGCCTCAGACGTGCTCGAGCGCGTGCGCGCCCGGCTCGCCGACAACCTCGACACTCCAGGTGCCCTCGCGGTCATTGACGAGGCCGCAGAAGCCGGCACGGATGACCCATCCCTGGTCCGCACGATCGCCGACGCTCTGCTCGGCATCGACCTGAACTGACCGAATCCGCTGGTCGAGTAGCGCCGACCGAAGGTCGACGCGTATCGAGACCCTGCAGCCGAACGGGTCTCGATACGCGTCCGCGATGCGGGCGCTACTCGACCAGCGGAAGCAGCACCGTCAGTCGCGCCGCCACGGCTCGTCAGGGCCGCGACCGTCGCCCTTGTCGCCTCGACCGTCACCGCGCTTGCGCAGGTAGCGCTCGAACTCCTGCGCGATCGCCTCGCCGCTGGCCTCCGGAGAGTCCACCGTGTCGCGGGCCTGCTCGAGCTGCTCGATGTAAGAGGCCATGTCCTCGTCGTCCGCGGCGAGCGCGTCGATGCCGCTCTCCCACGCGGCCGAGTCGGCCACCAGATCGCCGCGCGGCACTGTCACGTCGATGATCTGCTCGAGCTTCTCGATGAGCGCGAGCATCGCCTTCGGGCTGGGGGAGTTGTGAACATAGTGCGGAACCGACGCCCACAGCGACAGCGTCGGAATGCCGACCGCCTCAGCGGCCTCGGCGACGACGGAGAGGATGCCCACTGGACCCTCGTACGTCGGCCGCTCGACTCCGAGGTCGGAGCGCACCTCGGGGTTGTCGCTCGAGGCGAAGACCGAGATCGGCCGGGTGTGCGGCACGTCGGCGAGCATGGACCCGAGGAGCACGACGCCGTCGATGCCCGCCGAGAGCGCCGCGTCGATGAGCTCGGTCGTGAAGGCCTTCCAGCTGCGCGACGGCTCTGTGCCCAGCAGGAGATAGAGGTTGCCGACTCCCGAGCCGCTGGCGTGGAACTCTGCGTCTTCTTCGAGCGGTTCGACGCGGATGCCGGGGGAGACCGGTGCGTAGACGACGGCTCCGGGCCACTCCAGGCGACGACGACCCTCCTCGTCCGCGGCGAGAACCGGTCGGTTGAACTGGAAGTCGTAGTACAGCTCGGGGTCGATGCTGGCGATCGGCACCACGTCGAGGGCGTCCTTCAGGGTGCGCACGGCGCCGCTGGCTGCTTCGCCGGCGTCGTTCCACCCTTCGAACGCAACCACGAGGATGCGCCCGTCGAAGATCCCACTGTCGTTGGTCACGCTGTGGCCCGCTCCATTCCGTTTCGGCGCCCGGCAGGACGCGTCTACCAAGAATAGGCCGCACGACCGGCCGGGGCTGGCGGGCGCGTCGCCCGCAACGGGCGGTTCTCACGCGCCGCCTAGACTGAATGCTCGTGACCTCAGCCGCCCTTGCCGCCGTTCTCTTCGACATGGACGGCACCCTCGTCGACACCGAGCCGTACTGGATGCAGGCGGAGACCGAGCTCGTGCTGGCGCACGGTGGGAAGTGGACGCACGACGACGCCCTGCTCCTCGTCGGCTCCGGCCTGTGGGAGTCCGCGAAGGTCTTCCAGCAGCACGGCGTCGACCTCGATGCGGACACCATCGTCGACACGCTGACCCGCAGGGTGCAGGAGCAGCTCGACGCCAACGGCGTCCCGTGGCGCCCTGGCGCCAAGGAGTTGTTGCTCGACGTCAAGGAGCACGGGGTGAAAACGGCGCTGGTCACGATGTCGATCCGCGAGATGGCCGAACAGGTCGTCGCGCACGTCCCGTTCCCCGCCTTTGACCTGCTCGTCACGGGCGACGAGGTGGAGCGACCCAAGCCGTACGCCGACCCCTATCTCGACGCCGCTCGCGCCCTCGACGTCGACCCGGGGCACTGCATCGCCATCGAGGACTCGATGAACGGGCTCACCTCGGCGGTCGCGGCCGGCACGGTCGCGATCGGCGTGCCACACATGATCCCGCTGCCCGTGAACGACGACGAGCACACGTTGTGGCCAACTCTCGCGGGCAGGGGATACGACGATCTCGTCGCACTCTTCCAGGAGCGCGTCAAGTGACCGAGTCTGCTCTGCCTGCGTCATCCGGTCCGTTCCGCGCGGGGGACAGGGTGCAGCTCACCGGCCCTCGCGGCCACCTGCACACCATCACCCTGGAGCCCGGCAAGGTCTTCCACACCCACAAGGGCCCGCTGGAGCACGACGCCATCATCGGCCTGCCCGACGGCTCCGTCGTCACGAACGCCGCGGGTGTCGAGCATCTGGCCCTCCGCCCGCTGCTCACCGACTTCGTGATGTCGATGCCGCGCGGCGCCGCCATCGTGTACCCGAAGGATGCCGCACAGATCCTCGCCCAGGCCGACATCTTCCCCGGCGCGAGCGTCGTCGAGGCCGGCGTCGGCTCTGGCGCGTTGTCGCTGTGGCTGCTGCGCGCGATCGGCCCCGAGGGCCGCCTCGCATCGTTCGAGCGCCGCGACGAGTTCGCCGACATCGCCCGCGGCAACGTCGAGACGTTCTTCGGCAGGGTGCCGGACAACTGGTTGGTGACCGTCGGAGATCTTCAACAAGAGCTGCCGGCCAAGGCGCCGGACGGCACCGTCGACCGCATCGTGCTCGACATGCTCGCCCCGTGGGAGTGTGTGGATGTCTGTGCCACCGCTCTCAAGCCCGGCGGAGTCCTTCTCTGCTACGTGGCCACCGTCACCCAGCTCTCCCGCGTCGCCGAGGCGATCAGGGCGAGCGGGCTGTTCACTCACCCGAGCTCGTCGGAGACGATGGTGCGCGGATGGCACGTCGAGGGCCTGGCGGTGCGTCCCGACCACCGCATGATCGCGCACACCGGCTTCCTCATCACCGCCAGACGACTCGCCCCGGGCACCGTGCTTCCTGAGCTCAAGCGCAGGGCGTCGAAGAGCGAGTACAGCGAGGACGACGTCGAGGCGTGGACGCCCGGCGCCCTCGGCGAGCGGGTGGTGAGCCCGAAGAGCCTCCGCAAGCGCGTGCGTGAGGCATCTCAGTCGGCCAGGCTCGCGGCCGAGCGGGACGCCGGCAGCGACGACGCCGACCTGGCAGAGGGGCATCACGAGGTCGACTAGCATGGGATGCCGGAGCGCGGGTCCCGTCCGTCCTGTTCGGTTCTCCCGCCCGTCCGTCTCATCCCAACGTCGCTCGTCGAAAGAGGAACCGTGCGCACAGCCCCCGCACGCAGAGTGCCAGCACTCGTCGCCGCCGCTGCCCTCGTCGCTCTGGCCCTGACCGGATGCACCTCCGCGAGCTCCAGCAGCTCCTGCGTGCAGCCCGGCATCGCGTCGTCGCAGGTCAGGGTCTCGGGTGGTGTGAACTCCCCGAAGGCGACCTTCCCGACGCCGTTGGACTCCAGCACTCTGCAGAAGAGCGTCATCCACGAGGGCACGGGCGAGACGATCTCGGACGGCCAGCTGGTCATCGGTCAGGTCGCCTACTACGAGGGCAAGACGGGCACAGCGCTCGGAGCTCCCGGCGAGACGGACATCGTCGCAGGCCCCGACTCGACGGGCAACAGCACCATTCCCGGTCTGCAGAAGGCCATGGCCTGCAGCACGGTGGGCTCGCGCATCGCCGTCACGGGAACGGTCAAGGACTTCTTCTCCGACCCGACCCAGGTGGGGCTCGCCGCTGACGCCACCATGGTGTTCGTCTTCGACCTGAAGAAGGCCTACCCGAGCCGCGCCGACGGAGCACCTCGCCCCGCTCAGCCGGGCATGCCGACCGTGGTGCTCGCGCCGAACGGCCAGCCGGGCATCAAGATCCCCTCGCACGATGCTCCGACCAAGTTGGCATCCGCCGTCCTCAAGCAGGGCTCCGGCGTGACGGTGACGAAGAAGGACTCGGTGCTGGTCAACTACACGGCTGTCGCGTGGAGCAGCCCCGACACGGTCGCATCCTCGAGCTGGACCAACGGCTCGCCCGTCGTCTGGCCCGACACGACGGGGCAGAGCTACTCGCCGCCGGCATCCGTTCTGAAGGAGCTCGTCGGCAAGCAGGTGGGCAGCCAGATCATCGTGGTGACGCCGGGAAGCAGCGCGACGGCGTTCGTCATCGACATCCTTGGCATCTGGAAGTAGCCCATCGACTCCCGGTGAGTCTCCTAGGATTGGCATCGTGTCTCAACACAGGGTGCCGGTCGAGGAACGTCTGTTCTCACTCGTTCTGGCACTCGTCGCCACCGAATCGGGGCTGACGAAGAACGAGGTCCTCTCCAGCGTTCAGGGGTACAACTCCCGTTACCGCGAGGGCGGCGACAACAGCGCTCTCGAGCGGCAGTTCGAACGTGACAAAGACGACATCCGCGAGCTCGGCGTGCCGTTGGAGACGGTCGAAGACCCCGGCGACCCCGGCAACAACCAGGCGCTGCGGTACCGCATCCCCAAGACGGGCTACGACCTGCCAGCGGACATCACGTTCTCGCCCCAGGAGATGACACTGCTGCTCCTCGCCGCGCGCGTCTGGCGCGAGGGATCGCTGTCCGCCGAGTCGCGCCGCGCGATCATGAAACTGCGCACCCTCGGCGTCGAAGCGGATGACCCGGTCGTGGGCTACGCCCCTCGACTGCGCACCAGGGAGGCCGCGTTCGAGCCGTTCGAGATCGCCCTGGAGCGCAATGCCGTCGTGCAGTTCGACTACCTGAAGCCGGGCGAGCCTGCGCCCAAGAAGCGCGTCGTCGAGCCGTTGGCGCTCGTGCAGTTCCATGGCAGGTGGCTGCTGCACGGTCACGACAGGGGAGCCGACGGCCCGCGCACGTTCCTGCTCTCCCGCGTCATCGGGCAGCCGCGCGTCACCCAGGCCACGTTCACGCGCCGCGGAACGGACTTCGCCGCACACGCGATCGACCAGCTCGAGGAGATCTGGCACCGCAACGTCGCGGAGGTCGATGTCGTGCCCAACACCGATGCACGCCTGCGCCTCGGCAAGCGCGAGGACTCAGAGGTCACGGCAGACGGGCACCTGCTGGTGCACTACTCCGACCTGGCCCTCCTCGCCGACGAGCTTGCGAGCTACGGACCCGAGGTTCGGGTGATCTCGCCGCAAAGCCTCGTGGATGCCGTGCTTCAGCGCCTCCAGACCACGTTCACAGCCCACAGCACCGCGCCCGTCACCGGCCCGGGCACAGCACCTGACGGGGAGGTGCTCCGTGGCTGACGCGCCCCGCGATGCGCGCGACAAGCTCGCGCTGCTGCTCTCCCTCATCCCGTATCTGATGGACCACGACCGAGCCCCCGTGACGGATGTCGCCGCGGCGTTCGGCGTCACCCCGAAGCAGATCCGCGAGGCCGTGCACCTCATCGCGGTCGCGGGTGTTCCGGGTGAGTCGCGCGCCTACCTCGCGGATGACCTGTTCGACATCGACTGGGATGACCTCGAGCAGAACGACCTCATCTCACTCACCCACACCGTGGCCATCGATGACACCCCTCGTCTCTCCGCACGCGAGGCCGCTGCCCTCATCGCCGGACTGCAGTACCTGAGCTCCCTTCCCGAGCATGCAGACCGCGACACCATGGCTTCCCTGATGGCCAAGCTCGAGCGGGGAACCGCCTCCGGTGCAGCGCAGGTCGCCGTTGCCCCCGTCTCGCTCCGCGACACCGTCAAGACGATCAGAGATGCGATCGACGCCCGCACCCAGGTCGACTTCGACTATGTGAGCGCACGAGGCGACGGTGAGCGCCGCACGGTCGATCCGTTGCGCATCGAGTCGGTGAACGACGACTGGTACCTGCGAGGCTGGTGCCACCTGCGCGAGGCCGTCCGCACGTTCCGGCTCGACCGCATCGACCGCCTCGTCTCCACCGGGCGTCCGATCAGCGAGCACGCTGCAGGCGTCGTGCTTCCCGAGCGACTCTTCCAGGGCTCATCCGACGACCTCACGGTCGCGGTCGACGTCGCGGCCGCCGCGCTGCCGTTGATCGCGGACTACATCCCCGACGAGGCGGCGCGGGTTCGCGACGGAGACATCGTGCACACCAAGGTGCGGGTGGCGCACTATCACGGCCTCAAACGGCTGGTCGCCCGCTTCGCTGGCTCGATCACCGTCACAGGGCCCGAGGACGCCAGGGCAGCGGTCGCCGAGTGGGTCCTCGCCGGAACGGCACGCTATGAAGAGGGAGGCCGCTGATGCCCTGGTGGTCGTGGCTCCTGATCTGGCTGGTGCTCTCGCTGGCGCTTCTCGCCATGCTCGGCTACTTCGGCTACCGGCTCTTCGTCAAGGCGATGACGACCTTGCAGGCCCTTGGGGACCTCACTGACAAGACCGAACTGCTCTCTAGCCAGTTCAATGAGGATTCAGAGCCCGTCTTCCATCCCGCCGTGTTCGGGCCAGTCCGTGAATACGCGCAGAACTGGGAGCAGCGCCGTGCCCGCAATGCAACGATCAGGCATACTCGACGGGAAGCTCGAATACGACGCGGTAGACTCCTTGTGAGTGCCGATCCACGTCGGTTCTCCCATCTACTGCGAAAGCGACACTGAAATGCTTGGCGACCTGTTCAGCGGTTGGCATATCTGGATCATCCTGCTCATCATCGTGCTCCTCTTCGGAGCGACTCGTCTGCCCGCACTGGCGCGGAGCATCGGCCAGTCGACGCGCATCTTCAAGAAGGAGATCCGCGAGGGCCAGAGCGAAGACGAAGCCGCCGAGGCGGCCAAGGCTGCGAAGGCCGAGTCCGAGGCGAAGGCCGAAGCAGCGCCGGCTGACAAGCCCGCCGACAAGATCTAGCCTGCCGTGACCACCGCCGCTCGAACCAAGCGCGGCAGCAGCAATCCCGAAGGCAGGATGTCCCTTGGGGCCCACCTCAGGGAACTGAAGAACCGCTTCTTCTGGATTGCGGGCGGCATCGCGGTCGGGGCCATTGCAGGCTGGTTCCTCGAGCCGTACGTCTGGGACGCGATCAGCCTTCCGGTGCACGAGATTGCAAAGTCGCAACACGCGAGCATCAACTGGCCCAACGTCACAGCAGCGTTCGACCTGAAGCTGCAGTTGAGTGTCTACATCGGCATCATCATCAGCTCTCCGTTGTGGCTCTACCAGATCTTCGCGTTCCTCACCCCTGGGCTGACACGCAAAGAGAAGGGCTACACGTTCGGCTTCTTCTTCACAGCCGTTCCGCTCTTCCTCGCCGGATGCGCGGCGGGCTGGTGGGTCGTGCCCCACATCGTGGCCGTGCTGACGAGCTTCGTGCCGAACGGAGAGACCACGCTGCTCGTGGCGTCGGACTACTTCAACTTCGTGCTGAAGCTGATCATCGTCATCGGCATCGCGTTCGTGCTCCCGGTATTCGTGGTGCTGCTCAACTTCATGCGTGTGATCAGCGCCAAGGCCATCATCAAGGCGTGGCGCTGGGCGATCCTCACGATCATGGTGTTCACGGCGATCGCGACGCCGTCGGCAGATGTCATCTCGATGTTCCTGCTCGCGATGCCGTTGGTGGTGCTCTACGTGCTCGCATGGGTCGTCGCCTGGCTGCACGACCGTCGCATCGAGAAGCAGAGCGACGACATCGAGGCAGAACTCGCCACCTGACGTGCCCGTCGGCGCGACCTCATAGTCTGATGGCATGACCGATCAGCTCTCGCCCGCCGAACGGTTCTCGGCGTCGCGTGCCCGCACGGGACATCCGCGCCTCGAGGAGTTCCTGCGGTGGCAGCGATTCGATCTCGACCCGTTCCAGCACGAGGCCTGCGCGAGCCTTGAAGACGGGCGCAGCGTCTTGGTCGCCGCGCCGACCGGTGCAGGCAAGACGGTGGTGGCCGCGTTCGCGGTGGCCCTGGCGATGGCGCAGCCGAACGCGAAGGTGTTCTACACCACGCCGATGAAGGCGCTCTCCAACCAGAAGTACCAGGAGTTCGTCGACGAGTACGGCACGGATGACGTCGGCCTGCTCACCGGCGACACCAACGTGAACGCGGGCGCACGCGTGGTCGTGATGACGACCGAAGTGCTCCGCAACATGCTGTACGCCGAGTCCGACCTGCTGCAGGACCTGGCGTACGTGGTGATGGACGAGGTGCACTACCTCGCAGACCGCTTCCGCGGTGCTGTCTGGGAGGAGGTCATCATCCATCTGCCCAGCGAGGTGCGGCTGGTGTCGCTCAGTGCGACGGTGTCCAACGCCGAGGAGTTCGGTGACTGGCTGCAGGCGGTTCGCGGCGATACGGATGTCATCGTGTCGGAGTCGAGGCCCGTTCCGCTTGAGCAGCACGTTCTGGTGCGCCAGCGCATGGTCGACCTCTTCGAGTCGGCTTCGAGGGGAGCAGCCAATCGCGTGAACCCCGAGCTGGTTCAGATGGCGCGCGTCGGCGGGCGGCCGTCGGGGTCGCGCCAGTTCAGCGACCGCGGGCGCCGTCACTCCAGGGGAGCCCGTCCGGACGCCGGGCGGCTCGACCGACCTGACGTCATCCGTCTGCTGGATGACCGCAACCTGCTGCCCGCGATCGTGTTCGTGTTCAGCCGGGCAGGCTGCGACCAGGCCGTCTCCCAGGTGCTGCGGTCGGGCATCCGTCTCACTGAGGCGCACGAGCGCGACGAGATCAGGGCCGTGGCCGAGGAGCGCTGCCGCACGATCGCGGACGAGGACCTCGCCGTGCTCGGCTATTGGGAATGGCTCGAGGGCCTGCAGCGTGGCGTCGCCGCGCACCATGCCGGACTGCTCCCGGCCTTCAAGGAGGTCGTCGAGGAGCTGTTCCAGCGCAAGCTCGTCAAGGTCGTCTTCGCAACGGAGACGCTGGCGCTCGGCATCAACATGCCTGCACGCACCGTCGTTCTCGAGCGGCTGGAGAAGTTCAACGGCGAGGCCCGCGTGCCGATCACGCCGGGGGAGTACACCCAGCTCACCGGGCGCGCGGGGCGACGCGGCATCGATGTGGAGGGCCACTGCGTCATCCAGTGGCGCGACGGCCTCGACCCGCAGGCCGTCGCCGCGCTGGCGTCGAGGCGCAGCTATCCGCTGAACTCGAGCTTCCGGCCGACGTACAACATGGCGGTGAACCTCATCGCCCAGTTCGGCAGGGAGCGCACGAGGGAGATCCTCGAGTCGTCGTTCGCCCAGTACCAGGCCGACCGGGCGGTGGTCGACCTGGCGCGCACTGTGCGCAAGCAAGAGGAGTCCCTCGCCGGCTACGAGCAGGCCATGCAGTGCCATCTCGGGGACTTCGCGGAGTACGCCGCCCTGCGGAGGCAGCTCAGCGACCTCGAGCGCACGAACGCCAAGTTCGGCTCGTCCAAGTCCGCCGCTCCGGCCTCCGGTCCGAACAGCGCAGCGGCCAGGGAGAAGCGCTCGCGCGAGCTCGCCGAGCTGCGGCGACGCATGCGACAGCATCCGTGCCACGGCTGCGCAGAACGCGAGCAGCACGCCAGGTGGGCCGAGCGCTGGTGGCGCCTCAAGCGCGAGACTGATGCCCTCACCCGACAGATCAGGCACCGCACCGGCGCCGTCGCCACGGTGTTCGACCGCGTCACCGACGTGCTCATCGAACTGGGCTATCTGGTGGAGCGGGACGACGTGCTCGCTCCCTCGCAGCACGGGCACACCCTCGCCCGCATCTACGGCGAGCGTGACCTGCTCGTCGCCGAGTGCCTGCGACGCGACGTCTGGAGCCGACTGGACGCGCCGGGTCTCGCCGCGATGGCCTGCGCCCTGGTCTTCGAGCCGCGCCGCGACGAGCAGAACCCCTCAGAGCGCTTCCTTCCGAACGGAGCCTTCAGAGAGGCCCTGCAGAAGACGCAGGAGCTCTGGGCGCGACTCGACGAGCTCGAGCGCGAGAACAGACTGCCGGGAAGCGAGCCGCTCGCCACGGCGCTGTGCCTCGCGATGCACCAGTGGGCATCCGGCCGGCCCCTTGCCGCGGTGTTCACCGAGGCTGACCTGCCCGCCGGCGACTTCGTGCGGTGGGCGAAGCAGGTGATCGACCTGCTCGATCAGCTCTCCGGCGTGGCACGAGGTCCTCTGGCGGCCGTGGCGAGGGATGCCCTGCTGTCGGTGCGCAGAGGCATCGTGGCCTACTCCGGCGTCGCCTGAGCCCGGCTGACGTCGGCGTGCAGTGCAGCGCTGCACATAGCCGCGTCCCTTATGCTCGATCTTCGTGAATCAGCCGTCCCGTCCGCCTCTTCCCTTGTGGCTGGCGATCGTGGTCGGGGCTGGCGGGGGAGTCGTCTTCGACGGGGCATTTCCCGCCATCTCGTGGTGGCCTCTGGCGTTCGTGGGACTGGTGCTCATGCTCGTTCCGCTGATCGGCCGATCGGTCAGCGGCGCCCTGCTCGTCGGGTTCTGCTCGGGGCTCGCGTTCTACCTCACCCAGGTGGCCTGGACGGCGCTCTACCTCGGTCCCGTGCCATGGCTCGCGCTGTCGATCTTCGAATCGCTGCTGTTCGCGGTCGGGGCCGCGGTGATCACACTCGCGTACCGATGGGTTCCGCGAGCGTTCCCGAATGCACTCGGCCGGCTGGGACTGCTGCCCGTCGCCGTCGGCGGCGTCTGGACCGCCAGGGAGTGGGTCTCCGGAAACTGGCCGTACGGCGGGTTCGCGTGGGGGAGAGCCGCACTCTCGCAGTCCGAGAGCCCGTTGGCGCACCTCGTGGCGTGGTTCGGCATCGCCGGGGTGTCGTTTCTGATGGTCTGGCTGGTGGCACTCGTCATCGAGTGCGTGCGCTACCCGCGACATCCGCTCGCCTGGCTCCGTGAGAGCCGACCGGATGCCGCAGCCGAGCGTCCGTGGCCGCGCATCGCCGTCGCTCTGGGGGCCATCGCCCTCGTGCTCGCCGTTCCGCTCTGGCCCGCGACCGTATCGGGCTCGACGCGGATCGGCGCCGTGCAAGGCAACGGTCCGGCGGGATACTTCGACCCGCACCAGCCGGGCGACGTGATGAACGCGCAGATCGAGGCGACGATCCCGCTCATCGGCAAGGACGTCGACATGGTGGTGTGGCCGGAGGGCAGCGCCGACATCGATCCGACGGAGGACTACTCGTCGGCTGCCGTGCTGAACAACCTCAGCAGCCGTCTGGGCGCACCGATGATCGTCGGCACCATCACGCATCGGCACGGCAAGTACTACAACACCTCGCTGCTCTGGAAGGCCGGAAAAGGTGCGGTCGCCTACTACGACAAGAAGCACCCTGTGCCGTTCGGCGAGTATGTTCCCGACCGCTCGTTCTGGATGCCGTTCGCCCCGAGCCTGCTCAGCCTCATCGGGCGTCAGTACACTCCGGGCTCATTGCCGAACGTCTTCGACGTGAACGGCGTCAAGGCGGGCATCTCGATCTGCTTCGACATCGTCGACGACCAGCTCACCACCGACATGATGAACGGTGGAGCCCAGGTCATCCTGGCCCAGACCAACAACGCCGACTTCGGCCGCACCAAGGAGAACATGCAGCAGCTGGCGATCGCCAGGCTGCGGGCCGTCGAGACGGGCAGAAGCCTGGTGAACATCTCCACGGTGGGCACGAGCCAGATCATCGACCCGAACGGCCGCACCATCGCTCAGATCCCGGCGTACAAGCCGGGGGCGATGCTGACGGATGTCCCGCTCGGCACGACGACGACGCCGGCGACCCTGCTGAGCAGGGCCATCGAGGTGCTCGTCAGCGGCCTCGGCCTGGGCGCGGTCGTCGTGGCGGCGCTCACCGTATCGCACAGACGCTCTCGTCGTCGCTGAGCGCATCCTCAGCCAGCGCGGTCGCACCGAGCGACTGCTGGACGCCCGCGCCGACCGCCCGAGCCTGAGATGAGTACACGAAAAAACACAGCCTGCCCGACGGCAGGCTGTGTTCGAATCGTTCGGGGTCAGGCGCCGATCTTGTGCTCGCCCCTGCGGGCGCGCAGGTACGCGAGGCGCTCTTCGAGGAGCTCCTCGAGCTCGGCGCGCGTGCGGCGCTCGAGCAGCATGTCCCAGTGGCTTCGCGGCGCCTTGACGTCGGAGCGGTCGATCTCCACCGGAGCGTCGTTCACAAGCAGCGTCGCCTCGTGGCCGCAGTACTTGCACTCCCAGGTCTCGGGAGCTTCTGCGTCGGCCGCGAACACGACCTCGGTCTCTCGGTCGCACGACGCGCACTTGTAGGTGTAGTTGGTACGGGCTGAGAACGTGACGCCCTCTTCGCTCTGTAGGCTCTGGGCGCCCAGTCTCATGCCGCGCAAGCTGCGATCTGCCATTGTGTGGTCCCCTTCTCGCGATGCATCCACACTTATAAACCGTCAAGCTGGGCATTCTCTGCCCGGCGCGCGCAGGGATTCAGCCCCCTTTCAGGTGATTTTCCCGATCGCGCCCGCGCTGCGCGACCGGTTGACAACGTCGAAGAGCAGGTCGCAGCGGTCGGAGATCACGCCGTCGACGCCCAGAGCGAGCAGTTCGCGCATCTGGTCGACGTCGTTGATCGTCCACACGTGCACCTCGCGTCCTGCGGTGTGCACCGCCCTGACGAACGCGGGGGAGACCACTGTGATGCGACCGCTGCGAGGCGGCACCTGAACGGCGTCCACATCGCGCAGACCGAGCCGCACAAGTGGGCCGAGTCGCAACCAGGTTCCGAGCATCGCCACGACCACTCCAGGCGTGGACGCCGAAGTGGCGACGCCGCCGATGGCCTTCACCACAGCCCGACGGCGGCGCTGATCGAACGCGGTGACGAGAACACGCGACTCCGCGCCGGCGTCGCGAATCGCCCGAGCAGTCGGCTCGATGGCCGCTGCCGTCTTCACGTCGATGTTGAATCGGGCGTCGGGGAGCTCGGCGAGGGCTTCGGAGAGGGTCGCGAGGCGGCCTCCTCCCGTGAGGTCGAGCGCCTTGAGTTCGGCGAGCGTGAGCTGCTCGACCGCGCGAGGGTCGCCTGCGATGCGCGCAAGGTCGTCGTCGTGACAGATCACCGCGACGCCATCCGAACTGGCGTGCACATCCGTCTCGATGATGTCGGCACCGGCGTCGAGTGCCGCCCTGAATGCGGGGATGGTGTTCTCGGGCGCGTCGGAGGCGAGCCCGCGGTGGGCGATCACCCGTGGTGGCTCGCCATCGAAGAAGGCGGCCTGGTCAGACATCCTCTGGCCGCGTGTCGGTTGGCGGCGTGTCTGACGGCGGTGTGTCCGACCCCGGTGCGGTCGACGGCGGCTCGTTCGACGCCTCGCCGGTCGGATCAGCCGGCCCGGCAGGCGGCGTGTCGACGAGTTTCTCGATCGGCGTGTCGATCAGTTTGTCGACGGGGGTCTCGGCCGGAATGTCGGCGGTCTCGGCCGCGATGCGGTCGAGATCCGCGTAGGACTTCGGCTTCGACGGCGTGCCGGACGGACGCTTGCCGAGAGCCGCGAAGCCCTCCCCGATGCCGCGCAGTGCCTCATTGAGCTCACTCGGGATGAACCAGAGCTTGTTCGATGCGCCCTCGGCGATCTTCGGAAGCGTCTGCAGGTATTGGTACGCCAGCAGCAGGTTGTCCGGATTTCCCTCGTGGATCGCAGCGAACACCGTCTCGATGGCCTTCGCCTCGCCCTCTGCGACGAGCACCGCGGCGCGTGCCTCGCCCTCCGCGTTGAGGATGGCCGCCTGCCGGTTGCCCTCTGCGGTGAGGATCGCCGACTGCTTCGTGCCCTCCGCGGTGAGGATGAGCGCTCGGCGATCACGCTCGGCACGCATCTGCTTCTCCATGGAGTCCTGGATCGAGGCGGGCGGATCGATCGACTTGAGCTCGACGCGACTGACGCGGATGCCCCACTTGCCGGTCGCCTCGTCGAGGACCACACGGAGCTGGCTGTTGATGTTGTCACGGCTTGTGAGCGCCTGTTCCAGGTTGAGGCCACCGACGACGTTACGCAGCGTGGTCGTCGTCAGCTGTTCGACGGCGCCGAGATAGTTCGCGATCTCGTAGGTCGCTGCACGGGCATCCGTCACCTGGAAATACACGACGGTGTCGATCGACACCACCAGGTTGTCCTCGGTGATCACCGGTTGGGGCGGGAAGCTCACGACCTGCTCACGCATGTCGATCAGTGGCCGCAGGCGGTCGATGAACGGCACCAGCAGATTCAGCCCCGGCATGAGCGTCTTGTGGTAGCGACCGAGCCGCTCCACGATGCCGGCCGTGGCCTGAGGCACGATCCGTACCGCCCTCGCCAGCGTCACGATGACGAAGATGAGGACGACGAGCAGGATGATGCCGACGATGATCTGCACGATGAGCGTCTCGCCGTTGGTCATATCGTTGAGCCTTCCTTGGGCACGACGACCGCCGTCGCGCCCTCGATCGCGGTGACCAGCACGAGCTCACCGGGTTGCACTGCTGCAGATGCCGGGCTGCCGAGCCTGGAGGTCCAGGTCTCGCCGTTGGCCAGCTTCACGAGGCCCTTGCTGTCGCCACCGAAGGACTGCACGACCTTGCCTTCTTGCCCGAGCAGCGCTGCGACGTTGCTACGCGTCGGATCACCGCCCTTGCGAAGGGCACGCAGAAGCGGCGGGCGTATCAAGAACAGGAGCAGAACCGAGAGCACGGCGGCGACGATGATCTGTGCCCACCACGGCAAGCCGAACAGGCCGCTGAGAAGGCCGCCGAGCGAGCCGATGGCCAGCATCAGGAAGATGAAATCGAGCGTGAGCATCTCGATGATCACGAACACCAGGATCAGCACGAGCCAACCGATCCAGGCGAACGACGAGACGTCCATGTCGTGGCTCCCTCCGCGATCTCTCCGACGCTACCAGGATGCGTCCTGCACCCCGCAAGAGCGCCGCGCGATTAGGTCACGAAAGGAGCGACGGATGGCGCCTGAGATACTGTCCTGGTGCCCGTCGCCGGGCATCTCGTCACACCGAAGGAGCATTCCATCGTGAGCAACCCTCTCGCCCCGTCGTCCCTGAGCGGCAAACGCGCCCTCGTCACGGGCTCCTCCCGCGGAATCGGAGCAGACACCGTCGGGTACTTCGCCGAGGCCGGGGCACGGGTGGCGATCAACTACCGAAACAAAGAGGCGAGGGCGCGCAAGCTCGCCGACTCGATCGAAGCATCCGGCGGCTCGGCGATCGTCGTCGGAGCGGACCTCACCGATGCTGCTTCGGTCGCGAGCATGTTCGACACCGTGGCACAGGAGTGGGGCGGGCTCGACATCCTGGTCCTCAATGCCTCGGGCGGCATGGAGTCGGGCATGGCGCCCGACTACGCGATGACGCTGAACAGGGATGCCCAGGTGAACGTGCTGAAGGCCGCGTTGCCTCTGCTCGGTGAGGGCTCCCGCGTGGTCTTCGTGACGAGCCACCAGGCGCACTTCATCCGCACCACGCCGACCATGCCCGAGTACGAGCCGGTCGCGCTGAGCAAGCGAGCGGGGGAGGACGCCCTCCGCGAGCTGATCCCCGAACTGGATGCCCGTGGAATCGGCTTCGTCGTCGTGTCGGGCGACATGATCGAGGGCACCATCACCGCGACGCTCCTCGAGCGCGCGAACCCTGGCGCGATCAGCGCCCGCAAGGAGTCGGCGGGCAAGCTCTACAACGTGAGCGAGTTCGCCGCGGAGGTCGCGTCGGCCGCCGTCGAGCCGATTCCGGACGACAACACACGCCTGATCGGCGATGTGAGCGAGTTCGGCGAGGAAGCCTGACATGAAGGCCGAACACATCGTCCACCTGGTCTCGCTGTCGCGCCCGACCCTCAGCCCGGACGGCGGCACCGCCGTCGTCGCGGCCACCCACCCCGACTTGTCGGCGGATGCCTACGTCGGCCAGCTCTGGTCCGTCGCCATGAAGGGCGGAGTTCCGCCTCGCCGCATCACTCGGGGCTTCCGCGACACCTCGCCTCAGTTCTCGCCCGACGGCGGGTCGATCGCCTTCCTGCGCGCCGAGCCCGGCAAGCCGCCGCAGCTCCACGTCATGGCGACGACGGGCGGGGAACCCGTGCGGGTCACGGACAGGAAGCTCGGCGTCTCCGACTTCGTGTGGGCCCCAGATGGTGCATCCCTCGCTTTCGTCTCCCGTGACCCAGAACACGGTCGCTACGGCACCGTTGAGGGCGTCGACCCCTCGGCCGAGCCCGCCCGCCGCATCACGACCTACCGTTACAGTGCCAACGGCCTCGGCTGGCTTCGCGACAGGCGCACTCAGGTGTTCGTGGTGGACGCTCCCGACGTGACGTCGGCTCCCGTCGTGCAGCCCGTCTCGTCGGCGGACGGCGACGCCGAGAAGCTCGACGAGGTGGCCGAGCCGCGCAGGCTGACCGACGACGACGCCGAGCACGGGGGCATCGCGTTCTCGCCGGACGGGCGCAACATCGCGGTCGTCTCGGACGGGCATGACGGCGCTGACGACGATCTGCGCAGCATCCTCACGCTCGTTCCGGTCGGCGAAGGAGACACGGTCGTCGCGGTCGACGCCGGCGCGGATCTGTCGATCTCGGACGCGCCCGGTTCGGTCGCCTTCGGCGCCGATGGCGCGTTGTACTTCATCGCCCAGAACGTGGGGGAGAGGGGCCGTGATTTCGTCGCCCGCAACTCCGGGCTCTACGTCGTCTCGGAGCCGGGAGCCGCGCCGCGCCGGTTGACGGACGACGAGACCGTCGACCTCACCGGAAGCACCGTCGTGCCCGCAGCGAGCGGCGTGCTCGTGCAGAACACGTCGCGCGGCCGCGTGACGCTTCTCTCCGTCGGCGACGACGGCGAGGCATCCGTGCTGGTCGCCGACCGGGAGGTGACCGGCATCGCAGCTGCGGGGGAGAGCGTGGTGTTCGCGTTCCAGTCCGAGTCGTCGTTCGGCGATCTCGGGGTGCCTGACGGCGACGACGTGCGCGTGCTCACCGACTTCTCCGCCGACGTGCTGGCCACGGGCATCCGCACGCCGATCGAGGTCGAGATCACCGGACGCGACGGCTACCCGGTGCACGGCTGGGTGGTGCTTCCCGAGGGCGATGGACCGCACCCGGTGCTGTTGAACATCCACGGCGGCCCGTTCGCGCAGTACTCCGTCCACCTCTTCGACGAGTCCCAGGTCTACGCGGATGCCGGCTATGCGGTCGTCTACTGCAACCCGCGCGGGTCGGCCGGGTACGGCCAGGAGCACGGTCGCGCCATCAAGACCCGCATGGGGACCGTCGATCTCCATGATGTGCTCGACTTCCTCGATGCTGCCGTCGCGGAGCATCCGCAGCTCGACGGGGACCGCGTCGGAATCCTCGGCGGCTCGTACGGCGGCTACCTGACGGCGTGGACAATCGCGCACGATCACCGGTTCGCCGGCGCGATCGTAGAGCGCGGCTTCCTCGACCCCGTGTACTTCTTCGGAACGAGCGACATCGGGTCGTTCTTCGCCGAGGAGTACAACGGGCTCGACGCTGAGGAGATCGCTGCGCAGAGCCCGCAGGCGCACGTGGGCGATGTTCGCACGCCGACGCTCGTGATGCACTCGGAGAACGATCTGCGCTGCCCGCTGGGGCAGGCTGAGCGCTACTACGCATCGCTGAAGCGCGGGGGAGTGCAGACCGAGCTGGTCGTCTTCCCGGGCGAGGATCACGAGCTCAGCAGGGCTGGTCGTCCACGCCACCGCAAGCAGCGATTCGAGATCATCCTCGACTGGTGGGCGCGGACGCTGCCGTCGGCGGCCAACAACGCGGGCTGACGGGTCTGCGACGACAGGTCTGCGACAACACAGGTCACGACACGACGAAGGCGCCGGGCGGACATCCGTCCCGGCGCCTTCGTTCGTATCCGACTAGACCTGCGAGGTGTCGCCCTTCCAGGTGAACGCACGCACGATCTGCACGATGCCGAGCACCACGAGCGCGATGCCGAGCAGCCACCAGAGCGCCACGATGTATAGCGGCGAGAACAGCAGGATGATGCCGGCGACGATGCTCAGGATGGCGAAGAAGACCGTCCACCCCTTCGAGGCGGACGCGCCGAGGGTGGTCAGCGCCACGATGCCCTCGACGATCCACAAGATGCCGACCAGGATGCCGATGAACACCGCCAGCCATGCGGTCGTGTGGGTGAGGTTCGTCAGTGCGATGACACCGGCGATGATGAAGATCACGCCGAGGATGATGTGCCCGACGCGCGCCCATCCGCCCATCGACTTCGAGAAGATCCCAAGCCCGGCGTAAACCAGACCGCCCACGATGGCGTAGATCGCGATGATCGCGGTCAGCACCGTGGCGGTGTGGCCCGGCCAGACGAGGATGAGGATCCCGACGATGAGCGCAATGAGACCTCCGACTCCGAATGCGGTGCGGATACCGTTGACCGCGGTCTTCGCGGCCGGACTTTCAGCGGACATTGGGGTCCACCCTTCCTGTGAGTAACCTGGGAATTGCAGCCCAATCCTAGGGGAGAAGGCGCGCCGATGTCACCGGAAACGCCAAGTTCGCCAACATCGTCGCGAATTCGACAGATGGCGTTTCACGAGCACGCGGCAGCAATGAGCCGGTGAGGCGCCGTACGGAATCGAGCCGAATGAGCCGGTGCAGCGCCATACGGAACCAAGCCGAGCACAGCACTCCAACGCGCAACAGCTAGGGCAGCCCGGATATCCGGGCACGGTGCCACGTGATATTCAATGTCCGATAATGCACATTATGTCAGTTCATGACTGCAGATAGGACACAAGGCGTGAGGCGAGTTCGTCGGGGTAGGAGATCATCGCGAGGTGGCCTCCCGGCACGATGTCCGGCGTAACGCCGAGACGGTCTGCGATGACCGCGTTCATGAAGTCGATCGGGAAGAAACGGTCGTCGGCGAAGACGATCGCACGTGTTGGGACCGCTGGCGGCTCGGGCGACGGCCACGGCTCGGACCCCGGGGTATCGGATTGGCGGCGTTCGAAGGCGGATGCCCTTTCGCGCGGCTCGATATCGGAGTAGAACAGCGAGGCGAAGTCCTCAGACGCAGCCTGCCAGCCGGTGTGGGCGAACCAGTCGGAACCGCGCTCCCCCGGCGTAGGAATCATCGCAGAGGCGTACACCAGAAGGCGCGTCGGCATGCGTGCCGCCGCCAGAGCTGCGCTGAAGCCGCCGAAGGAATGGGCGACGATCACCGGCTCTTCGAGCCCGCGTGCGGCATCCAGAATGCAACGCGCATAGACGTCGAGGCCAGCAGCATCGTCGTCGCACGGTAGCTGCACCGGAACGCCGCGATGGCCGAGGCGTTCCAGCCGATCGACCACCAGGTGCCAATATCCGCTGTCGCATCCGGCCCCAGGGATCAGGAGGAAGTCGGTCACCACCCGACTATGTCACGCACGGCGGGAATCGCTTGGTGCATGAGGCCCTGCAGTCACGTCGACGGGCACGACTCTGGCGGCCAGCCCAGCACGGCGTCAAGGAGTTCGGCGACCGACTTCGTGCTGTCCGGACGAAGGACCGGCAGATCGAGCTGACTCAGCCAGGCTTCATGAGCAACGAGACTCCTGCCCTCGAAAGCGGGATCGTCGTATCCCCTGGCCCAGTCCTTGAACTCCGACCACGCGAGTTCGTCGAAGCCCTCACCGGCTCGTCGATGGACTTCCCGAGCTTCGAGCCGTCGCATCCGCTCGTCGGGGTCGAGCGTCAGGAAGACCACGGCATCACATCGAGCGATGACGCTTTCGCCCCAGCCGACCACGGACCCGGATAACACCCATGCCTCGCGTGGAACGAACACCTCACGCATCAGAGCCACGCGCTCCCCCGCTGACCGCTTCTCTGCGAACGGCGGGATCGTGGGCACCCAGAAGTAGTCGTCGGCATCCGCGTGCGGAACCGACCAACGGTCGGCCAACGCGCGTCCGAGTGTCGTCGTGCCACTTCCGCTTGCACCCAGCACGTGAACTCTCGAACGCCGCATCATCCGATCCTCCTGTACCGGCGCCGGCTCCGCCACGACGCCTCTGATGAACAGAGCTGAGTAGGTTCGCATTGTGAGTGAAACTGAGGACACGATCGTCTACCCGGACCTCGACGCCGATGAGCGCACCACCCTTGGGCAGTTTCTCGATCTCTACCGTCGACGAGCGCTGCGCCGATTCGTCTCATTGTCCGACGACCAGGCACGAGCAAGGAGCCTGGTCGCAACGAACCTCACAGCGGGCGGCGTCATCAAGCACCTCGCACATATGGAGGACCACTGGTTCACTGCGCGAGTCGGATCGGCGAAGCTACCCGAACCGTGGGCATCAGCACCGTTCGACGATCAACCGGACTGGGACTTCGAATCTGCCGTCGACGAAACGGTCGACGAGATCTCCGAGCTCTATCGAACGGCGTGCGAGCGCAGCCGAAACGTGTTCTCGAATCTGGCCAGTCTCGAGTCACGCGCGTTTCGCCCGTCCTTCGGCAAGAAGCCCGTGACTCTCCGGTGGGTGATGGTCCACATGCTCGAAGAGACGGCATGCCACGTCGGGCACCTGGAGATGCTCACAGACCCGTACCGACGTCGCACCTCAGCCTGAGTGCGACGATCGCAGGTACTCCCCCGCACTCAGCGTCTCCATGTCCACATCGAGTGGACTTGTCCACAGACCGGGTACTTGCGCTCAACCGTGTGAGTGCTGGCGAACACGATGGGTGGCATGTCAACCAGCACGCCACCCGTCGTCAAGCTCTCGACCACCGCATCGCTGCTCGCTCTCCTGCCGCACCTGACCGCGGTGCCTCTTCGCAACAGCCTCGTCATCGCGCCTTTCGTGGGAAAGCAGACCTGGCGGGCGATGCGGATCCCGATCGAGCCGTCACCGTCCGCGAACGCCGCGCGGTCGCTTGCGTCGGTCGCACTCGGATCACTCTCGAAGCTGAAAGACTGCGACAGCGTTGCGGTCGCACTGTTCCGGGATGAGCCGTTCCGGGACGTCGGCCCGCAGTGGCACGACGCCGTCGGCGTTGTCCTCGAACGGCTGAACCAATCTGGCTTCCACATCAAGGATGCTGCGATCGTTGCCGGCGACGGCTGGATGCCCTACTTCGACGGCGATCTCGAGGTTCCGCGTTCGCTATCGGAAATCGAAGTGGAGGCGGCCGGGATTCCTGTCGACGCGGGCGCGGACAATGTGTGGACGCTGCCCGAGACCGACCCGGAACTCGCTCGGCGCGTCGCCGACCATCTGATCGACCGGTACTTCGAGCACTCCGAGCGTGATTCGTTCGGACGGCTGAGGCGGGTGACGCCTCGTGATCCAGTGGGGTTGCTCGAGAGCGCGCTCATGGACGACCCGGCGGGGGCATCAGCACTCACCTTGGCGAGACTTGTCGCGCAAATCGATTCGGAGGGCGCCGTCGACCGGACCGTTTTGCAGATCGCGTTCGGTCGAGCCACTGGTGCCCTGTCCTGGTCGAACACGCTCGCGTTGCGTGTGGCCGCGGCCGAGGCCGGCTGCGAACCGAACGACATCCTGATGGAACAGGATGAGCGGGGAATCGTCAGTCCGCAGACCGAGCGCCTGGCGAACCTCTCGACGGGGCAGACCCGTGAGATCCCCTCGCCCGAGAGATTGCGCGCTGGAGCCATCCTGCTCGGACGCGCGATCGCGCACAGCCCACTACCCGACAGGGCTTGGATCATGTGCGCGTTCGCATGGGTGCAGTGGGCGAGCGGCCTCACGAACTCTGCACTCGAATCGATCATCGAGACCAGGCGGCTCGTTCCTGGCAACTCACTCGCCCCCGTCTATCACACTGTGTTCGCGAACATGCAACCGGAATGGGTCTTCACGACCATCCCACCGAACCGTGCAGCCCGGCGTCGAGCGAGCAAGAAGTCGAGGTGACGCCCGCATGAGTGCCGGGGCGTGCTCTCACAGCAGCGATCCTCGATGGGTCGACCGCCCGCATAGGCTGTCGCGGTGAGTGAAGCACTGGATGACGGACCGTTCTATCACGGCACGAAAGCCGATCTGCGGATCGGAGACCTCTTGACCGCGGGATTCCACTCGAACTACCGCCCCGAAGTCGTGATGAACCACATCTACTTCACCGCGCTTCGGGATGGTGCCGGGCTGGCCGCAGAACTCGCCGCCGGCGACAATGCTCCGCGCGTGTACGTCGTGCAGCCGACGGGCGCGTTCGAGAACGACCCCAACGTGACAGACAAGAAGTTCCCCGGCAATCCCACCCGCTCGTATCGCAGCAGCGAGCCTCTTCTCGTCGTCGGCGAGGTCGATGACTGGACGCGCCTGACACCAGAAGCGCTGCAGACCTGGCGCGATCGTCTGGCGACTCTCCGCCGGGACGAGCGAGGCGAGATCATCAACTGATCCAAGCGCCTCACTCATAGCCGCCCGGCATAGGCTTCGGGCGTGAGCATGGCGTCATCGCGCGAAGGCCAGGATCTCCCCCATCCGTCCGCGCTGCTGGATCACCTCGACAGTGTCCTCGACGCCGGCGTCACCAGCGTCGACGAGCTCGACAAGGGCGTCTTCCGCATCGGACGCGCCGAGCATCCCGACTGGGTGATGCGCGTGTTCCCCTCCTCGCGTACCGTCGGGGCCGTTCACGGAGACGCCACGATCCTGCGGTGGCTCGCACAAGCCGACTTCCCCGCCGAACGGCTCGCGTCTGCGTCACCGGTCTCGCACGTCGATGGATGTCCGGTGCTCGTCACCGAGTATGTCGAGGCCGTTCCACGCATACAGCGCCGCGACGCCATCCGCTCGGCGGGAGGCCTGCGAAGACTCGGCGAGCTGCTCGGCCTGTTGAGTACCCTCGGCTCACTTCCCGACGCGCCGGCACGGCCGGGCGGAGCATGGCATCACCTCGCTGAAGGGCACCCTCGGGAGGAGCTCTCGGCAGCGCAAGCCATCCTGACGGAGTTGGCTGCAGCGGCATCCGGCCCTTCGCGCATGCATCTGGACAGAGTTCGAAAAGGGTTGGATGACGCCGACGATGGCGACGGCTTGCCCGAAGGCTTCATACACGCCGACTTCGTGCTGGCCAACGTGGTGGCGACCGCCGCTCCGGAGATGGTCCTCGTCGACTGGGCGGGAGCCGGACGCGGACCGCGCGCATGGCCGCTGGCCTTCTTGCTGTGGGCGGAGACGATGAAGAAGCCAGCCAGGGCCGACCTGGTGCTCGCCGGGTATCACCGCCAGGTCGCCCTGGAGGACATCGAGCTCGACCGACTGCCAGGGTTGGTCCGCGCCCGCCCGCTGGTCTTCGCCTCATGGCGGCTTGCCGGAGGCGACATCGATCCGGCCCATGCTTCGGCACTCGTGGATGCCGCCCGTGAGCAAGGCGACGCGATAGGCGCCCGTGCCCGTGCGGCGCTCAAGCATTTGGCCGGTTGACCGCTCGTTCGGAGGAGGGCTAGCGCGCCATCCGAATCTCGACGAGTCCCGGATCCGCCGGATCGACGAACTCGACGCCGTCCGCCCAGAATCCGTTTCGCTCGTAGAACCCGATAGCCCGCTCGTTCCCGCGCAGCACCCACAACTGTGCCGGCCGATCCTCGAGAACGGCGTCGAGCATCCTCTGACCGAGCCCACTCCGCTGGGCTGCCGACAGAAGGTAGATCGAGAACAGATGCTCCGGTCGTACGGGGGTGACCCCGTGCTCCGCGTCCGGGCCGACTGCTGGCCCGGCATTCGCGAACCCCACGACCTCGCCGGCGCGCTCCGCCACGACGAGACTGCCCGTGCGCGACCGCGACGTCAGGTAACGGCTCCACATCCTCCTGCGGCGGTTGAACGCCTCCTCCGAGAAGAAGCGTTCGTCGACGATGCCGGAATACGTCTGCCGCCACGCATCCACGTGCACGCGAGCGATCCGATCCGCATCGGATGCCTCGGCATCGCGAACAAGCGATTCCTGGTTGTCTGGCATCGGCAGAGACTATCGCCACTGTGCTCAGCCCATGCCAACCGTTGGTCTGATCGTTGGAATCGGTGTTCCCAACCTGTGGGACGATGAGCTGTGCTCGAAGCCCTCGCCCTGCCAGCCGAGCTGACCGTTCGCGACGACCAGATCACGATCCGCAGGGCGGACATGAACGACCTCGGCACACTCATGCGTCTGATGGCGGATGACCCCATCAGCGCTGTCCGAGGCGATGTCAACGACGCGGCCGACACACCCGCCTACGCACGAGCCCTGGCGCGGATCTTCGATGACCCGTCCAACGACGCGATCGTCGCGATCGACAGCGACGGCGCAGTGATCGGCACGTTGCAGCTGACCTCGATTCCGGGGATGGCACGCCTCGGCAGCACGCGACTCCTACTGGAGGGCGTGCGAGTGGCCAGCGACCGACGTTCATCCGGCATCGGCAGCGCCATGATCCGCTGGGTGATGGATGTCGCCGCTCCGGCTGTAGACGCGAGTCTGGTCGAGCTCAGCTCGAGCGTCGAACGAACCGATGCGCGTCGGTTCTATCTGCGGCTCGGCTTCGCCGACTCGCACGTCGGGTTCAAGTTCCCTGTGGCCGACCCGTCACCGGCCGCACGGTAAGGATCTGCTCGGCACGGCCGATCGCGCCCTGCTCGTCGTGCAACACCGTACTGGTGAGGCCGTGACCTGCATGACCGAACGTGACAGTGGTGTCGAGGCCGACCCACTCCCCCTGCGGCTGCCGGAAGAGGTGCACAGTGAGGTCGAGGTTCGGGAACATCCACTCGGTCGGGGACTGACGCACGGCGATTCCGTTGGCGGTATCCACGAGCGCGATGAACGACGCGTGCGGACTGCTCGGCTCTCCCGCCACCACAGCCGCGTCCGTGCGGAGCCATGCCCGAGTGCGACCGGGAAGCGGCGGTCCGTCGGTTCGGATCTCGAGGGATTCCACGTACCCGCCCGGCCATCCGTCCGCCATGCGCCATGGGATGCAGGCATCCGGCTCGGACATCGGTGCCGGCTCCCCTCCCGCGACCGCGCCGGTGTCGTTGTTCGCGACGAACCACGCCCTGGCAAGCACCGCCGCGCGCCCGGCGATCGTCACGGTCGCCTCGACGAGCTCGATGGTACGCCCCGGTCTGATCGTGCGAACACTCACGTGGCAGTCCTCCGCAGCGAGGAAGCCGAGGATGTCGAACCCGACGCGCACCAGCTCCTTGCCGTCCTCTCCCCCGCTTTCTCCCGCGCCTTCGCCCGCTCGATGCCGATCGATCTCGTGAAGGATCATCCCGCCGAGCGGACTGAAGTGGATCTCACCGTCGTTCCAGGCTCCGCCTGCATGCGCGGTCGGACGCAAAAGATCAGGACCGACACGCTCGAAGTAGGCCCGCTGCGCGTCGCTCTGCTGCATCCACTCAGCCTAAAGGCGCGGTGTTCTAGGCTTGCGGGGTGAATCACTTCGGAACCACCGCGATGCCCTCGGGGCGTTCGGAGGTACTCGGCGCATTCGACGCCGAGCCGAGATAGCCACTCTTTCTCGCTGTGAACAGGCATTTTGCCTGTGTTTCAGGGCCATCCCCTGCCATCGACAAAGAACTTCGCGTGCCATGCCCGCGACACATCAGAACGGCTACGATTCATGCTTCCCTTGACCGACGCGACCATTCGCGCATCCTTCGTCAACGCTTCTCTGCGCGAACGAAAGAACCTCTCGCTTCCCACCGACTTCGACGAACTCGACTGGGACTCGCTCGACTTCCTCGGCTGGCGAGACCGCAAGTACACCAATCTCGGCTACGTCGTCGTCGACCTCGACGGCACACCTACCGGCATCCTGCTGCGCCAGGCGGATGCCGCGCATCGGGCCCGCCCGCAGTGTTCGTGGTGCGAAGACGTACACCTGCCCAACGACGTCGTCTTCTTCAGTGCACGTCGCTCGGGCGCCGCCGGACGCAACGGGGACACTGTCGGCACACTCGCCTGCGCCAAGTTCGAGTGCTCCACGAATGTGCGCCGACTCCCACCCGTCGCCTACGTCGGGTTCGACGTGGAGGCGGCCCGCATCGAACGCATCGAGGCGCTCCGCGAGCACGTGACGGCCTTCGCCAGGCGCGTGCTCGCAGGTGAAGAGCGCTGACGAACGCTCTCGACCTCTTTACCTGGGACCGGTGAAACCGGATTCCACGAGTTCGATCAGGCGGTCCACCGCCGCGTCGCCGTTCGGATCGTCCGTGGCGATCTCGACGGTGGCCCCCTGAACGAGGCCGAGTGAGAGGATGCCGAGGAGACTCCTGGCGTCCTTTCCGTTCACCGTGATCTTCACTCCGAGGCTTGTCGCGAGCTTCACGAACTCCGCGGCCGGACGGGCGTGAAGCCCATCCGGGTTCACCAGGGTCGCGGTGCGCAGGTAACCGTCCGGCGCCACAGTCGAAGCCGCAGGCGCTCCAGACGGTGCGCTGTCCGACGGTGCGGACACCCGCGCACGGGATGCCTCTGCCACCTCGTCGAGGCTTCCTCCTGTCTGCGCACGCACACCTGCCGTGACCGCACCCTCGACCAGCGGGCCGTCTGAGATCCTCACCGAGGCAGCCCAGTCTCCGCCGAGAAGCTCGAGGGCCGTCTCAGCGGAGAGCACAGCCGACCCGAGGTCGGTGAGCACGACGACACCCGCTCCCCTGCCCGCCGTCCGGATCGCTTCCATCACTCGTTCCACGTCGGTGCCGACACCGCCGAGGGTCGTGCCGCCCGCCGCCTCGATCACCACGTCGGGGCTCATCTGCTGCACGACCTCGACGACGCCTCTCGCGATGAGGTCGCTGTGCGACACCACGACGAGAGAGACCAACCTGCCTTCGGCCCCGGCGTTCACTTCGCCGCTTCCGCCGCTGCGCGCAGGATGACCGCTGTCGACACGGCTCCTGGGTCGCGGTGCCCCACCGCACGTTCGCCCAGGTAGCTCGCGCGTCCCTTGTGCGGCGTCAGCGCATCCGTCCCCTCGGCACCGGACTCGGCACCCGCGGCGGCCGCGGCGAGCACCTCCGTCCCGGAACGGCCTTCGGCCACAGCTCCTCGAGCCCCAGCAACGGCCGCGGACCAGGCATCCACCATCGTCTTGTCCCCTGGTACGGCGTGACCGCGATCTTCGAGGCCGCCCGTCGCGGCCTCGAGCAGGGCGAGCACGTGCGCAGCGTCGACCACATTCTCGCCTGCGATCGCGTCTGAGGCGCGCAGCAACGCTGTGCCGTAGAGCGGTCCCGCAGCGCCTCCCACCGACGAGATCAGTCTCATCGCCGCGACGCGAAGCACGTCGGATGGCGTCGCTTCGGCCGGCAGCTCGTGCACGGCATCCCGCACTGCGGCGAATCCGCGATTCATGTTCTCGCCGTGGTCGCCGTCACCGATGGCACGGTCGAGGTCGTTCAGCGAGGGCGCGCTGTCGGCGATCGCTTCCGCGGCCGTGTTCATCCAAGCAACAGCCCATGCGGTGTCCAGCGTCATCCGGTCCTCATTCTCCCCAGCGCAGCGTGGCGGTCCGCACCGGCGCATCCCATAGTTCGAGAAGATCGTCGTCGACGGTGAGCAGCGTCACCGAGAAGCCCGCCATGTCGAGCGCGGTCACGTACGACCCGACGAGCGAGCGCGCGATCTCCACTCCGATCGCGTCGAGCCGTTCGGCGACACGACGGTAGACGACGTAGAGCTCGCCGATCGGGGTCGCGCCCATGCCGTTGACCAACGCGATCACGCGTTCACCGGCCGTGCGCGGCAGATCGTCGAGAACAGCATCGAGAACAGCGTCGGTGAGCTCGTCCGCGGGGGCCATCGTGATCCTTGCACGTCCGCGCTCGCCGTGGATTCCGATGCCGAACTCGGCTTCGTCGTCATCCAGCTCGAAGCTCCGCATGCCGGAGTGCGGCACCGTCGGCGGGGCGATGGCCATGCCCATGGAGCGCACGGATGCCGTCAGTCGCGTCGCGAGACTCGCCAGAGCGTCGAGATCGTCCCCGCGTTCCGCCGCCGCCCCTACGATCTTCTCGATCAGCACGGTTCCCGCGACTCCCCGGCGTCCAGCGGTGAATTCGGAGTTCTGCACGGCGACGTCGTCGTCGATCACGACCGTGCGGACTCGTACGCCTTCTGCCTCCGCGAACTCCGCGGCGGTCTCGAAGTTGAGCACGTCACCGGTGTAGTTCTTCACGAGGTACAGCACACCTGCGCCTTGCTCGACCGCGCGAGTGGCCTCCAGCACGGGATCCGGCGTCGGTGAGGTGAAGATCTCGCCCGGAACGGCAGCGTCGAGCATCCCCACGCCCACGAATCCGGTGTGCAGCGGCTCGTGCCCGCTTCCGCCTCCCGAGACGATGCCGACCTTGCCATCGGTGAGCGAGCGACGCACCACGTATGCCGGAGATTCGTTCACCCGCACGATGTCGCGATGCGCTGCGCCGAAGCCCGCGAGCGATTCCGCCACGAAACGTCGCGGATCGTTGATCAGCTTCTTCACCCTCTGCCTCTCCCCCACGCAGCCAGGTGCATCATCGCGCCGCAGCGATCCATCCGTCGAGCTTCGCGATGGCCGCGCCGGAGTCGATCGTCTCTGCCGCAACGGCGATCTTGTCGGAGAACCGGTCGAGGATGCTCCGCTGTCCACTCGACGCGTCGGATGCCAGCTCGTACGAGACCAGACCTGCCGCGGCGTTCAGCAGCACGATGTCGCGCACCGGCCCCTTCTCCCCCGCGAGCACCGCCCTGACCACTGCGGCGTTGTGCGTCGCGTCGCCGCCCTTGAGGTCGTCGATGCTCGCCCGCTTGATGCCGAGGTCACGCGGATCGATGTCGTGCTCGGTCACCAGACCGTGCGAGATCTCCCAGACATGGCTGTGACCGGTCGTCGAGAGCTCGTCGAGCCCGTCGTCTCCGCGGAAGACGAGCGCCGTCGCTCCACGGGTCTGGAACACTCCGACGATCAACGGCACGCGGTCGAGCTGTGCGACACCGACCGCAGACGCCTCGGGACGAGCAGGGTTGATGAGCGGGCCCAGGATGTTGAACACCGTCGGGATGCCGAGCTCGCGACGCACCGCGGCCGCGTTCCCGTAGCCGGGGTGGAACATCGAGGCGAAGGCGAAGGTGATGCCGACGGCGCGGAACACTTCGGCGACCCGCTCGGCCGACATCGACAGGTCGAGACCCAGAGCAGAGAGCACGTCGGAGGACCCCGACCTCGAGCTCGCAGCCCGGTTGCCGTGCTTGATGACCGGCACACCCGAGGCCGCCGCGACGATCGATGCCGTGGTCGACACGTTCACGGTGCCGAAGCGGTCACCTCCGGTTCCCACGATGTCGAGCGCCATCGGGTCGAGCGGCAGCGGAAGCGCGTGCTCGAGGATCGCGTCGCGAAAACCGACGATCTCGTCGACGGTCTCGCCTTTGGTGCGAAGCGCGACCAGGAACCCGGCGAGCTGGGCGTCTGTGGCCTGGCCCGTCATCACCTGCTCCATCGCCCACGCCGCGTCGGCGACGCTGAGGTGTTCGCCCTCGAGAACGGTGGAGATGATCGTCGGCCAGGTCCGGGTTTCCGCCATACCAGCGATCCTATCGGCGACTGAGCTGAGCGCAGCGGGAGCTTGCTCACGCTGCCGAAGCGATGGAGCCGATGAGCGGCGTGCCGCGATATCGGCGACTGAGCTGAGCGCCGCGGGAGCTTGCTCACGTGGCCGAGGCGATGGAGTCGATGAGCGGCGTGCCGCGATATCGGCGACTGAGCTGAGCGCAGCGGGAGCTTGCTCACGTCGCCGAGGCAAGGACGATGTCGAGCGGCGAAAGGCACGATTTCGGCCGTGTTCGGCGAGCGAATGCGAAAACGGCTGACCGAAATCGGCCATAATGGGACACGTGACGAGCACCTCCATTTCTCCCTCGGCTGCGGCCCCGACAATCAACCGCCCCAACGTGGTGGCCGTAGGAACGATTGTCTGGCTGGGCAGCGAGGTGATGTTCTTCGCGGGGCTGTTCGCGATCTACTTCACGCTCCGCTCCACTTCGCCCGCACTGTGGGCGGCAGAGACCGCGAAGCTCAACGTTCCTTACGCTCTGACGAACACCCTCATCCTGGTCGCGAGCTCCTTCACCTGCCAGTTCGGCGTGTTCGCCGCCGAGCGCATGCAGGCTCGCTCGACCGGTTGGAGCCCCCGCCAGTGGGGCATGGTCGAATGGTTCACGCTGAGCTATGCGCTGGGCGCCATCTTCGTCGCCGGCCAGGTCGTCGAGTACGCCAGCCTCGTGAGCGAGGGCCTGTCGATCGACGCCAACGCCTACGGATCGGCGTTCTACCTCACCACTGGGTTCCACGCACTCCACGTCACCGGCGGACTCATCGCGATGCTCTTCGTGATCGGTCGCGCCTTCGCCGTGAAGAGGTTCGGAGACAAGGAGGCGACCAGCGCCATCGTCGTCTCCTACTACTGGCACTTCGTCGACGTCGTCTGGATCGGGCTCTTCCTGGTCATCTACGTCCTCAAATAGAAATCAGGAGCAGAGCACCTCAATGCGCGAGACAAAGCAGAAGAACGCTCGCAAGCGCAAGGCCGGGCGCAGGCATCCGCTCGCCACGGTCGCGCTGATCGCGATCGGGCTGGGGCTTACCGGTGGCGCCTACGCCGCGTTCAACGCGACGGGTTCGACGGCTGATGCAACGACATCCAGCGCGAGCGACATCAACGCCGGCAAGAGGCTGTTCCAGGCCAACTGCGCCAGCTGCCACGGCATCGAGGCGCAGGGAACGACCGTTGCCCCGAGCCTGATCGGTGTCGGCGCCGCGGCGGTCGACTTCCAGGTCGGAACCGGTCGCATGCCGATGGCGATGCAGGGACCGCAGGCCGAGCAGAAGCCGGCGCAGTTCGATCAGCACGAGATCGATCAGATGGCCGCTTTCGTCGGCTCGCTCGCTCCGGGGCCCAACATCCCGTTGAGCGACATCACCAATGGTGGTGGCGACGCTGCCAAGGGTGCAGAGCTCTTCCGTGTGAACTGCGCGATGTGCCACAACGTTGCGGGAGCCGGAGGCGCTCTCACCGAGGGCAAGTTCGCTCCTCCACTGACGGGTGTGACCGGCCGGCACATCTATGAGGCCATGGTCACCGGTCCTCAGAACATGCCGATCTTCAACAACCGGAACATCCCCGATGAGGGCAAGCGCGACATCATCACGTATCTGCAGTACATCCAGAACAACCCGTCGCCCGGCGGATTCGAGCTCGGCTCGCTCGGTCCGGTGTCGGAGGGTCTGTTCATCTGGATCTTCGGTCTTGGCTCGATCGTCGCACTGACGGTCTGGATCACGGCGAAGTCGAACTGATGCGCACCGTGCGAGAGGCACACGGACGCGAGAAGGAGAGCAATGGCACAGGACGATAACGGCGGCACGGAGATCACGCCCGCCGCCTCGTCGGCCGTCGACCACCGTCCCGGCGACGCCGGCATCGCAGTGGTCGTGCATGACGCGGTGGAGAACCCCGGTTTTCCGCCGCACCGGGCGCGCATCACCGACAAGGACCCGCGCAAGCAGCGTCGTGCGGAGCGCACGATCTACACGCTGTTCTACCTCTCGATCGTCGGAAGCATCTGGGCGATCGCCGCATACGTGGCCTTCCCGATCGAGTCGGGCAGCATCGCCTCTCTGCGCATCAGCACCCTGGCGATCGGCCTCGGCATCGCGCTCGCCCTGCTGGCCATCGGCTTCGGCGCAGTGCACTGGGCCAAGGCGATCATGGTGGACAAGGAGGGCATCGACCTCCGCCATCCCGTGCAGGGAACGGACGAGACCCGCGATCGTGCCGTCGAGATCTTCAAGGAAGCCGACCAAGAGTCGGGCTTCGGCCGTCGCACGCTGATCCGCAACTCGCTGATCGGTGCCCTCGTCGCCTTCCCGCTTCCCGCCATCGTGCTCTTCCGCGGACTCGCTCCGCAGAACGAGGACCCGGTGGAGATGCTCTCCTTCACCATGTGGAAGAAGGGTCTGCGCCTCACGCGTGACCCGTCGGGCACGCCGATCAAGGCATCCGATGTCACCATCGGCTCCGTGTTCCACGTGATGCCAGAGGGAATCAACGACACGCCAGACCCGCTCGACGCCAAGGCGAAGGCCGCCGTGCTGCTGATGCGCCTCAACCCGCAGGACCTGCACCCGACTGCAGGCAGGGCCCATTGGGCATACAACGGCATCGTCGCGTACTCAAAGATCTGCACCCACGTCGGATGCCCGGTGGCGCTGTACGAACAGCAGACTCACCACCTGCTGTGCCCGTGCCACCAGTCGCAGTTCGACATCACTCACCAGGCCGCGGTCATCTTCGGCCCGGCCGCCCGGCCGCTTCCGCAGCTGCCGATCACGGTGGATGCCGACGGCTATCTCATCGCGCAGAGTGATTTCCACGAGCCCGTTGGGCCGAGTTTCTGGGAGCGTCATTGACCGCCACCACCGCCGCCCCTACAGCGGCCAAGAAGCGCAGCTTCACTGCAGCTGCATCGAACTACATCGACGAACGCACGAGCATCTCCGGTGTCGTCAAGGAGTTCGGCCGCAAGATCTTCCCCGATCACTGGTCGTTCCTGCTCGGTGAGGTCGCTCTCTACAGCTTCATCGTCATCCTGATCACCGGAACGTTCTTGACGTTCTTCTTCCAGGCCTCCCAGGCCGACGTGATCTATCACGGCTCCTGGGTGCCGCTCAAGGGCATTCAGATGTCGGCCGCGATGGACTCGACGCTGAACATCTCGTTCAACGTTCGCGGCGGTCTGCTGGTGCGCCAGATCCACCACTGGGCGGCTCTGCTGTTCGTGGCCTCGATCGGCCTGCACATGCTGCGCATCTTCTTCACGGGTGCGTTCCGCAAACCGCGCGAGCTCAACTGGCTGATCGGCTTCACCCTGTTCGTGCTCGCAATGGCAGAAGGCTTCACCGGCTACTCGCTCCCGGACGACCTGCTCTCCGGCAACGGTCTTCGCATCATCGACGGCCTCATCCTGGGTCTTCCCGTCGTCGGCACGTGGATCTCGTTCCTGCTCTTCGGCGGCGAATTCCCGGGCTCAGAGATCGTCGGCCGACTATATACGTTGCATATCCTGCTGCTACCGGCCTTAGTCGTGGCGTTCATCGCCCTCCACCTGGTGTTCGTCGTCGTGCACAAGCACACCCAGTACGCGGGCCCCGGCCGCACCCAGCAGAACGTCTCCGGATTCCCGATCCTCCCCGTCTACGCGGCGAAGGCCGGCGGATTCTTCTTCATCGTGTTCGGTGTGGTCGCGCTCATCGCCTCGCTGTTCACGATCAACCCGATCTGGCTGTACGGTCCATACGACCCGTCACCCGTGTCTGCGGGTACTCAGCCGGACTGGTACATCGGGTTCGCCGACGGCATGCTCAGGCTCATACCGTCAGGCTGGGAGACGTACTGGCTGGATCGCACCTGGTCGTGGAACATCATCGTCCCGGTCGTCATCCTGGTGGTCTTCCTCGTGCTGGTGGCGATCTACCCCTTCGTCGAGGCGTGGGTCACCGGTGACAAGCGCGAGCACCACATTCTCGATCGTCCGCGCAACCAGGCCACTCGCACCGCGATCGGCGCCGCCGGCGTCACGTTCTACGGGGTCATGTGGGCCGCTGCGAGCTCCGACTTGATCGCGACCCACTTCAAGCTGACGATGGAAGGCGTGATCCACACCCTTCAGATCCTGCTGATCCTGGGTCCGATCATCGCCTACTTCGTCACGAAGCGAATCTGCATCGCTCTGCAGAAGAAGGACCGCTCGATCGCCCTTCACGGCTACGAGTCCGGCCGCATCGTGAAGCTGCCAGGTGGCGAGTTCATCGAGGTACATGAGCAGCTCGATGAGTACCAGCGGTGGCGCCTGGTGAGCTACGACACCTATCAGCCGATGATGCTCCGCCCGAACTCGCGCGGAAAGATCACCTTCGGCAGCCGGCTTCGCGCCGGGATGTCCCGCTGGTTCTTCGAGGACCGCCTCGAGCCCGTCTCGAAGGGCGAGCTCGAGTCCGGGCACGGACACCACTGACACACGGCTCCACGATCGGGCATCGATGTCGCTCACGACCTTGTCGGAGTGGCTTCGGTGCCCGATCTGTTTCCATCCGCTGACCGGTGACCCGCCGCACGTTCTCGGTTGCGACGAGGGCCACCGGTTCGACGCCAACAAGCACGGGTATGTGAGCCTGCTCTCCTCGCAGCCGCGCATCGCCGGCGATACCCCTGAGATGCTCGACGCCCGCGCGGAGCTCCTCGACTCGGGCGCGTACGACGCAGTCGCCCGAGTGGTGGCCGAGAACGCGGCCCTCACCCGTCCTGAGCGCGTCATAGATGCCGGATGCGGCACAGGACACTACTCCGCCGCACTCCTCTCGATGCTCTCCCCCACCGCCCGCGTGCTGGCTGCAGACGTCGCGCCCGATGCCGTGCGCCGCAGTGTGCGCAGGATCGGCAGGGATCGCTCTGACGGGCTCGTTGCGGACACCTGGCGACCTCTCCCGGTGAGGGACAAGTCCGCGGATGTCGTGATCAATGTCTTCGCGCCTCGCAACCCGCGCGAGTTCCACCGTGTGCTCGCCGACGGTGGCCACCTTGTGGTCGCGACGCCGCAGGCCGACCACCTGATCGAGCTACGCCGCGCGCTCCCCATGCTCGACGTGCCCGCCGGAAAATCGCAGCGGCTCACTGATGAGGTGTCCGAGCACTTCCGCCTCGATCACGCGAGCACCGTGCGATACCGGTTGTCGGTCTCCCACGACACCGCCACAGCTCTGCGAGCCATGGGACCGTCTGCCCATCACTCGCACGCGACGACAGCGCCGCCGAGTCTGCCCCGCGAGGTCACGGTGGCGGTCGACGTGCTGCGCTTCGCTCGTCGCTAGCCAATGGTCGCTCGTGAAACGACGAAGGGACCCCTCGCGGGATCCCTTCGTTGCGGCTGTCAGCGCCGAATCAACGTGCGAAGAAGCCTCGGTAGTACTCGTACACCCAACCGACCAGGCTGACCGCCGCAACGGCGCCACCGATCGGAACGATCCACCATCCGACGGCGATGCCGAGAGCGATCAGCGCCACAGACACGCCCAGCATGAAGGGCCACCAGCTCCACGGGCTGAAGTTGCCGAGTTCCGGGTCTCCGTCGTCGATGTTCGCGTCAAGGCGGTCCTCAGGCAGCTCGACGCCGTTCTGGGTGGCGTGGGTGCGCGCCAAGAAGAAGGCGATGAAGGCACCCAGGATGCCGGTCAGCGTCAGTGCGACGGTGCCCACCGGCTCGAGCTGGTGGTGCGGGTAGTAGAACCACGACCAGACCGTGTACACGATCGCCATCAGGAAGAAGAAGATCGTGATGATCCAGAAGACTGTTGCGCTAGTGCGCATGTCACTTCACCTCTGCAGAGTCAGCGTCGAGAACGGGCATCTGTTGGGCATCCTTCATGGGGCCGACACCGATCGGAACTCCCACCTCTGGGTGGTTGAGGTCGAAGGCAGGCGACTCGCTTCGGATGCGCGGGATCGACGTGAAGTTGTGACGCGGCGGCGGGCAGCTGGTGGCCCACTCGAGTGAGCGTCCATAGCCCCACGGGTCGTTCACGGTGACCTTCGCGCCTGAACGCGCGGTGATGTACACATTCAGGAAGAACGGGATCATCGAGACCGCGAGGATGCCGGCGCCGATCGTCGACAGCTGGTTCATCCAGGTGAAGCCGTCCTGCGGCAGGTACGTGTAGTACCTGCGCGGCATGCCGATGACACCGAGCCAGTGCTGGATCAGGAACGTCGTGTGGAAGCCGATGAACAACAACCAGAAGTGCCACTTGCCCAGCCGGTCGTTCAGCATTTTGCCCGTCCACTTCGGCCACCAGAAGTAGAAGCCGGAGAACATGGCGAACACGACCGTGCCGAACACCACGTAGTGGAAGTGCGCCACCACGAAGTAGGAGTCGGAGACGTGGAAGTCGAGCGGCGGCGAGGCCAGGATCACGCCGGTGAGACCACCGAACGTGAACGTGACCAGGAAGCCGATCGCCCAGAGCATCGGTGATTCGAAGGTGATGGACCCTCGCCACATCGTGCCGATCCAGTTGAAGATCTTCACGCCCGTCGGAACGGCGATGAGCATCGTCATCAGTGAGAAGAACGGCAGCAGCACCATGCCCGTGACGTACATGTGGTGCGCCCACACCGTGACGGACAGCGCGGCGATGGAGATGGTCGCGTAGATCAGCGTCTTGTACCCGAAGATCGGTTTTCGACTGAAGACGGGGAACACCTCTGACACGATGCCGAAGAACGGCAAGGCGATGATGTAGACCTCCGGGTGTCCGAAGAACCAGAACAGGTGCTGCCAGAGGATGGCGCCGCCGTTCGCTGCATCGAAGACGTGAGCACCGAGGATGCGGTCGGCCGATGCTGCGAAGATCGCGGCCGCAAGAACCGGGAACGCCATCAGCACCAGGATCGACGTGACGAGCGCGTTCCACGTGAAGATCGGCATGCGGAACATCGTCATGCCGGGCGCGCGCAGCGTGATGATCGTCGTGATGAAGTTCACGGCACCGAGGATGGTTCCGAAGCCGGAGATACCGAGGCCGAGCATCCACATGTTCCCGCCGAGTCCCGGGGAGAACGTGGTCGACGCGAGCGGCTGATAGGCGAACCATCCGAACGAGGCGGCGCCCTGCGGAGTCAGGAAGCCGGCCACCGCGATCAGCGAACCGAAGTTGTAGAGCCAGTACGCGAACGCGTTGAGTCGCGGGAACGCCACGTCGGGTGCACCGATCTGCAGCGGCATGATCACGTTCACGAACCCTGCGAACAGCGGCGTCGCGAACATCAGCAACATGATCGTGCCGTGCATCGTGAACAGCTGGTTGTACTGCTCAGCGGTCTGCACGACGTCGAGGCCGGGCTCGAAGAGTTGGGCGCGGATGATCAGCGCCATCACACCGCCGACGCAGAAGTACACAAACGACGTGATCAGGTACATGTACCCGATCGTCTTGTGGTCGGTCGAGGTGATCCAGTTGACCAGGACGTTGCCCTTGCGGTGGATCTTGGTCGCGCCGAGAACCTGAACGGTCGGCGAGGGCGTGATCGTCGAGGGGGCCGGTGCTGTAGTCGTACTCATTCTCCGGATGCCTTACTCGTTGTTCTTCTTCGGTGCGCCGGTACCAGGCAGGTTGTTGTTGCGATCGTCGTTCGCACCCAACTTGCCCGTGTACCCGCGATCCTTCAGATCTTGCATGTGCAGCTGGTAGTCCTCTTCTGAGACGACCCGCACATTGAAGAGCATGGCCGAGTGGTACTGGCCGCAGAGCTCTGCGCACTTGCCCGCATAGAGGCCCTTACGCGTCGGCTCCAGGTACATGTAGTTCGTGTGTCCGGGAAAGACGTCCTTCTTGTACAAGAACGCCGGAACCCAGAACGAGTGGATGACGTCGCGCGAGTCGAGCTTGATCGTCACCTTCTTGTCGACGGGGAGGTAGAGCGTGGGGATCTGACTCTCGACAACGGCGCCGGCGGCTGCACCCGTCTCATCGTTGGGCTGAGCCTGCACACCCGGGTCGTAGACGCCGTCGGACAGGTAGTTGAAGTCCCACGACCACTGCTTGCCGTAGACCTGGATGGTCAGATCGGGGTGCGCGTAGGGCTTCTCGATGGCGTCCTGGTCCTTCGTCGTGAAGGCGAAGAAGCCGATGATCAGCACGAGCGGGACGAGCGTGTAGAAGATCTCGATCGGCATGTTGTAGCGCAACTGCGCCGGAAGTCCGGTCTGTCCCTTGCGGCGGCGGTACACGATGATGCACCAGATGATCAGGCCCCAGACGACGAGACCGACCAGCAGCAACACGATCCACGAGTTCACCCAGAGGGCGGAGACCATGTCCGTGTGGTTGGTGACCGGTGTCCCACTGTTGTTGAATCCCGGAAGGAATCCGTGAAGCTGGGACTCCGTGCAACCTGCCAGCGCCAGCACAACTGCTGCTGCAAGAGGCACTGCAGCCCATCGGAAACGGCGATTGTGACGCACCGGTGACCTTTCGAGTGAATCGTGGGCAGAGCGCAAGACGCTACTGCGATTGACCTTCGCCTAGCCTATCGCCATCCGAGAGGCCTTCGTACGCCCGACACCGTGCTATGGCCCGTGTGTCGCCCCGCTGGAGACGCGAAAAGGACCAGCTCATCAGCCGGTCCTTTTCGTCAGGTTCTGGTCGCGCGAACCTCAGTGGAAGCTGTCGCCGCAGGCGCAGCTTCCCGTCGCGTTGGGGTTGTCGATGGTGAACCCCTGCTTCTGGATCGTGTCTTCGAAGTCGATCGTCGCGCCATCGAGATAAGGGGAGCTCATCTTGTCGACGATGACCTCGACACCGTCGAAGTCGACAGTGGCGTCGCCGTCCATGTACCGCTCGTCGAAGTAGAGCTGGTAGATCAGTCCGGAGCATCCGCCGGGCTGCACGGCGAGGCGCAGGCGCAGGTCGTCACGGCCCTCTTGGGTGAGGAGGCTGCGCACTTTGTCGGCTGCGGCGTCGGTGAGGAGAACACCGTGGCCCTTGGGCTCGGTGGTCGCTGCCGTCGAAGTGAGAGTCGCGTCACTCATGGGTGCCTCGTTCCTGCGCTGAAGTTCACGTCGTGACCAGTGTAATTCAGCCGACCTGAATCTTCAGGAGGCCGGTGGTCAGGAGCCGGGGCGGTCGCGGTTCAGTCGGCTCAGGAGCAACGCCTCGGTCAGGATGGCGCGTCGGAAGACGCCGAGGTGCAAGGACTCGTTCGGGCTGTGGGCCCTGGTGTCCGGGTCCTCGACGCCTGTCACGAGGATCTGCGCAGCAGGGAACTCCCGAACGAGGTCGGCGATGAACGGGATGCTGCCGCCGATACCCGCCTCGACGGGTTCGGCTCCCCAGGCATCCTTCATCGCCTTCTTCGCCTCGATGGCGGCCCACCCGGAGGTGTCGACCAGGAACGGGTCGCCCACGTCGATCTCGTCGATCGCGATGTGTGCGCCGAACGGGGCGTGCGATCGCAGGTGCCGCTCGATGGCGGCGAAGGCGTCCTTCGCGCTCTGCCCAGGCGCCACGCGGGCGCTGAGCCGCACAGCGACGGACGGCAGCAGGGTATTGGAAGCGTTGGCGACGCTCGGCGCGTCGATGCCGGTGATGGTGATCGTCGGCTGGTTCCACAGCCGGGAGAGAACTGGTCCCCTGCCGATCGGCGTCACGCCGTCGAGCAGGGCCGCCTCCTCGTGCAACTGCTCTTCGGAGAACTCGGGCACCTCTGCTTCGTGCGACGTCATCCCCTCCACCGCAACGGAGCCGTTGTCCTCGTGCAGCGTCGCCAGGAGTTTCGCGAGTGCGAGCATCGCGTCGGGCGCCGCTCCCCCGTACATGCCGGAGTGCGAGGCGTGTTCCAGGGTCGAGACCGTGAGGCGGAAGGTGACGTTGCCTCGAAGTCCGACGGTGAGTGAAGGGATGTCGACACTCCAGTTGTCGGAGTCGGCGACGACGATCGCGTCGGCGGCCAGGGTCTTCTTGTTGTCGCGAAGGAAGTTCGCGAACGATCGCGACCCGAATTCCTCCTCGCCCTCGATGAACACAGCGAGCCCGAGATCGAGGTCGGTGCCGATCACCTCGGTGAGAGCCCTGATCGCTGCGACGTGGGTCATCACGCCCGCCTTGTCGTCGGCAGCACCACGGGCGTAGAGGCGATCGCCGCGCACCGTCGGCTCGAAGGGCGCCGTCTGCCAGTCCTCGTCCTTGCCAGGCGGCTGCACGTCGTGATGCGCGTAGAGCAGCACGGTCGGTGCACCGTTCCTCGCCTCGCGGCGCGCGATCACCGCGGGCTGGCCGAGCTGTTCACCTTCGCCGATCGCCGCCTGGGCGACGTCAACGGAGTCGAAGACCTCCAGGCCGCGCAAGAGAGCGGCCACGGCATCCGCGCTACGAGCGACGTTCGCGGGGTCGAACGCCGACCACGACACCGAGGGGATGCGTACGAGGTCGGTGAGATCGGAGATGGCGAGAGGCATTCCGCCCTGCACGGCATCCCTGAGTTCTGCGAGGTGGTCGGAGGGCTGGTCGGCTTCCGTCATGCGGGTAATCTTAATCGGAAGAGATCGAGGACTTTCCGTGGCCAAACGAGCAGACACCACCGCGACCCCCGCCGACGAGGCCGAGAGGCCCACGTCGGGCAAGGGGCATGCGACCCCTTCACGAGCACAGCGCGAGGCGGCTCGCAAGCGTCCCCTCGTGCCGGCGGACCGCAAGGCGGCGGCCCGCGACGCACGCAGCAAGAACGCCGACGCCAGGGAGCGTGCCAGGGTCGGCATGGCTGCAGGTGACGAGCGTTACCTCACCCAGCGCGACAGGGGTCCGCAGCGACGTTTCGTGCGCGACTACGTCGACGCGCGCTTCACGGTGGCCGAGTTCCTCATGCCCGTGATGCTGATCGTCGTCATCTTCTCGTTCGTGCAGGTCACGGCGCTGCAGTACTACGCCATCATCGTGCTGTGGGTGTTCTTCGCGATCGCGATCATCGACTCCGTGGTCATGGTGACGATGATGAAGCGGCGCATGCGGGCCAAGTTCGGCACGATCGAACGCGGCCTCAACTGGTACGCCGTGATGCGAGCCCTGCAGTTCCGCATGATCCGCATGCCGAAGCCGCAGGTCAAGCGCGGACAGTACCCGGCGTAACCCCGGGCATCAGATCATGACGATCGTCGCCGCGGCGGACGGCTCTGCGCTCGGCAACCCCGGTCCGGCAGGCTGGGCCTGGTTCGTCGACGAGAACACCTGGGCCGCCGGTGGCTGGCCGCACGGCACAAACAACCAGGGTGAGCTGATGGCGGTCATCGATCTGCTGGAGTCCACCGCCGGAGTGCCGGACGACCTGCGCATCCTGTGCGACAGCCAATACGTCATCAACGCCGTCACCAAGTGGATGCCCGGGTGGAAGCGCAAAGGATGGCGCAAGGCCGACGGCGCTCCCGTGCAGAACCTCGAGCTGCTCAAGCGGTTGGATTCCGCCCTCACCGGGCGGGACTACAGCTTCGAGTGGGTGCGCGGTCACGCGGGACACGAGCTCAACGAGGCGGCGGACGAACGAGCCCGCGGCGCAGCGACCTCCTACCAGCGCGGCACGCCGGTGAACAGCGGACCGGGATGGCGCGGGGTCGTCGCCCGACCTGCGGAGCGTGTTCCCGTCGAGCAACCACCAGCGGTCACTCCCCTGGCTGCTGCGGTCGAACAGCCCGGCCTCTTCGACGACGCTCTCGTCGGCGAGGAATCCGAACTCGACATCGTGGTGCGCCTGGAGCGCGAGCTACTCGACCCGGCCGTGCGATCGGACCCCGCGAGCGTCGCTGCTCTTCTGCACCCGGACTTCGAGGAGATCGGACGATCGGGGCGACTCTGGGGCAGAGACACCCTGATCGAGGAGCTTTCCGTCGAGCAGGGATTCGCCGCCGACCTGGAGGTGCTCGGCGCCGAGCGGGTCGGCACCGACGCGGTGCTGCTCACCATGCGTGCGACGGATGCCGGCGGAGCGACGCTGCGCAGCTCGCTCTGGGTGCGCGAGAAGGTGGGCAGCGGAGCGCGGTGGCGGCTGCGCTTCCACCAGGGCACGCCTGAGCAGTGAGGCCTCCGCTGGTCGAGCAACGACGGCGAAGCGGGCGTGTATCGAGATCGCGCTTGCGGACGGGTCTCGATACCCGAGCCTCTGGCGCGCTAGTCGATCCGCGGGTTCGTCAGAGACGATCAAGTCCGCGGTTGATCGCCCGAGCCCAGAACGGGCCACGGTAGATGAACGCCGAGTAGCCCTGTACGAGTGTGGCGCCGGCATCCAGGCGGTCACGCACATCCTGAGCCGTCTCGATGCCTCCGACTGAGATCACGCAGAGCTCGGGTGGAACGTGCCGCCTCACCAGGCGAAGCACCTCCAGCGAGCGTGCCGCGAGCGGGGCTCCGGAGAGTCCGCCTGCACCTGCCGCCTCGACGACAGCAGGATCGGTCGTGAGACCCGAACGCTCGATCGTGGTGTTGGTCGCGATGATGCCGTCGAGCCCTAGCTCACCCACCAGCGCGGCGATCTTCGCGACGTCGTCGTCGGCGAGGTCGGGCGCGATCTTCACCAGGAGCGGCGTGCCTCCGGCTTCCTCTTTGACCGCGGTCAGAAGCGGGCGCAGCGAGTCGAGCTCCTGGAGGCCCCGAAGACCCGGAGTGTTCGGCGAGCTCACGTTGACGACGAGGTAGTCGGCGACGGCGGCAGCGGCGCGGGCGGAGACGCGATAATCGGCGACGGCGTCGGCGACTTCGACCACCCGTGACTTGCCGATGTTCACGCCGACGACGGGCCGACCGCGCACCGGTCGAACCTTCGCGACCCTTGCGGCTGCGGCATCCGCTCCCTCGTTGTTGAAGCCCATGCGATTGACGATCGCCCTGTCGGGGATGAGCCGGAACAGGCGCGGCTTCGGGTTGCCGGGCTGAGGGATGGCCGTGACGGTTCCGACCTCGACGTGCCCGAACCCGAGGGCTCCGAGTCCGAGGATGGCTGTCGCGTTCTTGTCGAACCCGGCCGCGACTCCGAAGGGGGTGGGGAACCTCAGCCCGAGGGCGGTGACCGACTGGTCGGTACGAGGGCGGGTCATCCTGCTGACCAGACTGCGTAGTCCGAGCGCCGGGATTGTTCGGATCGCGGTGAAGGCCAGATGGTGGGCGCGCTCCGGATCCATGTGCCGGAAGACGAGCGAGAAGAGGATGCGATACATGCCGGTGCGCGGTTCAGTCCGCGATCGCCGGATGTTCGTGGTGCTCTTTGCGCAGGGCCGAGATGGCGTCGTCGAAGTCGTCGAGCGAGTCGAACGCCTGGTAGACGCTTGCGAACCTCAGATAGGCGACCTCGTCGAGCTCGCGCAGCGACGGGAGCACGGCGAGGCCGATCTCGTTCGCATCGATCTGCGAGACACCTGTCGCCCGCACCGTCTCCTCGACCTTCTGCGCCAGCACGGCGAGGTCGGAGTCGGTCACGGGTCGCCCCTGGCAGGCCTTGCGCACGCCGGACATGATCTTCTCGCGGCTGAACGGCTCGACCACCCCGCTGCGCTTGATCACGTTGAGGCTGGCCGTCTCGATGGTGGAGAACCGGCGCCCGCACTCCGGGCACTGCCTGCGTCTGCGGATGGAGAGGCCGTCGTCTGACGTGCGCGAGTCGACGACGCGGGAGTCCGGATGACGGCAGAAGGGGCAGAACATGGTGCCTCCAGGCTAGTCAGTCACGTGCGTCGGTGCGTGCGAGGACCGCTTCGCCGTGTGCCGGAAGGTCTTCGGCATCGGCGAGGGCGACGACGTCCGAGGCGACAGCGGCAAGTGCCGCCTCGTCGTAGCGGATCACCTGCTGCGGGCGGAGGAACGTGAAGGCACCCAGCCCGGACGAATACCGAGCCGAGCCGCCGGTGGGCAGAACGTGGTTCGATCCGGCCAGGTAGTCGCCGAGGCTCACGGGGCTCTGCGCACCGAGGAAGATCGCGCCCGCGTTCGTGACACGGGCGAGCGTGCTCGTCGGGTCGGCCGTGTGCAGCTCGAGGTGTTCCGGCGCGTAGGCGTCGCTGAAGCGTGCGGCCGTCGGCTCGTCGTCCACGAGCACGATCGCGGACTGCTGGCCGTTCAGGGCAACCGTCGCCCGCTCGCCGTTGGCGGTGGCGGGGACGATCCGCTCCAGCTCTGCCGAAACCGCTGCGGCGAACTCGGCAGAATCCGTGACCAGCAGGGCGGCGGCGGCTTCGTCATGCTCGGCCTGGCTGAGCAGATCGGCCGCGATGAGACGAGGGTCGGCAGAGGCATCCGCGATCACGAGGATCTCTGTCGTTCCCGCCTCGGCGTCGATGGCGACCACGCCGCGCACGAGACGTTTGGCGGCGGCCACGTAGATGTTGCCTGGGCCGGTGACGACGTCGACCGGTCGCAGGCCGAGCTCGGGCACACCGTACGCGAGCGCGCCGATGGCTCCCGCTCCCCCGATCGCGTAGACCTCGTCGATGCCGACGAGACCGGCCGCCCCGAGGATGACCGGGTGCACCGATCCCCCGTGCTGGCGCTGCGGCGGGCTCGCCAGCGCGACGGAGCCGACTCCGGCGACCAATGCGGGAACGGCGTTCATCACGACGCTCGAGGACAGTGGCGCCTTGCCGCCTGGAACATAGAGGCCTGCCCGCGAGACCGCCTGCCAGCGCTGCTCCACGACGGCGCCGTCACCGAGCACGGTCGTGGCCGGTGACGGAACCTGCGCGCCACTCGCTCGTCGTACCCGGTCGATCGAGTGCTCGAGCGCTGTGCGAACGGCGCTCGGCAGTTCGTCGACGGCTCGTGCGATCTCGGATGACGGCACTCGGAGCTGCGCGGGTCGCACGCCGTCGAATCGCTCGGCCTGGCTCAGGATCGCCTCGACGCCGTGTTCGCGCACGTCCGCGATCAGCTCGGCGGCCGCATGCGATGCGGCCGCGATGTCGAGAACCGGGCGGGGAACGGAACGGCGCAGCTCGTCGTCGTCGAGCGTGCGCCCTCTCAGGTCGATCGTGTGCACCCGGCAAGCCTACCGACGGCCCGTGGGGCGAACGTTCAGCACGTAACACGCTCCACGTCGCGGCGGCGTGTACGCCGCGACAAACGCGACCAGCTCAGCGAACCAACTGCGGCGCGCCGGACAGGGACCGGCCCGCAAGACCTACACGAGGCACGCCGGTCCCAACAGGCTCTTGAGCTCGCCGTAGAGGTCGGCCGACACGTTGACCCGGTACGGCAGCTCGAAGACCCGCGCGGTCGTGCCTTTGACGAGTCTCAGTCGCACCTCTCCGTCGCCGGAGTGGCGGATCAGCATGTCGCCCAGGCTCTGCACCACGTCGGTGGTAGCTCGCTGGTCGGGCATCGTGATGGTCAGAGGTCCGGAGGGGCCGGAGGCCGCGGCCCCCAGGTCGGGGCTGAAGAGGTTGTAGGCGTGAAGGTTCATGCCGTCGTCCCGGAGGCTCACCCTGCCGCGGACCACCACGATGGAGTCGCCGACGAGTGCTGGCCCGAACTCCTGGTAGGCCTTGCCCATGAACATCACGGTGATCTCGCCGCCGAAGTCCTCGACCGTGATCATGCCGTACTGGTTGCCGGATTGCTTCGCCACCCTGTGCTGCACACCCGTGACTAGGCCCGCGATCGTCACCGTGTCGCCGTCCTGCGTCGACTCCGACCCGGTCAGATCGGCTATGGACGTGCTGGCCTGCTTCGCGAGCTCGAGCTCGAGCCCTGCCAGCGGATGGTCGGAGACGTACAGCCCGAGCATCTCCCGCTCGAACGCGAGCTTCTCGCGCTTCTCCCACTCGGGCCGAGGCGGAACGTGCGAGACGGGAGCGGCATCCGGGGCTTCGGCGAGGAGCAGATCGAAGTCGAAGCCTGCCTGTCCGGTGGCCTCCACCCGCTTCTCGTTCACCACCGACTCCACGGCGCCCTCGTGCACCTCGAGAAGCGCCCTGCGGGAGTTGCCGAACGAGTCGAATGCGCCGGCCTTGATCAGGGACTCGATGGTGCGCTTGTTCGCGACGTGCAGCGGGACCTTCTTCAGGAAGTCGTGGAATGACTCGAAGCGGCCCTTCTGGTCGCGCGCCTCCCTGATGCCGTCCACGACGTTCGAGCCGACGTTGCGCACGGCACCGAGGCCGAACCGGACATCCACACCGACAGCGGCGAAGAACCCGATCGACTCGTTCACGTCGGGCGGGAGCACCTTGATGCCCATGCGACGGCACTCGTTCAGGTAGACCGCCATCTTGTCCTTGGAGTCGCCGACGCTGGTCAGGAGGGCGGCCATGTACTCGGCCGGGTAGTGGGCCTTCAGGTAGGCCGTCCAGTACGAGACCACGCCATAGGCGGCAGAGTGCGCCTTGTTGAACGCGTAGTCGGAGAACGGAAGCAGGATCTCCCAGAGCTTGTCGATCGCGGCCTGCGAGTATCCGCGTTCCTGCATGCCTCCGAAGAAGCCGGCCTGCTGCTTGTCGAGCTCCGACTTCTTCTTCTTGCCCATCGCGCGACGCAGAATGTCGGCCTGTCCGAGCGAGAAGCCCGCAACCTTCTGCGCGATCGCCATCACCTGCTCCTGATAGATGATCAGGCCGTAGCTGGTGTCGAGGATGTCGTGCAGGGGTTCGGCGAGCTCGGGGTGGATCGGTGTGATCGGCTGCAGGCCGTTCTTGCGCAACGCGTAGTTGATGTGCGAGTTCGCACCCATCGGGCCTGGCCGGTACAGGGCGATGAGTGCGGAGATGTCCTCGAAGTTGTCCGGCTTCATCTGGCGGAGCAGGGCGCGCATCGGTCCGCCGTCGAGCTGGAACACGCCGAGCGTGTCGCCCCTGGTCAGCAGGTCGTAGGCGTCGCGGTCATCCAGCGGCAGTGCCTCGAGGTCGAGGTCGAAGCCCTGGTTCGCCTTGATGTTGTCGAGCGCGTCGCTGATGATCGTCAGGTTGCGCAGGCCGAGGAAGTCCATCTTGATCAGGCCGAGCGATTCGGCGGCCGGATAGTCGAACTGCGTGACGATCTGGCCGTCCTGCTCCCGCTTCATGATCGGGATGACGTCGATGATCGGATCGGACGACATGATGACGCCCGCGGCGTGCACGCCCCACTGCCGCTTCAGTCCCTCGAGTCCGAGCGCGGTGTCGAAGACCGTCTTCGCCTCAGGGTCGCTGTCGACGACGGCGCGCAGCTCGACCGCTTCTTTGTACCGAGGGCTGTCCTTGTCGAAGACCTGGTAGAGCGGGATGTCCTTGCCCATCACCGCCGGCGGCATCGCCTTGGTGAGCTTCTCCCCCATCGAGAACGGGAAACCGAGCACACGCCCGGCATCCTTCAGCGCCTGCTTCGCCTTGATCGTGCCGTAGGTGACGATCTGCGAGACGCGCTCTGCGCCGTACTTCTCCGTGACGTACTTCACGGCCTCCAGTCGCCGACGGTCGTCGAAGTCGACATCGAAGTCGGGCATGGAGACGCGGTCGGGGTTGAGGAATCGCTCGAAGATGAGCCCGTGCTCCAGAGGATCGAGGTCGGTGATGCGCATCGCGTACGCGGCCATCGATCCTGCGCCCGAGCCACGGCCGGGACCGACTCGGATGCCGTTGTTCTTCGACCAGTTGATGAAGTCCGCGACCACGAGGAAGTAGCCGGGGAACCCCATCTGCAGGATGATGCCGATCTCGTAGTCGGCCTGCGCGTGCACCTTCTCGGGGACGCCCTCCGGGTACCGCTGCTCGAGACCGCTGTTGACCTCCTTGACGAACCAGCTCTCCTCGGTCTCGCCCTCCGGCACCGGGAACTTCGGCATGTACTTGCCGGTCGAGAGCTCGAAGTCGACCTCGCAGCGTTCCGCGATCTCCAGCGTGTTGTCGCACGCCTCTGGCAGCTCGCGGAACATGTCGCGCATCTGCTGCGGCGACTTGAGGTAGTACTCGCCTTCCGGCTCCAGCTGGAAACGCTTCGGGTCGTTCAACGTCGAGCCCGACTGCACGCAGAGCAACGCGGCGTGCGACTTCGCGTCTTCTGCGTGGGTGTAGTGCAGGTCGTTCGTCGCGACCAGGCGCAGGTCCAGCTCTTTGGCGAGCCTGAGCAGGTCTTGCCGCACCCGCTTCTCGAGCCCGAGACCGTGCTCCATCAGCTCGACGAAGAAGTTGTCCTTGCCGAAGATGTCGCGGTACTCCGCTGCGGCTTTCACCGCCTCGTCGTACTGTCCGAGGCGCAGCCTGGTCTGCACCTCGCCGCTCGGGCATCCCGTGGTGGCGATGATGCCCTTCGAATACTTCTCGAGCAGCTCGCGGTCCATGCGCGGCTTGAAGTAATAGCCCTCGATCGACGCCAGCGAGGACATCCGGAACAGGTTGTGCATGCCCTCCGTGGTCTCGGCGAGCATGGTCATGTGCGTGTACGCGCCGCTGCCCGAGACGTCGTCTTCGCCGCCGTTGCCCCACCGCACCCTCGTACGGTCGCTGCGGTGCGTTCCCGGCGTGAGGTAAGCCTCGGTGCCGATGATCGGCTTGATCCCTGCGGCGGTCGCGGCCTTCCAGAACTCGAACGCGGCGAACATGTTGCCGTGGTCGGTGACGGCGATCGCCGGCATCCCGTAGCCGGCCGCGGCCTCCATCAGCGAACCGATCTTGGCCGCCCCGTCGAGCATGGAGTACTCGCTGTGAACGTGCAGATGAACGAAGCTGTCGGATGCCACGGATCGAGTCTACGGACCCTGCCGGAAGCTCTCAGTCGCCCTCACGGAGGGTCTCGAGAGCGTCGGCGAGATCGCGCGGATAGGGCGACTCGAACGTCACCCACTCCCCCGTCGCGGGGTGCTCGAAAGCGAGCCGGTGGGCGTGCAGCCACTGCCGCGTGAGCCCCAGTCGTGCAGACAGCGTCGGGTCGGCGCCGTACATCGTGTCGCCGACGCACGGATGACGCTGCGCGGCCATGTGCACGCGGATCTGGTGCGTGCGCCCGGTCTCGAGGTGGATCTCGAGCAGGCTGGCCGCTCGGAACGCCTCGACCGTCTCGTAGTGGGTGACGGACGGCTTGCCTGCCGCTGTGACGGCGAACTTCCAGTCGGCCTTCGGATGGCGGCCGATCGGCGCGTCGATGGTTCCTGCCAGCGGATCGGGATGGCCCTGCACGACGGCGTGGTAGATCTTCTCGACCTCGCGATCGTGGAATGCGCGCTTCAGCGCCGTGTAGGCGCGCTCGCTCTTGGCGACGACCATCAGTCCGCTGGTGCCCGCATCGAGGCGATGCACGATGCCTGCACGCTCGGCGGCTCCCGATGTGGAGATGCGGTAGCCGGCGCCGGCGAGAGCTCCGAGCACGGTCGGGCCTTCCCATCCGATGGAGGGATGCGCCGCAACGCCGGCCGGCTTGTCGACGACCACGATGTCATCGTCGTCGTAGACGACCCCGAGCTCCGGAACCGCGACAGGCACGATCTCCACGGCCGCTTTGGGCATCCAGCTGACCTCGAGCCACCCGCCGGCCACGAGCCGATCGGACTTGCCGAGTGGCGAGCCGTCGAGCGTCACACCGCCCGACTCGGCGATCTCCGCCGCGAAGCTCCGCGAGAAGCCGAGCATCTTCGCCATGCCGGCGTCGACGCGCGAGCCTTCGAGGCCTTCGGGCACCGGCAGAGCACGGTGCTCCACCTCAGCGGCCTCCGTCGACGGGATGCCCCGTGTCGTCGGTCTTCTTCGCGGGCGAATCGCCGGAAGGTGCCGACCCGTCTTCGACGGAGGTCTCCGACTCGTCGCCTGCAGACTCCTGCTCCTGAGCGGCACGCTTCGAGCTCGCCCGCTTGCCGTCGAGTCCGACTCCCATCGCGGTCAGCACCAAGAAGAGGATCATGGCGCCGACGATGGCACTGTCTGCGAGGTTGAAGATCGCAGGCAGAAGCGGGATGCGAATGAAGTCGACGACCTCGCCGACGCCGAACCCCGGGGCGCGGAACAGCCTGTCGGAAAGATTGCCGAGCAGGCCGCCGAGCAGCAACCCGAACACGATCGCCCACGCGACCGACCTGATGCGCCTGGCGTACCAGATGATGAACACGAGTACGGCCACAGCGATGATCGAGAAGATCCAGGTCGACCCTGTGCCGATGGAGAAGGCTGCGCCCGAATTGCGGTGCAGCTGGAAGATCAGCAGGTCGCCGATGACGTGCACAGGCACGTCGACCTGAAGGTTCTTGACGACCTGCCATTTCGCGAGCTGGTCGAGAGTCAGAACTATGAGTGCGACGACGGCAAGAAGGACGATCGCACCGACGCTGACCTTCTTGGTGGCCTTAGCCTCCAAAGCTCTGGAACGTCGGAGGCGCCTGCCTGTCGCCATCACCCGCCGAGACGGCGGCGAACTGACCGCTCACGGCCGGCGAGCCAGGCTGCTTGATGCCGTTGGTGCCGACTCCCGCGCTGTCGAGATCGCGCAGCTGACCCTCGATGTAGCTCTTGAGCTTGGCGCGGTAGTCGCGCTCGAAGCTGCGGAGCTCCTCGATCTGGCGCTCGATGGTGCTGCGCTCGCTCTCGAGAGCGGTGATCTGCGTACGCTGCTTGGCCTCGGCCTCTGCAACGACACGCGCAGCGGTGGCGTGGCCTTCTGCGATGAGCGCGTCGCGCTTCTCGACACCCTCGCGCACGTGCTCCTCGTGCAGGCGACGGGCGAGCTGGAGCAGGTTGTTGGTGCTCTCCGTCTCGTCGGCGACCGGCGCGACGGGCTGGGGAGCAACGGGCGCCACGACGACCGGTGCCGGGGCAGGAGCCGGGATGGCCTGCGTCTGCTCGGAGGCGGAGTTGCGCTGCAACTCTGCGATGCGCGAGTCGGACGCCACGAGTCGCTGCTTCAGCTCGTCGTTCTCCTGGCCGAGACGCCGGAGCTCGACGACGACCTCGTCGAGGAAGTCATCGACCTCGTCCTGGTCGTAGCCCTCACGGAATTTGGTCGGTTGGAACCGCTTGTTGACGACATCTTCCGGAGTTAGCGCCATGGCCTACCACCCTTAGAGCTTGTGTTTTCGAACAGTGGATAACGTTCAGCTAACGCTAGCAAAGTCGCCTGTGTGCATGCCATCCGCGATGATGCGGGTCATGCCATGAACGACGTCGCTATGTACATGCCGATGATGCACACGAACATGGTCAAAGTCCAGCCGAAGTCCAATGCGACCGGGCCGAGTGACAACGGCGGCAGCAGCCGCCTGAAAAACTTGATCGGCGGGTCGGTCACGGTGAAAGCGGCTTCGGCGAGGACCAGACCGAAGCCACGTGGGCGCCATCCGCGTGCGAACGTCCGTACGAGGTCGAGCACGAAACGCACCCAAAGAACCACGAAAAAGAGCAGGAAGACGTAGTACGCGACGGTCGCGATGATCGAGACGGCGATTCCCACAGATCAAGTATGGGGGACGCCGACTGTGCTCACGCTCCGGCGAAGAACGAGGCCTCTACGTCGCCGGCGACGGTCGTCGTGCCACCGGAGACCATCACGTGCTCGGGCGAGAGCAGGAAGACCTTGCTCGTCACCTTCTCGATCTTGCCGCGCAGGCCCTGGGTCAGACCGCTGGAGAAGTCGATCATGCGCTGGGCCTCGGACTCGCTCATCTGAGACAGGTTCAGGATGACCGGGATGCCGTCGCGGAAGGATTCCGCGACCATCTTGGCGTCGCTGTACTGCCTGGGGTGAACCGTGAGGATCTCGTTCATTTCTTGCACCGTCGCATTCCGGGCCGGGGTCGGCTTACGCAGAGGTGTGACGGGCGCCTTGGCGGGCGCAGCGTGCTGCTGCACCGGCGCGACAGGTGCCGGATGCGCAGTGGCGACCGGTTCTTCGTCGTACTCGAGCTCGTCCTCGACGAGGCCGAGGTAGGCCATCGTCTTCTTGAGCGGGTTAGCCATGAGATCCTCCGTGAACAACTCGGGGTCGTGCGGCCGTGCCGGTCGACGGCGCATTTCCCTGCCAGGCTAAGCATGGTCGGGCCTCTTTCCCGTGATTGCCGTGCCGAGCCGAAGGTGTGTCGCTCCTTCGGCGATGGCATCCTCGAAGTCCCCAGACATGCCGGCCGAGATCTGGTCGGCATCGCGGGCGATGGTGCGCAAGGCATCGGATGCTTCACGCACTCTGGCAAACGCGCGACGCGGCTCCTCCCCCAGAGGCGCGACGGCCATGACGCCGCGCAGTCGGAGACCTCGTGTTCCGAGCACGTGCTCTGCGAGGGGCTCGAGCTCGGTGCGTGCCACGCCGCCTCTCGCCGGGTCATCCGTGAGGTTCAGCTGCACGAAGCAGTCCAGCTCACGGTCATCCCCGCCGAGCGCGTCCGCGAGGGCCGGTCGATCGATCGAGTGCACCGCGGACGCGAAGCCGCGCACGAGCTTGGCCTTGTTCGTCTGCAGCTGCCCGATGAAATGCCAGCGCAACGGCAGGTCCGACGTCTCCGATGCCTTCGCCGCTGCCTCCTGCGCCCGGTTCTCCCCGAAGTCGCGTACCTCTAGCTCCGAGAGCTCACGCACCATCGAGGCGGGGTGGAACTTCGTCACCACGATGGTCGTCAGCTGCTGCGGGTCTCTGCCTGCGGAGCGCGCGGCCTCCGCGACGCGCTCCTGCACTCGCCGCAGTCTCTCGGCGAGCGAGTCGACGTCGAACGCCTCACTCACTTGAGGAAATCGGGCACGTCCAAGACGTCGTCATCGTCGAATGCGGGGTCGTTCACCGCAGCCTCGACGAGCTTGGAGTCGTCGTCGGACCAACTGCCCTGCGTCGGAACGTCTTCGTCGTCGAGCGCCTGGGTGTCGCCCAGCTCGGCGCCGGAACCGTCGGATGACGAGGAACCCGCCGTCACGAACGTCGACCTACGCGTCTCGACCTGCTTGACCTGAGGCTCTCCGCCGTCGAAACCGGCCGCGATCACAGTCACGCGCACCTCGTCGCCGAGAGTGTCGTCGATGACGGCACCGAAGATGATGTTCGCCTCGGGATGCACGGCCTCCTGCACGAGCCTGGCCGCGTCGTTGATCTCGAAGATGCCGAGGTTCGAGCCACCCTGGATCGAGAGCAGCACTCCGCGCGCGCCCTCGATGCTCGCCTCGAGGAGCGGTGAGGCGACGGCGAGCTCTGCGGCTTTGATCGCGCGGTCGGCGCCGCGCGACGAACCGATGCCCATGAGCGCGGATCCCGCACCGTGCATGACCGACTTGACGTCGGCGAAGTCGAGGTTGATGAGACCCGGCGTGGTGATCAGATCGGTGATGCCCTGAACACCGGCGAGGAGCACCTGGTCGGCGGTCGCGAACGCCTCGAGCATGCTGATGCCGCGATCGCTGATCTCGAGAAGCCGGTCGTTCGGCACGACGATGAGGGTGTCGACCTCTTCTTTCAAGCGCGCGACACCGGCCTCGGCCTGATCCTGGCGACGCTTGCCCTCGAAGCCGAACGGCTTGGTCACGACACCGATGGTGAGGGCGCCGATGGACTTCGCGATGCGCGCGACCACCGGAGCACCGCCTGTGCCGGTTCCGCCGCCCTCGCCCGCCGTGACGAAGACCATGTCGGCGCCGGTGAGCGCCTCCTCGATCTCCTCGGCGTGGTCCTCTGCTGCACGGCGACCGACCTCGGGGTCGGCACCTGCGCCGAGCCCTCGGGTGATCTCACGGCCGACGTCGAGTTTGACGTCGGCGTCGCTCATCAGCAGGGCCTGGGCATCCGTGTTGATCGCGATGAACTCGACGCCCCGCAGCCCGAGTTCGATCATGCGGTTGACGGCGTTGACTCCGCCGCCGCCGATGCCGACGACCTTGATCACGGCAAGGTAGTTCTGGTTCATTGTCACGAGTGGCCTCCGCTGGCGAACTGCAGTGCTGGCAACCTTCAACCTCAAGTCGAAGCTTAAAGTTATGCTCGGTATGCATTTACTACACCCGAAGTTAAGCGCGCACCCCTCCCCTGGCTCGCAGATCCTTCGCGTGTCGCTCGACCCGCCGCCGATCTCACAGGAGTGACGCTCCCCCGAGGTCTCGTCGCGACCGCTCAGCGGGTGACGGGGCTGTTCGGCGCCGACACGTCGTAGACGGATGCTCCAGGTGCCTTCTTGAGCAGAATCGACAGCACCGCCGACTTCAGGTCCGGCTGATCGGGACCGCCCCAGACGACCGTGACACCCGAGGCGAGCTTGAGGGTGACATCCTGTGCCCCCGTCGCACTCACCGACCCGACCTGCGACAGCATGCCGGCGGGGAGTGCGGAGAGCACCGCGGCAGACGCGGCGAACTCCTTCTGCCTCGACGAGCTCGACGCGTCTTCAGGCAGGGCGATCACGGGGTATCCGCCTGGTCTTTCGGCGGTGCTCTGGATGATCACGCCCGCCTGGTCGACCAGTTGGTAGCCGGTCGGTACCTGGAGGAGCGCGAGCGGTGTGCGCTCGACGACGTGCACTACCAGGGTGCCGGGCGGCTCGGCCTGGATGCTGTAGCTGCGGATGAGCGGGAACTTCGCGAGCGCCGTGTTGATCTCGCCGCTGTTGAGCAGCGGCAACGGCGTTCCCATCTGTCCTCCGAGGGCGTGCTTCACGTCCGCGGCGTTCACGCGCTCGGTGCCGACAACGTCGATCGCGCGAAGCGCCATCGCCGGCGAGATCGACACCAGCGCGGCGCCCGCCAGCACAACGACGGCGGAGCCGATGCCGATGAACCAGGCCAGCCTTCGCCTGCGGGCGCCGCGCGTGAAGCGCTTCACCTCGGCGCGTTCATACCGCCTGCGCCTCCGGGCGGCAGCACGCACGCTGGGCGAATCCGCCTGTGTCGGAGCATCCTCCACCGGCTCGGTGCGGGACTCCGTCTCGGTCTCCGCGCTCGATGCGAGGGAGCGCCACCACGCCGGTCTGTCGTGCGTCGCCGCACTCTCGCCGACCCGGTCGGCCTTACCGACCCGCTCCGTCTTTCCGACGCGCTCGGACTTACCTACTCGCTCGGACTTACCGACTCGCTCGGATGTTCCGGCGCCGGTCGTTCGCTCCTGCGAGGCCTTCGAGGTCGGGATGACGCGGATCGGCTCTGTCGTCGCGTCGGGCTCCCCCGCTGTGGCATCCAGCACCCCCGTCGACGTGCTCGGAGTCGCACCGGACGCTGCGCCCTTGGCCGAGCTCGCGGATGCGGCATCCTTCGAGCCAGGGCGAGGCTTGCGTCCCGCGCCCGCCGCGGGATCGGCGGGCGGCACGCGTGGCTCCGCCCGCGCCGCGAGCCGCGACGCGGAGTTCTCGAAACCCTGCGGACGCTTCACGTCTCAGTCGTCCGCCCTGCGAAGCGTCTTGGCCTGCAGCGAGGCCAGCAGCTGCGGAACGATGCGGTTGACGTCACCACAGCCCAGGGTGATGACGAAGTCTCCCGGGTGGGCGATCTGCGCCGTGTGGTCGGCCGCCTCCTGCCAGTCGGCGATGAACGCCACCTTCGACGGGTCGTCGAACCGTTCGGAGACCAACGCGCCGGTGACGCCGGGGACCGGATCTTCGCGGGCGCCGAAGACGTCGAGCACGACGGTCTCGTCGGCGTACTCCTCGAGCGTGTCTGCGAACTCCTCGGCGAGGCGCTGGGTACGACTGTAGGTGTGCGGCTGGTGAACGGCGATGATGTGCCCGTTGCCGACGACGGTGCGCGCAGCCTCGAGCACGGCCCGTACCTCCGCCGGATGGTGGGCGTAGTCGTCGTACACGCTCACACCGCCGATCGTGCCGTGCAGCTCGAAGCGACGGTGCGTGCCGCCGTACTCCCCGAGCGCGGACACGGCGACCTCGGGGTCGACGCCGAGGTGGGTCAGCACGGCGAAGGCGCCGGCGGCGTTGTGAGCCTGATGGCGGCCGGGGATCCTCAGGCGCACCCTGTGGTCGTGGCCGTTCCACCGGAGGGTGAAGGAGACGGGGCCCTCCGTCGTGATGTCGAAGACCCGGACATCCGCCTGCTCCGACTCGCCGAAGGTGACGACGTTCCGGTGGGAGATGCGTGGCCTGACGACGCGCGCTCCGTCGTCGTCCGCCGAGATCACGACGAGCTCGCGTGCCGCGTCGGCGAAGGTGACGAAGGCGTCTTCGACCGCCTCGTACGAGCCGTAGTGGTCGAGGTGGTCGTCGTCGATGTTGAGGATCAGCGCGACCGCCGCGTCGTAGAGCAGGAACGATCCGTCTGACTCGTCGGCCTCGATGACGAACAGCCCGGACTCGCCGTGCCTGGCGTTCGTCTCCAGACCCTCGATGACCGCCCCGTTCACGAAGCTCGGGTCGGCTCCAGCGCCGAGAAGCGCCGTCGCGATCATCCCCGTCGTGCCCGACTTGCCGTGCGCCCCCGCGACCGCGACCAATCGGCTCCCGCGGGTGAGCCACGCGAGCGCCTGCGAGCGGTGCAGAACGGGAATGCCATGCTCGAGCGCGTACTGATACTCAGGATTGTCCTGCCAGAGCGCTCCGGTCACCACCAGGGTGTCCGCGTCGCCGACGTTGGTCGCATCATGACCGATGTGGATGTCTGCGCCGAGCTCGCTCAGAGTGCGGGTGTACTCGCTCTCGACCCGGTCTGAGCCGGAGACGGGTATGCCGGCCTGTAGGAAGAGGCGCGCGATTCCGCTCATGCCGGAGCCGCCGATCCCGACGAAGTGCACCCTCGTGATGGTCTCGGGGAGCGTCATGGTCAGATCGGGCTTGATCACGTGTGCCGGTGTCCTGTCTTTCGTCATCCGGAGCCTCGGGAGACGTGCTTCGAGGCCCGACCGCGGGTCTTCTCAAGTATGCCGTCAGCGCACTGGCAACCCGCCGCGACCGGCCAGCACCCAGCGAACTGTACTCATCGCCGCGCCGCCATGAGACGGCGCTCATGAAACACGTGAAGCCGGCTCAGCGGAACCGGGCTTTGCGGATCAGAGCGACCATGCGCTCGGCCCCGTCGCGCACGCCGACGTGCTTCGCCGCATCGGCCATGTGCGAGAGCCTGGCCTCATCGGCCAGCAGCGGAAGTAGCGACGTCTGCACCCATTCGGGCGTGAACTCGGCATCGTCGACGAGCACGGCGCCCCCTGCCGATACGACACCGGCCGCGTTGAACCTCTGCTCGCCGTTGCCGACCGGGTACGGGATGTACACGGCGGGGATGCCGAGGGCGGTCAGCTCGCTCACGGTGGCGGCCCCGGCGCGCGACACCGCGACATCCGCGATCGCCATCGCGAGGTCCATGCGGTCGCAGTAGTCGATCAGTCGGTAGCCGACGACCCCGGGATCGGTGAACTCGCCGGCGCCGCCCTGGATGTGCAGCACCTGGTACCCCGAGCCGACGAGGGCATGGGCCGACTCGGACACCGTTGTGTTGATGCGTCGCGCCCCGAGGGAGCCGCCGGTCACGAGAACCGTCGGGTGGTCGTCGAGGTCGAAGTATGCCAGCGCCTCCGCGCGGAGCGCGTCCCGATCGAGATCCTCGATCTCGCGTCGCAACGGCATGCCGACGAAGCGGGCGTTCTTGATGGGGGTGTTCTCGAACGCCACGCCCACGAATTCCGTGTACCGAGCGCCCAGCCGATTCGCCAGTCCGGGCTTCGCGTTCGCCTCGTGCAGCACGAGGGGCACGCTCTCGCGGTGCGCCGCGCTGTAGGCAGGGGCCGACGCGTACCCGCCGAATCCGGCGACGACGTCGATGCCGCGCTCCGAGATGAGCTTTCGCACGGTCGCGACGCTCGATCGGAATCGCGAAGGGAAGCGCAGGGCGGCGGCATCCGGTCGCCGTGGGAACGGCAGCTTCGGAATGGTGACGAGCTCGTAGCCCCTCGCGGGGACGAGGCGGGACTCCAGCCCCTCCGCGGTGCCGAGAACGATGACCTCGGCGTCGGGCTCAGCTGCACGAACCGCATCGGAAACGGCGAGCAGGGGGTTCACGTGGCCGGCGGTGCCACCGCCCGCCATCAGGTACGTCGTCATCGCAGAGAGATCCCGCGCTTCAGCGGGGAGGGCGACCTCGTGAACGAGAGCACGAGACCGATCGCGAACAGTGAGCTGAGCAGGGCGGTTCCTCCGTGGGAGATGAACGGTAATGGCACGCCGAGAGGGGGCAGCAACCCGATCACGACTCCGATGTTCACCAACGCCTGGCCGACCAGCCAGACCATGATGGCCGCCGTGGTCACCCTGACGAAGGGATCATCGCTCGACCTGATGATACGGATGAAGATGAAGGCGAGTGCGACGAAGAGGGCAAGCACCACGATTCCGCCGATGAGCCCGAGCTCTTCGCCGATCACTCCGAAGATGAAGTCCGAGTCCGCCTCGGGCAGCCAGTTCCACTTCGACCTCGAATTGCCGAGCCCCACTCCGAAGACGCCGCCCGATGCCAGCGCCCACGTACCCTGAAGGGTCTGGTAGCCGTTGCTGTTCGGGTCGGTGGACTGCGGGTGCAGGAAGGCCGTCACACGCTCGAGCCTGCTGGGGTTGGTCGCGACGAAGACGTACGCGACGCCGCTGATGATGACGATGACGGTGATGAGTTGCCGCAGTGGGATTCCTGCGATGAAGAGCGCCCCCAGCACGATCACCGCCATGATCATGACGGTTCCGAGGTCCTGACCGGCGAGGACGAGCGCGATGGCCGTTCCCGTCACGATCATGATCGGCAGCAGCATGTAGCGCCACTGACCGACACGATCCCACTTCATCGAGATGAACATGCCCAGCCAGATGATCATCGCGAGCTTGATGGCCTCGGAGGGCTGGAACTGCAGGCCTCCGATGCTCAGCCAGTTCTTGTTCTGCGAGTTGCCGTCGCCGAGCGGGGTCGCGACGACCAGCAGCTGGAGAAAGCACGCGACGATCAGAGCGGGCCACGCCACCCTGCGCCACAGCGACCGTGGCATGCGAGAGACGAGCAGCATCATCGGGATGCCGATGGCCGCGTAGATGCCCTGCGTCACCGCGTCCGGTCCGATGCCGTCGACGGAAGAGGCCGACAGCACCATGACGAATCCGAAGGCGACCAGGAACAGTGTCACGCCGAGCAGCAGGAAGTAGTTCGAGGACTCCGATGCGAAGACTCGGCCCAACGAGATGCGTGCCGAGAACGCGCCGCGGGTCGATGAGGCGCCATCGACGCCACGACCGGCCGCCTGGCTTGGAGCGGTCATCGCACCCCTCCTCCCCGCCTGCTGGTCAGCGCGTGTGTCTCAGTGCCTGCTTCTCGGTGCTCGTCAGTCGCCTGTGTCCCACCGGCCGGAGAGGTGGTCGCGCACCGCTCCCGCGAATCGCCTGCCGCGATCCTGGTAGTCGGTGAACTGGTCCATCGACGCAGCGGCAGGCGCGAGAAGGACGGTGTCGCCCTCGTGCGCGAGCCGCGACGCCAAGCGGACCGCCTCCGGCATCACCTGATCAGTTTCGCCGGGGTCGACGGCGAGCACGGCGAGCCCGGGCGCGTGTCGCCGGAATGCCGACAGCAGCGCCTCCTGGTCGACGCCGATCACGATCGCGCCCGCGAGCCGTGGCACGTTACGGCGCACCAGATCGTCGATGTCGACACCCTTGAGAAGCCCTCCGACCACCCACACCACGGAGTCATAGGAACGCAGGGAGGCCTCGGCAGCATGCGGGTTGGTGGCCTTCGAATCGTCCACCCACACGATGCCGCCGCCCTCGCCCACCCGCTCGATGCGGTGCGGGTCGAGTCGGAAGGTGCGCAGCGCATCGCGGACGGCCTCGGGCGAAACACCGAACGACCTCGCAAGCGCGCTCGCGGCGAGCACGTTGGCGACCACGTGGGGGGCGTCGAGTCCGTTGTCGCGCAGCTCGTCGATCGTCGTGAGCTCCAGGGCCGCGGTCGCCCTGTCATCGAGGAACGCGCGGTCGCAGAGGATGCCGTCGACGATGCCGAAGTCGCTCGGCCCTGGCGAGTCGAGGCCGAAGCCGATGGCCCTCGCCCCCTCGACGACGTCGGCGTCCTCGACCATCTTCAGGGTCGCCTCGTCTGCACGGTTGTAGAGGCAGGCGACCTTCGTGTTCGTGTACACCTTCGCCTTCGCGTCCGCGTACTCCTGCATCGATCCGTGGAAATCGAGGTGATCCTCGGCGACGTTGAGGCAGGTACTGGAGAACGGCGACAGCTCTCCACCTGCGTTCCGGTTCACCCAGTGCAGCTGGTAGCTGGAGAGCTCGACGACGAGCACGTCGAAGCCCTGTGGGTCTCGTACCGCGTCGAGAACCGGAATTCCGATGTTTCCGCAGGGAGCAGCACGAAGGCCGGCTTCGACGAGCATCGACGCGGTCATCCGCACCGTTGTCGTCTTGCCGTTCGTGCCGGTGACGCAGATCCACTCGGCCGCGGGCTCCACCTTGTCCCGTACCCGCCAGGCCAGCTCGACGTCGCCCCAGACGGCGATTCCGTTCTGCTCCGCCCAGACCAGCAGCGCGTGATCGGGGTGGTGTCTGCCCGACGTGACGACGACGACCTCCGGGTCGAAGTCGGTGACGGCATCCGGAATGGTCTTCAGATCGTGGATGACCAGCCTGGCGCCGATCACGTCGAGGAGTCTTGCGCGCTCCTCGTGCCGGCTCTCTGCCGCGACGAGCACATCGGCCCCGAGCTCAACAAGGGTGTCGGCTGAGGAGAACGCTGCGACGCCGAGCCCGAGCACGAGCACACGGAGACCGCGCCAGTCGGACCGCCAGCTGGTCAATGCGGCGAGCCTGCCCGCCGGTTCGTCCTGGGCCATCACTTGGTTCGCGACAACCACTCGAGGTAGAACGTGCCCACCCCGGCTGCCACAAGGAGGCCGCCGATGATCCAGAACCTGACGACGACCGTCACCTCTGCCCAGCCTTTGAGCTCGAAGTGATGATGGATCGGGCTCATGCGGAAGATGCGTCTGCCCCCGGTGATCTTGAAGTATGCGCGCTGCACGATCACCGATCCGCTCTCGATCACGAACAGGCCGCCGATCAGCACCAGAAGGAGTTCGGTGTGGCTGAGGATCGCGAAGGCGGCAAGCGCGCCACCGAGGGCGAGCGACCCGGTGTCGCCGAGGAAGATCTGCGCCGGCGAAGTGTTCCACCAGAGGAAACCGACCAGCGCGCCGACGATCGCTGCCGCTACCACCGCCAGGTCGAGGGGGTCGCGCACCGTGTAGCACTTGAACAGATTGTCGGTGTCGATGGTCTCGCTGAAGCAGGATTGGTTGAACTGCCAGAAGCCGATGATGATGTAGGACCCGATCGCGAGGATCGACGCCCCCGTCGCCAGCCCGTCGAGGCCATCGGTCACGTTCACGCTGTTCGAGGCGGCGATCGTGATGAGGTTCGTCCAGATCAGGTAGAGGATGATGCCGATCGCCGGAATGCCACCGATCACCATGAGGTCGAGCGGCAGATCTCGGATGAACGAGATCTGCGTCGACGCCGGGGTCACCCCCTCATCGCTGGGGAAGTTGATGGCGAGGATGCCGAACACCGTCGCCACGATCAGCTGGCCCGCGACCTTCGACCATCCGCCGAGTCCGAGGCTGCGCTGCTTTCGCGTCTTCAGGAAGTCGTCGACGAAGCCGACGAGTCCAAGACCGACCATCATCAGGAGCACGAGCAAGGGCGACACCGAAAGCCCGTCGCCACCGTTGATGAGCACGGCGGCGAAGTAGCCGACCAGGGTGGCCAGGATGATCACGATCCCGCCCATGGTCGCGGTGCCGCGCTTGGCGTGGTGCGACTGCGGTCCGTCGTCGCGGATGAACTGGCCCCAGTTGAGCCGATGGAAAAGCTTCACGAACACCGGCGTCAGGAAGAGCGAGAAAGCCAGAGACAAAGCCCCCGCCGTCAGTAGTGCCCTCACGAGAACAAGTCTCCCAGCCGATCGCCCAGGAGGCGAAGCCCTGCGGAGTTCGACGACTTCACCAAGACGGTGTCTCCCTCCTTCAGAAGGGACTTCAGCAGGTCGTAAGCCTCGTCCTGGGTCTCGACGAAGACGGACTCGCCGTCCCATGAGCCCTCGTTGATCGTCGAGATGTGCATGCGCCTGGCGCCGGCACCGACCACGACGACCTGGTCGATTCCGAGACGCACTGCGAGCAGGCCGATCCGGTCGTGCTCGGGGCCCGACGAGTCGCCGAGCTCGCTCATCTCGCCGAGGACGGCGACCGCGCGTCCGTTCGGCTCGCGCAGCTGCACCAGAGTCTTGAGCGCCGCCGCCATCGAATCGGGGCTGGCGTTGTATGCGTCGTTGATCACCGTGACGCCGCCGGCGCCGCCCATGACCTCCATGCGCCACCGCTCGGCTCGCGTCACGGATTCGAGTCCGGCGACGATGTCGTCGATGCCGGCGCCGAGCGCGAATGCCGAGGCCGCAGCGGCCAGCGCGTTCGCAACGTGGTGCTCGCCGAGCACCCTGAAGCGCACCTCGCGGCTGTCGCCGTTCGGAAGACTGAGCGTGAAGGTGGTTCCTGCCCTACTGGCCCGCACAGAGGTCGCGCGCACGCGGTCCGACGCCGCGACGCCGTCGTGGCCGAACCACAGCACGTTCGCGTCCGTGAGGGTAGCCATGGCGGACACGCGAGGATCATCGGCGTTCAGCACGGCCGTGTCGCCGGCATCCAGATCGGTGACCATCTCGGACTTGGCCCTCTGCGTCGCCTCGATGCCGCCGAACTCGCCCGCGTGCGCGAGGCCGACCTTGAGCACCACTCCGACGTCGGGCTTTGCCATGCGGATGAGCCGCGCGATGTCTCCTTCACGGCTCGCGCCCATCTCGGCGACCAGAAATCGGCTGTGCTCCGTCACCTCGAGCATCGTCAGCGGCGCGCCGACCTCGTTGTTGAAAGAAGCCCGCGCAGCGACGGTCTCCCCCACCCTGCCGAGGATGGCTGCGAGCAGGTTCTTCGTCGTCGTCTTGCCGTTGGAGCCGGTGATGCCGACGATGCGCAGGATGCCGTCCTCGCGAACTAGCTCGATCACGCGCTTCGCGAGGGCGCCGAGGGCCTCGACGACATCGGCGACCACGATCTGCGGAACATCGAGCTCGAGCTCATGGTCGACGACCAGGAGCGCGGCACCGCGCTCGACTGCCTGCGGAGCGAACAGGTGCCCGTCGGTGAACTCGCCCGGCTTGGCGAAGAACACCCCGCCGTCGACGACCTCTCGAGAGTCGGTGTACGAGAGTCCGTCGATGACGCGGCTCGAGGCGTCGTCATGACCGACGACACGTCCATCGACAGCGACGGCGATCTCTCCGATCCTCATGGCGATCATGCCGACCACCCCGCTTCGCGCAGCGCCAGCCTGGTCTCGTCGCGCGCCGAGTAGGGCACGTGCACTCCGGCGACCTCCTGATAGTCCTCGTGTCCTGGACCGGCGTAGAAGACGACATCGCCCTCACCCGCGTGAGCGATCGCCGTGCGGATCGCGATCCGCTGATCGGCGATCTCCTCGACCTGCGCACCGGGCACGGCCGCCAGCGCGCCCGCGACGAGCGCGGCACGGATGACCGCAGGATCCTCGTATCGCGGGTGGAAGTCGGTGATGATCACCTCGTCGGCGCCACGAGCGGCGATCGCCCCCATGTCGGCACGCTTCGTGGCGTCACGGTCGCCGTCTGCGCCGAACACCATGATGATGCGGCCGGTCGTGACCTCGCGCAGAGAAGCGAGAGCGCGCTCGAAGGCATTCGGGGTGTGTGCGTAGTCGACGAAGACCACGGGACCGGATTCACCCGACACCCGTTCGGCCCGTCCGGGAATGTATGCGTCGATGCCGTCGTCGCGCTCGAGCACATGACCGATCGCCCCGAGATCGAACCCGGACTCGACAAGCATCACGATCGCGAGCGCGGCGTTGGCCGCCATGAACGAGCCGAGCATCGGGATGCTCGTGGTGAGAGAACGTCCGTCGGGCCCCGAGAGCGTGAACTCGGTTCGATCGATCGTCAGCTCGCCGAGCTCGAGTCGCCAGTCGGCCTGCACGCCGGGCACCGTCGTGAGCGTGGCGACCGGGATGCGGGAGTCGTCTGCGAGCCTCGCGCCCCATTCGGTGTCGACGGTGACGACACCGCGAGTCGCGCGCTCCGGGTCGAACAGCGCGAGCTTCGCCAGGTAGTACTGCTCCATCGACGTGTAGTCGTCGAGGTGGTCGTGACTCAGGTTGGTGAAGCCGACGACGTCGAACACGATGCCGTCCACCCGGTGCCTGCTGAGCGCCTGGGCAGAGACCTCGACAGCTGCGGCACGCACCTCTGCCTCGCGCATGCGAGCGAGCAGACCGTGCAGCTCGCTGGCCTCCGGCGTGGTCAGAGAACTCGTCACTGCGACGTCGCCGATGCGTCGCTCGGCCGTCGAGCTCAGGCCGGAGCGCACTCCGATCTGGGTCAGGATCGCCGCGATCAGGTACACGACGCTGGTCTTGCCGTTGGTGCCCGTCACCGCGAACAGGGTCGCAGGGTTCTCGGCCGTGCGATACACCCAGGCGGCCACGTCTCCGAGTGCTGCTCGTGGGTCATCCGTCACGAGCACCGGGATGCCCGCCTCGGCTGCGAGAGCGGCGCCGGCTGCATCCGTGAGGACCGCCGCTGCTCCGGCTCGCGCCGCGTCAACGGCGAAGGATGCGCCGTGCACGTGCACGCCTGGAAGTCCGACGTACAGGTCCCCAGGCTCGACGGATCTCGAGTCGACGGTGACCCCGCTCACCTCGGTCGAGTCGACGCGTTCCGATGTCTCGAACCCGAAGTCTGTCGCGAGTTGCGACAACGACCGGAGGACGGGATGTTCGGGGCGCAACATCGCTGTGCCCGCTACGGTCACGTGGCTCACTTTCAGTAGGTGTCCGGGTAGTTCGCCGGTGCGGCGGTGGACGGCTGCACCCGGAAGTCCTTGAGCACCTGGCTCATCATCGTCTTGAACAACGGCCCGGCCGCCCGGGACTTTGTAATCGTAGTCGGGAAGCCGATGTTGACCGAAACCACGTACTGCGGATTGTCGACGGGAGCGATGCCCATCACCGACACGTAGTAATAGGGCAGGTAGCCGCCCTGACCGTCGGGCTCCTGCGCGGTTCCGGTCTTCGCGGCCACGATGTAGCCGGGGATCTGCAGGTCGGGCAGCGTCGACATCGGGCCGCCCTTGAGCACGTTCTCGAGCATGTTCAGCACGTTGGTGGACGCCTTCGCCGAGACGACGCGCGTTCCCTTCGTCGACGGCACGTCGGTCATCGTGCCGTCGGCCTGCTTGCAGCCGTCGATCAGGGTGAGCGGAACCCGTACGCCGCCGTTCGCGAGCGTCTGGTAGGCGCTCAGCATCTGCGCCGGCGTCGTCGTGACGCCCTGTCCGAACGTCGTCGCGTACCTGGTCTGCTCGTCCCAGCTCGAAGGGGCTGACAGGTCCCCCGTCACCTCGCCGGGGAAGTCCGCGCCCGTCGGGCTGCCGATTCCGAACTTCCTCAGGTAGTCGTAGCGCTGCTGATCGGGCATCGAGGTGCCGAGCAGCGACATGCCGACGTTCGACGACTCGGTGAGCACGCCCGTCATCGTCAGGTTCTGAACATCGTGGTACTCGTCGTCGTGCACGACAACGCCGTTTCCGGGTTCGAGCACGTCGGGAGTCGCGACATGGGTGTCAGGGTTTGCATGCCCGCTGTCGATCAGCGCGGCCGCGGTGAGCGGCTTGAAGATGGAGCCCGGTTCGTACTGGTTCTGGAACGCCATGGCCTTCCAGTACTCCGTCGGCGTGCCGTCGAGATTGTTCGGGTCTGCGGAGGGGTACTGAGCCGCGACCCTGATCTTGCCGTCCTTGACGCTCGCAACGGTGACCATGCCGAACTGCGCACCAAGTGCGGGCACGGTCTGCGCGAGCTGCTGTTGAGCGAACCACTGCAGGTCGGGATTGATCGTCGTGATCAGCTGTCCGCCGTTCTTCGCGGCCTTCTGCACGACAGTGCTGCCAGGGAGTGTGACGCCGTCCTCACCGGTCTGGTAGCTCTCCTCGCCGTTGTGCGCCGTGAGGCACTTGTTCGCCTCCATCTCCAGCCCCGCCTGGGCGACGCCCTCGCCGTTGAGGAAGCCGAGGATGTTTCCCGCGACCGCTCCGTCCGGATAGATGCGCGACTGGTGACTTGTCGAGTTCAGCCAGCTGATGTTCAGCGCGGAGATCTTCTGGTACTGCTCGGCATCCACGCCGCTGACGATCGGCGCGTACTCGGAGTCCGGGTTGGTCTTGAGCGCCGCCTCGATGGGTCCCGTGATGTCGCTGGGCTTCTGCCCCGTGATCGCGGCGATCTTGTCGGCGGCCCACTGCATGGTGATCGTCTGCTTCTTGCCGTTGATCGTCTCCTGGTATGGCGTCTTCGCGTACTTCGGCGTCGCGATGAAGTCGTACAGGGTCACGCTCCTGGCCAGCACGGTTCCGTCCGAAGCCACGATCGAGCCGCGCGTCCCAGGGATGACCGAGGTGGTGCCGCGCCGCTCCGCCGCCTGGCGCTCGAGGGTGCTCGCGTGCACGACCTGGATGTCGACGAGTCGCACGACGAACACGGCGACAAGTGCAACGATCACGAAGATCGCCAGTGCGGTGCGTCGGCGATGGGACTTCGCGGTCGTCATTCGGGCCACCTCAGCGTCGAAGGATCAGTGTGTCGACGGCGCGGGCAGCGCCCCCGTCCACGGTACGGGCGTGCTGTTCGAGTTCGCCTGATTCGGCGCCGGTGTTGCCGAATCGCCGGCCTTCGAGCCGGTCGCCCCGGTCTGCTTCGACGTCGAGGAACCGGTCTTCGACGACGAGGAACCGCCAGCGGAGGGCACCTCGGAGTTCAGGGCGTTGGGAACCAGGATCTTGCTGCTCGCCGGCGCGCCGGGGGCGGGAGCAGGCGACCCGATCACCGCGCCGTCGGAGAGACGCAGGTATACCGGCGTGCTGTTGTTCACCATGCCGAGTGCTGCGGCCTTCGACGCGAGGTTCTGCGGAGACGACAGCACCTGCACATTCTGAGAAACCTGCTGGTAGTCGCGGGCCAGCCGTGCCTTCGTCGACTGCAGTGATTCGATCTGGTAGGCACCCTGCGAGACGCCGATCGAGAGCAGAAGCTGTGTGACGACCACCACCATGACGGTGAGCACGGCGAGCGTCGCATAGAAAAGCTTCGGGCGGGCACGCCGCGAGACTCGGGGCAATGCCTCGAGGTGCGGTGCACGCCTCTCCGACGGCGACCTCCGCGCTGGAAGCGCGGAGGTGATCGGTGCTGTCGCCTGACTCATCTGATCCCCCTGATGCGTTCCGCCGCGCGAAGCCGCACGGGAATCGCGCGCGGGTTGCGCGCGCGTTCCTCGTCATCGGCCAGCTCGGCCCCCCTGGTCAGCAACTTCAGTTCCGGCCTGTGCTCCGGCAGCTCTACCGGCAGACCGGCCGGTGCGGTCGAGGTCGCCTTGGCGTGAAGCGCGCGCTTCACGATCCGGTCCTCGAGCGACTGGAACGACATCACCGCGATGCGTCCGCCGACCCTCAACAGGTCGACGGCACGCGGGATCGCCCGCTCCAGAACGTCGAGCTCGTGATTGACCTCGATGCGCAGCGCCTGAAAGACGCGCTTCGCCGGATGCCCAGCTCTCGAGACCGCCGCCGGTGTCGCATCCTGGATGATCGCCACCAGCTGCGCCGAGCGCGTGATCGGTTGGGCGCTTCGTGCTCGCACGATCGCCCGCGCGTATCGTGCGGCCAGCTTCTCCTCGCCGTAGTCGAGGAAGATGCGTCGTAGGTCATCCTCGCTGTACTGAGCGACGACGGTCTCAGCGGTGAGCTCCGACGTGGCATCCATGCGCATGTCGAGCGGTGCGTCCTTGGAATACGAGAACCCGCGCTCCACCCGATCGAGCTGCAGAGATGACACGCCGAGGTCGAACAGGACGGCATCCACCGTCGGGTACCCGAGTGAGGCCACTGCATCGGTGATGCCGTCGTAGACGGTGTGCACGACGCGCAGGCGGTCGCCGAACCGGGCCAGCCGCTGCGACGCGAGTGCGATCGCCTCGGTGTCGCGGTCGAGCGCGACGACGGTGAGTCGTGGGAATCGCGTGAGGAACGCCTCGGTGTGTCCGCCGAGACCGAGCGTGGCGTCCACAAGCACGGGCGAGGAGACATCGAGTGCAGGCGCGAGAAGCTCGACGTTTCGCTCGAGCATCACCGGGATGTGAATCCCGCTAGGGTCTGGCGACGTGGAGTCCCTCGAATCGGGATCCGTCGAATTGGAATCGACCATGGCTGCTTCGGGGCTTCGCCCCTGGCGCCGGATCCCCATCCACACGCCACCTGACACCGGGGAAGTGCATCAGGGTGCGTTCTGTGTGGCTGGGAGTCCGGCGCCAGGCGCTAGAACAGCCCCGGGATCACCTCCTCGGCCGTGTCCGCGAACGATGCCTCGTTCTCGGCGAGGTAGGCATCCCACGCGGCGGAGTCCCAGATCTCCGCGCGATTGCCTGCGCCGATCACGGTGAGATCCCTCTGCAGGCCCGCGTACGACCGCAGAAGCGGTGGGACCGTCACGCGGTGCTGCTTGTCAGGGATCTCGTCGCTCGCACCCGAGAGGAAAACGCGCAGGTAGTCACGGGCCTGCTTGCTCGTGACGGGCGCCTGCCGGATCTTCTCGTTCAGCGACTCGAACTCGCGACGAGAGAAGACATAGACGCAACGTTCCTGGCCTCGGGTCATGACGAGTCCTGACTCGAACTCGTCACGGAACTTGGCCGGGAGGATGATGCGCCCCTTCTCGTCGAGCTTCGGGGCGTAGGTGCCAAGGAACATCGGCTCCTCCCCCGTCGATCTGCGTCGCGAGCAGCGACATCCTCCACTTTACTCCACCTTCATCCACTGACGACTGAAAGATGGCGAAGTCACAGCATAGCCCCGCCCCGAATGCCTTGAAAACACTGGTCACTCGGTAGTGGAGGACTGTGGAGGGCGGTGATCGTCAGTGGAGCGCGACGGCGTGTCGGGAGATATGAAAAGGGCCCGCCGATTCAGCGGGCCCTGAGAAAGAAAAAGCCCGCCGATTCGGCGGGCTTGATCCGAGGTGGTGGGGAGTGGAGGGTGGAGGAACGTCGCCCGATCAGCGGTCGCCGTCTTGGCGCTTGTCCCATCGCTCGTTGAGTTTGTCCATGAAGCCCGGCTGAGTCGGCTTGGCCTGCGGCTTCGGCTCCTCGGGAGCGGCGGCTGCTGCTCGCTTCATGCGGCTGGGCGTGATCGCCAGCAGTACGCCGGCGAGCATGATGACGAAACCGAGAACGCCGACGAGGATCACCTGCAGGAAGACGCCGGTCAGCAGAACGCCGACACCGACGACGGCCAGCAGGATGCCCAGAACGACGGCGCGGTAGCTCGGGCGAACCCGCGCCCCACCGACCTTCGCAACGAAGTCGGCATCATTCTGGTAGAGACTGCGCTCCATCTCGTCGAGGAGACGCTGCTCGTGCTCCGAAAGCGGCATCCTTGTCCCCCCTCAGGCTTACGAGAACGACTGGTATGTAACTACGGATTCTAGTCTTGCTGCCGCAGCTAGGCTAGGCGGGTGGCCGAAAGCAACCGACTGATCGATCTTGTGGATGACCGGCTCGGACGCTTTCTCGAAACGCGCGAATCCATTCTGATCTCCGTCGCCCAGGAGACGGGGCCGTTGTCCGCCTTCTCCCGGCAGTTTCTCAGTGGGGGCAAGCGATTCAGGGCCTTGTTCTGCTACTGGGGTTTCAAGGCGGCGCACGACGCGCGCCCGGTGCTCGAGACCGACCGCCTGGACCCCGTGATCGGCACGGCTGCGGCCCTCGAGCTCTTCCACGCCGCGGCACTCGTGCACGACGACATCATCGATCGGTCCGACACCAGAAGAGGCGCGCCGTCGGCCCATCGCAGGTTCGAGACGCTGCACCGCGAGAGCGGATGGGACGGCTCGTCGGCCGAGTTCGGAACCGGCGCGGCCGTGCTGCTTGGCGACCTCTTGCTCGGGTTCAGCGATGACCTGCTCGCCGAGGCCCTCGCCGATGATGTGCCGTCCGACCGCGCACGCGGGGTGCGCCGCGAGTTCGGGAGGATGCGCGCCGAGGTGATCGCAGGCCAATACCTGGACATCCTCGAGGAGCGTTCGTGGCGAACCGGCGCGGAAGAAGAGCTGCTGCCGCGTGCCGAGCGGGTGATCGTCTACAAGTCGGCGAAATACAGCGTGCAGGCGCCCCTCGTGATGGGTGCTCTTCTCGCCGGCGCGAACCTCGGCCAGCTGGATGCCCTGCGCGACTTCGGCCTTCCGCTCGGCATCGCGTTCCAGCTGCGTGACGACCTGCTCGGGGTCTACGGCGACGCCGCCGTGACGGGCAAGCCGAGCGGAGACGACCTCCGCGAGGGCAAGCGCACCGTGCTCGTCGCGCTGGCGCGACACGCTCTTCCCTCCTCGGCCAGACGGGTGCTCGACGATCTGCTCGGCGACCCGGAGCTCGACGACGATCAGGTGCGCATGTTGCAGAGCACCATCGCGGCGTCGGGCGCGACGGCGGAGGTGGAGCGGATGATCGCCCTCAACGTCGACCGAGCGCTCAGGGCCCTCGAGGGCGTCGATCTCGCCGACGTCGCCATCGACCACCTGCGAAGCCTGACACGTTCGGTCACCGACCGCGTGAGCTAGCTGTCAGCCGAGAGCTTGCGCCACGCGGCGCACCTCGGCCTTACGGCCGGCGCGGAGCGCGTCGATCGGAGCAGCGCCGAGGCTGTCCTCCGGCTCGAGCAGCCAGTCCATCGCCTCGTCGTCGCTGAACCCGTCGTCGGCGAGCAGGATCAGCGTGCCCCGGAGCTCGCTGAGAGGCTCGCTACCGGCGATGAACTCCTCGGGGACCTTCAGCACTCCATCGATGCGAACGGCAAGCAGATGCTTGTCTTCCAGCAGTCGATGGATGCGGCCGACACCCACGCCGAGCACGTCGACGAGCTCGGGCACGGTGAGCCAGGTTCTTTCTTCTCGAGGGTTCGCAGATGTTGGACCGGGATTCGCCACCCACCTAGAGTGCCACGCTCTGCACCGAATGCGCACACGTGTGAAAGCCCATGTCGAAAGGGTGGGAGTCCCCCATTCGTTACCGTGTTCTACCAGGGCCCCCAGCGAGTGATCCGTAGACTCGTCGGGTGAACGCGAGCCAGCCAGATCCGATGCTCGGCCGTCTCATCGACGGCCGGTATCAGGTGCGCTCGCGGATCGCCAGAGGCGGCATGGCGACCGTCTATCTCGCGACAGATCTGCGGCTGGAGCGCCGGGTCGCGATCAAGGTGATGCACGGCCACCTCGCCGACGACGCGCAGTTCAAGAACCGCTTCGTGCAGGAGGCGAGGTCGGCGGCGCGCCTCGCTCATCCGAATGTGGTCAGCGTCTTCGACCAGGGACAGGACGCCGACATGGCGTACCTCGTCATGGAGTATCTGCCCGGCATCACCCTGCGCGACCTACTGCGGGACTACGGACGGCTGACCGCTGAGCAGACGATCGACATCTCCGACGCAGTGCTCTCCGGTCTCGCCGCCGCTCATCGAGCCGGCATCGTGCACCGCGACCTCAAACCTGAGAACGTGCTGCTCGCCGACGACGGGCGCATCAAGATCGGAGACTTCGGGCTCGCACGTGCCGTCACCAACAGCACGGGTACCGGCCAGGCGCTGCTCGGAACGATCGCCTACCTCTCCCCCGAGCTCGTCACCCGTGGCGTGGCCGATGCGAGGAGCGACATCTACGCCCTCGGCATCATGATGTTCGAGATGCTCACCGGCGAGCAGCCCTTCAAGGGCGAACAGCCGATGCAGATCGCCTACCAACATGCGAACGACGCCGTGCCTGCACCGAGCTCGATCAACGCCGAAGTTCCCAAGCAACTGGATGACCTGGTTCTGTGGGCGACAGCGAAGGACCCGGCAGACCGTCCGGCCGACGCGAGCGTGATGCTGGAGCGTCTGCTGCAGGTGGAGCGCGAGCTTCGTGCGGGTGAGGGCGAGACCACGGCTCAGCCGACCCTTGTGCTGCCGGATGTCGGCATGCAGCCATCCGACTCCGACACCCAGCTCATCGCCTCCGCAGCCCAGGTGCGGCCAGAGGCCTCGGCCACCGACGCCGTCGCAGCGTTGGCGACGATGAGCCGAAAGCGTTCCGCACGCGGGTGGTGGCTGCTCGCGCTCGTCCTCGTGCTCGCTGCCGTCGCGGGCGGCACGGGCTGGTACTTCGGTGCTGGGCCCGGCTCGCAGATGGTCGTCCCCACGGTGAACGGAGCGACCCTCGCGAATGCGACGTCGACCCTGACGGACGCGGGATTCAAGGCGACGTCGGACAAGGTGTACTCGACGACGGTGACAACAGGAACCGTCGTCTCGTCGACGCCCGGTCAGGGCGCCACCGTCACCAAGGGCTCGACGGTGACGCTCCATGTGTCCCAGGGCCCGCAGCCGATCACCATCCCGACGCTCGCCGGACTCAGTCAGGCGCAGGCGCAGAAGGCCATCACCGACGCGGGAGCCGTCGTCGGCACAGTCGACAAGCAGTTCAACGCCGACGTGGCCAAGGACGTCGTCATCTCGGCCGCGGAAGCCGAAGGTGCGAAGGCAGACGTTTCCAAGGGCGGCTCCTACTTCATGGGCATGAAGGTGAATCTCGTCGTCTCGCTCGGCGCGATCCCCGACGTGGCGGGCAAATCGCTCTCCGACGCCCAGGCCGCACTCACCGCGGTCGGGCTGAAGAGCGTGACGGGCTCGGAGGACTACAGCGACTCCGTCGATAAGGGCAGCGTGATCAGCGCGGCCCCGCAGAACCAGGGCCCGACCCGTGCCGGCGACACCGTCGTGCTCGATGTGTCGAAGGGGCCGCAGCTCTTCCCCGTTCCGAACGTCGTCGGCATGACGCGTGACGAGGCGAAGAAGGCGCTCACCGATGCGGGATTCACGCCGACGTACAACGCCATCTGGGACGGCTTCCCCAACAGCCTCACCAAGGTGACGGCATCCGACCCCGACGCCAACACTCAGGAGCCCAAGGGCACCAAGGTGACCTTGGTCATCAGCAGCGCACTGTGACATGTGCGCGCCCGTCCCCGCCGGGCGCGCCGCAGTCGGGCGGGTGCATGGTTGCCTCCGGCGCCGGCGGAGCCGCCGCCTCGCAGAGCGGGTCACGTTGCAGAAAGCGCCCGTCCCCGCCGAGCGCGCCGCAGTCGGGCGGGTGCATGGTTGCCTCTGGCGCCGGCGGAGCCGCCGCCTTGTAGAGCGGGTCACGTTGCGCTGACCGTAGGTCGACACGTATCGAGACCCTGGTGCCGACAACGCTGCACGGGTCTCGATACGCGTGCCTACGGCGCGCTACTCGACCAGCGGGGTGCGGCCTACGGCGCGCTACTCGACCAGCGGGATGCGGCCTACGGCGCGCTACTCGACCAGCGGGATGCGGCCTACGGCGCACTACTCGACCAGCGGGGTGCGACCTACGGCGCGCTACTCGACCAGCGGAAGGGTGCGCCTGCGGCGGAACTCGACCAGCGGCGTCGCGAAGCAGCTCAGCTCTGGGCGAGCTCCTCGGCCACCAGGAAGGCGAGCTCCAGGGACTGCATGTGGTTGAGCCTGGGGTCGCAGAGCGACTCGTAGCGGGTCGCCAGGGTCGCCTCGTCGATGTGCTCCGACCCGCCGAGGCACTCCGTGACGTCGTCACCCGTCAGTTCGACATGGATGCCGCCCGGATTCGTTCCCGCCGCTCGGTGCGAGTCGAAGAATCCCTTGACCTCGTCGACGACATCCTCGAATCGGCGGGTCTTGTAGCCCGTCGGAGTCGTCAGCCCGTTGCCGTGCATCGGGTCGGTCACCCACAGCGGCGTCGCACCGTGATCCTTGATCGCCTCGAGTAGCGGAGGAAGGGCATCCCTGATCCTGCCTGCACCCATACGCGTGATGAACGTGAGCCTTCCCGGCTCGCGGTGCGGGTCGATCTTGTCGATGAGGCGGAACATGTCGTCGGGGTTGGTCGAAGGACCGAGCTTCACGCCGATCGGATTGCGTACCCTGCTCAGGAAGTCCACGTGGGCACCGTCGATCTGACGGGTGCGCTCGCCGATCCACACGAAGTGGGCCGACGTGTCGTACGGGGTGCCCGTTCGGGAGTCGATGCGCGTCATCGGACGCTCGTAGTCCATCAGCAGTGCCTCGTGGCTGGAGTAGAACTCCACGCGCTTGAGCTCGTCGAAGTCGGCGCCCGCCGCTTCCATGAACTTGATGGCACGGTCGAGCTCTCGTGCGAGACCCTCGTAGCGCTGGTTCGCCGGGTTGGCCGCGAAGCCCCTGTTCCAGCTGTGAACCTGGCGAAGGTCGGCGAACCCACCCTGGGTGAAGGCGCGGATCAGGTTCAGCGTCGAGGCGGCGGTGTGATACCCGTGAACGAGCCGACGTGGGTCGGCCGTGCGGGACTGCTCGGTGAAGTCGTAGCCGTTGACCATGTCGCCGCGATACGCGGGAAGCGTGATGCCGCCGCGTGTCTCGGTGTCGCTGGAGCGTGGCTTGGCGAACTGACCGGCCATGCGCCCCATCTTCACGACGGGCACCGAGGCACCGTAGGTGAGTACGACGGCCATCTGCAGCACCGTCTTCACCCGGTTGCGGATCTGGTCGGCCGTCGCGCCCGCGAACGTCTCAGCGCAGTCCCCTCCCTGAAGCAGGAACGCGCGGCCCTCTGCGGCGGCCGCGAGACGCTCCCGCAGCTGGTCGACCTCGCCGGCGAACACCAGCGGGGGGAGCGTGGAGAGTTCTTCAGATGCCGCACGCGCGGCATCCTTGTCTGGCCAGGTCGGCTGCTGCTTGGCCTCGAGGGTGCGCCAGTGGTCGAGACCGGCGATCACGGACTCATCGGCGGGAACGACGGGGTCGGAGTGGTCGAGCAGCACGGGGTTCCACTTCTACGGGCTTCGTAAGGACGCTTCGCCGGTACACGGCGCGATCATTCAGCCTACCGGGCGTGCAGGGTTACCGACCGTGCCGCACTACTTCGCTGCGCTGGTGCGGCGTTCTTTGACCGTCGAGGCATAGACATCCTCATAGACCTGGCCACCGAGTCCGTGCAGCGAGTAGATGATCTCGTCGGTGATCGACCGCAAGATGAACCTGTCGCTCTCGAGTCCCTCGAACCGTGAGAAGTCGAGCGGATCGCCGAAGACGACTCCGACGCGGCGGATGCGCGGGAGCTTCTTGCCGATCGGCATGATCTGCTGCGTGCCGACCATGACGACGGGAACGACGGGAACGTGGCCCTCGAGGATCATGCGCGCCACCCCGGTGCGACCACGGTAGAGCTTGCCGTCGGGGCTGCGCGTGCCCTCCGGATAGATGCCGAGGATCTCACCGCGGGCGAGCACACCGAGGCCGGTGTTCAGCGAGGCCTCGGACGCGGGGCCGCCCCCACGATCGATGGGCAGCTGGCCGGTCGCCTTCATGAACGTCTTCGTGAGCCATCCCATCAGGCCTCGACGCGTGAAGTAGTCGCTCTTGGCGAGGAACGACACGTGCCTGCCGACGACGAGCGGAAGGAAGATCGAGTCGATGAACGACAGGTGGTTGCTCGCCAGAATGACGGCGCCGTCCTTCGGGACGTTCTCGAGGGCGACGACCCACGGGCGGAAGATCGCACGAAGCGCGGGACCCGCGATCACGAACTTCAGCAGCCAGTAGAACACCGTCGACGCGCCCCTTCGTTAGCGTGCACGTGGAGAGCTTAGTGGCGATTGAGGGTATGACGAGGGAGCTTGCCCACTCGCCATCACCGATTGCTTGCGTGCAAGCGGGCGAGGTCGGCGGCACCGACCATGCCGGCGTTGTTCACGAGCTCGGCGATGCGGAACTCCGGCTCGGGGTGGTAGCCACGGGCGGGAAGACTCTCGAGATACGCGTGACGGATCGGCTCGAGCAGAAGGTCGCCGGCCTGCGCGACTCCCCCGCCGAAGACGAACATCTGAGGGTCGAGAACTGCACCGAGACTCGCACTCGCCTGTCCGAGCCAGTCACCGAGCTGTCGAAGCGCCGCAAGTGCCCCAGGGTCGCCCTGCTGGATGAGCTCGCCGATGTCGCCGCCGCTGAGCGTGCCCTTGCGTTCACGAACCTCGGACAGCGCCAAACCGATCCCGCCCTGGTCGGCCAGCTCGTTGGCGTAGCGCTGCAGTGCCCTTCCAGAGCCGTACTGCTCGATGCAGCCGCGGGCACCACACCCGCACAGCAGCCCCCCGGGCACGACCCGCATGTGCCCGACCTCCGCTCCGGCGCCGAAGCCGCCGCGGAACAGCCGGTCCTCGCTCACGATCGCGCCACCGACGCCGGTGCCGATGGTGAGGATGACCATGTCGCTCACCAGCCGGCCGGCACCGAACCTGAACTCGGCCCAACCCGCGGCGTTCGCGTCGTTCTCGACGACGATCGGGATGTCCACGCGCTTCTCGAGCTTCTCTCGAAGCGGCTCCTCGCGCCAGGCGATGTTCGGCGTGTAGTACACCGTGGACTGCGCGGCATCGATGAAGCCGGGGGCCGCGACTCCGGCACCGACCGGATCGGCGTCAACGCTCAGCTGGTTGATCATCTCGACGACGGCGTCTTCGATGCGATCAGCCTCGCTCGGCGTCTCGATGCGGTGCTCGCGCACGATGGCGCCCAGTTCATCGACGAGCGCTCCCGCGATCTTCGTGCCACCGATGTCGATTCCGATCGCGTGCACGGATGACTCGCCTTTCGTCGGGCTGCAGAGGGACCGTCAGGGCAGGCGGCCGATGCAGCATAGAGTGTACTGGTTGTGTCGGTACCGAAGGAGCGACCAGTGAATCACGCCGAGACGCCTGCAGCGGTCCCCGCCGACCCGAGCGCCAACGCGGCAGATCTGCTCGTTGCCCGGGCCGCCGAGACTCCCGATCGGGTGATCTTCGCCAAGCCGGTGGACAGCGGCTGGGTCGACGTCACTGCTGCGCAGTTCGAGTCCGAGGTCGTCGCGCTCGCTAAGGGGCTCGTCGCGTCTGGGGTCCAGCCCGGCGACAAGCTGGGCATCATGTGCCGCACGCGGTACGAGTGGTCGTTGATCGACTTCGCCACCTGGTACGCGGGAGCCGTGCTCGTACCGGTCTACGACACCAGTTCTCCGCTGCAGGTGCAGTGGAATCTGAGCGACTCCGGCGCCAGCGCCGTGTTCCTCGAGACCGCGGACCACTTCGCCCGGTTCGACGAGATCGCCGCGGACCTTCCCGCGATCCGCAACGTGTGGCAGATCGACCTCGGCGACCTCGACAAGGTCATCGCCGCTGGAACCGAGGTTCCCGACGAGGAGATCGTGCGGCGTCGGGGACTCGCCAACGCGGCCGACCTCGCGACGATCATCTACACGTCCGGGTCGATGGGCCGGCCGAAGGGTTGCGTGATCACGCATGCGAACTTCGTGGAGCTGTCGCGCAACTCCGCAGTGGCGCTGCACGAGCTCGTCGAGGACCCGCGTGGGGCATCCACTCTGCTCTTCATCCCGCTCGCCCACGTCTTCGCCCGGTTCATCTCCGTGCTGTCCGTGCACGGCGGCGTTCGGGTCGGCCACCAGCCGGACACCCGCCACCTGCTGCCGTCGCTTGGCACGTTCAAGCCGAGCTTCCTGCTCGCCGTCCCGCGTGTGTTCGAGAAGGTCTACAACTCGGCAGAGCAGAACGCCGAGAGCTCCGGCAGGGGAAACATCTTCCGCAAGGCTGCCGCCGTCGCCATCGACTACTCCAAGGCGCAGGAGGACGGCGGCAAGATCCCCGTCGGGCTCAAGCTGCAGTACGCGCTCTACAATCGGCTGGTCTTCTCCAGGCTGCGCGCCGCCATGGGCGGCAACGTGCGCTTCGCCGTTTCGGGCTCGGCTCCCCTCGGCGCTCGGCTGGGCCACTTCTTCCACAGCATGGGCATCAACGTGCTCGAGGGCTATGGCCTCACCGAGACCACGGCGCCCGCGACCGTGAACCTGCCGCAGCACTCCAAGATCGGGACTGTCGGCGTGCCGCTTCCCGGCGTCGCGATCCGTATAGAGGATGACGGCGAGATTCTCGTCAAGGGCGTCGACGTCTTCAAGGAGTACTGGAACAACCCGCAGCAGACGGCAGAGGCATTCGACGGCGAGTGGTTCAAGACCGGTGACCTTGGAAGCCTGGATGACGAGGGATTCCTCACCATCACAGGCCGCAAGAAGGAGATCATCGTCACGGCGGGCGGCAAGAATGTCGCGCCTGCGGTGCTCGAAGACCCGATCCGCGCGAACCCGCTGGTCGGCCAGGTCGTCGTGGTCGGCGACCAGAAGCCCTTCATCGGCTGCCTGATCACCCTCGACACCGAGATGCTCCCGACTTGGCTCGCCAACAACGGGCTGGACGCCTCGATGCCGCTGGCGGTCGCCGCGAAGCACCCTGCCGTGCTCGCCGAACTTCAGAAGGCCGTCGACACTGCGAACGCGCAGGTGTCGCGGGCGGAGTCGATCCGCAAGTTCATCGTGCTCCCCACGGAATTCACCGAGGAAAGCGGCCACCTCACGCCGAAGCTGAGCATCAAGCGCAACGTCATCTTGAAGGACTTCGCTCCCCAGGTGGAAAGCCTCTACGCGAACGCCCCGGCGACAGAAGGCTTCTCGCTGCGCTAGCCAATTCACGCTCGTCTCCGCAGGCAGGGACGGGCGCGCAAAACAAGCTCAGAACCAGGTCGACTCTCGCACCTGGCGCATCGCCTCGCGGCGGTGCTCGGGGAGCAGGCGCTTCAGGTAGACGATGCCGTCGAGGTGGTCCGTCTCGTGCTGCAGTGCCTGCGCGAGGGTTCCGGTTCCCTCGACGACGACCTCGTTGCCGTCGAGGTCGATGCCGCGCGCCTTCGCGAACGGATGCCGCGGGGTCGGGAACCAGAGACCCGGCACCGAGAGGCATCCCTCGTCGATTTCGACGGCCTCTCCCCCGAGCTCGACGATCTCCGGGTTGAGCAGGTATCCGAGGACACCGTCGACGTTGTAACTGAAGGCACGGAGTCCGACGCCGATCTGGCATGCGGCGACGCCCGCCCTGCCCTCCACCTTGACGCTGTCGATCAGATCGGCGACGAGCGAGCGGACGCCGTCGTCGATGAGGTCGATCGGGTCGGAGACGGTGCTGAGCACGGGGTCCCCGTACAGGCGGATGGGTCGGTCTGGCATCCGTCGATCCTATCGACCGTCCACTGGCCCCGGCGCTCCGCGGCGCTGCCGGCGTGGGCGGGAACCTGGTTGCAGTCCCTTAGTATTACTAAGCTATATTGGTTAGTATTACTCAGCGATTGAGGATGTGCGATGGACGACGATGAAGAGATCGGTGCCGAGCTGAGACGCGGTGTGACACGGCTCTACAGTCGGTTCCGATCGGAGCGGCTCGAGGGCGAAGTCCCTGACTCCGCGCTCCTCGTACTGCTCGCACTCGACAAGCAGGGCGCCATGAGCCTCACCGCCCTCGCCGAGGCCGCCCACGTCACGCTCGGCTCGATGAGCCAGACGGTGCGCCGTGTGGAAGAAATCGGCTACATCGCCAAGTCCCGTGACACAGCAGATCGTCGACGCGTCCTGTTCTCGCTGACAGACCTGGGGCGCGAAGCCGTCTCCGCGTCCCGACGACACCGCCGTGACTGGCTCAACAGCCGCGTCGCCGAGCTCACCGCCGACGAACGTGACGCGATAGCCGCCGCAGCACCGATACTGATCCGCCTCGCCGATTCCTGAAACCGGAGCACCATGCACCCCGTCGAAGCACTCCTCACACCCGTGGGCAGGCTCTTCCGTCACCGTCACGCAGAGGAATCCCTCAGCGTCTCGCATCGCCCAGAACTCGCGACTTCCCGGCGAATCGCGTTCGCCTCGCCCCGCTTCGTCGACGGGCAGGAGCTCCCTGGCGTGTACTGCGGGCGCTTCATCGGCGAGAACCTCTCACCGGCCGTCACCTGGCGGGATCTGCCGCCCGAAACGACGGAGATGCTTCTCGTCATGGAAGATCTCGACAGCCCCGGCAAGTCCCCGCGACTGCACGCCGTCGCGACGTTCCCCCCGGAACCGGGCACGCTCAGCGACGGAGAGTTGAACAGCGGCTCGTCGCGCGCTCGCTTTCTGCACGGCAGCCGCGGTCCTCTGGCCTATTCCGGCCCCCGCCCGCTGCCCGGCCACGGCCCGCACCACTACCGGCTCCATCTGTACGCGCTCGACCAGACAATCGACATCGACAGGTTGACCGAGGTCGAAGAACTCGCCGCCGAAGTCGACGGACACGTCCTCGCCTCGGCGACCCTGACCACCACGCACGAATCCTGACACGCCCCGCGAGACGGCGGCGTGTGCGTCGCGGGGCACAACCACATGGCCCGCCGACCGCGGTGCGCAGGGCAGTGACCGGCGCACCGAACAGCACGACTTCAGTCCGGGGTGACTACCGCCAGCAGGTCACCGGCGTCGACCTGCTGGGTCTTCGGGACGGCGAGACGGGTGACGACTCCGGTCACCGGTGAAGCGATAGCGGCCTCCATCTTCATCGCCTCGATAGACGCCACAGGGGTTCCGGCGCTCACCCGGTCGCCCACCTGGACCTGCAGCGTGATCACGCCCGAGAACGGAGCCGCGACGTGCCCGGGAATGGAGGCATCCGCCTTCTCCGCCGCCTTCGCCTCGACCGTGACGGAACGGTCACGCACGAAGACCGGACGGAGCTGGCCGTTGAGCGTCGTCATCACGGTGCGGATGCCCTTGTCATCCGCTTCACCGATCGCTTCGAGCCCTGCATAGAGGCGAACGCCGCGGCCGAGCCGGATGACGTGCTCCTTTCCCGGGGTGAGGCCGTAGAGGTAGTCGCCGGTGTCGAGCACGGAGACATCGCCGAAGAGCTCGCGCACCTGCTCGAACTGGCGAGCGGGCGCCGGGAAGAGCAGGCGGTTCAGCGTCGACCTACGGCTTGCTGAATCGCCGGCGAGGCCGTCGCGCTCCTCGGCGGTCAGCTCGGTGACACCGATGCGCACGGTCTTGCCCTCGAGCACCTTGCCGCGGAACGGCTCTGGCCATCCGCCTGGCAGGTCACCCAGCTCCCCCGCCATGAATCCGACGACCGAGTCGGGAACGTCGTACTTCTGCGGGTTGGCTTCGAAGTCGGCGGGGTCCGCGTGCACCGCAGCGAGGTGCAGCGCGAGGTCGCCGACCACCTTCGACGACGGAGTCACCTTGGGGATGCGCCCTAGGATTCGATCTGCTGCCGCATACATGTCCTCGATGAGCTCGAAGTCCTCGGCCAGTCCGAGCGCCTTGGCCTGCTGCCTGAGGTTCGACAGCTGGCCGCCGGGGATCTCGTGCGTGTACACGCGTCCTGTCGGCCCCGGAAGGCCGGACTCGAACGGAGCATAAAGGCCGCGCACTGCAGCCCAGTAGGGCTCGAGGTCGGTCACGTTGCTCAGCGGAATGCGGGTGTCGCGCTCCGAGTGCGCAAGCGCGGCGACGAGAGCGGATGCCGACGGCTGACTCGTCGTGCCCGCCATCGGTGCGCTCGCCACGTCGACGGCGTCTGCGCCTGCAGCGCTCGCGGCGAGCAGCGTCGCCAGCTGTCCGCCTGCGGTGTCGTGCGTGTGCACGTGGACGGGAACATCGAACCGCTCGCGGAACGAACGGACGAGAAGCTCGGCCGCGCCGGGTCGCAACAGTCCCGCCATGTCTTTGATCGCGAGCACGTGAGCGCCGGAGGAGACGATGCTGTCGGCGAGCCGGAGGTAGTAGTCGAGGTTGTAGAGGTCCTCTGCCGGGTCGAGCACGTCGCCCGTGTAGCAGACGGCCACCTCGGCGACGGCCGTTCCGGTCGCCAGCACGGACTCGATCGCAGGCCGCATCTGGCTCACGTCGTTGAGGGCATCGAAGATGCGGAAGATGTCCACTCCGGTCGCTGCGGCCTCGCGCACGAAGGCATCCGTGACCTCGGTCGGATACGGCGTGTACCCGACGGTGTTGCGCCCGCGCAGCAGCATCTGGATGTTCAGGTTCGGCAGCGCCTCGCGAAGCGACGCCAGGCGCTCCCACGGGTCCTCTCCGAGGAATCGGAGCGCGACGTCGTACGTGGCGCCACCCCACGCCTCCACCGACAGCAGCTGCGGAGTCAGCCGTGAGACGTACGGCGCGACGGCCAGCAGGTCCTTGGTGCGCACGCGGGTCGCCAACAGCGACTGGTGGGCGTCGCGGAACGTCGTCTCGGTCACGGCGAGTGCCTTCTGGGCCCGCAGCTCGCGCGCGAACCCTGCCGGGCCGAGCGCGAGAAGCCGCTGCCGCGACCCGTCCGGCGCGGGAGTCTGAAGGTCGATCGCCGGCAGCTTCGTCACGGGATCCGCGACCTGCGGACGTGGTCCGTTCGGCTGGTTGACCGTCACGTCGACGAGCCAGTTCAGCAGCTTCGTTCCGCGGTCCTTCGAGACCCGACCTCGCAGCAGCTGCGGCCTCTCCTCGATGAACGCCGTGCTGAGGTCGCCCGCTACGAAGGAGGAGTCGTCGAGCACCGCCTGAAGGAACGGGATGTTCGTGGCGACGCCGCGGATGCGGAACTCCGCCAGCGCGCGCCTCGCGCGTTGCACAGCCGCACCGAAGTCGCGACCGCGGCACGTGAGCTTGGCGAGCATGGAGTCGAAGTGCGGGCTGATCTGCGCTCCCGCCGCCACGGTGCCGCCGTCCAGGCGGATACCGCCACCACCAGGCGACCGATACGTGGTGATCGTGCCGGTGTCGGGGCGGAACCCCTGGGTCGGGTCTTCCGTGGTGATGCGGCACTGGATGGCTGCCCCGTGCAACTGGATGGTCTCCTGCCGCAGCCCGAGGTCCGCCAGGGTCTCCCCAGCGGCGATGCGCAGTTGCGACTGCACCAGGTCGACGTCGGTCACCTCTTCGGTAACGGTGTGCTCGACCTGGATGCGCGGGTTCATCTCGATGAACACGTGCTGTCCAGCGCGCTCCCCCGCCGTGTCGAGCAGGAACTCCACGGTGCCCGCGTTGACGTACCCGATGGACTCCGCGAAGGCGATCGCGTCACGATAGAGGGCCTGACGAACGTCATCCGGCAGGTTCGGGGCCGGGGCGATCTCGAGCACCTTCTGGTGACGACGCTGCACGGAGCAATCGCGTTCGAAGAGGTGCACGGTGTGGCCCGTGGCGTCGGCGAGCACCTGCACCTCGATGTGCCTGGGCCGCAGAACCGCCTGCTCGAGGAACATCGTCGGGTCGCCGAAGGCGCTGTCCGCCTCCCGCATGGCCTCCTGGAGGGCCGACCGGAGGTCCGCCATGGTGTCGACCCTGCGCATCCCTCGTCCGCCGCCGCCCGCCACAGCCTTCGCGAAGATCGGGAATCCGATCGATTCGGCGCCCGCGATCAGTTCGTCGAGGTCGCGCGACGGCGGTGTGGATGCCAGCACGGGCACTCCTGCGGCAATGGCGTGCTCTTTCGCGGTGACCTTGTTGCCGGCCATCCGAAGCACGTCTGCGCTCGGGCCGATGAACGTGATGCCGGCTGCAGCAGCAGCTTCAGCCAGTTCGGGGTTCTCGGAGAGGAACCCGTATCCGGGGTAGATGGCGTCGGCACCGGCCTCTTTCGCCACCCTCACGATCTCTTCGACATCGAGGTATGCGCGCACCGGATGCCCGGGCTCGCCGATCTCGTAGGCCTCGTCTGCCTTGAGCCTGTGCATGGAGTTGCGGTCTTCGTACGGGAACACCGCCACCGTCTGAGCACCGAGCTCATACGCCGCACGGAAGGCGCGGATGGCGATCTCCCCGCGGTTCGCGACCAGGATCTTCTTGAACATTCAGGCCTCTCCGGCGGGGCACGTGCCGCTCAGGGAACGGTTAGGTTCTCTAAGACTAGTGACGGTAACGTTGCTGCTTGTGCATGTGCTCAGCGTCAGCTCCCTCAAAGGCGGTGTCGGAAAAACGACCGTGACGCTCGGGCTCGCCTCAGCGGCATTCGCCAAGGGCCTGCGCACACTGGTCGTCGATCTCGACCCTCAGTCGGACGTCTCGACCGGCATGGACATCACCATCGCGGGCCACCTCAACGTGGCGGACGTGCTGGCCTCTCCCAAGGAGAAGGTCGTGCGAGCTGCGATCGCGCCCAGCGGTTGGACCCGTGGTCGCACCGGCAAGGTCGACGTGATGATCGGCAGCCCGTCGGCGATCAACTTCGACGGACCGCACCCGTCGATCCGCGACATCTGGAAGCTCGAAGAGGCTCTCGCCAACGTCGAGCACGACTACGACCTGGTGCTGATCGACTGCGCACCGTCCCTCAACGCGCTCACCCGCACCGCGTGGGCCGCGAGCGACCGCGTGACCGTTGTCACCGAGCCCGGCCTGTTCTCCGTCGCTGCTGCTGACAGGGCACTCCGGGCGATCGAGGAGATCAGACGAGGGCTGTCGCCGCGTCTTCAGCCCCTCGGCATCATCGTCAACAGGGCAAGGGTGCAGTCGTTGGAGCACCAGTTCCGCATCAAGGAGCTGCGCGACATGTTCGGGCCGCTAGTGCTCTCACCCCAGCTCCCGGAGCGCACGTCGCTGCAGCAGGCTCAGGGTGCGGCGAAGCCGCTGCACGTGTGGCCTGGCGAGAGCGCCCAGGAGATGGCCCACAACTTCGACCTGCTGCTGGAGCGCGTGCTGCGCACCGCACGTATGGGCGAGTACGCCGAGAACTGATCCGGCAGGGTCTACGACCGGGTTTCGAGACGCGCGGCTTCGCCGCACTCCTCAACCCGCGGAATGCGTCAGCTTATTTTCTTCGCGGCCCGGCGGACGGCGAGTTCGTCCATCGGGTCCGAGGTCTGCACGTTGAGCTCGACCAGGCTCGTCTCGACCTCGCGGAGCACCTTGCCGACCGCGATACCGAACACGCCCTGACCCCTGCCGACGAGGTCGATGACCTCGTCATCCGAGGTGCAGAGGTAGACGCTGGCACCGTCGCTCATCAGCGTGGTCTGGGCAAGATCGTTGACGCCTTCTTTGCGCAGCTGCTCGACCGCCGTACGGATCTGCTGCAGCGAGATGCCGGTGTCGAGGAGTCGCTTCACGAGCTTCAGAACGAGGATGTCGCGGAAGCCGTAGAGGCGCTGCGATCCGCTGCCCGCCGCGCCGCGGACGGTCGGCTCGACCAGTCCGGTGCGGGCCCAGTAGTCGAGCTGGCGGTAGCTGATGCCGGCCGCGCGTGCTGCGACCGCGCCGCGGTAACCGGAGACGTCGTCCATCTCCGGCAGGCCGTCGGTGAACAGGAACTCGAGGTCGTAGCGAGCGTCGTCGTTGCGATGGACTTCACTCATTCGCTTCCCTCTCACCCCAGGTGGCACACACAGAACCGGTGCCTTGCGCAGAACGTGGCGCACTCTCAACGGTAACCGTGCCGGAGGAGGCGATCAACGACATCGGCTCGAACGATGCGGCGTGTCGCACGGGGCGTGCCGATCGCATCACGGCGCGAGCCTTGCGATGGCGGCGCGAACGATGCTGGAGCGCACCGTCTCGAGGTCGTCGGCGAGTTCGCGACCGGTTTCGGCCGCCCGTGCGCGGGCGCTGGCATCCCTGCGGCGCAACACTGGTGCAAGGGCCGTCTCGATGAGTCCGATGTCGCGTTCGGCGGAAGCGCGAAGGGCGCGCAGGTGCCGCGGCTCAATGCCCCGTCTGTGCAGGTCGACGAGCGCTTCGAGCACAGCGAGCTGATCTTCGCCGTAGACGTCGGCAGGCACGATGAGCGAGGTAGAGACCGCCTCCTGGAGCAACGCAGCGGATGCGCCGGCCTCCTTCAGCAGCTCGTCGCGGCTGAACCTGCGCCCCGTTGACAGCATCGTCGGCCTGGCGGGGCCGGAGTTTCCGGGGAGGATCGGCGTGCGCCCGGCATCCTGGTCGGCAAGGTAGGAGCGGATGACCTTGAGCGGCAGATAGTGCTCGCGCTGCAGGGTGAGGATGGTGCGCAGCCGTTCGACGTCTTCAGCGCAGAACTTGCGATAGCCCGACGCCGTGCGGGCGGGAGTGACGAGCCCCTGCTCTTCGAGGAAGCGGAGCTTCGACGGTGCGAGGTCGGGGAACTCCGGGGTGAGCTGGGAGAGGACCTGGCCGATGCTGAGCAGCACCTGCCCAGGACGGACGAGTGCCGATTCGCGCGCCTGTGACGACTCGCGGGGCATCAGGCCGGCGCCGACGCGTCCAGATCGAGACGGGCGGCGTAGAAGGTGAGGCGGAACTTGCCCACCTGCACCTCTGCACCATCGGTGAGCATCGCGCTCTCGACGCGCACACCGTCGAAGTAGGTTCCGTTCAACGAACCGAGGTCTTTCACCTCGAAGACGGTTCCGTGTCGGATGAACTCCGCATGCCGTCTCGAGACCGTCACGTCGTCGAGGAAGATGTCGGCATCGGGATGCCTGCCGGCGGTCGTCACATCGGCGTCGAGGAGGAACCGCGCACCGGAGTTGGGCCCGCGCCGCACGATCAGCAGAGCGGAGCCGCTCGGAAGCGCGCCGATCGCCTCTTGTTCCTCCGCAGTGACGCCCGCCGCAGCAGCGTTCATCGCCGCGGCGAAGTCCTCGCCGAAACCTGCCGTCGTGTCGTCGCCCGCAGCATGTGCTTCGCGGTTCGGGTCGTGCTGCTCAGCCACCGTCGACCTCCTCACCGTTCAGCGTATCGGATGCCGCTGCCTCGGTCACAGACGAACGTCGCACCACACGCGTCGTCTCGCGCACGTAGAGGATGCCGGCCCACCAGTAGAGGAACGCGCCCCAGAGCGCCACGGCCCACCCGATCGGCTCTGACGCCCACGACAGAACGGGGAACGCCTCGCCCAGCATGAGCACCGGGAGTGCGACGAGCAGCGCGAACGTCGCTACCTTGCCGAGGTGATGCACGGGCAGCGGGCCGTGCCCGTGGTTGGCCAGCACGATGCCGAGGATGAGCAGCATCACGTCTCGGGCGATGATGATGCCGACCAGCCACCACGGCAGCAGGTCCCGCCAGGCGAGACCGATCAGAGCGGCGAAGATGTACAGCCGGTCCGCCGCCGGGTCGAGAAGCTGTCCGAGTCGCGATACCTGATGGAGACGCCTGGCGAGGAAGCCGTCGAGGAAGTCGGTGATGCTCGCGACGATGAGCACGACGAGGGCCCAGGCATCCCACCCGACGATGACGAGCCAGAGGAAGACCGGCACGAGTGCGAGGCGGAAGAAGCTCAGGCAATTGGGGATGGTGAAGACCCGGGTGGAGACCGAGCCGGATGCCTGTGCCACGCCACGCAATCCTAGGCCGCATCCGGCTCGATGTCAGAACGCGGGCGCGCCCGTCGTGTGCTCATCCGCGCGCCATGACCGACGGTGGCGCACCCTAGACTTCGGAGCATGTCCCCCGTGATCGTCGCACTGCTGATCCTCGCCGCCATCTGCGTCGTCACGTGGGTGCTGTCGGTGATCACGCACGAGTACTCGTGGGTCGACCGCATCTGGTCGCTCGTTCCCGTCGCCTACGTGTGGGTGTACACGATCGCAGCGGGGATGGCGGACGTGCGGCTGGATGTCATGGCGGCGCTCGTCACGCTGTGGGGTGCGAGGCTGACCTTCAACTTCGCGCGCAAGGGCGGATACGCTCCGGGCGGCGAGGACTACCGGTGGGCGTTCCTGCGCTCCAGGATCGCCGGCTGGAAGTGGTTCCTCTTCAATCTCCTGTTCATCGTGATCTACCAGAACATCCTGCTGTTCCTGATCACGCTTCCGGCATGGACCGCGTATCAGCACCAGACGCCGTTCGGCCTGCTCGACGTGGTGGCGGTCGTCGTGTTCCTCGTGTTCTTGATCGGGGAGACGGTCGCCGACCAGCAGCAGTGGGACTTCCATCGATGGAAGGCAGCAGAGGTCGCTGCGGGTCGCGAGCCGAGGCCGCGCTTCTTGCAGTCCGGGCTGTTCCGCTTCTCACGGCATCCGAACTTCTTCTTCGAACAGGCCCAGTGGTGGGTCGTGTTCTTCTTCGGTGCGATCGCTGCGGCATCCGTGCTGCAGTGGACCGTGATCGGCGCGGTGCTGCTCACCGTGCTGTTCATCGGCTCGACGGTTTTCACCGAGAGCATTTCGCGCAAGCGCTACCCGGAGTACGCCGAGTACCAGGCAACGACATCGCCCATCGTGCCGTGGTTCCCCCGCCGGGAAGGACGCGAAGCCGTCGCTCGGTGAGCCGGTCCGCCCGGTGACGGAGGTCGCGGCTAGCCTGGGTGGATGTCGTGCATCCGTTTCAACACCCCGGCGCAGCGCGCGGCGATGCGCCGCGCAGCACCCTCGATGCTGACACCGGAAGAGGTGGCCGCTCTGCATCCGATGCCGCCGGTCACCGAGAGCAAGATCCATCGCCTCAGGGTGCTCGCCGCGAGCGAGAACCCGAAGATCAGGGAGAGCGTCGCGAGCAGCTACAACACCCCTGCCGATCTGTTCGTGACCCTGGCGCACGATCCCGACGAGGGTGTTCGGGGATGCGTCGCACGCAACGAGGCGACCCCCTGCGATGTGTTGCGCGAGCTAGCGGCCGACCGCTCGGAGACGGTGCGCGGGTGGGTCGCCGTGAACTACTTCGTGCCGGATGACGCGATGGCCGCGCTCGCGAACGACGCCAGCTCGACCGTGCGCGCGCTCGTCACATGGAAGGCGTCGTTCACGGACCACGCTTCGGCCTGAGCGCGCGGCGGGCTCAGCCGAGTCGGTCGAGCGCGCTCAGCAGTGACGACGGTGCAACGACCGTCGCGCCGAGCGCGCGGACTCGGTCGCCCAGCTCCCGATCGGCGGTGACCACGACGGCTTGCGCCGGGTCGGACAAGGACGCCGTGTGGGCGACGATGGCGGAGTCGCCGTCGGATGCAGCACGCACGACCGTGAGGTCGCTGCGCTCACTCTCGCCACCCGAGTCGGCGGGGTCGGTCATCCGCTTCGCCTCACCCTCGAGCACGACGCTCACCCGCGGCCACCAACGGTCGTGCGGCAACCCGAGCAGGTCGGCCGGCCAGCCGTCGCGGCCGAGCGAGATCAGGCCGTCGACGAGCCGACCCGCGGCGGCCGGGCGGTCCTTCCACCAACCGTCCGGCCTCGACCCGACGACGTTCGCCGCGTCGACCACCACCACCGGGTCCGCGAACAGGTCACGTCGAAGACTGGGCCAGCGCTCGGCGAATCCGGGGTGCAGAGGTCGAGAGTCCACCTCGTCGACCGGCACCCAGCGCACCTCGATGCTCTCGGCGTCGCCGATCACGGGCTCGAACGCCTGCTCTGCGCTCGCCACCACCGTCGAGTACGACCACCATCCGAGATCGAGAAGGGACAGATAGCGGGCGCGAACGGACTCCGCGGGCACGCCGGCCTCTTCCGACGCCTCGCGGATCGCACCCTGACGGGCGCTCTCCCCTTCGTGGCGGGCACCACCCGGCAGACCCCAGGTGCCCCCGAAATGGCTCCACTCAGCGCGATGCTGCAGAAGGATGCCCACTTCGGGATGAGCGACCAGCAGGCCTGCTGCACCGAACGTTCCCCAGAAACGACGACCGTCCGGCCCGTTCACCCAGGCATCGCCGCTGCCGAACGGCCGGCGCTGAGGCTCCACCTGCGCTAGCCCGCCGCTCGGGACGTCGCGAGGAAGCCCTCAGCCTCACTTTCCGGCATCACGACCATTCCACGCGTGCCGTGCGACGAGAGCGCGAGCGCCTCGAGCCAGACGCGGTTCAACTCCGGCGGCTTGCTGCCGGAGAACCTGAATTGCAGCGGAACGGCGGGCGAGAGCCACAGGCTCACTCGCCCGGACCCCTCCTCGGGCGGCACCGTCCAGTTGATCAGAAAGCTCTCCTGGAGACGCAGCTTTGCGACGATCGCGATCTTCAGATGCGAGAGGGTGCGATCGTCGATCTCGTATTCGGCGCCCGAGCCGTAGATGAGGAAGCCCATCCGTCCATCTTCGCAGGAATGGCCACCTGAATCGGTCGAGGAGAAAGAAGGCACTGGCTTCGGATCAGTGGTTCCGTAGCGCGCTGATCAGCTCGGCCTTGTTCTTCTTGGAGTATCCGGACAGCCCGAGCTCTTTGGCGCGGCCTTTCAGCTCCGGAACGGTCCAGTCGGTGTAGGACCCGGACTCGCCGCCCTTGCGGCCGACGGACGAGCGGCCGCCCTTGCGCGACCCCGCCGCGTTCGAGATGCGAGCGGCCTTCTCCTCGGAGGCGCCGTCTTTGCGCAGCTCTTCGTACAGCTCCGGATCCTTCAGTCGCGAGTTCGCTCCGCGCGGCATGATGTCTCCTCTCGAAGGGTGTGGCGGCGGCGAATGCTGCCTCCCTGAACACGCACGTTAGGAACGTGCCTGCTGCACCTCAAGGGGGTTGACAGAACGCGACGGGCTCTGACGACCGACCACCGGGCTCAACCCGCCTTCTTGCGCGAACCCTTTTTCGCGGTGCTCGAGCGGTTGTTCTCGACGCTGCGCCGGAGTGCCTCCATCAGGTCGAGGACCTCGCCCTTCTCGCCGCTCTCCTCGCCGAACGTCGCCTCCGTGTCGATGGTGTCGCCCTGTTCGAGCTTGGCGTCGATGAGCTTCTTGAGCTGGATCTGGTAGTCGTCGTCGAACTTCTCGGGGGTGAAGTCGCTCTCGTAGGCCGCGACGAGCTTGGCGGACATGTCGAGCTCTTTCTCGGAGATGGACACCTTCGTGTCGAGGCTGGGGAACTCGGCGGTGCGAACCTCGTCTGCCCAGAGGAGGCCCTGGAGCACGAGCACGCCGTCACGCACCCGCAGAGCGCCCAGCCGGGTCTTCTGCCGCAGGGCGAACTTCACGATCGCCGTGCGGTTCGTCGCCTCGAGCGTTCTGCGCAGCAGCATGTACGCCTTCACCGACCCCGAGTCGGGCTCGAGGAAGTAGCTGCGCTCGAACATCATCGGGTCGACCTGATCGGCTGGGACGAACTCCACGATCTCGATCTCGTTGCTGCGCTCCTCAGGAAGCGATGCGAGGTCCTCGTCTGTCAGGACGACGGTGCGGTCACCGGCGTCGTACGCCTTGTCGATGTGCTCGTACGGCACGATCTTGCCGTCGATCTCGCACCGACGCTGATATCGGATGCGCCCGCCATCCTTGTCGTGCACCTGGTGCAACGAGATGTCGTGGTCCTCTGTTGCGCTGTAGATCTTGACCGGCACGTTGACCAGCCCGAAGGCGATCGCCCGTTTGCCTATGGCTCGCATAACGTCTATTGCACAGCCCCTGCACGGTTACGACAAGCCTTGAACCACCCGGAGTGCGTCGAACCCACCCCTGGGATGGCACCTGCGTCCGGCGTAACGTCGATTCGTATGGCGGGGAAGACGAAGGCGGCGACCGGCGCAGGCGGCTTTGGATCGGATGGTTCGCAGACGGTCGAGATCGACGGGCAGCGTCTGAGGCTCACCAATCTCGACAAGGTGCTGTACCCGGAGACCGGAACCACGAAGGGCGATGTCATCGCGTACTACGCGACGATCGCGCCGCACCTGATCGAGCACGCTCACGGCAGACCCGCCACCCGCAAGAGGTGGGTCAACGGGGTGGGGACGCCCGAGCATCCCGGCCAGCCGTTCTTCCAGAAGAACCTCGACGAGGGCACGCCGGACTGGGTTCCGAGGGTCAGGATCGAGCACCGCGACCACGCGAACGTCTATCCGCTGGTGGACTCCACGGCTGTGCTCGTGTGGCTGGCGCAGATCGCGTCGCTCGAGATCCACATTCCGCAGTGGCGTGCCGAGCCGGACGGTCGCCGGGGCAATCCCGATCGTCTCGTGCTCGACCTCGACCCCGGCGAGGGCGTCGGGCTGGCGGAATGTGCGCACGTCGCCGGGCTGGCCAGGGACATCCTCTCCGGCATGGGCCTGGACCCCGTGCCCGTGACGAGCGGGAGCAAGGGCATCCACCTGTACGCGCGACTGGATGGCTCCCAGACCTCCGACCAGGCGTCTCAGGTCGCTCACGAGCTGGCGAAGGCGCTGGAGGCCGATCATCGGGACCTGATCATCAGCACCATGAAGCGTGCAGACCGAGCAGGCAAGGTATTCATCGACTGGAGCCAGAACAATGCGAACAAGACGACCGTTGCGCCATACTCGCTGCGCGGAAGGTGGCATCCCACCGTGGCGACCCCGCGCACCTGGCGCGAGCTGGCGTCGCCGAAGCTGCGTCAGCTGTCGTACGAAGAGGTGCTGAAGCGCGTGGAAGAAAAGGGCGACCCGCTTGCGGACGCGACCCCGCACCGGCCTCATGGCGGCTCCGGTGTTTCCGCAGACGGCGACTCAGCCGAGGGCACGAGCGAACCGCAGCGCGATCGTCTCACCGTCTACCGCGGCAAACGGGATGCCGCCAAGACGCCGGAGCCGGTACCGGCGAGTGCACCGAAGACGACGAACGGGCGCTCGTTCGTCATCCAGAAGCATGACGCCCGACGGTTGCACTACGACTTCCGGCTCGAGCACGACGGCGTGCTGGTCAGTTGGGCGCTTCCCAAAGGCGTGCCGACCGACCCGAAACAGAACCATCTCGCGGTGCAGACCGAGGATCACCCGCTGGACTACGGAGGGTTCGAAGGAGACATTCCGCACGGGGAATACGGGGCGGGGCACGTGGACATCTGGGATTCCGGCGTCTACGACCTGCACAAGTGGCGGGACGGCGAAGAGGTCATCGTGACGCTGCACCCGTCGGAGCACGGCGGCCTCGGTGGTCCCGTGAAGGTCGCGCTGCTCCACACTCGCGGTTCGGGCGACGAGAAGAACTGGCTCATCCACCGGATGACGCTGGAAGCGCCGAAGCGGGACTACTCCCCCATGCTCGCCACGCTCGGCACCGTAGCGGAGCTCGACGGGGACGAGGACGACCGATGGGTGTTCGAGGACAAATGGGACGGCATCCGTGCCCTTGCATACGTGGCGGACGGCGCTGTGCGGTTGGTCACGAGGAACGGCCACGATGTGACGGCGCAGTACCCGGAGCTCACCGAGATCGCCGCATCGCTGCGCTCCCCCGCCGTGATCGACGGTGAGATCGTCGCCCTGAACGACGGACGGCCCGATTTCGGACTGCTGCAGCAGCGGATGAACCTGCAGAACGAGACCGAGATCTCACGAGCGGCCGCGAGGGTTCCCGTTCGGTACTTCGCGTTCGACATCCTCGAGCTCGACGGTCAGGACATCACGGACGACGAGTACGAGGTGCGGAGGGCCGCGCTGGCGCACGTCGTGACGGACAGGCACAGGGGTGTGCTGCAGGTGCCGGATGACGTACCCGGCCCGATCGCGGACGCCATGGAGCGCAGCCGTTCCGCCGGTCTCGAGGGCATCGTGGCCAAGGACCGCGAGTCGACGTACGCGTCGGGCAAGCGCTCGACCGCATGGGTCAAGGTGAAACACCATCGCACTCAGGAGATCGTCGTCGGCGGGTGGAGGCCGGGCGAAGGACGACGCGCGAACGGCATCGGGTCGCTGCTGGTCGGCATCCCCCACGGCCGCAAGCTCGACTACGTCGGTCGGGTGGGAACCGGGTTCCGCGACGCCGATCTCGACGAGATCGCCGACCGGCTCGTTGGCATCTCCAGCTCGACGAACCCCTTCGCCGATGTTCCCGCGACGGATGCCCGCGGCGTGCACTGGGTGAAGCCGACGCTCGTCGCCGAGGTGGAGTTCGGGGAGTGGACAAGGGGCGGACGGCTCAGACAGCCGTCATGGCGCGGGTGGCGCACCGACAAAGACCCGAAGGACGTCGAGCGCGAGAGCTGACCGTCGTCAGCCATCCGAGCTCAGACGCCCGAAGCGGTCTCCTGCGACTCGGGGTTGAGCGCTTCGTTGACCAGTCCGCGCACGATGGACTCCCAGTCGGAGCCCTCGTAGTCCGTCTCGGTCTCGCCTGCGATGATGCCGCCGTACACCGGCTCGTGCTCTTCGCCCTCTTCGGAGACGATCGTGAGCGAGCCGATCGCGCGGCCGTCATCGCTGCGCACCGACCACTCCTCCTGCGCGATTCGGTGGATGACGTACCCGACACCTCTGTGTTCGAAGTGCACGTTGTCGTTGTCGAGGATCGACGCGATCATCGCTGTCTCCCTGTCTGGTCTCCTGGGGAACGCTGTACGGCGCGAACAGAAGTCAGACTAACGGCGGCGCGGGCCGTCGCAACAGGGACCCGCCAGCAGTCAGCCCTCCGCGTTGGCCGTCGCCGTGCGGATCGCCGCTCCTACACGTTCGTCCGCCCGCAGCCCGGCGAGGGCCTTCTGGCGTGCCTTGTCGCCCTGGACCTCGATCTGCACCCGTCGTTCTGCCGGCATGCCGATCGAGAGCTCGTGGCCTCGCTCCAGCTCCGACCCGAACTCGACTCCGACGACGAGAGCGAGGTTGGCGAGCCAGATCCAGAGCAATGCGACGAGGAGGCCTCCGACCGTTCCGTAGACCCGGTTGTAGCTGCCGAACGCAGAGACGTAGAAGCTGAAGAGGAGCGAGCCAACCACCATGATCACGACGGCCAGCGCCGCGCCGGATGCCACGTAGCGCACGCGTCGACGCTTGAGGTTGGGCGTTCCGAAGTACAGCACGACAACGGCAGCGACCACCGCAACGGCGATGAGCGGCCACTTGACGACCTCCCACGTGTTGAAGACCGCGTCGCCGACGCTGAGCGCCTGCCCGATGCTGCGGGCGAGCGGGCCACTGAGCACAAGGGCGAGGACCACGACGACCATCAACACCAGCGTCACGATCGTGATCAGCACCTGACGTGCTCTGAGCACCAGCGCCGTTCGCCCTTCGTACACGCCGTAGATGCGGTTCACGGCTCGTCCGAACGCGCCGACGTACCCGGACGCGGACCACACGGCGCCGACGATGCCGATGACCAGACCGATGCCCGCTGCCGACGACGAGCTGAGCTGCGCCACCAGACCGGCCAGCACCGGCTGCACCTGCTGGGGAGCCACGGCGTCGATGACCTCCAGCAGCGTCTTCGATCCCTCCTGCCCAGCTCCCAGCAGACCCAGCACTGACACGAGTGCGAGCATGGCAGGCAAGGCCGACAGCACCGAGAAGTAGGTGAGACCGGCGGCGAGGTCCGAGCATCCGTCTCTGCCGTATTCGCGAAGGGTTCGCCCGAGCACATAGCGCCACGGCATGCGGTCGTATCGAGCTGAGGCCGCAGCCTTCGCTTCCCGATCGCGCACAGCTGCTTCGGCACGCGACACCTGCTCGTCGACAGGTCTGCGCTTCTTCAGCAACCTGTCACTGCGACGTCGACTGCGTTTGAGGTTCTTCGTTGCGAGCTGGACGGGGTCCATGAGCCAACGCTACGCGCGTACGGGAATGATGGGGTGGACCACCGTGTTCGATATACATGCATTTGCATACATGACGAGAGGGGCCTCGAGTGGCCGTGCAGTTCGGTTTGGACACGTTCGGAGACGTTCCGTTGCGTGAGGACGGGGCGCAGGGACCCGCAGCGGAGACCATCAGGAACGTGGTCGAGGAGGCCGTGCTCGCGGACGAGCTGGGCATCGACGCGTTCGGCATCGGAGAGCACCACCGCGCAGACTTCGCCGTGAGCGCGCCCGACATCGTGCTCGCGACCATCGCGGGCCGCACCAAGAACATCACCCTCGGGACTGCCGTCACGGTGCTCAGCTCGGAGGAGCCCGTTCGCGTGTACGAGCGGTTCGCCACCCTCGACGCCATCTCGAACGGCAGGGCGGAGATCACGCTCGGGCGCGGCTCGTTCACGGAGTCGTTCCCACTCTTCGGCTACGACCTCACCCAGTACGAGACGCTGTTCGAGGAGAAACTCGACCTGTTCAGCAGACTGCGCGACGAGGGTCCGGTCACCTGGAGCGGCACGGTGCGCGCACCGCTCACCGACCAGGAGGTGTACCCGAAGACCGAGTCGGGCGGGCTGAAGGCCTGGGTCGGTGTGGGCGGCAGCCCGGAGAGCGTGATCCGCTCGGTGAAATACGGCATCCCGATGGCGCTGGCGATCATCGGCGGCAACGCCAGCCGGTTCGCACCCTACGTCGACTTGTACAAGCGGGCGCAAGAGCAGCTCGGGCGCGAGCCGATGCCGCTCGCGATGCACTCGCCCGGCTTCGTCGCCGATACCGACGAGCTCGCGATGGAACAGCTCTACCCGTACCAGAAGGCAACGATGGACCGCATCGGCGCCGAGCGCGGCTGGGGCCCGCAGAGCAAGGAGCAGTACATCAGCGAGGTGCGCCACGGCTCGCTGTACGTCGGGTCGCCAGAGACCGTCGCGCGTCGCGTCGCCGAAGCGATCAAGGTGCTCGGGGTCGACAGGTTCGATCTCAAGTACGCGAACGGACCGATGCCGCACGACCTTCTCCTCCGCTCGATCGAGCTGTACGCGACGAAGGTCATCCCGATGGTCAAGGACATGCTGGGCTAGGTGCCCCGCCCCCGCCGGTCGGGTAGCGCCGATCGACCAGCGGAGCGCGACACCTCACGTTTTCGTCGTCGGCAGCGTCTACGTTGTGATGATGCTGCTGCCCTTCGAGACGCTGGTGCGCACGCACGGAACGACCGTGCTGCGAGTGTGCCTGTCCGTCGCGGGCGCGGACGACGCCGACGACGCCTGGTCCGAGACGTTCCTGTCTGCGTTGGATGCCTACCCGCGGCTCCCCGCGGACGCCAACGTCGAGGCGTGGCTGGTCACGATCGCTCGCCGCAAGGCGATCGACGTGGTGAGGGCGCGCGGGCGCAGGCCCGTCACGGTGGAACGACTGCCGGAGGAGCCGAGCACGCTCGGCATCCCCGGCCAGCTCGACGACGCCCACGCAACGGCCGACGAGGTGGCTCGAGCCGTCTCCACCCTGCCCGACCGGCAGCGGAGAGCGGTGACCTACCACTACCTCGGCGGGCTTCCCTACCAGGAGGTCGCAGGCATCATCGGCGGAACGACCGACGCCGCACGGCGGGCGGCGGCCGACGGCATCCGTTCCCTGCGCCGCACGATGGGAGCACGACCATGACAAACGACACCACAGGGCTCATCGACCAGGGCCGCCTGGACAGGCTGCACGCCAGACTCGAACGAGCCGCTCACAATGCCGGACTGCTCGATGTCGCATACCGAACCGTCGACTCCCCCGTCGGCGAGTTGCTGCTCGCGACCACCGAACGGGGCGTCGTTCGCGTCGCGTACGAGCGCGAGGGGTTCGACGACGTGCTGCAGACGATCTCCACCAAGGTCAGCCCCAGGGTTCTGCGTTCCCCGGCCAGGCTGGATGTCGTGGCACGAGAGCTCGACGAGTACTTCGCGGGAGACCGACGCGGGTTCGACGTTCCGCTGGACTTCGCGCTCTCGCACGGGTTCCGACGCGTCGTGCAGGGCATCCTGCCCACCATCGCGTACGGCAGCACGGCCAGCTACGCCGAGGTGGCCGCGGCGGCAGGCAGCCCCCGCGCGATGCGAGCGGTCGGGTCGGCCTGCGCGACCAACCCGCTGCCGCTGCTCGTGCCGTGTCACCGCGTGGTGCGCACCGACGGATCGCTCGGCGGCTACGCGGGCGGGGTCGAGGCGAAGACGACCCTGCTGCGGCTGGAGACCGCAACGCTGCCATCCCGTCGGGTTCATCCGTAGGCCGCAGAGACGGAACGCGGCATGATCGAGGCATGACCGCTTCCATCCCAGCACCGATGCTCGCCCGCGCCGTCGACACCGTGCCGGAGCCCGACCGCGTCGAAGGCGGCCTGTCGTACGAGCCCAAGTGGGACGGCTTCCGCGGCATCGTCGCCGTCGGCGATGACGGCGTCGAGATCGGCAGCCGCGGGTCCAAGCCGCTGACGAGGTATTTTCCCGAGCTGGTCGCCGAGTTCGAACGACAGCTTCCGCGCTGCATGGTGGACGGGGAGATCGTCGTGCGCAGTGGCGAGCCTGGATCGGAGCGACTCGACTGGGAGGCGCTGTCGCAGCGCATCCATCCTGCCGCGAGCCGGGTGAAGATGCTCTCTGAGACGACGCCGGCGATGTTCGTGGCGTTCGACCTGCTGGCGCTCGGCGATGACGACCTGACGGGCGAGCCGTTCGCCGAACGCCGCCGCGCACTGGAGGACCTGGCCGCCATGTGGGAGTCGCCCCTGCAGCTGTGCCAGACGACGACGGATGTCGAGCTCGCCCGCCGCTGGCTGGTGGAGTTCGAGGGCGCGGGCCTCGACGGAGTGGTGGCGAAGCCGCTGAACGCTCCGTACACGCCGAACAAGCGCACGATGCTCAAGGTGAAGCACCACCGCACGGCCGACGTCGTGCTGCTCGGCTATCGGGTGCACGCCAGCGGTTCGGGGGTCGGATCGCTGCTGCTCGGGCTCTATGACAGCGACGGCGTGCTGCGGAGCGTCGGCGGGGCATCCGCGTTCAGCAACGTGCGCAGGCAGGAGCTCATCGAGGAACTCGCCCCCCTCGTGGAGCGCGACGACTCCGGCGAGATCGTGACAGGTGAGACGGATCGCAGCAGGTTCTCCGGCAGCAAGGATGTCTCGTTCGTGCGCCTGCGGCCGGAGCGGGTGCTCGAGGTGCGCTACGACCAGCTCGAGGGCATGCGTTTCAGGCACACCGTGCAGTTCGACCGGTGGCGTGACGACCGCGACCCGCGCTCGTGCACGTTCGACCAGATCGAGCGTCCCGTCGCGTACGACCTGTCGGACGTGCTCGCCTAGGCGCGCATCAGGGTCTCGATAACGCGTCGACCTGCGGTCGGCGCTACTCGACGGACGGTTTCGGCTTGGCCCTGCTCGGCTGCACGCGCGGCGGCTCGCCCGGCATCTTCGGGTAGTCGGGAGGGAAGGGCAGTTCGCCCAGGCCGTTGTCGAGGTCGCGTTGCCACCACTCGAGAAGCGTGTCGATGGTGCCTGGCCGCTCCCCCAAGTCCGACCACGGGTCGCCGACGTCGGCCAACCTGTCGGGAACCGTGAGCACCGTGAAGTCCTGAGGACGCGCCGTCTCCACCTCGTCCCAGGTGATGGGGCACGACACGGACGCGTGCGGCAGCGGCCTGGGGCTGTAGGCACCCGCCATGGTGCGATCACGGTTGGCCTGGTTGAAGTCGACGAAGATCTTCTCGCCGCGCTCCTCCTTCCACCAGGCTGTGGTGACCTGCTCGGGCATGCGGCGCTCCAACTCGCGGGCCGCGGCGATGACGGCGTGCCGAACGTCGAGGAACTCGCGCTCCGGCCGGATCGGCGCGAACACGTGCAGGCCACGGTTGCCCGACGTCTTCACGTATGCCTCGAGACCCGCCTCGGCGAGAACCTTGCGCAGCTCGATCGCGGCGGGCACGGCATCAGAGAAATCCGTCCCTGGCTGCGGGTCGAGGTCGATGCGGAGCTGGTCGGGGTTGTCGGAGTCCTCAGCCCGTGACGGCCACGGGTGGAACACCAGGGTGCCCATCTGCACGGCCCACACCGCCGACGCCGGCTCGTCCAGCACGAGCTGCGGGTGCGAGCGCGCGCTGGGATAGACGACCTTCACGCTTCGGATGTAGTCAGGAGCGCCGCGCGGCGGGTTCTTCGAGAAGAACTGCTCGCCGTCGATCGTGTCGCGGAACCGCTGCAGCGACACCGGGCGATCGCCGTTGGCCTTCAGGAACGGCTCGGCGACGGCGAGGATGTACCGCGCGAGGTCGAGCTTCGTGATGCCCGGCTCCGGGTACACCACGCGTTCCGGATGACTGATACGCACCGACCGGGAGCCGTTCGGCCCGTCGACCTCCAGCGTGACGTCGTCGGCCATGGCATCCCCCGTGTCGTCGTGGTCTGCGGGGCACCGGCGGCCCCGTCTCGCGGCCAGACTACCGACGACCGCTGTCTCGGGCGAGGCCGGTAGCCTCTGACGAGTGCGCGCAGGGTCGCGCGGAAAGGCTGGAGGCGATGTCATCCGACACCCGGACCCGCACCATCGAATGGGAAGACCCGCACTCTCTCGCACGCGCCGGCCGTGAATTGCGCGGCGCGGACTTTCTTCGCGCGATGGCCGCGGGCGAGCTGCCTGCTCCCCCGATCTGCGCCACCATGAACATGGCGATCGTCGAGGTCGCCGAGGGAACCGTCGAATTCCAGTGCCTGCCGGACGAGTCGCACTACAACCCGATCGGAGTCGTGCACGGCGGACTGGTCTGCACCCTGCTCGACACGGTGCTGGGGTGCGCGGCGCACAGCACGCTGGAGGCGGGGTACGGCTACACGTCGATCGACATCTCCGTCGACTACCTGCGACCGGTCACGCTGGACTCCGGCCCCCTTCGCGCCGTCGGAACGGTGACGAAGCCGGGTCGTCGGGTCATCTTCGCGACGGGCGAAGTGACGGATGCCAAGGGTGCGCTCGTCGCGACGGCACGCTCCAGCCTGCTCGTCATGGAGCTGACCCGCCTGGTCTGATCTGCTCGTGTTCGAGGCGGGATCCGGTCAGTAGAGTCCCGTTCAGGACGCCGAGATGTTGACCAGCCAGTTCACGCCGAAACGGTCGACGAGCATGCCGAAAGAATCGCCCCACGGCGCCTGGACCAGCGGCTCGACGATGGTGGCGCCCTGCGAGAGCCCATCCCAGTAGCCACGCAGCGACGGCTCGTCGTCACCGCTCAGCGACACGCTGATCGAGGCGCCCGGCGTGTACTCCATGCGCTTCGGGGTGTCGGACGCCATCAGGGTGATCCCATTCGCGGCGACCAGCTGGGAGTGCATCACCTTGTCGAGGTCGCTCTCGTCCTCGTCGGAGTGGAGGTCGCGGAACGTGCTCACCGTGAGGTCACCGCCGAAGACGGTCTGGTAGAACTCCATCGCCTCGCGCGCACCGTCGCGGAAGCTGAGGTAGGGGTTGAGGGTGACGGCCATGATCGGCTCCTTCGTCTGATGATGCCGCCAACGCTAGTTGCCTCAGGCGCGCGCGTCTGCCCCCCGGGTCAGGACGGAAGCCAGCTCGAGCTCCAGTGCCGCGCGCGGTTTGGAGCCGACGATGGTGCGCTCCGTGCGGCCGTCGACGAGCAGCTTCATCGTCGGCACAGCCATCACGCGGAACTCTGCAGCGAGGCGCGGGCTGTCGTCAGCGTTGACCTTCACCACGGTGAAGGCCCCTGCTGCGTCATCCTCGATCGATTCCAGCGTCGGTCCGAGCACCCGGCACGGCCCGCACCAGGTCGCCCAGAAGTACACGAGAACGGGGGTCTTGGCCGAGTCGACCACCGACTGGAAGTTCGACTCGTCGGCGGTGATCATCGGGTGCCTCCCAGCGCTGCGGATGACACAGGCACTGCGGTCGACGCGGCGAACTGGCATCCGGCCTCGGTTCGGGCTTCCGCGCTCTCGAGCAGCTCTTCGAGCGCCGTACGGCGATGCTGCAGCTCGTCGATACGCGAGGTGAGCTCCGCGATCGCCTCGCGGTATGCGGGCCGGGTGGCCGGGCAGTCGTCGGCGTGCTCGCCCCCAGCGGCGAGGCAGTCGAGGAACGGCCTCGTCCTCTCCAGCGGGATGCCCGCCCTGCCGAGCGCATTCGCCTCGGCCACCAGTCTGACCGACTCGTCGTCGTAGTCCCGATAGCCGTTCAGCAGCCGCGACGAAACGATCAGGCCGAGGGACTCGTAGTGGCGAACGGTCTTCACCGTCACGCCGGCGCGTTCTGCCACCTCGCCGATTCTCATGATGTGCCTCCCTGGTAGGCCACCACGGTAAACCTTGACCTCATGGTCAAGGTCAAGGCTCAGTGAGAGCGGAAGAAGTCGTTCGCCCGCCCGGTCCAGAGCAGGATGATGATGATCAGCGAAATGAGTGCGCTGATCGCGGCCCACGCGAACTGGCTCGGTGAGGCGAATGCGGTGAACGCGTCTGCGACGATCGCGAGCAGCTGAATCACCGTGACGATGATGCGGGCACCGCGGGATCCGCGGAGCAGGCCACCCGCTATCAGCACGACGATGAGGCCGAAGAGGATGGCCAGGATCGCCGAGGTGATGAGGGCGGTGGGCCCGTACCAGGCGGCCTTGACGCTCGGCTGGTTCTGGAACACCAGCAGAAGCACACCGGCGATGATGTTGAGGGCACCCTCGATCCAGGCGAGCACGGCGATCAGGGTCACACCGGCTGGGCGGCGCGCGGTCTGGCTCATGTGTCTTCTCCTCGGCGGTGTCGATGCCTTCGTCGGCGGCACGTTGCGCCCACAGTATCGGCACCGCGTGCTCGGACGCGAGACCGACCCGGATAGCTGAGTGCTCGGATGAGCAACACCGGCGAAAAGCTTTCGCGCAGCCGTCACTCAGGGTTCACTGTCACCTGCTTGGGTGACACGCGTCGAAGGGGAACAGGCATGCGCACACACATCAGACGAACCTCGAGAGGTGCCGCCGTCGCGGTCGCCGTTCTCGGGGTGATCTCGGGATCTCTCGCCGTCGCGACGGCGGCCCAGGCACAGCCGTCGAGCTCTGTCGTGGTGAACGAGGTCTATGGAGGCGGCGGCAACTCCGGCTCCACATACACGAACGACTTCGTCGAGCTGACCAACCGCGGCACATCGGCGGTCGACCTCAGCGGATGGTCGGTGCAGTACCACGCCAAGGCCGCAACCGGCACCTGGCAGGTCACGCAGCTCACAGGCAGCATCGCGCCTGGCGCGTTCTACGTCGTCGCCGAGGCCAAGGGCACGGGCGGCACCACGCCGCTTCCCCAGGCCGACGCCAGCGGCTCCATCGCGATGTCGGCCACAGACGGCACCATCGCACTGGTCTCCGGTACGACTGCTCTGACGTGCGCCGACTCGGCCTCCTGCGAGGCGGCATCCGTCGACCTCGTCGGCTTCGGCACAGCGGCGCTCGCCGAAGGCTCCCCGGCGACGGGTGCCTCGAACACGCAGTCCGTTCAGCGCACCGACGCCGCCGACACCGACGTCAACGCGACCGACTTCACGGCGGCCGCCCCGACCCCGGGAGCCGCCACCGCCGACCAGGGTGGCGGAGGAGACCAGACGCCGCCCACGCCGGGGACGACGCGCATCCACGATATCCAGGGCGACAGCTTCGTCTCGCCGCTCAACAACCAGAACGTCAGCAACGTGCCCGGCATCGTGACCGGAGTGCGCACCTCCGGCAGCAGCCGCGGCTTCTGGATGCAGGACCCCCAGCCCGACACGAATCCCGCGACGAGCGAGGGCGTCTTCGTCTACACCGGGAGCGCTCCGAGTGTGAAGGCCGGCGACTCCGTTCTCGTCAGCGGTGGAGTGAAGGACTACTACCCGCTCGCCAGCGGGGACTCGCTCGCGCAGACATCCAATCTCTCCATCACCGAGATCGAGAACCCGCAGGTGTACGTCGTCTCGCATGGCAACCCCCTGCCCGCCCCGATCGTGATCACGCCGACCACGGTGCCGAACACGTACGCGCCCGACCTCAACGGCGGCAACATCGAGAGCACCCCGATCACGCCGACGCGGTCGGCGCTCGACTACTACGAGTCGATCGAAGGGATGCTCGTGCAGGTGAACGACGCGCGTGTCGTCGGCCCGAGCGACGCATACGGCGAGCAGTACATCACCACCAAGCCCGACCAGAACGTCAGCTACCGCGGCGGGACCCTCCTGACCGGCGAGAACCAGACGCCCTCCGGACGCCTCGAGGTCGTGCCTGCCGACGGGTCGAACCCCGAGGTCACCGTCGGCGATGTCTTCACGGGAGCAACCGTGGGCCCGATCGACTACTCGCTGTACGGCGGATGCTTGATCGCAGCGACCACGCTCGGCCAGGTGAAGGCCGGCGGTCTCGCTCCCATTGTGGCCAAGAAGGCCGGGGCAGACCAGCTCTCCGTCGCGACGTACAACGTCGAGAACCTCGCGCCGTCAGACCCGGCCTCCAAGTACACGGCACTCGCTCAGGGCGTCGTGACCAACCTCGCCTCGCCCGACGTCGTGGCGCTCGAAGAGGTGCAGGACAACGACGGTGCGACCGACTCCGGAACCGTGGCAGCCGACCAGACCCTCGCGAAGCTGACCGCCGCGATCCACGCGGCGGGCGGTCCGTTGTACGACTGGCGTGAGATCGACCCGGTGAACGACCAGGACGGCGGGCAGCCCGGCGGCAACATCCGCGTCGCGTTCCTGTTCGACCCGACGCGCGTCTCGTTCGTCGACCGTGGCGGCTCGAGCGTCGACCGCTCAACGACGGCGACCGCTGTCGTGAAGTCGCACGGCGAACCGCAGCTCACCCTCTCCCCCGGTCGCATCGACCCGACCAGCGACGCCTGGACCTCCAGCCGCAAGCCCCTGGTGGGCGAGTTCGACTTCCGCGGACAGGACGTCTTCGTCATCGGCAACCACTTCGACGCGAAGCTCGGCGACCAGAACGCAGACGGACGCTACCAGTACCCCGACCAGTCGTCGGCGGTGCAGCGCCAACAGCAGGCGACCGAGGTGCACGACTTCGTCGCATCGCTGCTGAAGGCGGACAAGAAGGCGAAGGTGATCGTCGCCGGCGACCTCAACGACTACCAGTTCAGCCCGGCGCTCAAGACGCTCACCGGCGCTGCCACCGGCAAGCCCATCCTGACCGACCTGATCACGACGCTGCCGAAGAACCAGCAGTACACGTACGACTACGACGGCATCTCCGAGGTGCTCGACCACATTCTGGTCACCTCTGGTGTCGGCACGCCGACGTACCAGGTCGTGCACATCAACTCCGAGTTCGCCAACCAGACGAGTGACCACGACCCGCAGGAGGTCGCGATCACCGTCGGCAAGAAGAACTCCGCGCCGCCGATCGGACCCGCCTCTCGGGCGTGCCCGCCCGACGCCACGGCGTTGAACTATTCGGATGCCCTCGACAAGCTCGTCTACAACGGTGTCGAGATCGGCGGCCTGTCGTCGCTCGCGCGCGACGCCAAGTCGCACGGGTACGTCTCCGCTGTCGACAACCACGCCAGCGACCCCGCTCGCATCTGGTTCCTCTCCGGCACCACGAACCCGAAGGTCACCCGCGACCCGCTGGTGCTGAAGCGCCCGGACGGCACGCCGTACAACGGGATCGACAGCGACAACGAGGGCCTCGCTGTGCTGCCGAGCGGCGACTTCGTGGTGAGCAGCGAGACCGAACCGTCGATCCGCATCTTCGGGCGTGACGGCGTGCAGAAGGCATCGCTCGACATCCCCGCGCGGTTCGCGGTGACAGGCACGACCCCGGCCGGTCAGGCCACGTCGAACGCCACGCTCGAGGGCCTGACCATCACACCGGATGGCAAGACCATCGTCGCCTCGATGGAGGGCGCGCTCTCCGGCGACGTCTCCGCCGACGGTGACGCGACGGCGCATCGTCTGCTGGTGTACACGCAGGGCAAGAAGAACAGCGGCTGGACGCTCGAGAAGCAGATCGAGTACCGCACGGAGCCCGGCATGCGCATTCCGGAGATCGCCGCCTACGACAACGACTCGATCGTGGTCGAGGAGGCCGCCTTCAGCACGACGGTCGGCAACTCGGTCGACCTCTACGCCGTGAAGGGCCTGCACAAGGCTGCAGACGTCAGCAAGATCGGCAACCTTTCAGAGGCGAAGGACTCGCTCGCGGTGGACAAGACCCTGGTGGCGAACCTCGTTCAGTGCCCGACACTCGGCGCACAGGCCAAGGAGACGCAGGCGAACCCGCTGCTGGACAACTTCGAGGGGATGGCGGTCGGGCCGGTCATCCACGGCCACACCGCCGAGATCTCCCTGATCAGCGACGACAACTTCAGCGCGACGCAGACCACGCGGGTGCTGAACCTCGCCGCCAGGCTGCCCTAACGGAGTCACCGCCTCGCGGCATCGGCCGATAGCGAACCGCGCGCACCGGGCTTACCGCCTCGGTGCGCGCGGTTCGCGTGTTAAACCCCTGGCTGCTGCCAGTCTTGACACGTGACTGAAGTGCTCGTCGTCATCGTGACCGCGTTGCTGGTCATCGCCGCCTCCGCACTGATCGGCCCGCGCCTGGGGATCGCCTCCCCCCTCGTGCTCGTGGCGGTGGGCGTCGCGGTGAGCTTCCTTCCGATGTTCGGGTCGGTGGAGATCGAACCGGAATGGATTCTCGAGGGCGTGCTTCCTCCGCTGCTGTACTCGTCTGCGGTGTCGATGCCGTCGATGAACTTCCGCCGCGAGTTCGGGGCGATCAGCGGGTTGTCGGTGGTGCTCGTCGTCGCCAGCTCACTGCTGCTCGGGGTGTTCTTCGCGCTGGTCATCCCTGGCCTCGGGTTCGCGTGGGGAGTCGCGCTCGGCGCCGTGATCAGCCCGACGGATGCGGTCGCGACGTCGATCATCAAGAAGACCGGTACCTCGAAGCGCGTGGTCGCGATTCTCGACGGAGAGAGCCTGCTGAACGATGCGACGGCCCTCGTGCTTCTGCGCACAGCGATCGTCGCGGTCGCGGCGACGTTCTCGTTCTGGGGCACCGTCGGCACGTTCGCGTACTCCGTCGTGGTGGCTGTGCTCGTCGGCGGGGCCGTTGGATGGCTGAACCTCATCGTGCGCAAACACGTCACGGACCCAACGGTGAACACCGTCATCTCGTTCACCGTGCCGTTCGTGGCGGCGGTGCCTGCCGAGCTGTTCGGGGCATCCGGGCTGGTGGCGGCGGTCGTCGCCGGCATCGTCACGGGCATCCGTGCGCCCCGCGATCTCTCGCCGCAGAACCGCCTGTCGGACTCGCAGAACTGGCGCACCGTCGAGCTCGTGCTCGAGGGCGCCGTGTTCCTGACGATGGGGCTGCAGCTCAAGTCGATCGTGGAGAGCGTCGAGAAGGACCACGCGGGGGTGTGGACGGCGGTGCTCATCGCGGTCGCCGCACTGGTGCTGACGATTCTGATCAGAGCGGCCTTCGTGGCGCCCTTGCTGGGCATCCTTTCGCGCCGGGTGCGCCGAGGCAGGAAGATGCAGCCACGCCTCGAGGGACTGCAGGAACAGATGACCACGCCGGTCGGTCAGCAGGAGGCGATCGAGCAGATGAGTGCGCGCGGTCGTTCGGCGACGATCCGCGACCTCGACCGATTCGCCCGTCGGGTGACGAAGGTGCTGGCCGACATCGACTACTTCCGCCGGGAGCGCCTCGGCTGGCGGGAGGGCCTCACCGTGGTGTGGGCGGGGATGCGCGGTGCCGTGACCGTCGCGGCCGTGCAGACGCTCCCGGCCAGCACGCCCCAGCGATCGGTTCTGGTGCTCATCGCGTTCGCCGTCGCCGCCCTGTCGCTGCTGGTGCAGGGCGGCACGATCGGCCCCCTCGTTCGCATGATCACGCCGAAGGTCGACCAGACGGCGGTGGACAAGCAGAACGAGGAGGAGCGCGCCAAGATCATGCAGCTTCTCCGATCGAGCGCCGAGGCCGTCCCCGAGCCGCCGCGCCCCGACGGCGAGCCCACGCTCGCGAACTTCGAGGAACAGCGGAAGTACCGGCTCGCGGTGCTCGAGGCGCAACGCTCCGAGCTGCTGGATGCCCGCGACAACGGCATCTTCGACGCCGACGTGCTCGAGAGCCTGCTCGCGAACCTCGACGCGTCGCAGATCGCGATCGAGCTGCGCGGCACCCTGGGCTGACGCGTCCATCCGAAGTCGTCGCCACTTCGCGCCGGATCTCCGCCGCATCCCCCCGCCCGCACCCGCCATCCCGCCATCCCGCCATCCCGCCGAAGTCGTCGCCACTTTGCGCGGAATCCCCGCCGCCGAACCCGCACAAAGTGGCGACGACTTGGGGATGGGTGGTGTGTGGCGGGTGGGATGGCCGGAGCTAGATGTCAGGTGCGGGTGCGAATCGCGGTCACCACGTGGGCCAGCTCGAGGGGATTCCTGGTGTCGTTGGCATCAATGACGATCGGATCCTCATGGATCGGCTCCTCGAAGCTCGCCACGTGATCATCGAGGACCTCGTCGATGACGTCATGGCGTGATCCGTCGGCACGATTGGCGAGCACTCGCTCGCGCTGCAACTCTGGAGAGATCCGCACCCAGACCACCGCGCATGACGCGTCGTGTTCTGCGGCGAGCTCACGGAGCTCGTCACGGAGGAATCGGGGCGATCCCGTGTCATCCACGACCACGGAGTGCCCGGAGTCAAGCGAATCCGCGGCGCGCTCGTGCCCTATCGCCTTCGTCTTCACCCACTCCTAAATGGGTATGCCGTCGCCACCGTTCAGCCCACGCTCCTCGTTGATCGCGTCGAAACTCACGATGTCGGCGTCGAGCTCCTTCGCGAGAGCGCGCGCGAACGTGCTCTTTCCCGAGAAGGACAGACCGCACATCGCCACCAACACGCGGTGTCTCGCCACAGCGGTGCTCCCTTCGTCCCGACGAGATTATCGGGACGAGCGACGTCGTCAACGCCGCGGGTCGTCGCCACTTCGCGCGGAATCCCCGCCGCCGAACCCGCAACAAGTGGCGATTACTTGGGATGGGTGGTGGCGCGTGGCGACGACTTGGGGATGGTGGTGGCGCGGCGGGAATACCTTGGGAGGCTGGGCGTTGAAGCTGATAAGCCTCGACTCAAGTTCGGGGCGAGCATCGACAGGAGTCCCGGGAATCCGGGGCACAAGACGCGAAACAGGAGAATCAGTGCCTGAGAACTTCATCCCCGAAGAGGCCGGCGAGGGCAACTCGTTCGACGACTTCCTCGCGCGATACCTCGCGGGCGAGCGGGCGAGGACGTCCCGCTCGATCGACATCAGCCGCTTCCTCAGCCGACGCACCCAGGAGGTGCTGCAGGCCTCTGGCCGCTACGCGCTCGAGCACGGCAACAACGAGCTGGACGCCCTGCACATCCTGCGCGTGATGGCGGGCGAGGACCCGGCGGCCGAGGCCATGCGCCGCATCGGCGTCGACCCGGCACGCATCGTGCGCGCCGCAGAGCAGCGGCTCCCGCAGACCGGCGAGGCGACGACCGACGCACCCGCGCTCACGCCATCCGCGCAGCGCACGCTGTTCCATGCCTTCCAGGTGGCCCGTTCGTCCGGCTCGACCTACATCGATCCCGAGCACCTCTTCTACGCACTCGTGATCGCGCAGGACTCCCCCGCCGGCCAGGTGCTGCAGTCAGCGGGCGTGACGCCCGAGGCTCTCGCCGGCGCCATGCGCGAGGCCACAACGGTCGACGCTGGTCAGCCCACCGGCGGGCCGGATGTCGAGGGACAGGCATCCGAGACGCCGATGCTCGACCGCTTCGGTACCGACCTCACTCAGCTGGCCCGCGATGGCAAGCTCGACCCGGTGATCGGTCGCGTCGACGAGATCGAGCAGGCGGTGGAGATTCTCTCGCGCCGCACCAAGAACAACCCGGTGCTGGTCGGTGAGGCGGGTGTCGGCAAGACCGCCATCGTCGAGGGACTCGCGCAGGCGATCGTCGACGGCGGCGTACCCGAGCAGCTGCGCGACAAGCGGGTGATCTCGCTCGACCTGCCCGGCATGCTCGCAGGGACCCGCTACCGCGGTGACTTCGAAGAGCGCCTCACGAAGCTGATGGACGAGATCGCCCAGCGCAAGGGCGAGCTCATCGTCTTCATCGACGAGGTGCACACCGTGATGGGCGCCGGCGGCGCAGGTGACGGCGGTATGGATGCCGGCAACATCCTCAAGCCCCGCCTCGCCAAGGGCGACCTGCACCTGGTCGGAGCGACCACCCTGAAGGAGTACCGGCAGATCGAGAAGGACCCGGCGCTGGAGCGTCGCTTCCAGCCGGTGACCGTCGCGGAGCCCTCCATCGAAGACGCCGTCACGATCCTCTCCGGACTGCGTCACGCGTACGAGGAGCACCACGGTGTGACCTACACCGACGACGCCGTACGCGCGGCCGTCGAGCTGTCGGCTCGCTACGTGTCCGACCGCTTCCTGCCCGACAAGGCGATCGACCTGATCGACCAGGCGGGCGCGCGGCTTCGGTTGCGTCTTGGAAAGCAGGTCGACACGTCAGCGCTGATGCAGCAGCTCGCTGACCTGGAGGCGGACAAGAACGCCGCCGTGTCGGGTGAGCACTACGAGGAGGCCTCGCGCATCCGCGACGAGATCGCCGCCGTGCAGGAGAAGCTTGCACAGGCATCCGCCGCCGGCGCATCGACTCGCCAGGAGAGCGCGGTCGTCGACGAGGCGCAGATCGCAGGCGTCGTGTCGCGTGCGACGGGCATCCCGGTCGCACGCGTCGGTGAGGCCGACCGCGAGCGTCTGGCGAAGCTCGAGAGCGAGCTGCACGAGCGTGTCATCGGTCAGGACGACGCGGTGACCTCTGTGGCGAAGGCCGTTCGACGCAACCGAACGGGCATGGGCGACGAGCACCGTCCCGTCGGCAGTTTCCTGTTCCTCGGACCGACCGGCGTCGGAAAGACCGAGCTGGCGAAGGCCCTGGCGTCTTCGCTGTTCGGCTCGGAGCGTTCGATGATCCGGTTCGACATGAGCGAGTTCGGTGAGCGCCACACGGCCGCACGGCTGATCGGCGCCCCTCCCGGATACGTCGGCTACGACGAGGCCGGCCAGCTGACCGAGCGCGTTCGCCGCAACCCGTATTCCGTGCTCCTCTTCGACGAGATCGAGAAGGCGCACCCCGACATCTTCAACCTGCTGCTGCAGGTGCTGGATGACGGACGCCTGACCGACGGCCAGGGTCGCACGGTCGACTTCCGCAACACCGTCGTGATCATGACCTCGAACCTCGGTTCGGAGTTCCTCGCGTCCAAGAGCGGCGCACTCGGATTCGTCGCCCCTGGGGCCGACGGGTTCGGGGACGAGAAGGCGCTGCGCGACCGCGTCATGGGCAAGCTGCGCGAGAACATGCGGCCGGAGTTCCTGAACCGCATCGACGAGATCGTGCTGTTCCGCAAGCTCGACCGCGAGCAGCTGCGCGACATCGTTCGCCTGCTGCTGCACGCGACGGAGGCACGCCTCGCCCAGCGCGAGATCACGCTGACGGTGACGGACGCCGCTGTGCAGTGGATCGCCGACCACGGCTACGAGCCCGAGTTCGGCGCCCGTCCGTTGCGCAGGCTGATCCAGCGTGAGGTCGACGACCGCATCGCCGACCTGCTGGTGGACGGATCCGTCGATGACGGATCCGTCGTACGAGTGGACGTCGTCGGAGACGAGCTGCTCGTCACCTCGGGCGAGCGGATGCCTGCAGCCGCCTGACCCCCGCAAACCCAGAGCGCCCCGGTGCGACCCCCACGTGCCGGGGCGCCTCTGTGTCTGCGGCACTGTATCTGCGGCGCAGGGTCTGCGGCACTGTGTCTGCGGCGCAGGGTCTGCGGCACTGTGTCTGCGGCACTGGCTTTGTGGCACTGGGTCTGCGGTGCGCTGCCTACACTGCAAGCCATGGACGTGGTCATCCGCGCCGCAACCCTCGCGGACGCGGCTGCCATCGCGGAGATGATGTCGAGAGCCTTCCACGACGACCCGGTGATGCGCTGGGTCGTGCCTCACGCCGCCGGTCGACCACGTCGGCTGCGCAGGCTGTACGAGGCGATCGTGCGCCACGAGGGCATCCCGATGGGCGCGACGGACGTCGCGGTGCGTGAAGGCGTTGTGGTCGGCGCCGCGGTCTGGCGTCCGCCGAGGCGCAGGATGACCCCGTGGCGGGCAGTGCCGTTCGCGTTGTCCTGCGGGTGGACGCTCGGCACGGACATCCCTCGCATGACGGCGATGGGGCGCAGCGTGTTCCGCGAGCACCCCCGCGAGCCGCACTGGTACCTGCAGTTGCTGGCGGTCGATCCCGAGGCCCAAGGGTCGGGTGCCGGTACGGAGCTGGTGCGCCGTGGACTGGAGCGTGTCGACCGCGACGGCACCGTCGCCTACCTGGAGACCACGCAGGGCAACCTGGCGTTCTACGAGCGGCTCGGCTTCCCCGCCGTCGGCGAGATCGCCATGCCTCGCGGGTGCGCCAGCCAGTTTCGGCTCCTGCGCAGTGCTCGCTGAGTGAATCCGGGCCTCGCGAGAACGCTGCCGGCGGCGAACGCACCCAACGGCATCGGCGCCCAGTACTGAACCAGCCGCCACGCCGTGACACCCAGCACCGCGACGCCGTGGGTCGCGCCCACAGCGGCGAAGGCCGGAACCATGACGCCCTCGACGATGCCGACGCCGCCCGGGGTGACAGGCAGGAGGGCGAGGATGCCCGCCAGCGCGTAGATCAGAAGCAGGGGCGCCGGTGGCGCGATCATGCCGAAGGCGGCGAACATGATCCACAGCGCCGCGGCGTCGAGCCCCCAGTTCGCGACGGCCCAGAAGACCGCGATGGCGAACCTGCGCCGGTTCCCGGCCAGCCCGCGTACGGCCCGGATGGTGTGCGCGAACGATCGCGTCACCCGATCGGCGCGATCCCCCGGCAGTCGCGCGACGACGGCGTGGACGAGACGCAGAGCCCTCGCGGGACGCACCATGGCGAGAACCATGACCGCGGCGACCGTTCCGAAGACGCCGACCATGAACACCCCGATCACCCGGTAGTACATGGGCGTCGGAAGCGCGGCGATCGAGCTCAGCAGACCGATGCCGAACAACGCTCCGAGCGCCAGGTTCGAGAGAACGACCTCTGCGGCGATGCCGCCGACCGCCGCGCCGCCCGGAGTGCCGGAACGGGTGAACAGGTGATACCTCAGCGCGAGGGATGCCGGTCCCCCGCCCGGCATCGAGTTGCCGACCCCGATGCCCGCGATGTCCACGCGAGCCACCCGCCAGAAGCCGGGCCTGGTCACCGGGTCGAGCGTCGTCGAGGTCAGACGGGCGAGCGCTGCCCACGAGAGCACCTCGACAGCGAGCCCGGCGAGGAGTAGGGGCACCGAGACGTGCGACACGACGGAGACCGCGTGTGCGGCATCCTTCCACTGCGGAACGACGACGAACACGATGAGCGCCGCCGCAACGGCGACCGCAAGACTCAGTCGGATGACACGCGACCGGTTCGCACGCGCGAGTGCTCGGCCCTCCCGTTCCGCCACAGCGACAGGAGTCCCTCGCCGAGCGGTGCGCCACGGGACCACGACGACGAGTCAACCACTCCCGCCTCGGGGCGCGCTGGATCAGCGCGACCGGATCAGGCTCGCGCGGGTTCGCTCGACGACGCGCGCCGCTGGGTGCGGAACACGACCGCCGTCGTGATGGCGAGCACGACGATGCCGATGGCCTCGACGATGATCGTCTCCGGCACGAGCGTGAAGGTCCAGGTCTCGGTGATGCCGAAGAGTCCGACGGTCAGCGCGAGGAACAGCGAGAGCAGCGAAACGACGAGGTACAGCAGGCTCAGAACCGTCGTGAGCCTGAGGAGCCAGCCGCGCGTGACGAGCATGCCGACGCCCAGCACCAGACTGCCGATGGCGTGCAGGACGAAGAGAACCCCGAGTATTCCGCCGACGCCGTCGAAGACCAGGAACCCGTGGAACCCGCCCGCCGTGAGAAGGATGATCGCGCTGAGGATCCGCATGACCCAGAGGAGACCTTGGTTGGTGCCTGCCATTCCCGTTCACCTGCCTTCCGAAGCGGTCTCCCGTGCGGAGACCCTCATGGAGAACACGAACGAACGGCCGGGAACGTTCAGCCGTTCGGGCGATCCGGCGGATTCGGCGACCGAACCGCCTCGGGCGGCCCGATCACGCCGGCGACGATGGCGTCGACGGTGCGCTCGGCCAGCCTGTCGACCTCGTCGGCTGGAGCACCACGCAGAGGTCCGCGCAGCGCGAGCTCGGCGAATCCGTGCACGGCGGCCCAGCAGAGCCACTGCGCGCCGTCGCGTCGCTCCGCGTTCAGAACACCCGCGGAGACCAGACCGTCGAGGGCATCCCTGAGCGCGAGGTACGGGGGTGGCGGGGCCGCGGCAAGGTCCCTCGGCGTTGCGCCGCCGAAGAACACCACGGAGAACCAGCCGGGCTCGCTTCGCGCGAAGTCGATGTAGCCGCGGCCGACGGCGCGGAGTCGTTCGACGGCGGCAGCCGGTGAGGCGGAGCTGGTGGCAACTGCAGGCGCGACGCTCATCTCGCGGCCGATCCGGTCGAAGATCTCCGAGCCGACGGCATCCATGAGCGCTTGCCGGTCGGCGAAGTGTCGATAGGCCGCGTTGGCCGAGACACCGACCCGGCGGGTGACGTCCCTGAGGCTGAGGGCTGAGGGGCCGCCGGCTCGAGTCACCTCCAGCGCGGCATCCACGAGGGCTGCACGAAGGTCGCCGTGGTGGTAGGGCCTGGTCGCTGTCTCCTCGTGCATCGTCACCTCGTGCATCCTCACCTCTTGATCGCCGCCGACGTCGCTGGTAGCGTCGAAACGTCGATGTTCACACTGTATACATACGTCTCGACTCCCCTGCAAGTCACGCGCTGCAGTCGTAGTCGATCTCACTGAGGAGCCACGGATGACCACAGCATTGCCTCCCGTCGTCGACGTCGAGACCTGGCAGCAGGAGCTGGCGGAATTGCGCGTTCGCGAGAAGGCCGCCACCCGCGAGCTGGACGCCATCGCTGCCCAGCGTCGCAGGATGCCCATGGTGAAGATGCCCGACTACACGCTGGAGGGCGAGAACGGTCCTGTTCGCCTGGTCGACGTGTTCGAGGGCGCGTCGCAACTCATCGTCTACAACCACATGTGGTTCGACGATGAGGAGTGGCAGTGCCCCGGCTGCACCGGCTATACAGCGCAGTTCACGCGGCTGGAGTTCCTGCAACCCTACGACGCACGGTTCGTGATCGTGACGCAGGGGCCGATCGATCAGGCGCTGGCGTACAAGCGCAAGGTCGGCAACCGCATGACCTGGTACTCGACGGCGAACAGCCCCTTCGGAGCCGACGTGGATGCCCCGCACGGCGGCGGCTTCGGCGTCAACGTGTTCCTGCGCGACGGCGACACCGTGTACCGCACGTGGCACACGAACGGCCGTGGAACCGAGCAGCTGAGCCACACGTTCCCGCTGATCGACCTGCTGCCGTACGGCAGGCGCGAGGACTGGCAGGACTCGCCAGAGGGCTGGCCGACGGGCGAGGCTCCAGGCACGCGGTGGGGGTCGTCGCAGGATGTCGCCGCTGCGTACGGTCCCGACGCCGACTGAGCTCAGGGACAGAGCGGGCCTCGATACGCTGCTACCCCGCGGCGCGCTACTCGACCGGCGATTGCATCACTTGCGGTCGTATGCGGTCAGAAAACGATCGCGGAAGGCATCCATGCGCCAGACCGGAGCGCTCGGCGACGGGAAGACGCCAGGCTGCCAATGCCACGAGTCGATGTCCGAGATCACCGACGTGTCCTTGGAGATGATGCTGATCGGGACCTGGTGGTTCGCCCCTGCGCCGCTCACCTCGGTCGCCGGCTGATGGTCGCCGAGCACGACGAGCACCAGGTTCGGGTCGTTGAAGGTCGTCAGGAACGAGAACAGCGAGTTCATCGTGTACTGCACCGACTCGCCGTACAGCTGCTGAACGTGGCTGCGGTTCTGCCAGACGACGCTCGGCGGCAGGCCCTCGGCCGGCTGCGGGTCGTAGATGGAGCCGTCGCCGATGGATGACCACGGCACGGTGTGCGGCAGCGGGGTCCACGGCGTGTGCGACGAGACGAAGTCGATCTCGGCCATCAGCGGCTTGTGCGGCACAGCGAGCTCGTGCTGCTGGAAGAAGTTCCAGGTGTACTGGTCGGGGATGCGTCCGTAGCTGAACCGAGGTCCTGCGTAGCCGACGTTCTGCGAGTTGAGGAGCGTGTCGTAGTGGTAGAAGGACTTGCCGATCGGCCAGGGAGTGGCGTCCGACGGCACGTCGCTCACCGTGCGCCATCCGGCCTTCTTGAAAGCATCGCTGAGAGTGAAGCGGTCGCTCGACGTTGCGAGGTCGTACTTCTGCTGAGAGTCGATCCACAGGCCGGTCTGCAGGGTCGAGTGGGCAAGCCAGCTGATTCCGCCGAAGGTCGATGAGGTGAGGAACGCGCTGCGCTCCGAGTAGCCTGCCTTCGCGAGTTGGGCGTTCCCGTCGCGCAGCACCTTGTCGACACCGGGCGAGAACGAGGTGTTCTGCACGGCGACCTGACCGTAGCTCTCGATGAAGGCGATGATGACGTCTTTGCCCTTGAGCGAGGTCAGGAGATCAGATGACGGTAGCCCGGCGAACCTGTCGTTCGCCTCTGCGCGCGTGAACGCCGCCTGCTCACGTGCCGTCTCATTCGCCTGCGCGGCCTTGCTGGCGAAGGTGCCGATCGTGTCCGCGGCCGCCACCGGCTCCCCCGGCACCAGCTGCGCGCCGACCAGAGCGGCGATCACCCAGACGGCGGTCACCGTCGTGCCGCCGATCAGCGCGAAACGGCGGTGTGCACGTAACACCCGGTCGAGACGCAGAAGCGCCCACGCCACAGCGAGGAGAAGCCCGACCGCCACTACCAGCAGCAGGATCACGATCAGAGTGGCCACCAGCTGACCGGTCGAATCGCTGAGAACCCCGAACGCCGCCCCCAGCTCGGACCAGTCGGTCACGACGTTGAACGGCCGCGCCAGCGTGGTCTCGAACCCCTGGTCGAGCGCCGCCAACGCGACAGCGCCGACCAAGAACACTGAGATGAGGACGGCGACGATGCGCCGCGCGAACGGCCACGGAAGCAGGGCAAGCACGAGCAGTCCGATCACCGCCTCGATGGGCACGCGAAGGAGCGCGAGGCCGGAGTCGGAGGTGATCACCCCCGGCGCGAGCGTCACGGCGAGAAGCAGCAGTGCTGCAACTGTCGTCGCGACGATGGAGAGCACCCGGCGGGTTCTGGAAGGCGCTGTCGTCGTCATGATCGCACCTCTTTCCAGGCGGACGTGTTCACCGTTCGAGCCCACAGGGAATCGGCCGGAAGACGGTCGGGGCATCGCTCGGACAGCCCATAGCGCAGCAGCACGACGTCCCCGAGCGGCTTGGCCTCGAGCAGGCGCGCCGGGTGGTCGGCCGTCCACGCGAACCTGCCGTCCCCGAGCAGGCGAGGAGCCCGCCCGTCGCCGACGAAGAACGGCGCGACGACGAGCTGCAGCTCATCGGCCAGCCGCGAGGAGAGGAACTGCGTGTGCACCGTGCCGCCGCCCTCGACCATCACGCCGCGCACTCCTCGCTCGCCGAGGTCTCTCAGCAGGTCCTGCATGGCGACGTCATCCCCCAGCCCGATCACCGTCGCGAGCGAACCGAGCCGCCTGGTCAACTCGGGGCGTACGGAGCTCGGGCAGTAGACGAGCTTCTCGGCGTCGCCGACAGTGAAGAACCTGGCGGAGGGATCGAGGTCGCCGGTCGCCGTGACGGTCACTTTCATAGGGAGGCGCGGACGGCCGGCGGTGACCCTCGCCCTGCGACGGCTCTCGCTGCGCACGAGGAGCCGTGGGTCATCCTTGCGAACGGTGCGTGCCCCGACGAGGATCGCGTCGTTCCGCGCACGCAGCTCGTCGACGCGGTCGAAGTCCGCCGCGTTCGAGAGCGCGAGCCGTGGCGGCAGGGCACTGTCGACGTAGCCGTCGATGGACATCGCGCTGCTCAGCGTGACGTAGGGCAAGGTCATGACGACCTACCTCCTCGTGAGTGGGAAGGCGAGGCGAGAGCGGGTACCGGAGCGTTCCGGTGCCCATCACGCGACGAAAGGACGGAAGACGGTGTCGCCGCGGCGGGATGTCGACCTGTACGCATCACGGCGACGAGCGCGACCACCGCACCCGGCACCAGGGCGATCATGGCGAGCACCCCGAACGTCGTCGACGCAGCGACCCCGGCATCCGCGCCGAGGCCCGCCATCGCGAAGACCCATCCGGCGACGCCCTCGCGCGGTCCCCACCCTCCGATGTTCACCGGGATCGCACTGCCGAGCAGCACGACGAGCGCGGCGGCGATCAACTTCACGGGTGGAAGATGCTCTCCCACGGCCGCGACGGCGACCGCCAAGAGCGCAACGTGGCACGCCAGCGCGACGACCGAGGTCGCGATCACCTGCAGCAGCACCTTCGCTGAGCCGATGCCGACCCTCAGCTCAGCGAGCTCTCGGGCCACGATGCGCCGCAACGGCCGGCTCGCGACCACGACCACGATCGCGACGACGAGAACGGCGAGCCCGATCGCCAGCGCGAGGAACGCCCAGCCGGCGAACTCCGATCCCACCAACAGAAGCACGATGACGGTGAGGGTCGACTGCACGAGCTGACCGGCGACACGCTCGATCGCGACGGCTCGGGATGCCTGTGGCAGATCGCCTGCATCGCGGCCGTGCGCGACCGCGCGATGCACGTCGCCGAGCACGCCACCGGGGAGCACGGTGTTGAAGAACTGGGACCGGTAGTACATTCCGATCGCGCGCGGAAAGCTGATGCGCGCGCCGAGGCGGTTCGCGATGATCCGCCAGCGCCAGGCCAACACCGCCGTCGAGATGGCGCAGAGCACGAGTGCGGCTGCCACCGCCCTGAGGTCGATGCTCAGCACCCCCTGCACGAACGGAGCCGCTCCGACCCGCCCGACCACCGCGGCCAGCACCAGCACGCCGGCGACGGGTCGCGCCCACGCGTGGAACCGCCGGGAGCCGACGATGGCACGCAGCCGCCGCGTGACGGCACCGCCCGGCGTGCTCATCGCGGCCACGCCAGCAGATCTCGGTGCCGCACGACGGCGGAGAGGGTGCCATCCCTCAGCTGTGCACGACGAAGGTCGAGGTAGCCGCTCGCCTCGCGTCCAAGCTCGGGGTTCTGTTCGAGTGCGGCATCCACCCAGCCCTCGAACCACTCGGCCAGAAGCTGCGGCTCGTGCTGCCCAAGGCGCCACGGCGTCTCGGTCGGACGCACGTGCCAGCCCGCCTCGAGGAACAGCCCACGCGCGACGGCGACGGCGTGCGGTCCGAGAAGGCGCCTGCCGTCGGCACTGCGACGCTGGTGGGCGTTGAACGCCGCCTGGAATGTCTCGTCGAGCGGATGCCGCGGGTCGAGTCGCACCTCGCCCGTCACACTGAGACTCAGCAGCACAGGCACCCCGGTGGCCACGCACGCCGCGGCGATCGCGTGCACTTCCTCGGAGCTGAGCACGTCGAGCAGTGCGGACGCCGTGACGAGCGAAGCTCCGCGCAGATCGTCGGCACGCACCAGCCCGAGCTCACGCACCCACGTGCGCACCGACACTGGCTGCCCGTCGGCATCGGAGGGAATGCCGTCCTCGCCGGCGCGCTGCACCAGGTCGGCGTTCCAGTCGTGGAGCACCCAGGTCTGCGGGCCGGGAAGCCGAGGCGCGAGCCAGCGCATCATCGACCCGGTGCCGCTCCCGAGGTCGTGCACCAGCAGCGGCCCGTCGCTGACGAGAGATGCAGCGGCCGTGGCGAGTTCGACCGACCGGGCACGGGCATCCTCCGGCTCACGGAGCGCGAGCCACTCGGTGCTGGTCTGGATGACGTCGGTCACGATCTGCTCCCAGTCTCCATCTGTGCCGCGAGCCGTGTTCCGAGCTGCGTCCCGTTGCCGGTCATGGCGTCGCGCGGCGCCGCGAGCACCCCGGAGAGCACCGCTGCGACGGTCTCGGCGGTCTCGCGCCATCCGGGTGCCGAGCGTCGGGTGCGCATCGCCTCGGCCTTCAGCGCCTTGCGCCTCGCGGAATCCCCCCACCACTGCTGCAGCACGACCCTCAGCGCCCATGGGTCGTCGGGCGGCACAAGGATGCCCGCTCCGCTGTCGCCCAGCGCCTCAGGCAGTCCGCCGACACGGCTCGCGAGCACCGGGATGCCCCTGGCCAGCGCATCGGCAACGGCCATGCCGAACCCCTCGGCCCTGGATGGCGCCACGACGAGGTCTGCCGCTGAGTAGGCATCCTCGAGGGCTCGCCCGGTGAGAACGCCGGCGAAGCGCACTCGGTCGGCGAGGCCGGTCGACTCGACGACCGCGTTCAGCGCCTCCGCGAAGTCGGGGTCGACGTCGGGGGAGCCCACGATCGTGCACGTCCAGCTGTGGTCCTCGTCGAGGCCGGCGAGGGCGCGCACCAGCACATCCTGGCCCTTGTGCGGTGCGACGGCGCCGACGCAGAGCAGCCTTCCGCCGTCATCCGAGGCTTCGGTCGCGGGAGCCGGATCGACGCCCGGTCGGGCGATCGCGATGCGGCCGGTGTGCGCGAGGCCCTCGGCCACGAGCTCGTCGCGGATCCAACGGCTCGTCGCGACGACCGCGTCGGCTGCATCGAGCGCTCGACGCTCCCGTTCGGCGACCGCCACGCGCTCGGCCTCTGGCACGATCGACGCGGCGACCATGTGCGCGAGGACCACGAGACGAAGCCGGGCGGATTCACCCACAAGCGTGTGCGGCGACCGGGTGGCGAGCAGTCCGTCGATCAGCGCGAGCGAGCCGTCGCGCAGTCGGGCGAGTGTCGTCGACAGGTCGTCGTCGGCCTGAGGCAGCATCCGCACGTCCCAGCCGAGGCTCCTGAGCGCGTCGCGGAGGGAGACGTCGTACACGTTTCCGCCGCTGACCCGAGTCGGGTCATCCACGCCCTCCGGTACGACGAAGTGCACCGTGCCGGTCATGCACCCACCCCCGTCACAGCGTTCGCTCGTAGCTCGCCCACGCGATGTGCGACTCGTGCAGCGTGACCGCGATGGTGTCGAGCGCGCGCCCGGACTCCCCCAGTCCGCCGGCCGTCGCGCGCGCGGCGAGCTTGTCGGCGATGACTCGGCAGAGCTCCTCGGTCGTACTGTTGCGTGCGGTGAACTCCGGTGCGTCATCCAGGTTGCGATACGTGAACGCGCCGACGATCTCGCGCAGGGCAACGGAGGCGAGCCCGATGTCGACGACGATGCCGTCTTCGCTCAGCGTGCCGGCGCCGAACGATGCGTCGACGACGAAGGTGGCGCCGTGAAGCCGCTGGGCGGGTCCGAAGACCTCGCCGGCCAGACTGTGGGCGACCATCATGTGGTCTCGAACCGTCACCGTGAACGTCATGGAGCGTCCTTCCAATCGATCGTGTGGCAGAGCACAGGGCCGCCGTCCGATTCGCGCGATCCCTCGGCGACGGCGGCCATCACCCGGGGAAGATCTCGCCAGGACGAGCCACCGCTGAGCAGGGCGTCGAATGCGGGATCGCGAAGAACCCGGAGCGCGAGTGCGAGCCGGTCGCGGGTGCTGCGAGTCCCGCGGCGACGAGGGGCGACCATGCCCACCTGGCTCGAGCGGATCGAGAGTCGTCGGGAGTGGAAGTCCGCACCGAGCGTCAGGGTGACCGGCCGATCGCCGAACCACCCCGCCTCGATCACCTCGCCCTCGGTCGCGACGGACTCGAGCGCGAGTTGCAGCCCGGATGACGAGCCGCTCGCATCGATCACGACATCGCACTCCCGCGATGCGTCTGCCGGCTCCGCGAAGGCGACACCGAGCCGCTCGGCGACGGCCCGGCGTGACGGGTCGATGTCGACCAGCGTCACCTCGGTCTGCGGGATGCCGCGCAGCAGTCGTGCCACGCAGCATCCGATCATGCCGGCCCCGATCACCATGATGCGGTCGCCGATGAGCGGGGAGGCGTCCCATGCGATGTTCACCGCTGTCTCGACGGCGCCGGCGAGCACCGCACGTCGTCGCGGAACGCCGTCGGGCACCCGCACCACCGCGTCGACGGGAACCGTGAACACCGACTGATGTGGGAAGAGAGTGAACACGTTCGTGCCGACCAGCGCACTGGGACCGCGTTCCACGACCCCGACGTTCAGATAGCCGTACTTCACGGGTCCGGGGAAGTCGCCCTCCTGGAACGGGGCGCGCATGCGCTCGTGCTCGGCCTCCGGCACCTTGCCCAGGAAGACGGTGGACTCCGTGCCCCTGCTGATGCCGGTGAACGTCGTGCGCACGAGAACGTCGGGGCCGCCATCCAGACCTGCCGAGTCGGTATCGAGCGGCTGGGTGCGCAGAGCGCCCACCCCCGGACGGTCGACCCAGAACGCCGTGGCCTCGAGCACGTGTCTCCCTTCGGCCGAACCGTTCCTGTGCGAAACCTGAACCGTTCGACGGGTTGTCCCGTCTTAATCATTGAGGGCTATGAAGATGACACGAGGAAGACCGTGAGAACGGTTCATTGGATCCCGGCGACGGCCGCAGCGGCGGGTGTGGCCGGCGCCGTGCTGGTCAATACGGCCGAGCCGTTGCCGCCCGTCGGGTGGGCGGCGGCGATCGCGTACGCCATTGTCGCGAACACCCTTCTCATCGTCGGCCTGCATCGTCGGGGCGCGACAGGGTTCGGATGGGCGAATGTCGTCACGACCGTGCGCTCAACGCTTGTGGGGCTCATCACGGCGCTCGTCGCGGCGTCCTTCGTGGAGCCGATCTCCGTTCCGCTGCTCGTCGGGTTGAGCATCCCTGCGCTCGCCCTCGATGCCGTCGACGGATGGGTCGCGCGGCGCACGGCATCCGTATCGGAGCTGGGAGCTCGATACGACATGGAAGTGGATGCCTTCCTGCTGCTCGTGCTCAGCGCGTATGTCGCGCAGACGTTCGGCGGATGGGTGCTCGCCATCGGCCTGATGCGCTACGCGTTCGTTGCCCTCGGTTGGGTGCTCCCCTGGTTCCGCGCCACGCTGCCGCCGCGGTACTGGCGCAAGGTGGTGACCGCTGTGCAGGGCATCGCGCTCACGGTCGCAGCATCTGGCCTGTTGCCCGGTATCGACATCGCGCTCGTGCTCATTGCACTTCTCATGCTCGTCGAGTCGTTCGGGCGCGACGTCGTGTGGCTCGTGGTTCACCGCCCGGCACGCCGTCGCGCGCGGAAGGGCGCCGCCCTCGAAGAAGACGACGCCCTGCACGATGGTGTCGACGACGACGTGGTCGACGACGACCGTGTCGACGACGGCGGTGCAGAAGCTGCGATCAGGCGTCGCGCAGCTCGGCAATGATGACCTTCTTCTGACGCATCATCACCTGTACCTGCTCCGGGGTACGCACCAGCTCGCCCATGTTCGCAGGGATGATCTGCCAGCTGACGCCGAAGCGGTCCTTGCACCATCCGCACTGCTCGGACTCCGGCACGTGCGAGAGCTTGGACCAGTACTCGTCGATCTCATCCTGGTCTGCACACGAGACGACGAATGAGATCGACTCGTTGAACGTGAACAGCGGACCGCCGTCGAGGCACACGAAGTCGACGCCGTTGAGCGTGAACCTGCCGTTGAGCACTCGGCCCGACATCCCTTCGAAGTGCTCGTCGAGCGACTCGTCAGGGTACGTCTCGATCGAGACGATGCGGGAGTCGGGGAAGACGCTGGTGTAGTACTCCATCGCCTCACGTGCCTGGTTGTCGAACCACAGGCACGGCTGGATGGCGGAGACCTCGGACATGATGCAATCCCTTCGTTCTGGTCGTTCGTGTTCTGGTCGTTCGTGTTCTTGTCGGTTGCTGATTCGTCGGTCAGGCGTTCGCCGGCTCGGCCAGGATCGCGTCCATCTGGCCCATGGCGAGCCGCATGCCCTCTTGCATGCCCATCTCGATCAGCTGCTCGAGCTGTTCGAGGGAGGAGAAGCGGCTCAGGGTCGTCATGCGGGTACCGGCTTCGGTGGCCTCGAGGGCGACCTCGGTGCGCGTGACGGGCATCGACGTGTTCGGCTCGCCGTCGTCGCCTGAGAACCCGTCGTCGAACGCGAGGCTGCGAGGCGGATCGATGGCCACGACCGCCCACCAGCCACGTGCCTTCTCGCCGTCTGGTCCCGTCATGTAGTAGCGGGAACGTCCTCCGACGCGCAGCTCGTGCTCGTCGAATGTGGCCGGCCAGGTCGGCGGACCCCACCAGCGCTCCAGCTGACGTGGGTCCTCCCAGAGCTGCCAGACGCGCTCCGGTGAGGCGTCGAACTCCGCCACGAACGTGAGGGTCAGGTTCTCGGCGTCCTTCTCGGCGCTGATCACTGTCACGATGATGCCTTTCCTGTCGGTGTGGGGTTGGATGACGTGTTTGCGGACATTCCGCCGTCTTCGGCGAGAATGCGTTCGATGCTCGCGGTGCGCTCACGCCACAGGGACTCGTATCGCCCCAGCAGCGCGTTCGCGCGTCGCACGGTCTCTGGGATGGCCCGCACGAGCTGCTCCCTTCCCCGCCGCTCCTTGCGCACCAGCCACGCGCTCTCGAGCACGGCCACGTGCTTCTGCACAGCGGCGAAGCTCATCTCGTAGCCTCGCGCCAGTGCCGTGACGGACTGGTCGCCTGCCATCGTGCGCGCCAGGATGTCGCGGCGTGTGGCATCCGCAAGCGCACGGAAGATGCGGTCAACCTCGGCATCCGAGAGGGTGTCGACATCGCCAGTCGGTACGGCATTAATACGTACAACCATTTGGTTGTAGGTTACTGCAGGCGGGCGAGAGGGTCAAGGGGTGCGATGGCCGGCATTCCCGACAATCCTGCCGGGAATCGCTCGCTAAGCAAAGGATAATTATTGATCCTTTGGTTAAATGGAGCCATGGCTATGGATGAGGGCGGATGGCCTGTGACCTCCTACGAGCCCCGACCCTGGGTGCGCGCCGAAAACGAGGTCGGCTCGCGCCGCGAGTTGCGCCGGGCCGCGGGTGATTATCGTGCCGCCGTCCCGCCACTGATCGGACGAGCGGAGGTCGTACTCGAGCCCGAAACGCTCGCGGCCGCGGACGAGGCCAGTCATGCACTCGCTCGGTTCGACGCGGAGGCTGGAGCCTTCGTCGCACCGTTCCCGGCCATGCTGCTGCGGACCGAGTCCTCGTCGAGTTCTGAAGTGGAGAATCTGACCGCCGGCGCGAAACAGGTCGCCCTCGCTGAGATCGGCGCGGCGCGTTCCGAGAACGCACGCCTGATCGTCGCGAACACCCGAGCAATGGATGCCGCGATCGCGCTCAGCGCCGATCTCGACGAAGACGCGCTGATCGCGATGCACGCGGCGCTCCTCGATGAGACCGCACCGCAGTTCGTCGGGCAATGGCGTCAGGAGCAGGTCTGGATCGGAGGCGGCGCACTCTCACCTCATGACGCAGACTTCATCCCTCCACACCACGAGCGTGTGCCCGAACTGATGCGGGACCTGCTCGATTTCGTTGACCGCACGGATGTGCCGCTCCTTGCACAGGCCGCTATCGCGCATGCCCAGTTCGAGACCATCCACCCCTTCCCCGACGGAAACGGCCGTACCGGCCGGGCGTTGATCCACGCGATGCTCCATCGCGGCGGACTTACTCGGAATCTGACGGTGCCCGTGTCAGCGGGCCTTCTCCGTGACCCCAACGCATACTTCGAAGCACTCTCGGACTATCGCGAAGGGGACGTGGATGCCGTCGTGCACGCAATCACATACGCGAGCTTCGAGGCGATCCGCAACGGCCGGCGACTCGTTGCCGACATCAACGACATCCGCGGCGGATGGAATGAGATCATCAGAGCGCGATCGGATTCCTCGGTACATCGATTGCTGGACCTGTTGTTGGAACACCCGGTGATCACCGTCGCCATGGCAGCGAAGTCGCTCGGGATCAGCGAGGTAGCCGCCGGCACGGCGATCAACAGACTCGCCGGAACAGGCATCCTGGCTAAGGCGAGGGGCGGGAGCCGCTATCGCATCTGGCAGGCATCCGAGATCCTCGACGCCCTGGATTCGTTCGCGGCACGCGCCCGCCGCGGCCGCGTGTAGCCGTGCGGAATCGCGATCAGAACGGCGGCGGGTCGCTGTCGTAGCCGGTGGGCGTTCGAACGCGGATGCCTCCGTCGGGCTTCGGATCGAGGCGGATGCGTGTGACGGACTTGAGCCGGTGCAATCGCGGCTTCAGCGGGACCAGGTTGGCGACATCCGTCGTGCCACCGTGTTGCCATTCGACGACGTGGTCGATCTCTGCGCCCGGGGCGATGAACGGCGCGGCCGCGTCATCCAGTCCGTATCGCAGCGTCGACCACCGCCGTTGATCGGGGGAAGGCCGGTACCGCGTCGTGTCCAGCGTCAGCTGCGCCGGTCGCACCGGGTCAGCGAACACCCGGCGGAACGCAGGCGCATCGCGTAGCGCCATGCCGGCCGCACGAGGAGGAATCGGCCCGTAGCCGAGAAGCTCGGCGAATCTGCCGGAGTCGTCCATGAGCACGTAGGGCTGCACCGCGGCGGCAGACGGCGTGCTCTACCCCGACAGCCAGCCGACCAACAAGTCGGCCCTCAGCTGGTCGAGGTTGCGATGCTCGCCGGCCTCGTTCCGCAGCCGCTTCGCGGAGACGGTGAGTTGGGCGTCCACTCGCGCCGCGTCCAGAACAGGCACGTACGCGTGGATCCACGCCATGGCATCTTCGGCGGGCTCGATCACGACGCGCCGACGCTCCCGCCCGATCTCGTGGCGCTCCTGCAGCGTGTCGGCGCAGAGTCGTTCGCGCAGCACCCGACACCGGCGCGCGAACTCCCCCGGCCGCAGGCCCTCCGCAATCGCGGACAGCCGCAAGTCGTACTTCTCGATGGCGGCCTCGGCGGTGATTCCGATCGACGCCTCGACCGCAGCCCTCGCGTGCTGAGGACCGATCCTTCCTGAGACGAAGAGGTCGAGAAGACGCGGTAGCGACGTGAGGAGTACATCGCCCTGATGGGCGAGGCTCCGAACGACGTTCTCACTGAGGTGAAGCTGCTGCGCGAGGTCGAAGGCGACCGATCGCTCGGCGAAGTCGACGTCGGTGACTCCGGGTATCCGGTCAGCGGCGCCGACGGGTACGTAGATCAACGGGTTCTCTCGCGCGATCTCGAACGCCTCGCGCACGGCGAAGACCTGGCGTGCAGCTTGCTGGTTCACCATCGTCTGCGATGCCACCGCGTCATCGAAGGCGAAGCCGATCACCGTCTCCGCCGATACCGTGCTGGTCGGCGACCTCGGTGCATCCAGTGGGAACCGCTCGACGTCGTCGCCCTGTGCCCAGGCGGACTCGTCACTCCACTCGAACGCGTCACTCCACTCGAACTCGTCGCTCCATGCGGGCTCAGCGCGCGACAACGGCTCGTCGTTTCGCGTGACTTCGTCCATGACATCGACGATACGCAATACCACCGACATTCAGTCCGGCGACCGGTTCGAGGTGAACCCCCATTGATCGCCGACAGCGCCGGTAGTCGCAGGCCAGCAGGTTGTCTCCGCGTGGGGCTCAGCCGACCAGCTTTGCCAGCAGGGAGGCCAGATGGTCACGTGTGCTCGAAGCGGCGGCCTCGGAGTCCCCCTCCGAGATGGCGTCGTAGATGCCCTGATGCACGGCGTGGTCGGCGTCGTCTCCGTGGTCGCCTCTCGCGCGGAGCATGGCGATCATGGCGTCACGGCTGCGCGGGGTGAAGCTGTCGAACAGCTCGAGCAGGATCGGATTGTGAGCCGTCGCGACGATGGCGCGGTGAAAGGCGGCATCCGTGTCGACGTGTTCCTCGATCCCCTCGCGGTGCAACCCGCGAACGTCGAGCGCCCTCCCCAACCCGCGGAGCTCTGCCGGCGTTCGGCGCTCGGCAGCGAGGGCGGAAGCTTCGACTTCGATGGCGATACGAGCCTCGATGACCGCGCGGATGTCGACGGCTCGGATCTTCTGCGCCCAGTCCTCCGGAGCATCGAGCGCGATGACGAAGACGCCTGCGCCCTGCCGGGTGATGAGCACGCCGCGACCGGCGAGCTGACGAATCGCCTCGCGAACCGTGGAGCGGCCGACGCCGAGCTGCGGCCCCAGGGTGGTCTCGCCCGGCAGCTTGTCACCCAGCGCCCACTCGCCCGCGCGGATGCGCTCCAGCAGAAGCTCGGCGGCCTGGTCGGCGAGCGGCTCACGGCGAACGATGGTCATCGCCCCATCATCCCAGAATCCTCAACTTCTCTACTTGTCTGAGGAGTTGTGCTAGCCTTCTCGGCATGCGCTCCTTCGAGCTCCTTCTTCGCCGCCACGGCGGGGCTTAGCCGGACTGGCTCCCCGACGTGGAGCCGAAACGTGCGCCGGTCCTCTCCATCTGGACTGAAGAAGGACCCCATGAACACGAGCACGTTCTCCCGCCTGGCAACACCGACCGGCCCCATTCCCGCCGACGCCCCGCACTGGAATCGGCAGCGGCACTCGCAGATGCCCTCGCATCGCTACAGGAACGTGCACGAGCGCGTCGCGGTGCCACTCCTCGAGCGGGACTGGCCGAACGCACGCCTGGCCGCGGCCCCGCTGTGGGTGCCCGTCGATCTGCGAGACGGCAATCAGGCGCTCGCGGAGCCGATGGACCCGGAGCGCAAGCAGCGCTTCTTCGAGCTCATGGTCGCAATGGGCTACAAGGAGATCGAGGTCGGTTACCCCTCCGCCTCCCAGACCGACTACGACTTCGTGCGGCTGATCGCCGAGACCGACATCGCGCCGGATGACGTGACGATCGTCGTCTTCACGCCGGCCCGGCGTGACCTGATCGAGCGGACGGTCGAGTCCATCGGGGGCATCAGCAACGAGGTGGTCATCCACATGTACACCGCGACCGCGCCGACCTGGCGCGACGTGGTCCTCGGTCACGACCGTGTGGGGCTCAAGGAGCTGATCCTCCGCGGCGGGCGCGATGTGCTGGAGCTCGCAGGCGACCTGCCTCACGTGCGTTTCGAGTTCTCGCCGGAGGTGTTCAACCTCACGGAGCCGGACTACGCGCTCGACGTTTGCGATGCGATGACGGAACTGTGGGACGCCACCCCGGAGCGACCCGTGATCCTGAACCTGCCCGCGACGGTCGAGATCGCGACACCGAACGTGTACGCCGACCAGATCGAATACATGCACAGGAACCTCGCCCGGCGCGACGCCGTCATCTTGTCCGTGCATCCGCACAACGACCGTGGCACCGGCATCGCCTGTGCCGAACTCGCGGTCCTCGCCGGAGCCCAGCGCATCGAGGGGTGCGTCTTCGGGAACGGCGAGCGCACCGGCAACGTCGACATCGCGACCCTCGCCCTGAACCTGCACGCCCAGGGCGTCGACCCGATGATCGACTTCTCCGACATCGACGGCATCCGCCGCACGGTCGAGTACTGCAACCGCATCGAGGTGCACCCGCGGCATCCCTACGTCGGAGACCTCGTGCACACCGCCTTCAGCGGCACCCACCAGGACGCCATCAAGAAAGGCTTCGCCGAGCACCGAGCCCGTGCGGCAGCCGAAGGCCGCGACGAGCACGATATCGAGTGGCGGGTGCCGTACCTGCCGATCGACCCGGCCGACCTCGGGCGCAGCTACGACGCCGTGATCCGGGTCAACTCGCAGTCTGGCAAGGGCGGAATCGCGTACCTGCTGGAGAGCGAGTATGGCATCGACCTGCCGCGCCGACTCCAGATCGACTTCGCCCGGCACGTTCAGCGGCACACCGATGCCAGCGGCGGCGAAGCGACGGCCGCCCAGCTCTGGGAGATCTTCTGCGCCGCATACCTCGCGCATCCTGACGATGCAGACACCCCCGAATTACGCGCCTTCGACACGACAGACGCTGCGACGACGATCACCCTCGACATTCACGGTGCTGAGCACCGCACCGTTCACGAAGGCGTCGGCCCGGTGGAAGCCCTCACGGATGCCCTCGCGCGGCACGGTATCCGCATCGAGATCCTCAGCCTGCACCAGAGCAGCATCGGTACGGGCAACGGAACCGACGCCCTCACACTCGTGGAGTTCCGCGATGGCGTCAGCGCGCGGTGGGCAGCGGGAACCGATCGTTCCGTGCTCGCCTCAAGCCTTCTGGCCGTCATGAGGGCGGCGGCTTCCGCCGAACGGCAGCCCGCTCACTCGCCGTCACCCTCCGGCACGAAGCGGTAGCCCATCCCCGCCTCCGTGATGAGGTGCCGCGGGTGCGACGGATCCGGCTCGAGTTTCTTGCGCAGCTGCGCGAGGTACAGCCGCAGGTACCCGGAGTCCGAGGTGTGATGCGGTCCCCACACCTCGGTGAGGATCGTCTCCCGCGTCACCAGCCGGTCGGGGTTGCGCACCAGCAACGCGAGGATGCGCCACTCGGTAGGAGTGAGCCGCACCGCATTGCCATCGCGCGTGACGCGCCGGGTGCTGAGGTCGACGAGCACGTCGGCGAACGCGACGCGCGGCTCTTCGCCGCTGACGGGCAACCGTCTCACGAGCGCCCTGATGCGCGCGAGCAGCTCGTCGGTGGCGAACGGCTTCGTCACGTAGTCGTCGGCTCCGCGGTCGAGTGCGTCGACCTTCTCGGCAGAGTCCGTTCGCCCCGAGATCACCAGGATCGGCACGGTGCTCCAGCCTCTGATCGCGTCGATCACCGCGAGGCCGTCGAGGCCGGGCATGCCGAGGTCGAGCACGACGAGGTCGGGATGACCGTCGATGGCGGCATCCAGTGCTTGCTTGCCGTCCGCCGCCACCAGCACCTCGTACCCCCGTGCCGCAAGGATGATCCGCAATGCCCCGAGCATCTGACGGTCGTCGTCAGCGACCACGATCTTCATCGCGTGCTCCCCTCCTCGTGCGCACGCTGCGCGCGCGAGAACAACCGCAACGACACCACCATGGTCAGTCCGCCTCCCGGGGTGTCCTCCGCCGTGAGCGTTCCGCCCATCCCCTCGACGAAGCCCTTGGACAACGCTAGCCCGAGGCCGATGCCCGTCGAGTTGTCGGTGTCGCCCTCACGCTGGAAGGGCTGGAAGATGAGCGACTTGCGCTCGTCGGGAACGCCGGGCCCGACATCCACGATACGCACGTGCAGTTCGTCGCCGAACTCGCTCACGGCGAGCCTGGGCGGCGAGGACGGCGAGGAGTATCGCAGGGCGTTGACGAGCAGGTTCACCAGAACGCGCTGGAGCAGCCCAGGGTCAGCCAGCACCGCCGGCGTGTGCTCAGGTACGTCGAGCAGCACGCTGCCCGGCGCGGTGCCCAGCTCCTCGAGCGCGGCCTGCAGCACGTCGTCGACGTCGACCCTGCGGAGTGAGACGCCGAGCACGCCGGCCTGCACCCTGCTGACGTCGAGCAGGTTGGTGACGAGGGACTCCAGACCGGCGAGGCTGTCCGACGCGGTCGTCAGGAGGGCATCCCGATCCTTCGCGGAGAGCTTCACCTTCTGCGAGCGAAGGCTCGTCACCGCGGCGGTCGCTGCAGCGAGAGGACGGCGAAGGTCGTGCCCGACGGCGGCCAGCAGTGCGGAGCGCACCCTGTCGGTCTCGGCGAGCGGCCGCAGCTCGCTCGCCGTGTCGCTCAGCTCTGCGTGTTCGAGTGCTGCGTCGAGCTGCGCGACGATCACGGAGAGCACGCGGCGATCGGATGCCGTCAGCTCGTTGCCGTACAGCTCCAGGTGCGCGCGCTCCCCCACCTGCTCGACGGTTCGCGGTTTCTCACGTGATTCCCCGTCGTCGCTGACGATGCTGCCGTCGGCGGCGATGAGGCGCACCCTTCGCAGCCCGAAGGCCTCCCTGGTGCGCTGCACGAGCGCGCCGACCGCGTCGTCTCCGCGGATGACGCCGCCCGCGACGGTCGCCAGCACGTCGGACTCCGCAGCGGAGCGCCTCGCCTCGCGAGACCGTCGCGCCGCCTGGTCGACGACGAAGCTCACGAGCGCCGCACCGACCACATAGAGAAGGAGAGCGAGCAGGTGAACGGGCTCCGCGATGGTGATCGTGTACACCGGGGCCACGAAGAGGAAGTCGAGTGTGAGGCCCGAGAGCACCGCCGCGAAGAGCGCCGGCCAGATGCCGCCGACGAGCGCCACCACGATGACGAGGAGCTGGAAGGCGAGCACATCGCTGGTAAGGGCGTCCGGGCTGCGGAACAGCCAGAGGAACCAGCTGAGCAGCGGTCCGGCGATGATGGCCAGCAGGAATCCGTACGCTCTGCGACGGGCACTGAGCGCTCCGCGCGATCGCGGCAGCACGAGCGGTCGGCTGCCTGCTGCGGCGTGAGAGACGATGTGCACGTCGATGTCGCCTGAGGCCCGGATGACCGTCGCCCCGATTCCGGGGCCGGTGAGGAAGGCGAGGAGGCGCGACCGCCTCGACACCCCGATCACCAGCTGGCTGGCGTTCACCGCTCGCGCGAAGTCGACGAGTGCTCCTGGGATGTCCGACCCGACGATCTCGTGGTAGCTGCCACCCAGCTTGGCGACCAGGTTGCGCTGTTCAGCGAGGGCTCGCGGATGACGCTCGCGCAGCCCGTCGTCGCTCACCACGTGCACGGCCAGCAGCTCGCCACCGGTCGAACGGGCGGCGATGCGGGCGCCCCTGCGCAGCAGCGTCTCACCCTCAGCACCGCCGGTCAGTGCGACGACGACCCGCTCCCGCGCCTCCCATTTGCTGTCGATGCCGTGCTCGCGGCGGTAGGTCTGCAGCGCGCTGTCGACCTCGTCCGCCAGCCAGAGCAGAGCGAGCTCGCGCAGAGCGGTGAGGTTGCCGAGTCTGAAGTAGTTCGAGAGGGCCGCGTCCACCCTCGCCGCCGGATACACGAGGCCCTCCGACAGCCGGTCGCGCAGCGACTGCGGAGCGAGGTCGACGACCTCGATCTGGTCGGCCGCGCGCAGCACCGCGTCGGGGATGGTCTCCTGCTGGCTGATGCCCGTGATCTGCTCGACCACGTCGTTCAACGACTCGATGTGCTGGATGTTCACCGTCGAGATCACCGTGATGCCGGCATCCAACAGCTCCTGCACGTCTTCCCACCGCTTCTCATGACGGCCGCCAGGGGCATCCGTGTGGGCGAGCTCGTCGACGAGGGCGACATCGGGCTTGCGCGCGAGAACCGCATCGAGGTCCATCTCGCTGAGCACGATGCCGCGGTGGGTCACCGTCCTGCGAGGCATCACCTCGAGGCCGCCCAGCATCGCGGCGGTCGCGGCACGGTCGTGCGTCTCGACGAGGGCGACGACGACGTTCTTTCCGGCGTCGGCGAGCCGCTTGCCTTCCTCGAGCATGGCGTAGGTCTTTCCGACCCCGGGCGCCGCCCCGAGGAGGACCCGCAGTTTGCCTCTGGCCATCTGGGGTGCGTCTGCCCTTCAGTCGTCAGGTGCCGTCGTCACCTGTCACGGCGGATGACGAGGGCAGGCGGGCTGCGCCGACCCTCGTCATCCTCGGCCTCAGTCGCCGCTCGGATCCAGCTTCGACAGCGCCAGATTCAGCTGCAGCACGTTGACCGTCTTCTCCCCGAGGTATCCGAGGTCCCGCCCCTGAATCATAGACTTCACGAGCGATTCGACCTTGGACTCCGGAATGCCCCTCGCCTTCGCGACCGCAGGTACCTGCAGGAGCGCGTACTCGGGGCTGATGTGCGGATCGAGGCCGGAACCGGATGCCGTCACGGCGTCTGGCGGTATGTCGGAGGCCGAAACACCGTCGGTCTTCACTATCTCCGCCTTGCGCTGCTCGATGGCCTTGGTGAGGTCAGGATTGTTCGGACCGAGGTTGCTCGGGCTCGACGCGTTCGCGTCATAACCGTTGCCGGCGGCCGATGGACGGGACTGGAACCACTGGGGAAGCGGGTTGCCCTTCTTGTCGGTGAAGGACTGGCCGATCAGGCTCGACCCCACCGTCTTGCCGTCTTGCGTGATGAGCGATCCGTTCGCCTTGCCCGGCATGGTGAGCTCACCGATGCCGACCATCACCAACGGGTAGACGATGCCCAGCACAACGGTCAGCACGATCATGGCTCGCACCGCGACCCAGTACTGTCGTGCGGTTCCTCGAAGCAGGGGGCTCATGGTCTTCTTCTCTCCTCTATTGCGCGCGTTCGTCTCGTGCTGTTCGTGACTGCCATCAGAATCCCGGGATGAGCGCGATGAGCATGTCGATCAGCTTGATGCCGATGAACGGGGCGATGATGCCGCCGAGTCCGAAGATCAGCAGGTTGCGTCCGAGCAGCTGTGATGCCGACGACGGGCGGTAGCGCACGCCGCGGAGGGCGAGCGGGATCAGGATCACGATGATGATCGCGTTGAAGATCACCGCGGACAGGATCGCGGAGGACGGCGAGTGCAGGCCCATGATGTTGAGCACGTGCAGCCCGGGGAAGACCCCGACGAACATCGCGGGGATGATCGCGAAGTACTTCGCCACATCATTGGCGATCGAGAACGTCGTCAACGCGCCGCGGGTGATGAGCAGCTGCTTGCCGATCGAGACGATGTCGATCAGCTTCGTCGGGTCGGAGTCGAGGTCGACCATGTTGCCGGCCTCCTTCGCCGCCGACGTGCCCGTGTTCATCGCAACACCGACATCCGCCTGAGCAAGCGCAGGAGCATCGTTCGTGCCGTCACCCGTCATCGCGACGAGCTTGCCGCCCTCCTGTTCCCTGCGGATCAGCGCCAGCTTGTCCTCCGGCGTCGCCTCGGCGAGGAAGTCGTCGACCCCTGCCTCATCGGCGATCGCCTTGGCGGTCAGCGGGTTGTCGCCCGTCACCATGACAGTGCGGATGCCCATGCGTCGCATGTCGGCGAACCGCTCGACGAGGCCGGTCTTGACGACGTCCTTGAGGTGGATGACGCCCAGCACGTTCGTGCTGCCGTCGGTGGCCTTCGTCGCGACCGCGAGCGGAGTTCCACCCGACTGGGAGATGTGCTCGACGAATCGGTCGAGCTGCGCCACGATGCCGGGAGCGATCGGCCGGTCCTGCTGCACCCATGCGGTGACAGCGCTCGATGCGCCCTTGCGGATCTCCATGCCGTCGACGAGGTCGACACCGCTCATCCGGGTCTGTGCCGTGAACGGAACGGTCTCACCCGGCACGGACTCCGGCGGAGTGCGGTCGAGCGATCGAGCCAGGGCGACAACGGAGGAGCCCTCGGGAGTCGGGTCGGCGAGGGATGCCAACGCCGCGGCATCCACGAGCTCGTTCAGCTCGATGCCGTCGAGCGGCAGGAACTCGCTCGCCTGCCGGTTGCCGTACGTGATCGTGCCGGTCTTGTCGAGAAGCAGGGTGTTCACGTCGCCCGCGGCCTCGACGGCGCGTCCGGACATCGCCAGCACGTTGTGCTGCACGAGCCTGTCCATGCCGGCGATGCCGATCGCCGAGAGAAGCGCACCGATCGTCGTCGGGATGAGGCAGACCAGCAGAGCGACGAGCACGGTCACCGATGGGGCGGCGTTCGCGAAGCCGGCAACGGGGCCGAGCGCGAGCACGACGATCACGAAGATGATCGTGAGGCCGGCGAGCAGGATGTTCAGCGCGATCTCGTTCGGCGTCTTCTGGCGTGCTGCACCCTCGACGAGCCGGATCATCCGGTCCACGAACGTCTCACCGGGCTTCGAGGTGATCTTCACGACGATGCGGTCGGAAAGCACTCGCGTACCGCCCGTGACGGCACTGCGGTCGCCACCGGACTCGCGGACGACCGGCGCAGACTCGCCCGTGATCGCCGACTCGTCGACCGAGGCGATGCCCCAGACGATGTCGCCGTCGCCCGGGATCAGCTCGCCGGCCGTGACCACGACCACGTCACCGAGGCTGAGGTCGGCCGATGCGATGCGAGTCGTTGCGGCGTGCAGCGCACCCGGGTCGTCGTCGCGATAGTCGACGACGCGGTCCGCGTTGGTCGTCGTACGGGTCTTGCGCAGGCTGGCGGCCTGCGCCTTGCCTCTTCCCTCCGCGACGGCTTCCGCGAGGGTGGCGAAGAGCACGGTGAGCCAGAGCCACACCGCGATCCACCAGGTGAAGGCCACAGAGGTCGACGTCCCACCAGAGGTCTGTGTGCCGAGGAACGGCTGCGCGATGGCGAGGATCGTGGTCAGCGCGGCACCGACCTCCACGATGAACATCACGGGGTTGTGCCACATGTCACGCGGGTTCAGCTTGCGGAAGGCGTCGGGCAGGCTTCGCCAGAGCTGCCGCGCGTTGAACGCGCCCTTCGGTGTTTTCGCACCCTTCGGGGTCTTGCCGCCCTGCGGCGTCGACCGTGTGGATTCGACGGTGGTCATGGTCAGTGCAGTCCTTCTGCGAGAGGTCCTAGTGCGAGAACAGGGAAGTAGGTCAGGGCGGTGATGATCAGGATCGTTCCGATCAAGAGCCCGACGAACATCGGTTTGTGGGTGGGCAGCGTGCCGGTCGTGACAGGCAGCCGCTCCTGGGCGGCGAACGACCCGGCGAGCGCCAACACGAACACGATCGGTATGAACCGGGCGAGGAACATCACGGCGCCGAGTGCTGCGTTCATCCATGGCGTGTTGGCCGAGATGCCGCCGAAGGCCGAGCCGTTGTTGTTGCCCGCCGAGGTGAAGGCGTAGAGGATCTCCGAGAAGCCGTGCTGGCCAGGGTTGAAGATCGTCGTGTTCTCGACGCTCTGCGAGACGCCCGGCAGCCCGAAGCTCAGCGCGGTGCCCGCGAGGATCAGCGTCGGCGTCGTCAGGAAGTAGAGGCTGGCGAGCTTGATCTCACGTGCTCCGATGTGCTTGCGCAGGTACTCGGGCGTGCGTCCCACCATCAGACCGGCGAGGAAGACCGCGACGATCGCCATCACGAGGATTCCGTAGAGTCCGGCACCGATACCACCGGGCGCGACCTCACCGGTCATCATGTTGATCATCGCCATCATGCCGCCGAGCGGGGTGAGGCTGTCGTGTGCCGCGTCGACGGCGCCCGTCGAGGTGAGCGTGCTGGTCGTTCCGAAGAGCGTCGTGCCCAGGATGCCGAGCCTTTGCTCCTTGCCCTCCATGGCACCGCCCGCCGCCTGCGTCGCCGTGCCACCGCCTGCCGACTCCGCCCACGTCATGAGCGAGACGGAGACGACGAAGATGACGGCCATCGCGGCGAGAACCGCGTAACCCTGCCTGTTGTCGCCGACGATCTTGCCGAACGCGCGCGGGAGGCTGAATGGAACCAGCAGCATGAGGAAGACCTCGATGACGTTGGTCCACGCCGTCGGGTTCTCGAACGGATGAGCGGAGTTGGCGTTGAAGAAGCCACCACCGTTGTTGCCGAGGAGCTTGATGGTCTCCTGCGATGCGGCCGGGCCGCCAGGGATGTTCTGCGTGGCGCCTGCGATCGTGTGCACGGCGTTCACCGCGTTCAGGTTCTCGATGACGCCACCGGCGATGAGCACGATGGTGAAGATCACCGAGATCGGCAGCAGGATGCGCAGCGTTCCGCGGATCAAGTCGACCCAGAAGTTGCCGATGGTGCCGGAGCGGTGCGCCGCGAACCCGCGAACGAGGGCGATCGCGACTGCGAGGCCGACCGCAGCAGAGACGAAGTTCTGCACCGTCAGTGCAGCCATCTGCACTGTGTAGCCGACAGTCGCCTCGGGAGAATACGACTGCCAGTTCGTGTTGGTCACGAACGAGATCGCCGTGTTGAACGACAGCCCCGCCGGCACGTTCGGAAGACCGAGCGAGTACGGCAGCCACTGCTGCAGGCGCTGCAGCAGGTAGACGATGAGCACCCCGACGATCGAGAACGCGATCACGCTGCGCAGGTAGGCGCGCCAGCTCTGCTCGAAGCCGGGGTCGACGCCGATCAGACGATAGATGCCGCGCTCGAACCGCAGGTTGCGCTTCGAGGTGAAGGTGATCGCGATGTAGTCGCCGAGGGGGCGGTAGCAGATGGCGAGCATGAGCGCGACCGTGGCGAGCTGGGCGAGGAAGAGCCAGAACTCCATCTAGAACTTCTCCGGTTTCACGAGTGCGTACACCAGGTACACGAGGGCAGCGACGGCGAGCGCCGCCGACAGTACGACGAAGAAGGTCACAGCTTCTCCACCGCCCGCGCCACGAGGATCACGACAACACCGAGCGCGATGATGCCGAGAATGCAGAGGACGTCCAACACCGGGATGCTCCGTTTCTTCAGGCACGCCCGCAGGACCGCGGGGCGTGGGCCGCATGTCGCAGCCAAGGGACCATCGAACTCGCCTGCCGCGCAGATGGAGGTCGTCCTCACGGAATCTATGCGCCCCGTGGCAGCGTCCTTACGGAATCCGAACGCCCCTGTTCACCGGGCGACGCGCCCGGTCATCGGAGGACCCTCCGCGTGGTCAGCCGGCGTCGTGCCCGAAGATCCAGTAGTACTGCGTGTGCTGCCTGTTGCGGGGCAGCTCGAGGCGCCCGCGCGCGTGCTCTCGCACGGCCTTCACGAGCCTGCGCTCCCCCGCGCACCACAGGTAGAAGCGGTCGTGGTCGATTGGTTCCGCGAGGGATGCAGCCAGCGCGTCGACGACGCCGCCCCCGTTGGTGTCTGCGCGCGTCCAGGTGACCCGAGTTCGGTCATCCGCGGCAAGGGGCAGTCCGTCGTGGTCGGGGTGCTCGTCCTGAATGACGACGTGCTTGTGCGCGCTCTCCGGAGCTGCGGCCAGCAGCGTGTTGATCGCCGGGAGCGCCGTGGTGTCTCCTGCGAGCACCAGCGTGTGCAGCGAATCGTCGATGGTCAGCCGTTGCGGGGTGTGCGCCACCTCGGCTCGCGTGCCCACCTTCGCGTTCTTCGCCCAGTGCGCCGCGGGCCCGACCGGTTCGTGCAGCACGAAGTCGAGGCTGAACTCCCCCGCCGCCGGGTCGGGGTCGATGATCGTGTAGCCGCGCTGCACCACACCGTCGCGCGTCAGAGAAGGCACCCAGAGCCGAAGCCAGATCGTGGGATGCAGCGCGAGCCCGTCGAGGAACCCGGGTGCGGAGAGCCGCAGCCGCCGGTACCAGGGCGTGAAGTCGGTGATGCCGATGACCTCGACAGCGTGGTTCTTCACGCCCATGGCCCTCAGCACGCCTCGCTGCCAGTTCGCCACCGCTGCTCCTCGAGTGCCGTGCGGTCACTCGGAGCCGCGACGTTCGGGTCGTCGCGGGGCATCCGTCTGATCCGCCGACGCCCGCCCCGAGGTCTGACGGATGCGGATGCCCCGCGGGCACGACACTATCGGCAGAAGTTAGGTAAGGCAACCCTTATTAACCGGCACCCGGCGCGCGGGCACTTCGGATGGGGGTCAGCGCGCTGCCTGCAGCACGTCTCCCACCAGCGGGAACAGGCTCGTCGCGATGCGCTCGAGCTCTTCGTCGAGCGGCGACGCCTGCACGAGCAGCAGGGTGACGCCTGCGCGCTCGAACTCACGAATGCGCTCGGCGACCTGCTCTGGCGTGCCGACGAGGTTCGGCCTCAGCCCACGGGTGCCGACCGAGTACTCGCGCTTCGACACCTCGACGTCGAGCTGCGAGTGCGCGACGAACTCCTCGAAGGAGGCATAGCCGGGCGAATCGGGATCGACTCGGGTAATCCGCTCCAGCTCCGCCTGCGCCTCGGCCTCCGTGTCGCGCACGATGACGTAGGCGGCCATGCCGACCTCGGCGAAGTCCTCGCCCTGAAGCCGTCTGCGCCTGGCGTTCACGTCGTCGATCTTCACCGACACCTCGTCGGGCGTTCCGCCATGGATGACGTACGCGTCCGCGAACCCGGCGATCGCCTCGCGACCGTCTTCGCTCTCTCCTCCGGCGAAGATGCGCGGCGCCACCCGCGGTTTCGGGCTGAGCACGGCATCCTCGACGTCGTAGAAGTCGCCCTTGAGCCGGTAGGGCTGCTCGCTCCACATGCCCCGCAGCACGTCCACGAACTCGCGCGACTGCACGTAGCGCTGGTCGTGCGAGGCGAACTGGCCGCCGTACTGCTTGGCCTCCTCGGCCCACCATGCTGACACCACATTGAGTGAGAACCTGTCGCCGCTGATGTCCTGAAGCGTCGCCGAGGTCTTCGCCGCAACGGTCGGAAGGTGGAACCCCGGCCGTACCGCCGTCATGATGCGAAGGCGCTCCGTGACCGCAGCGATTGCCGAGGAGAGCGACCACGCCTCGAGGCTCGGGGCGTCGACGCCCTTGCGGTCGTTGAGGTAGAGCTCCGGGACGAGGGTGATGTCGTAGCCGAGCCGGTCGGCCAGCTGCGATACCTCCTTGATGTACTCCCAGGTGGCCTCCATGCGGCCCTCCTCGCGCACATTGCGCAGGAAGCCGCCGTAGACGGGTGTCCAGTATCCGATCTTCATAGCAGCACGGGCTCCTTCACTGCGACGAGGGCTTGTTCCAGGTCGGCGACGAGGTCGTCGGGGTCTTCGAGACCGATCGACAGCCGGATGGTCGAGCGCGAGAACCCGGCATCCTGAAGCTGCTGCGGGGTGAACCGGCTGTGGGTAGTGGTCGCCGGGTGGATGACCAGGCTTCTGGCATCCCCGATGTTGGCGGCCAGGGAGAACAGCCGAAGCCGGTCGATGAACGCGCCGACCTCCTGCTCCCCTGCCGCGAGGTCGAACGAGAAGACGGATGACGCCGCCGTGAGCTGCCTCGTCGCCCGATCGTGATCCGGGTGAGACGGCAGCCCCGCATAGTGCACCGCAGAGACCCGCGGGCTCGCGGCCAGCGCGGTGGCGACCGCGAGAGCGCTCGCCGTCTGACGGCCGATGCGCAGGTCGAGGGTCTCGATGCCCTGCAGGATCAGGAACGCACTGTGCGCGGAGAGTGCCGGGCCGAGGTCGTGTGCGTACTTCACCCGCGCATAGGTGATGTACGGGCTGGATCCCGCCGGCAGGTCGGTCGCGAACGTGACGCCGCCGAAGCGGGAGCTCGGGGTGGTGAACTGCGGCCAGCGCTCCGGGCGGGCTGTGAAGTCGAAGATTCCGCCATCCACCACGATGCCGGCGAGAGCCGACCCGTGGCCGCCGAGGAACTTCGTCGCTGAGTACACGACGACGTCTGCACCGAAGTCGAACGGCCGCAGCAGCGAGGGCGTCACCGTGTTGTCGACGACGAAGGGCACGTCGCGCTCGTGTGCGGCATCGGCGAGTGCACGCAGCTCCGGCACGCGACCGGTGGGGTTGTCGACCGACTCCACGAACCAGGCGCGCGTGCGATCGGTGGTGGCGGCGACGCAGGCCGAGACGTCGGAGGGGTCGACGAACGTGGTCGTGATGCCGAAGTCGGCGAACGTGTCGCCGAGCAGGTCGACAGTGCCGCCGTACAGGCGATTGGATGCCACGATGTGGCCTCCGGTGCGCGCCAGCGCCAGCAGGGCGACGGTCGTCGCGGCCTGGCCGGACGCCACCGCGAGAGCCGCGACACCGCCGTCGAGCGCTGCGACGCGCTTCTCGAGCACGGTGTTCGTCGGGTTGGCTGTTCGGCTGTACAGGTTGCCGGTCTTGCGCAGCGCGAAGATGTCGCGCGCCGTCTCGTAGTCGTCGAACTCGTAGGCGGCGGTCTGGTAGATCGGCACCACCGAGGTGTTCTGGGCGGCTCCCGGCACGAAGCCGGCGTGAACCTGCCTCGTGGCGGCCGCCCAGCCATGCTGGTCCGAGCGATGCCTCGGCGAGCTCGGGGCGCTCACGCTGCGACATCCGTGGTCGCGGGCGCGACGGCACGGATGATCGACCGGCCGCCCTTTCGTTCGAGGAACTTCACGAGCTCCGCGCTCACCGTTCGGTGGGTCACATCGTTGAGCGCATCGTGCACACCACCGTCGACAACGACGATCTCGGCATCCTCGGCAACGGCCCGGTAGAGATCGATTGCGGCCTCGACCGGGGTGATGGCATCGTCGGCGCCGTGCACGGCGAGCGTGGGGATGTCGAGAGAGACGTCCTGCAGGCGTCGCACCACCTCGAACCCGAACGTCTGCTCACCGACCGCCCCGAGATCGGCTCCCGCTGCCAGCCGGCCGCGGTGTACTGGACATGACGTGCGAGCGGCGATGCGTTCGTCGTCGGTCTGGTGGTCTGACACATGGTCGATGCCGCCGATCCCGCCAAGCACCAGGGCATCGACCCCCCAACGCGATGCCAGCAGCGCGGCGATCACGGCGCCCGAGTCCGACCCGACGAGCGTGATGCGGGCTTCGTCTGCGGCACTCTGCCCGACCACGTCGGGGGCCACCACGTGATCGAGCCACTCGCCGTCGATCTCATCGATCGCCGGCAGTTGCGCGACGACGACGTCGTAGCCGTCGTAGGAGAGCCGGTCACCCAGCCGTTCGTAGAGCTCGGTCGACTCGCCGCGGCCCGGAAAAACGACGACGACCCCACGTGCCTTCGCGGTGTTCCGGAACGTGTGAACGGCCGAGGCCTGTAGTAGCGCCCTCGTCATGCTGTCTCCGATCTGGAACATTCCACTGGTTGGTGAAACATATTTAGTCATGTCCAACGTTCTGTATCAATTCATCCGTAACAAAACGCAGCCGACAGCCCGGGCTGCCCTCTCGGCAAGGGTGCTCGGCGCACCACGTCCCGTGCTGCCGCGTCGGTTGCTCACCCTCCGGCAGAGGTCGGCCGGTACAATCGCCTGAAGACGTATGACATTCACCCGGGAGAGGCGATGCCGGTCAGCGAGGCCAAATCCGTCGCCGTGACGCCCGAGTGGTTGCTCGAGAGGGTCGACGCGACGAACGCCTCGACCCTCGGATCCGGCTTGGAAGCCCTCATCGCATCGGGCGAGCTGTCGGCCGGAACGCAGCTGCCGACCATCCGCGACCTCGCCCACGCAGCATCGGTCAGCGTCGGAACCGTGCTGTCGGCCTGGAACCATCTGCGCGACCTCGCACTGATCGAGACCCGACGCCGCGGTGGCACTATCGTCCGCTCGGCGGCACCGCCCACGCGCTCCATCTCGGACTGGTCGTCGATCGACTTCCAGCAAGGGGCTCCCGACGTCGCTCTGCAGCCCGAACTCGGCGACGCGCTGCTCGACAGCCTGACGGCACGCAACCTCAACGTCTTCGGCCGCGAGTACATGACGGAGCGCCTGCAGACCGCGGTCGCTCCGAGCTGGCCGTTCCCGGCCGAGGCATGGATGACCGCGGGCGGTGGAACCGAGGCGCTCCTCCTCGCCACGGCAGCGGCAGCCGCACCTGGCTCCACCATCGCCGTTGACGAGCCGGCAGCCCCCGGGTTCCTCGACACACTGCGCGACCTCGACCTGACCCCGGTGGCCGTCGAGTGCGACGAGTCCGGCCCGCTGCCGTCATCCCTCGCCGACGCCGTCGCCGCGGGCGCCACGGCGTTCGTGTTCCAGCCGGGCGCACCGTACGCTGCGGACCACGTCGTCACGAAGGAGCGCGCCCACGAGCTGGCCGCCGCCCTCGCGCATCCAGATCTCGCTCACGTCTGGGTCGTCGAAGACGACTCGATCGGGCCTCTCGCCGCCGACGAGCCGCCGACGCTCGGTCGTGACCTGCAGGGTCGCGTGCTCCGCGTGCGCAGCTACTGCAAGGCCTACGGCATCGACGTGCGCACCTCGGTGCTCGCCGGTCCGACGAGCCTCCTCGACCGTGCCCTCGCCCTCCGGAGCCACGGCGTCGGGTCGAACAGCCGCATCCTTCAGAACACGCTCGCCTATCTGATCCGCGACCGCGACGCGAACGACCGCGTCGCCGACGCCAGGGTCCGCTACGCCGCCCGCGCTCGCCTGCTCGGCGACGCCCTTCGGGCGCACGGACTGACGGTTCACGACGGAGTGCAGAACATCGTGTCGTGGGTAGAGGTGGCCGACGAGACCGCCGCACTCGTGCGACTCGCCGCGGGCGGCATCATCGCCGGCGCCGCCTCGAAGTCGTACGTCGGGCAGCCGCCGCACCACATGATCAGGATGTCTGCGATGCAGCTGCCCGAGAACGACCCCGAACTCTTCGACCGCCTCGCGGTCGCGGTCGCCGACGCCGCACGAAGCGGCCGCGAGGCCTTCGGATAACCCGCTGGTCGAGTAGCGCGGGGGCGACGGGGCTACGCAGCCGGGTCGGCTGCGAAGCGCTCCGCCGTGTGGCGGTTCTGCGGGATGGGGAGACCCAGGTTTCCACGCAGCGTGCTCGCCTCGTACTCGGTGCGGAAGACGCCGCGCTCCTGCAGGATCGGCAGCACCTCGCCCGCGAACAGGTCGAACTCGCTCGGAGTGCGAATGTGCCAGTTGAGGCCATCGAGCGCCCGCGACTCGAACCACTCCTGAATGGCGTTCGCCACCGTCACCGGGCTGCCGACGAAGGGCGACCGGCTGGGCTTCGTGAAGTGCAGCACCGTCTGCCGCAGGCTCAGCCCGTTCTCGGCGGCGTAGCCGCGCACCCTGTCGCTGGAGGTCTTGAAGCTGCGCTGACCGACATCGTCGGGCAGCTCGGGGAACGGAGCATCCAGGTCGTACTGGCTGAAGTCGTGCCAGCCGAACGACCGGCCGAACTGGGCCAGCGACTTGCCGAAGTCCTGGTCGGCGGTGTGGATGGCGTCCTCCTTCTCCTGTGCCTGGGCGTCGGTGTCCGCGACGACGATGGATACACCGGGCACGATGAGCACGTGCTCGGGGTTGCGTCCGAAGCGCACGGCCCGCTTCTTGAGGTCTTCGTAGAACCGCTGGCCGGCCTCGAGCGACGGTGCGTGGGTGAAGATGCCCTCGCCGATCGCCGCGCCGAGATCGCGGCCCTGCTCCGAGTCGCCTGCCTGGAAGATCACCGGCTGGCCCTGAGCCGATCGCTCGATATTCAGCGGTCCCTCGACACGGAAGTACTCGCCCTTGTGGTTCAGCTTGTGCTGACGCGTCGCGTCGAAGAACACGCCGCGGTCCCTGTCACGCGGGAATGCGTCGTCCTCGTACGAGTCCCACAGACCCTGCACGACCCGAACGTGCTCGAGCGCACGGCCGTACCTGGTGTCGTAGTCGAAGTGCTCGTCGCGGGAGTAGTTGCGGGCCGTGCCCTCGTCTCCGCTCGTGACGACGTTCCATCCGGCTCGTCCGTTGCTGATCAGGTCGAGCGACGCGAACCGGCGCGCCACGTTGAACGGCTCGTTGTACGAGGTGGTCAGCGTGCCGACCAGGCCGATGTTCTCGGTCGAGACGGCCACCGCGGAGAGGAGCGTGAGCGGCTCGAGCCGGTTGAGATAGTGCGGGGGCGAATCCGGCGTGATGAATTGGCTGTCGACGATGAAGATGTGGTCGAACTTCGCTGCCTCTGCGCGCTGCGCCTGCTCGATGTACCAGCGGATGTCGACGCTCGCGTCACCCGGAAGCTCCGGCTCCTTCCACGCGCCGTGCGCGCCTGGCCCACCGACACCGGTGAGTACGGCCCCGAGTTTGAGCTGCCTCTTCTGATCTGCCATTGCCTCGCCTCTCTCTACGTCTAAGAACCATTGAGCGGTGGACGCGATCGAAACAAAAGCCGATTACGCAATGTGACAAACGAGACATAGTTTGTAACAGCGCTGGGAACGGATGCCAAGCCTTCCTAGCATCGTGGCCAGACCTGCAGTCGTCGACGACTCCTGACGACGCGACACAACGACCACGGAGACCACCATGAATCTTGCGCCCCCGCGCCGACGGAACCTCCGCCGGCTGCCAGCAGTGATCGCAGCAGCACTGCTCGCGACATCGGCGCTCGCGGCCTGCAGCTCCGCGAACGGATCGACCGGTCAGGCGAGCGCCGCAGACGGCGGCACCCTCAAGTGGGCCTCGTCGTACGCGCCGTCGAGCTGGGACCCGGTGGTCGATGGCAGTGGTGCGGCATTCCGCATCACCGGCCTCGCATACGCGTCGCTGACCAACACGAACACGAAGGGCGAGGCCGTGCCCGGCCTGGCCTCGAGCTGGACCTACAACGCCAACGGCACCGAGGTCACCTTCCACCTTCGCAAGGGCCTCACGTTCGACGACGGCTCACCACTCGACGCGGCGGCGGTCAAGGCGTACTTCGAGCGCGCCAAGACGCAGAAGAACTCGGCGCTCGTCGGCGAAGGACTCATCCCCGTCGCATCCATCGACGCCGCGAACGACCTCGACGTCGTGTTCCACCTCAGCCAGCCCGACTATCAGATACCTCTGGTCGTCGCGCAACGCGTCGGGCAGATCACGAACCCGAAGGACACCCCGGACAAACTGAACTCCTTCCCCGACGGCGCAGGCCCGTTCAAGCCCGTGAAGATCGTTCCGGGCTCGTCGGCGACCTTCGTCAAGAATCCCGCGTACTGGGATGCTGCGAACATCCACATCGCGAAGGTCGAGCTGACCTTCGGCGCCGACCCGGCGACGATCGTCTCTGGCCTGCAGACCGGGGTGTACAACTTCGCCGACATCCCGTCGAGCCAGGTCAAGGCCGCGCAGGCCGCCGACCTCGACGTGGTGTTCCAGCCGGGCTTCAACGCGAACAACCTCAGCGTGAACAGGGCGGTGGCGCCGTTCGACAACCCGAAGGTGCTCGAAGCGGTCAAGTACGCGATCGATCGCGACCAGATCGTCAAGCAGGTGGACTTCGGATACGGCGAATCGACGACCCAGCCGTTCCCGAAGGGCTACATCGCCTACGACGACCAGTCCGCGAACTCCTACCCCTACGATCCGGCGAAAGCCAAGAAGCTGCTCGCGGAGGCCGGCTACGCTTCCGGCCTGACGGTGCCGTTCGTGGTCTCGGCCGACACACCGCAGAACGAGCTGCTGCAGTCGCAGCTGAAGGCGGTCGGCATCAACGCAGTCTTGAAGGTCGACCCGAACTGGGGCGCCTCGTTCTTCGCGAAGAAGGATGCACTGTCGTCCTACGGCACGACGGGCAGGGACTCGCCCATCCAGACGCTCCAAGCGCACTTCGGTGCTCAGGGCGCACTGAACTCCAGCGGCGTCGACGGCGGGACCGCGTTCGAAGCGGCCGTCTCGAAGGCCCTGGCCACGCCGCTCGACTCCCCCGACTACGCGGCGAACATCAAGGCGGCGACCCGCGCAGGCCTCGCGACCACGGGACTCGTGTTCACCGACAGCGTGCCCAACATCGTCGCCAAGGCGAAGTCCGTCTCGACGCTGCCGAAGATCCCCGCCTACTACAGCTGGACCGGAGTGACGATCGGCGGCGGCACGCCGTGACGGCCGAGGCGGAGCTTCTCGCAGGCCCTTCGAGCACCAGGGTTCGCGCGCCGGGCAATCGCGTTGCGCTCCTGGGCGCGAAGCGGGTCGGGCTCGCCATCCTGCGTCCGTTGGCGATCTTCGTGCCCGTCTTCCTGGTTGGCACCTTCATCACCTTCCTGCTCGGAGCGTTGACCGGCCTGAGTCCTGCATACGTGCAACTGGGCGAGGCCGCGACTCCTGCGGCGGTCGCCAGGCTTAACCACCAGTGGGGCCTGGACCAACCGGTGATCGAGCGCTACTTCACGTGGTTCGGCGGTGTACTGCACGGCGACCTCGGCACGAGCTGGCTGAGCGGGGTGCCGGTGAGCGAGCTCATCGGGCAGCGCATGGCCATCAGCCTCTCCGTCGCGGGCCTCGCGCTCCTGATCGGCATCACCTTCGGGGTGCTGCTCGGCGTGATCGCTGCGCTCACCGCCACGTCGCTGCTCGACCGCATCATCACGGCGTTCGTGTCGTTCGCCTCGGTGCTGCCGCCGTTCGCCGTCGGCATCGCGTTGATCGCGGTGTTCGCGGTGAGCCTCAACGTGCTTCCCTCGGCCGGCTACGTGCCGCCGAGCGCCGGGTTCGGGCCGTGGTTCACGCACATCATCCTGCCGGCCATCGCGCTCAGCCTCGACACGGTCGCCGCCATCGCCAGGCAGCTTCGGGCAGGCATCGTGAGCGCGTACCAGGAGAACTATGTTCTGGGCGCCACCCTCAGGGGGCTCGCACCGCGGCGGGTGTTCTTCGTGCACGTCTTCCGGAATGCGGCCGGCCCGTCGCTCGCGTTGATCGGCTTGCACTTGCCGAACCTGCTCGGCGGCGCCGTCGTGACCGAGACGATCTTCGCGCTCTCGGGTTACGGGGTGTTCGCCAGCCAGTCGGCGCTGCACGGCGACGTTCCGTCGGTGCAGGGCGTGCTCGTCGTCTCGATCGTCATCGTCGTCGTGTTCAACCTGATCGTGAACGTGCTGCTGAACCGCATCGTCCCGTCCGCGGCGAGAGGGGTCTGAGGTGGTCGCGCGGTTGGTGCGGATGCCGACGGCATGGGTCTCGGTGGTCATCCTGCTCGGCGTTCTCGTGATCGGCATCGTCGGCCCGCTCGTGGCACCGCACGACCCGCTCGCCGGTAGCGGCAGCGTGCTCGCCGCACCCTCCACGGCTCATCCGCTCGGCACCGACTACCTCGGTCGCGATGTGCTCAGCAGGCTGCTGTCCGGAGCGCCCGTGAGCGTGCTCGGCGCCGTCGAGGTCGCCGGGATCGCCCTCGTGGTCGGGTCAGTTCCCGGGCTGCTGTCCGTGTACCTCGGGCGCACGTTCGAGTGGGTGACCCTGCGCCTCGTCGACACGCTGATCGCGCTGCCGTTCCTGGTCTTCGCGGTCGCCATGACGGCGCTCCTCGGAAACGGGATGACGCAGGCGATGGTGAGCGTCGGCATCCTGCTCTCGCCCATGGTCTACCGCGTCGTGCGTGCCGCGGCCCTGCCGGTCTCGACGTCGCAGTACGTGGAGGCGGCCGCACTCACCGGTGCCTCGGCGACGTGGATCCTGCGCAAGCACGTGCTCCCCAAGGTGATCGCTCCGCTCGGCATCGCCGCGGCGAGCGCCGCAGGGACCGGGCTCGTCATCGTCGCCAGCCTCACGTTCCTCGGCATCGGGGTGCAGCCCCCTGCGCCCACGTGGGGTGGCATGCTCGCCTCCGACGTGGGGTACCTCGCCTACCAGCCCTATGCGCCGATCTTCCCCATCGCGCTGATCGTGCTCACGGTGCTGGCGCTCAACCTGCTCGCGGACGTCATCAGGGACTCCTCGGGCGAAGGCGGCCGTGTCTTGCAGAAGAAGCGCGCACTTCGCAGGCGCTCTCGCCGCCCCGTCGTCCGAACCGTGCAGGAGGGATGAGGGATGTCGGACGCGAGTTCCTTCGTGGTCGAGGTCGAGAACCTGACGATCCACAACCACTACGCCGAGACGAACGCGGTCTCGGGCATCTCGTTCACGCTGGTACCGGGCGAGGTGATCGGAATCGTCGGCGAGTCGGGGAGCGGCAAAACCATCACCTGTCGAGCGCTGCTCGGCGCGCTGCCCGAGCTGTTCGAGATCGTCGGAGGCGACGTTCGCCTCTTCGACCGTGACGTGCGCACCCTCTCCAAACGGGATTGGGTGCGACTGCGCGGCACCGGCATCGCCGCCGTGTTCCAGGACCCGGCGTCGTACCTGAACCCGTCGATCACCGTCGGCAAGCAGGTCGAGGAGGTGCTTCGCGTCAAGAAGGGCATGGGCCGACGCGAAGCCAGGACGCGCTCGATCGAGCTGCTGGCGGCCATGCACATCCGCGATCCCGAATACGTGCACCACCAGTTCCCGCACGAGCTGTCGGGAGGGATGCTCCAGCGTGCGCTCATCGCCGCGGCGGTGGCATCCGAGCCGGCCCTTCTCATCGCCGACGAGGCCACCACGGCGTTGGACGTGACGGTGCAGGCGGAGATCATCGACCTTCTCGCGGACCTGCGGGAGCGCCTGGGTCTCGCGCTCATCGTCGTCTCGCACGACCTCGCCGTCGTCGCACAGCTGTGCTCGAAGATCATCGTCATGCGCGCCGGTGAGGTCGTCGAGCAGGGCACCCGCGACGAGGTGCTCTTCTCTCCCCAACACGAGTACACGCGTCTCCTGCTCGACGAGCACCACCGGTACGGGCTCGAGCGGTTCCTGGGCCAGGAGGAGGCATCTCGTGACTGAACTTCTGCAGGCGGAGCTCCTGCGGGTCGAGGGCATCGACGTCGCGTACGGACGCGGCCCATCACGCCGCCAGGTGCTCTTCGAGGCGCACCTCACCGTGCGGAGGGGCGAGATCGTCGGACTGATCGGCGAGACGGGGTCTGGCAAGTCGACGCTCGCCCGCACCGTGCTCGGCCTCGTCTCCCCCAGCAAGGGCTCGGTGCGGATCGAGGGCAAGGACGTGACGCGCCTCAGCGCCAGGCAACGGCGGGAGTTCCGTCGGGCGGGCGTCGCCAACTACGTCTTCCAAGACCCGCTACGCAGCCTCGACCCCGAGGCGACCCTTCGCCAGTCCGTCTCGGAGCCCCTTCTCGTGCGCGGCGGCCTCTCACGGGCCGAGATCGAGCAGCGGGTGCACACGCAGTTCGATCGGGTACTCCTGGATGCCGACCTGCTCGACCGGCTGCCCGGACAAGTCTCCGGAGGTCAGCGGCAGCGGGCGGCCATCGCGCGTGCGCTCATCACGGAGCCCTCGCTGCTCATCCTCGACGAACCGGTGAGCGCTCTGGACTCCGCGAACCGCGTGCAGATCCTCGAGCTGCTGCAGAGACTCGCGGGCCCCGACGTCGGTCTGCTGTTCATCTCGCACGACCTCGGTTCGGTCGCGGGCATCACCGACCGGGTGGTCGTGCTCTACCGCGGGCGCGTCGTCGACTCCGGCAGCACCCGCGACGTCATCTCGTCCCCCGCCCACCCGTACAGCAGGCTGCTCGTCGGCTCCGCCCCCACGGTGGCCGGCGCGTCGTCGACAAGGGAGTGGCGGTCGTCGCTGCGCGACGAGATCGACCAGCTCGAGACTCAGTGAGTCACTCGTCGACCCAGAACCCCCGCCAGCCGAACTGGGAGCCCGGGTCGCCGAACATGCCATCGCGTCCGACCGATCCCCAGGCATCCGTCGTGCTGCCGGGCCTCGGCGCTCGCGAGCCGAGGTAGCTGTCCACGACGGCGACCCCGAGGTCGTCGAGCTCCGGTGCGACGACGCGACCCCCGACTCGCCGCGCGAGTCCGTCCACGAAGCGTGCAAGGCCCGGGTCGGAACCGAGGCGGAAGATCGTGATCTGCGCGCCGAGTCGTTGCGAGACATCCAACTCGTCGACGGTGTGCGCAACGGTCACCGGATGGGGCGGATAGGCGAAGTGCACGCTGCCGTCCGCTTCGAGGTGCGACGTCGGCTCGCCGTCCGTGACGACCAGCAGCACGGGCTGTGCGTCGGGGTTCTTGCGAAAGTATCTGTTGGCCAGCAGCAGCGCGTGGTGCAGGTTCGTGCCCTTGTCCCACATGGCATCGAGGCCGGTGAGCTCCTCGATCTCCATCACCTGCGCGTGCCGTGAGAATCCGATGAGCTGAAGCCGATCGTCGCGGAACCGCGTGCGGATCAGGGTGTGCAGTGCGAGGGCGGTTCGCTTCATCGGCACCCAGCGGCCATCCATCGCCATCGAGAACGAGGTGTCGACAAGCAGTGCGACGGCGGCCTGTGTTCGCGACTCGGTCTCGCTGACCTCGATGTCGTCGAGCCCGATCGCCCTGCCGTCGCCGCCTGCCGCTCGCCGAAGAACGCCGTTGAGGATGGTGCGCGGAATGTCCCACGGCTCGGTGCTGCCGAACTCCCACGGCTTCGTCGCACCGGATGCCTCGCCCGCGGCGCCTGCCAGCCGCACGTCGCGCTCCCCCGCGCGCCGGGACATCCGCGTCGCGATGTCTTTCAGAAGCGTCTGACCGAGCTGCCGCATCGCCTTGGGCGTGAGCTGGAGGTTTCCGTTCGAGTCGCGCCGGAACGTGTTGTTGGCGCGCAACGCCTGCTCCAGCTCGCGCAGGGTGCGGGCATCCACCGCGGCGTCGTCGCCGAGCTGTCCTGCGAGCTTGTCGAGGTCGATGTCGTCGAGCCGAGCACCGTCGTACGCCTGCGACAGCTGCTCAGAGAGCTCGTCGAGGTCGGCGAGATCCGCCATCACCTGGGCGCCCTCCGCGAGCCCGAGCGGGCCGTCTCCGTCGAAACGCTCGGAGCCCGACCAGTCCTCGCCGGGCCGCAGGGCCCTGAGGTTGTCGTCGAGCTGGGAGAGGGACTGCATGAGCTGCGGGGAGCCGAACGCCTGCTGCGACAGTCCCATCAGCTCCTCGCGCTGCTCCGGAGTCATCGAGTTGAGCATGCGCTGCGCCGCCGCCGACCTCGCGGCGAGCGCGTCGATCAGCTCGTCGACGTTCTGCGGCTGCTCGGGAAAGTAGTCGCCGTGCTTCTGCATGAAGTCGTCGAAGTCCTGCTGCGTGTCCTCGCCCCGACGGTGCTTGTCGAGCAGGTCGTTGAGGTCGGAGAGCATCTCGTTCACGGCCTGGCGGTCGTCGTCCGAGACGTTCTGCAGGGTCTGCTTCATGCCCTCGAACCGCTGACCGAGCAGCTCCTGCCCGAGCAGGTCCTTGATCTTCTGGTAGTCGGCACGGGCCTGCGACGAGCGCCAGTCGTAGTCCGCCAGCTCGTTCACGGCCGCCGAGGTGGAGGTGGGAAGGTTCTCGAGCCTCATCTCGGCGAAGTCGCGATCCAGGTCATCCATGTCCACATCGCGTGCGAGCTGTTTGCGCTCCTCCAGCACCGCGTGGTCGAGGAGCTTCTGGATGTCCTGCAGCGTGCCACCGAGGTTGTGTCTGCGGAGCAGGTCGCGGCGGCGGCCCTGCACCTGGCGTGCGAGGTCGTCCAGGCCCAGCTGGTCGCGTCCGCCTCTGCGGAGGTACTCGTTCAGCGCGCGCTCCGGCGAGTATCCCGCCATCACGTCCTCGCCGATGGCGTCGAGCGCTTCGGCGAGATCGACCGGCGGGGCCAGCGGATCGCCGCCCTCGTACCGATGGAACCGGCTGACCGGTCCGCGTTGGGGCTCAGCCATAGATCGTCTCGCTGCCATCGGTGTCCTTGCCGATCTTGCGCGCCAGGTAGAGACCCTCGAGCGCCAGCTCGATTGCGGCGGCCCTCTCGCCGTCGGTCTTCGCGCCGAGCTGCTCGACGACCTCGTCGTAGAGCGGCGACTCACCGAGCACGGGGAGACCCTCGAGGAACTCCCGCGCCGTGACGCGTTCGCCGGTCGCGACCATCGCACCGTCCTCGATGGCGGTGACCAGCGGCCCGAAGTCGACACCCCGCAGGTGGGCACGCACGGTGTCGGCCGTCGCCGTGCGAAGCAGGTGGGTGAGCACCTCGGACTCGCGACCCTGCTCCCCCGTCTCGAACTCGATCTTGCCGCCGAGCACGTCGACGGCGGTCTCCAGGTCGACGGTGCGCGCCACCGGGTCATCCTCGCCCCGTGACGTCGAGCGGTGAAGGGCGGCGGCCGCGATCGTCTCAGCACCGGCGATCGCGAATCGGGCGCTGACACCGCTGCGCTGGTCCACCGAGCTCGACTCACGCAGGTTGCGGGTGAATCGGGCGAGGATCTCGATCAGGTGATCTGGCACGTCGGCGACGAGATCGGCCTCCTGACGGATGACCGCGATCTCCGCCTCCAGCTGCCGCGGGTAGTGGGTACGGATCTCCGCGCCGAACCTGTCCTTCAGCGGCGTGATGATGCGGCCGCGGTTCGTGTAGTCCTCGGGGTTCGCGCTCGCGACGACGAGAACGTCGAGCGGCAGCCGCAGCACGTAGCCGCGGATCTGGATGTCGCGCTCCTCCATCACGTTGAGCATGGACACTTGGATGCGCTCAGCCAGGTCGGGCAGCTCGTTGATCGCGACGATGCCGCGATGGCTGCGCGGGATGAGCCCGAAGTGGATCGTCTCCGGGTCACCGAGCGATCTTCCCTCAGCCACCTTCATCGGGTCGACGTCGCCGATCAGGTCGGCGACCGAGGTGTCGGGCGTCGCCAGCTTCTCCACATAGCGCTCGCTGCGGTGCCTCCATTCGACGGGAAGCGCGTCGCCCAGCTCGGCCGCCCTGCGCTGCGACGCGTGCGTGATCGGCTGATAGGGGTGCTCACCCAGCTCGGAGCCGGCGATCACCGGGGTCCACTCGTCGAGCAGGCCACCGATCGTGCGCAGCACTCGCGTCTTGCCCTGACCGCGTTCGCCGAGCAGCACGATGTCATGGCCGGCGAGCAGTGCGCGCTCGAGCTGCGGGATGACGGTGCTCTCGAAGCCGTGCACGCCGGGCCAAGGATCTTCACCGGCTCGCAGTTTGGCGAGGAGGTTGTCGCGCACCTCGACTCGCAGCGGCTTCAGCACGTGACCGGATGCCTTCAGCTCACCGAGCGTGCCGATCTGGGGCGCCGGGGCGCTCGTCGATGAAGAAGGGCTCGTTGGGAGGGGGCTCTGCCCGCTGTGCAAAGGGGTCATGCTTCACGATATGCACGGTGACCCCGCGCGTGCGCCCTGGAGCCAAAAGTGAAGCCTCGGTGGGTCTTCATCGCGACGCCAGGGCCGAGGCGGCTGTGCTGCCTCGGTCTCGAAGCGCCTTCGCTTACGCCTTCTGCCAGCCGATCAGCACGCCGGATGCCAGTACATGGCCGTCGACGAGCGGAAGCAGCTGCTCGAGGCCTGCGATGCCGTGCGAGTCCAGCTCGGTGTCGAGCGCATAGACGTGGAAGCCGTAGTGATGTGCACCGTGACCGGGGAAGGGACGCGGCCCCTGGTACGCGAGCCATCCGTGGAACGCGGGGACGTAGTGCACGGCGAGGTTGCCCGGAGTGAGCGCGCCCTCGCGAACGCCGTCATCGCCGGGCTCCAGCAGCGCGATCATATGGACGATCGGCCTGGCGAGAGGCACGTCGACGTCTTCGATGATGAGCAGCAGCTGCCGCGTGCCCTCCGGCGCGCCGGTCCACTCGAGGGCCGGCGACACGTTGTCGCCTCTGCCGACACCGCTGTGCCGCTTCGGGATGCTCTGACCGTCCTCGAACGCCGGGGACGACACCTTCAGCGTGCTGCCGCCAGACAGTTCAGATGCGAACTGCACGCTGAACTCGGGCTTCGCGTGCTTGCCGCGCAGCACCCAGCCGAGAGGGGTGACGAGGAGTTCGGCAAGCGACATCGCGGGACCTTTCGGTGGATGCTGTGGATACGGCACGAGCGTAGCGTGAAGCCATGCCGCCAAGCCCGCCCCTCGATTCGGCACGCGCAGCGGAGACCGCACCGTCCGCGGCCGCTGCGACCCAGAGTCTGCAGGAACTGGACCTGCTCGTGACGACATGCCGCGCGTGCCCGAGGCTCGTCGAATGGCGCGAGGAGGTCGCACGCGTCAAGAGGGCCTCCTTCCGCGACGAGGAGTACTGGGGCAAGCCGGTTTCCGGGTTCGGGCCCGCCGACGCGGGCATCCTGATCGTCGGGCTGGCTCCCGCCGCGAACGGCGCCAACCGCACGGGGCGGATGTTCACGGGTGATCGCAGTGGCGACATCCTGTTCACCGCCTTGCACGCCGTGGGGCTTGCGAGCCAGCCGCACTCGACATATGCCGACGACGGCATGCAGCTGTACGACGTGCGGATGACCGCTCCTGTGCGCTGCGCACCGCCCGCGAACAAGCCGACCCCGCTGGAGCGCGACACCTGCTCGCCGTTCCTCGTGCGGGAGCTCGAGCTGCTCGCGCCGACGCTGCGCTCGATCGTCGTGCTCGGCGCGTTCGGTTGGCAGGCTCTGTTCTCCGTTCTGACGGCGGGCGGATGGCTGGTGCCCCGGCCGCGGCCGCGGTTCGCGCACGGAGCCGTCGTGCGGTTGACCCATCCGGACGGCCGTGCCATCACCGTTCTCGGGAGCTTCCACGTGAGTCAGCAGAACACCTTCACCGGCCGTCTCACGCAGGACATGCTGGAGGATGTGCTGCGGGCAGCGCAGAACGTTGATGCACCGGGCGAAGCGGTGGCGGAAGAGGGGGAGGTGGCCGGATGACCACGTCGAGGGTTCAGGTGCGGCGCATCTACGATGCACCGGAGGCGACGGACGGCAAGCGAGTGCTTGTCGATCGACTCTGGCCCCGGGGCATCAGCAAGGAGCGTGCTGCGCTGTTCGAGTGGTGCAAGGACGTCGCCCCGTCGCCCGAGCTTCGGCAGTGGTACGGACACGATCCGGAGAAGTTCGACGAGTTCGCCGGACGCTATCGCGCCGAGTTGGATGCCCCGGAGCGCGCAGAGGCGCTCGGCTCGCTGCGCTCGCTGGCGGCCGACGGCACCCTGACTTTGCTCACCGCCTCGAAGCGCGACGACATCAGCGAGGCGACAGTGCTGCAGCAGGTCCTGAGCGAGCCGGCCTTCTAGACCTCACTCGACCAGCTCCTGTGTTCCGAGCACCACGGCGAGCGCGAGTCGCTCCGAGTCATCCGTGCCGGGCTCCGCGGTGTAGACCATGATGCGCAGATCGTCGCCGGCGACGGTGAGGGTGTCGCAGTCGAGGGCGATGCGACCGACGGCGGGATGCTGCACGATCTTGTGCCTGGCCTGTTCGCGATGCGGCGCGACCGAGGCGGAGTCCCACAGCTCGACGAAGCGCGGGCTGTCGTTGCGCAGTATGTCGATCAGCCTGCCGAGCTCGCGGTCGGCCGGATAGCGGGACGCCGTCAGCCGCAGGTCGGCCACCATGGCGGCCTCGAACTCGGCCTTCTCCTCTGCGGTCTGCTCCGAACGATTACCGGGCCCGACGAGGTTGCGCCAGACCGCGTTGCGCTCGACGCCACGCGTGGCCTGTTCGCCCATCAGCGCGCGGTACGGCCCATTGCACACGACGAGGTTCCACATGGCGTCGAAGACGGCGACCGGGGTGCCCTGCAACCTGTCGAGCAGTCGCTGCACGCTGGGGGCGATCCGCGACGAGATGACTCCACGCCCCGGTGCGGCGAGTCCGGCGAGGTGGAAGATGAGCTCGCGCTCGGTGTCGGAGAGCCGCAGCCCGCGCGCCAGGGACTCCACCACCTGCGGTGACGGTGACGTTGCGCGCCCCTGTTCCAGCCGGGTCAGGTAGTCGACGGAGATGCCGGCGAGCCCTGCGAGCTCCTCGCGCCTCAGGCCAGGCGCACGACGGCGACCGGAGACGGGGATGCCCACCGTCTCGGGGCCGACCCGCTCCCGCCATCGCCGCAACGCCGGCCCGAACTCGCTGTTCTCCACCGTTCCAGTCTGCGCGGATGACGCGGCCCTGTCGTGGTAACGGCAGTCCTACGACAACGGGACGACTGCCTCCGATCGCGGTGCCGGCCGATGCTCGAGACATGACAACAACACTCATCACCGGGGCCAACAAGGGCCTCGGCAAAGAAACCGCCCGTCAGCTCATCGCAGCAGGGCACACCGTCTACCTCGGATCCCGCGACGAAGGACGCGGCCGAGCGGCAGCCGACGAGCTCGGCGCGAGGTTCGTGCAGCTTGACGTCACAGACGACGACTCCGTCACGGCCGCGCTCGCCTCCATCGAGGCGGATGGCGGGCTCGACGTGCTCGTTAACAATGCAGGCATCGGACTGGTCGGACGGACCGGGCCGGAGGCGCTCGAGGTCTTCGACACGAACGCCGTCGGCATCGTGCGTGTCACGGAGGCAGCGCTCCCCCTGCTGCGCAAGTCGGAGAACCCCGTCGTGGTGAACATCTCCAGCGCGCTGGGCTCGTTCTGGGCCGTGACCAACCCCGAGCGTCCCGCGTTCAACTACCCGTCGATCGTCTATGGCGCCAGCAAGGCCGCCGTCTCGATGCTCACGCTGCAGTACGCGAAGGCGATCCCCGAGGTGAAGTTCAACGCCCTCGAGCCGGGAATCACCGCGACGGAACTGGGCGGCACCGCCCACCCCGGCCGCCCCGTGGAGGTCAGCGCGGAGGTCGTCGTGCGTTGGGCGACGATCGGACCTGACGGCCCGACCGGCACCTACCAGGAGGACGCAGGCGAACTCGGCTGGTGATCGGCTGATGAGTCGCGGCAGCGTGTCGGTGGCCGCTGGCATGCTGGCGCCATGGCGATCATCTTCAACACGGCCACGACGGTGAACGGCTACCTTGCCGATCTGCAGAACTCGCTTCAATGGCTGTTCGACGTCGGCGGCGAGGAGCCGCCCATGGACGCCTTCCTCGACTCGATCGGGTCGTTGGTGATGGGGTCCACCACCTACGAGTGGGTGCTCGACCACGAGAACGTGCTCGCCGAACCCGAGAAGTGGCAGGGTTACTTCGGCTCACGCCCGACGTTCGTCTTCTCGACACGTGAGCTGCCGATCCCTCGCGGAGCGAACGTGCGGGTGGTGAGCGGCCCGGTGCAGGCTCAGCTGCAGGTCATCCGTGACGCGGCCGGCGAGAAGCACGTCTGGGTCGAGGGCGGCGGCGACCTCGTCGGTCAGTTCCTAGATGTCGGGGCTTTGGATCGCATCGTGCTCTCGGTCGCCCCCGTCTTCCTCGCTGCGGGTGCACCCCTGCTGCCCCGCACCGTGCTCAGCGACAGGCTGCGGCTGGAGTCCGTCGAGCAGGTGGGACGGTTCGCCGTGCTCACCTACGACGTGGTGCCCGTAACACCTCTGCGCTTCTGAGCGCCGCTGGGTAGGCTCGCGTGCGACATGGAGATGAACGCGGCGATGGGTACAGGCACGGGAAACACGACGACCGGGATGACCACCGGGCGAACGCCGGTGCTCATCTCCGACTCGTATTTCGAGCGCCTGCGGCAGGACTTTCCGCTGCTCGACGAGTCGGTGAACGGTCATCCGCTCGTCTATCTCGACTCCGGCGCCACCGCGCAGCGTCCCATCACCGTTCTCGAGACCGAGACCGACTTCTTGCTCACGAAGAACGCCGCAGTGCACCGCGGCGCCCACACCCTCGCCGCGGAAGCGACCGAGTTGTTCGAGGATGCCAGGGCTGCCGTCGCCGCCTTCATCGGCGCCCAGCCCGACGAGGTGGTCTGGACCTCGGGCGCCACCGAGGCACTGAACCTCGTCGCCTACGCCATCTCGAACGCGAGCCTCGGCCGAGGCGGCTCGGTGTCTGAGCGCTTCCGCCTCGGCCCCGGCGACGAGATCGTCGTGACCGAGATGGAGCACCACGCCAACCTCATCCCGTGGCAGGAGCTCGCCGCACGTACCGGCGCGATGCTTCGTGTGATCGGGATCACGGATGACGGCCACCTGCGACTCGATCAGGCGGAGGAGCTGATCGGCGAGCGCACGAAGTTGGTGTGCTTCACCCACGTCTCGAACGTTCTCGGCACGGTGAATCCCGTCTCGCATCTCGCGCGGCTCGCCCACGAGGTGGGAGCGCTCGTCGTGCTCGACGCCTGCCAGTCCGTGCCGCACATGCCCGTCGACGTCGTCGCCCTCGGGGTGGACTTCGCCGCCTTCTCCGGCCACAAGATGCTCGGTCCGAACGGCATCGGGGTGCTCTACGGGCGCTCCGAGCTGTTGAACGCCCTTCCCCCGTTCCTCACCGGCGGTTCGATGATCACGACCGTCACTCTCGAGGGTGCCGAGTACCTGCCGTCGCCCCAGCGCTTCGAGGCCGGAACGCAGCAGGTCTCCCAGGCGATCGCGCTCGCCGAGGCGGTGCGCTACCTGCGCGACGTGGGCGTTGCACGTATCCACGAGCACGAGCAGCACCTCACCGGCCACCTGCTGCGCGGACTCGATGAGCTGCCGGGCGTGCACGTTCTCGGACCGAAGAACGCCGACGAGCGCTCTGGCCTCGTCAGCTTCACGGTCGACGGTGTTCACGCCCACGACGTCGGCCAGTATCTGGATGACGTGGGCATCGCCGTGCGCGTCGGCCATCACTGCGCGCAGCCGCTGCACCGCAGGTTCGGCGTCACCGCGACGACGCGCATCAGCACATACCTCTACAACACGACGGCCGAGATCGATCTCGCGATCGACAGGCTGGCGACGGTGCGCGAATTCTTCGGAGCCGACCGCGAGGGGGCGGGCGCATGAGCCAGCCGCAGCGCAGCAGCGACATCCAGCCGACCGGACTGCAAGACCTGTACCGGGAGCTGATCCTCGACCACTCGAAGCACCCGCACGGCCGCCATCTGGTCGAGGGCGCCATCGCGCAGTCGCACCAGGTGAACCCGACGTGCGGCGACGAGGTCACCCTCCAGTTGCAGCCCGGAGCCGATGGACGCATCCGCGAGATCACGTGGGAGGGGCATGGATGCTCCATCTCACAGGCATCAGCGTCGATCCTCGCGAGCGTGGTCGACGACGACACTCCCGAGCACCTCTCCGAGCGCATCGAGTCGTTCCGCACCATGATGCACTCACGCGGTCAGCTCGAGGGCGACGAGGATCTGCTCGGCGACGCGGTGGTGTTCCAGGGTGCGTCGCGGTACGTGGCCCGCGTCAAGTGCGCCATGCTCCCCTGGGTCGCGGCAGAGGCCGCCCTCCGCAGTCTCTCCACGCGCTAACAGGCGGGCTCAGATCGCGGACGCTCCCTTTTCCGCGGGTTGAGGAGCGCGCTGCAGGCGCGCGTCTCGAAACCCCGACGATCCCTCAGCACCGATAGGTTGGTTCCTGACCACTCGCGGGGCCAGGTGCGCGTCGCGCAACCTGATCGAGCAAGGAACACCCGACGCCGTGACCCGCGAAGCCGCGCAGCAGCTTGCTGAGGCGCAGCGTGCGCGGCGAGGTCTCGGAGTGGTGCTCGCCGGACCGTTCTCATCGCTACGCGGCAATCCGCGCTTCCGGCTGCTGTGGTTCTCGAATCTCTTCTTCTTCGGCGGCGTGTGGACCCAGACCCTCGTGATGTCGTGGCTGGCGTTCGAGATGACGCACTCCGATCTGCTCGTCGCCGTCTTCGGAGCGGCTCGCCTGTCGCCGATGTTCCTCGGTCCCGTTGCGGGAGCTCTCGCCGACCGGCACAACCGGGTTCGGCTGCTGCTGATCGCGTGTGGATGGGCCACCGTCGCCGTCTCCGTCGTCGGGGCACTTGCGAGCGCGGGCATCCTGTCGTACTGGATGCTCGTGGTCGGCGGATTCGCCATCGGCCTCGCGCAGTCTCCCTCGCAGCCGGCGCGGGCGTCACTGGTGCTCGACCTCGTCGGCTCCGAGAACCTGTCGAACGCGAACGCGCTGAACGCCCTGGCCATGAACTCCACTCAGGTCATCGGTCCGGCGATCGGCGGGGTGCTGATCGCCGCGATCGGTGCGCCGGCCGCACTCTGGGTCTCTGTCGGCTGGTATCTCATCTCGTTCGCGCTGATGATCCCGCTGCGTGGTGTGCCGAACCCGCCATACGAGGGGCAGCCCGTGCTCCGGATGGTCGTCAGCGGCATGCGGATCATCGGCCGCGACCGCTTGACGATGGCCGTGCTCCTCATCACGTTCGCCGCGAACACTCTGCTCTGGCCGATCTATCAGTCCTTCATGCCGGTTTTCGCGCAGGACTCGTTCCATCTGAACGCCGCAGGCCTCGGCGCCCTGCTCACCGTGTGCGGTCTTGGCGGCCTGATCGGCTCGTTGATCATCGCCGCGCTCGGCGACTTCAGGTTCAAGGGCGCCCTCTTCGTGTTCGGCACTGCCGCCTGGGCGCTGTTCTGGATTCTCTTCGCGTCCATCGCGAACGTCCCCGTCGCCTTCGTGATGCTGGGTCTCGTCGGGCTCGCCAGCGCCGCCTTCAACGTGCTGCAGACCACGCTCCTGCTGCTGACGACGGGACCGGAGCTGCACGGCAGGGTCCTCGGTCTGCAAGAGCTCGCGATCGGCATCCAGCCGGTCTCGACGCTCGTGCTGGGTGCAATCGCCTCCCTGATCGGGGTCGCGCTGACCGCGAGCGCAGCAGGTGCGCTGCTGATCGCGTTCGTCGCCATCCTCGCGTGGCGGGTGCCGCAGCTGGTGAGATTCAGCGGAGTGCAAGACCAGGGAGGCAGCACATGACGTCATCACGACTCGAGGCGTTCAGCGACGGCGTTCTGGCCATCATCATCACTGTCATGGTGCTCGGCCTCGCAGTGCCGGAGGGCAAGACGTTCGCCGACCTGGTGCACACCAGCGGCATCGGGCTGCTGACCTACGTGCTGAGCTTCATCTACATCGGCATCTACTGGAACAACCACCACCACATGTTCCAGCTGCGGCCGTATGTCGACGGCGGGCTCCTCTGGGCGAACCTGCACCTGCTCTTCTGGCTCTCGCTCTACCCGTTCACCACCGCGTGGATGACCCAGACGAACGTCGCCACGGTTCCGACCGTGATCTACGGCGTCAACCTGATCGCCGCCGCGATCGCCTACACCGTGCTGCAGCGCACCATCATGCGTCGGCCAGGCGGAGAGCGTCTCAAAGAAGCCCTCGGTAGGGATGTCAAGGGTTGGCTCTCCATCGTCTTGTACCTACTGGGCATCGCGTTGGCGTTCATCGATCCGTGGATCGGCCTGGTTCCCTACGTCGCCGTCGCCGTGATCTGGCTCGTACCCGATCGGCGCATCGAGCGCTACATGCGTGCGCACGCGGACGACGCGAACCGCGACGAGGACAGCACGGAGTGACGGCCACGCCCGGGCATCCCATCGATCCCGGACATCGTTCCCGCTCCACGGCACGGCTGTCGGATACTGTTGCCTCGTCGCATCATCACCTGGAGGACAAGTGCCATACGTCGTCGACTTCGTGAACGTCTCCACCGTCGGACTCGAATCGTCCCCGGTCGCGGATGCCCTTGCAGGGCTGCGCGCGAACGAGGCGCGCTACTTCACGAACAAGTACGACCACGTCTTCACCGTCGTCCCCGCGGAGGAGGACGCGGAGAGCCTCGACTGGGTGACCGGCATCCTGTCGGATGAGCGTGGCATCGCCATCGCCTCCAAACCCCTCGAGGTGACCGGATTCGAGGTCGAGGGCATCCGCATGGCCTTCGTCTTCTACGAGTCCGGACTCGAGATCAACGTCATGTACACCCTCGCGGACCAGGGCAAGCGCGCCGTCGGCTTCAAGCTCTCCGAGGGCATGGAGGTGCCGGAGGAATTGGCCGACACGTTCAAGTTCGCCCGTCAGAAGTCGAAGCTGGCGGGGGTCATCCGCGGATCGTTCTTCGTGATCAAGGGCGAGCACTGACCGACGGCCGGCGGAACGGCTCGATCGCGAGCAGCACGAGTGCGACCGCGATCGGCCCGTAGACGAATGCGTCCGCGACCGTCAGCTGCTCTCCCAGAAGCAGTGCGGAGACGGCGATCAGCAGCACCGGCTCCAGGTAGGTGAGCAGGCCGAAAAGACCGAAGGGCAGCACGCTGCTCGCGTGCAGGTAAAGGCTCAGAGCTGCCCCGCTGACGATCCCGAGCAATGCGACGCCCAGGATGAGCAATGGTGAGGCGACGAGCGGCGCGAACCCGTGTTGGGTGACGAGGAACCAGACTGCGATCGGGAGCAGGATGACCAACTCGAGGCTGAACGCACCCGTGGTGTCCAGCCGCGCGCGCCGACGCACCACGAAGTACAGCGGATAGCCGAGCGCCACCACCATGGTGACGAGTGCGACTCCCCCGGCGACGACGATCGCCGCGACCACCCCGATCACCGCGCACGCCACCGCGAGCACCCTGAGCAGCGAGAGCCGTTCGCTGTGCAGCGCGACCCCGACCACGACCATCACGAGTGGCATCAGCAGGTAGCCGAGTGCTGCTTCGAGGCCGTGTCCGGTCTGCGGTGCCCAGCCGAAGATCCAGAGCTGTACGCCGAGGAGCAGGGCGTCGACGATGAGCACCAGAACGAGTGCGGGGGCGCGTCGTACTCGTGTGAGGATGGCTCCGACATCCCGCCACCCGCCGAACACCGTGAAGAGCACGGCGACCACGGGAAGCGTCGCGATGACGCGCCACGCGAAGAACACGTCGGCGTCGAGCACCCGCAGCTCTCTGGCCAGGAAGAAGAGCACGCCGAAGAGCACCGAGGCGGCGACGGAGGCGGCCACGCCACGCGCGAGAGCGGATGCCCCGGAGTGGGCCTCGGCGCCTCGGTGGCCCTCGGCCCCGGCTGCGGAGTCACCTGTGGTCATGTCGTGTCGATGGTATCGGCGACATCCCGTGTGAAAGTCACAAGATGCTCTTGCTACCGCCTCCTGGCGCGCACGATCACGTCGCGGAGCGTGACCGGATGCCAGTGCCTTTCGCCCACCTCACAGTCACGCACCTCCGCGGTCTGCACGTCCCACCTGGCCGGATCGAGCACCGAGCGGATGCGCTCGGGATCGGTGACCGCGTCTGCGGAATGGGCGTGACCATGCGCCTGTCCGTGCCCGACGATCAACAAGGTGCCGCCGGGCGCGACCCAGGTCGCGATGCGCTCGTAGAACGCGAGTTGCGGAATCGTGGGGTGCACGTAGAACGTTGTGACGAGGTCGAAGGATGTCGCGGGCTGCCAGGATGTGAGGTCCGCCTCGACCCACGAGATGTGGCCTGATCGCGGCGCCACCGTCCCGGCTGCCCGACGCAGCGCCTCAGCGGAGATGTCGACCGCGGTGACCTCCCATCCGTGTGCGGCGAGCCACCCAGCCTCAGCACCCTCGCCGCTACCCGCGTCGAGGGCTGTTCCCGTATCAAGGGCGGCGATCTCGGTGTCGAGCGCGGGGTGAGGAGGCACGACGGACGCATCGTGCCCATCGCTCCAGTGGGCTTCCCAGAACTCCTTGTCGAACTGCCGGCTCATGCCGCGCCTCCCCCGGCTTCCACGACTCCCCTTCCTGCCCCGCCTGTCATGTCCCCAGCGTCCACCACGCCCGGCTCCCCACGCGCCGCACGGGCGAGAGCCGCGCGCGCCTCGGCGTAGACCTCCCGCAACGAAGGCGCCTCCGCGATCTCGTCGCTACGACGCACCCACTCGTCGAAGGAGACCCGCATGCCCAGCGAGAAGCTCCCCGCGACGGCCGACGCGTCCAGGGCGGCAAGCCCCGCGTGATCGGTCAGCGTCGCGGCGATCCGCACGGTCAGACGAGACTCGCGTTCCAGGCCGGCGGCGAGCAGCTGCGGGTTGGCGATCATCAGGCGACGCACGCGCAGAAAGCGGTCGCGGCCATCCCGGTCCGAATCGAACACGCCGGTCATCTGCTCCCACGCGTCTTCGAGATCACGCAGCGGATGTCGCACAGAGACACCCGCCGCTACGGAGACGAGCTCGGGCTCGAGCCCTGCGTCGTCCACGAGCACCGCAGCCTCCTTCGTCGCACAGTGCCGGAAGAACGTCGTGCGCGAGATGCCCACCGCCGCGGCGATGCCTTCGATGGTCGTCGCGGCGTAACCGTCCCGTTCGAACAGCTCGACCGCGGTGACCGCGATCGTCCTCGTCAGCTCGCGCCGCCGACGCTCCCGGAGGTCGGGCACACGTCGGGTCGCAGGATTCATGCCATGTGAACTCGGAGTCCTGGCCTCAGAGTGGTCCTCCATCCCTACATGGTACTGAGTGCCACGTAGGTTGGTGCCCTTTCATCAGGGGTGCGCCTGGTTATGCCGCATCCGCCGAGCCCGCGACGTCGCGCCGCGCGCGGCGGTCGCGCACCACGGTGACGACGATGACAGCGATGCCCAGGAGCGCGACGACCGCGTTCGCGGCGGTCAGGGCGATCGCCTGCCCGGTCGTCGCCCCCTCGAGGTGTAACGCGTGGTAGAAGAAGTGCGGCACGGCGAACACCGAGTAGGCGAGCGCTGCGGGGATCACGAAGTGCGCCTTCGGCACGAAGAACGCGATGCCGAGGAGCAACGCGATCCCGAGGGTCGCACCGCCGAAATCACGGGCATAGTGCTCGCTGAACGGCGGCGTCAGGTCGACGGTCGGAAAGTAGCGGTAGAAGGTCTCGGGGCTGATGGCGTTCCATCCACCGACGACGAGCTCGTCGAGAAAGAGGATGGCGAGCCCGATCCGGATGAAGACGGTCATGCCGCGAGCCATTCGTCGAAAGTCTGACGTCCGAGCCGCGTGCCCGGCTTCGGCAGCACCGTTCCGTCTCGCAGCGAACGCCCCCAGGCACCCGGAAAGGGGAATTCCACCACGGGCCGACGCTGCCCGGTGGCGGCGAGGTAGCGGCGCACCAGGTCTGCCATCCGTTCCTCGCGAGGTCCGGCGAAGTCGGGCTCCAGCCCGCGCGACGGACCGGTTGCGATCCCGACGAGCTCGGCCGCGACCTCGGAGGCGGCGACCGGCTGCGTGCGCATCGTCGGCACACCCTGTACCGGTCCGATCTTGCCGCCGTGGATGACCTGCCTGACGAACTCGTAGAACTGGGTCGTGCGCAGAATCGACCAGCCGCCCTTCTCCGCCATCAGGATCTCCTCCTGCAGGGCTTTGCCTGCGTAGTAGTTCGCCCTCACCTCGGCGGCGCCGATGATGGAGATCGCGACGTGATGCGGCACCTCGGCCTGGCGCTCGGCCTTCAGCAGGTTGCGGGTGACCGTGCCGAAGAAGGCAACGGAGCCCTTCGTGGAGGTGCTGCTCGTCGCGGAGGCGTCGATGACCGCGGACGCGTCCCGCAACGCCTCGACGAGCCCCGCGCCCGTCACCAGGTCCACCCCGGTGCTGCGGCTGATCGGCACCGGCTGGTGCCCCGCGGCACGCACCGCTTCGACCACGTGCCTTCCGAGCTCCCCCGTGCCGCCCGCGACGACGATCCTCATCGCACGGCCCTCTCTACGTCGATGGATGTCCGGACGGACCGCGCGCTCCAGGCGAGAATGTTGTTCATACCCTTCAGGACCGGATAGCCCGTCCAAATGTGACACTCGGCATCGAACCTCGGGCATGACCACGTTGGCTAGGCTGCCGCCCGATCTCTGAAGAAAGAAGGATGACCGCGATGCCCCTCGATGCGAGCGACCACGACGCACGGTACGACGTGGTGCTCGGCGAGCGGCGTCATCTGATGTCCCTGGCGTTCCGCATGCTCGGCACCGTCGCCGAGGCGGAAGACGCCGTGCAGGAGACATACATCAGGTGGTACAGGCTCAGCGACGAGGAACGAGCTGCGGTCGAGGTGCCGCGAGCTTGGTTGACCAGAGTCGCGGGACGTGTCTGCCTGAACATCCTGGATTCCGCCCGTCATCGGCGGGAGCAGTACGTCGGACAGTGGCTTCCTGAACCGATCCCGGCCAACGCCTACCTCTCGGCGACGGTCGCCGAGGACCCCCTCGAGCGTGTCGCGCTCGACGACTCTGTCAGCACCGCCTTGCTGGTGGTACTGGAGTCGATGACGCCGGCCGAGCGGGTCGCCTTCGTGTTGCACGACGTGTTCGCGGTGCCGTTCGACGAGATCGCCGAGGTCGTGGGTCGCACCCCGGCGGCGTGCCGACGACTGGCGACATCCGCTCGCCGTCGCGTCCAGCAGGACCGCGGCCGCCGTGCGACCCGCGCCCAGCACGACGAGGTCGTCAAGGCGTTCGCGGTCGCAGCTCAGACAGGTGATCTCGCCGGCCTCATCAGGGTGCTCGACCCTGAGGTGGTGCTGCGCTCGGACGGCGGCGGCATCGTCAACGCCGCACGCAATCCTGTTCAGGGCGCCGACAGAGTGGCCCGTTTCGTGCTCGGCACGATGCAGAAGAGCCCGACCATGGAAGCGCTCGACCGCGAGACGCCCGATGGCCTCGGGTTCGCGATTCGAGACGAGGGACGCATCATCGGCGTGGTCACCCTCGACGTGGCCGACGGCGTCGTGACCGACGTGCGCCTCATGATGAACCCGGGCAAGCTCACGCTCTGGAGTTGAGCCAGGCGAGGGCGCCGGAGCGCACGGATTCAGTCGCCGGCGAGCTGCTGCACCAGGGTGCCGACCATTCCGCCCCAGATCAGGGTGGCGACGCCCAACATTGCTGCAGCCACCACGCAGGTGACGACGAGCCCTCCGATGAGAATCAGCAGCATCCGCAGCAGAGTGGATGCCGTGCCTCGCGAACCGCCCGCGTTGCCGTCCCGGCCGGCGTCGGTGTCGAACGGATTTCTGGTGAAGGTGATCGCACGCATGACTCCTCCGGATGCCTCGTATCCCACAGCTGCGGGCGAGCTCCATCGGTCCCCGGGCTCAGTGTGCGCGTCGGCCACCGAACACGGGATCGGAATCCGCTGAGGGCGCTCTAAGACCCCCGTTGCGAATCCGTGATCTGCGCGGTCTGACAGGTTCAGGTCATCCGGCGAGCTCGATCGCACGCACGCGGTTGTTGCGCGCATTGTGCTCGAGCTCGACCAGGCCGAGAGCCTCGAGGAGCGGTGGGATGTACATCCCGAACCGTCCTCGCAACCCCTTCTTCTGGCCGTACCAGCCGCCGACCGGGTTGTCCGCTGAGCGTCCCCACGCTTCGACGGTTCCGGCCGCCGGCTCCTTCTGCTCGTCGGCGGATCCGAGCGGCATCCAGTCGCCGTGGCTCACGAGCATGGCGTGCAGGTCGTCGATCGCGCGCGCGAGATAGGTGAGTCGCGTGCCGCCGACCTGGCAGATCAGCAGTGCGGGTTCGACCGTGTCATCGCGGTAGATCGTGTACGACGACGAGAGCGGCGGCGTCTTCAGGTTCCACGGGTCGTCGGGTGTTCCGGCTCCCGACCAGTTCTCAGCCATGGCGGTCCTCCTTCTGACGTGGATGCCTGTCGATCAGTCTCACCGGATGACCGACCTCTCGTCCAGTACGAAGACGTCGACCCGCAGGCCGACGTCTTCGTACTGACTGGCTACCTCGTGAGAGTCGAGTGGGCGGCGAGCCACTTCTGGCCGGTCATCCACTGCTCGAATGTCAGTCGGGACAACTGGGCGTCGGGTCCGGGAACCAGCTCGTCACCGGTGAGCAGCGTGCCGAAGTACGGGGCATCAGGGTCACCGATCACCGTGCGCTGGTCGCCGTTCGCGACGAACGCGCGACGCACGAACTCGTCCTGCGCGAGCTTCTCCGGTCCGCCGATCTCGATCGTGCCGCCGAGCGGTTCACGTGCCGCCGCCCTGGCGACCGCGTGGGAGACCTCGGCAGCCGCGACGGGCTGCATCAGCCCCGTGCTCAGCCGGGCGACGCCGTCGACTGTCGCCTCGTCGCCGATGCGGCCGGCGAACTCGTAGAACTGGGTGGCGCGCACGATCGTGAACGGCTGCCCTGAGTCGCGGATGATCTCCTCCTGCGCGACCTTCGCACGCAGGTATCCGCTGTCGGGGAGCTGCTCGGCGCCGACGATCGAGAGCGCGACGTGGTGGCGCACGCCTGCAGCCTTCTCGGCCTCCAGCTGGTTGCGGGTCGACGTGGTGAAGAAGCTCAGCACATCGTCGTCGGCGAACGACGGTGAGTTCGTCACGTCGATGACGACGTCGGCGCCCGCGAACGCCTGCTGCAGCCCCTCCCCCGTGATGGTGTTCACGCCGGAGCTCGGCGACGCCGCGACAGCGAAGTGGCCGTGTCCGTTCAGCAGTCCGACGACCCTCGAGCCGATCAGGCCTGTGCCTCCGATGACGACGATGTTCATGACTCTCCCTTTCCTTCGGCGCGGTGCATCCGCTGCCGTCACCAGCTCTGACCGGACAGCCCGCGCGTTCGTGACAACGGGAAGAGGCGGCTAGCATGACCGCCGAGACGACGATGCGTCCCGCACTGCCGCCACCGCCATCGTTGCCGCCGATGAAAGGGTGCCGTGACCAGAAAGATCGACCTCGACGTTCTGCCCGATCCCCGGGAGCCGTTGGGCCTCTGGCGGGGCGCCGACGAGGTCGAGGCCGGGGTCGCTGAAGAGTCCGTCGACGACGGCCTCGCGGCCTTCACCGAGGCGCGGCCGCGTCTGTTCGGCATCGCGTATCGGATGCTCGGGAGCGTGGCCGACGCCGAGGACCTCGTGCAGGAGGTCTGGGTGCGGTGGCAGCAGTACGACCGCGCGAGCGTTCGGGAGCCCGCCGCGTTCCTCGCCACCACCACGACGCGCATGGCCATCAACGAGCTGCAGTCCGCGCGGTCACGCCGTGAGACGTACATCGGGCCGTGGCTGCCCGAGCCGATCGCGACGGGGACCGATCCGGAGCTGTCGGCGGAGGGCGACGAGACGCTGCAGCTCGCCGTGCTGTTCCTGCTGGAGCGGGCCACACCGGCCGAGCGGGCGGCGTATGTGCTGCACGAGGCGTTCGCTTACCCCTACAGCGAGATCGCGACGATCATCGACACCACCGAGGCGAACGCACGGCAGCTTGCCCGCCGCGCCAGACGCCGCCTCGACTCTCCCGGTCGCACGCGCGTCGCGCCGGCCGAGCAGCGCCGCTTCCTCGCCGCCTTCATCGAGGCCGCACGGTCCGGCGAGGTCGAGCGCCTCGAGTCTCTGCTGGCCGAGGACATCGTGCTCTACGCCGATGGCGGCGGTGTCGGCAACGCGTCGAGGATCCCGGTCGAGGGCGCCGCAAGGGTGGCACGGTTCGTCGCGGCGTTCTCGGTGTGGCTGTGGGATCTCGTCGAGGTGCGCTGGGTGGAGGCCAACGGCCTCACCGCCGCCGTTCTCGTCTACGACGGAGTTCCATACGCCATGTTCACGGTCACCGCGACCGGTGACGGCATCGACGGCCAGTACTGGATGATGAACCCGGCCAAGCTCGGAGGCGTGTTCTTCCTCATGGACTGAACGGTCGCACCTCGATCTTGCGATCGCAGACCTTGGACGCCTCCGCGGCGAGCTCGAGCGCGACGTCCAGATCCGGAGCCTCCCAGATCCAGACGCCCGCGAGGTACTCCTTCGACTCGACGAAAGGCCCGTCGGTGAACACCGCCTGCTCGCCACGACTGTCGACGACCGTCGCCGCGTCGGTGTCGGCCAGACCGCCCGCGAAGACCCAATAGCCACCGGCCATCAGCCTTTCGTTGAAGGCGCTGATGGCCGGCCGTCTGTCCGTGCTGCCGGGATCGTCCTTGTCGTCGATCACCGAAACCAAGTACTGCATGTTCACACCGTCGCATACTGCGGTCGTCCGGCGGGCCGGAAAACCTGGATCGTGACGCCCTTCGAGTCGACGCGGGACTCGAGAAGGTCGAGCGCGACATCCGGACCGCGCTCTGCAAACAGCCTCGCACCCAGGCCGACGATCACGGGGATGACGATCAGCGTCATCTCGTCGACCAGATCCTTCTCCAGCAGCCACCGGATCAGGGCGCCGCTCCCGTGCACCTGCAACTCGCCTCCCGGCCGAGCCTTGAGCTCGCGGATGGCCGACTCGAGGTCCCCGCCGAGCACGGTGGTCCCTTCCCAGTCCGGCACGGTGATGGTGGTCGAGGCGACATACTTCGGCGTCGTGTTCAGCGCAACACCGATCGGATGGGAGCGCATCTCGTCGATCGAGCCCCAGGATCCCGCGAACAGCTCGTAGGTGCGCCGACCGAACAGGAACGCCTCGGCGTTCTGGTAGGTCTGCGTGATGAGCGCCCTGGTGTCGTCATCCCCTTTTCCGAATGCCCATCCCCCGCGCTCGAAGCCGTTCGGGTAGTCATCGGTGGGCACACCGTTGTTCTGCATCACACCGTCGATGGAGATCTGAGTCATGGTCGTCAGCTTCATGGTCGCTTCCCTCGCGTTGGTGCCGCCCCTCGCGGGCCGCCTCACCACTGCTACGAACGCCACCGACCCGATCCGACATGCGCCGGGCGAATCAGAACACGAGGACGTGCTTGACCCCTCCCGAGCGACCTGCGCCCACCTGGTCCGCCACGGCCACGCCATCCTTGATCGGCGTGGTCTGCACGTCGAGGTGCAGTTCGCCGGACGCGAGGAGCGCGGCCAGCTCAGCGAGCGCGCGCCCGTCCGGCTGCACGTAGAGGTTGTTCGTGCTGATGCCGCGCACCGAGTCGGGGGCGTCGGAGGTGATGGAGGTGAGTCGTCCCCCATCGATCACGAGCGTGATCGCGGCGTCGGACGATCCGGTGACCGCATTGAGAACGGCATCGAATCGCCCGTCGACCTGTTGCGTCCAGCCGTTGACGTGAGTGTCGATGATCTCGTCGGCACCGAGCTCACGCAGGTGGTCGGCGTGCGACGGGCCGGCCCCTGCGACCACGACTGCGCCGCGAAGGTGGGCGAGCTGCACCGCGAGTGAAGCGGTGGGGCCGGATGCCCCGACGATGAGCAATCGTGTGCCTGTCCCTACCTCCAGCTCATCGAGTGCCTGGAGGGCGGTCAGACCGGCGACCGGAAGTCCCGCAGCGATCGCGGGAGCGAGCTCCTCGGGCAGCCTCGCGACACTCGCCGAGCGCACAAGCACCTTCTGCGCCCACGTGCCGCTACCGCCGGGCAGGGGCGCCTCGTGTACGAGCACGAGGTCTCCCACCTGGAACTCTGGCTCGCCGGGACCGACCTGGGCGACTCGGCCTGCGGCCTCCACTCCCAGCGCGGCGGGCGGAACGAGCCCGACATCCCATCCTCCCGTGTGCAGCAGCGGATCCCACGGGCCGATGCCCGCACCGATGACCTCGAGCACGAGCTCGCCGGTGCCGGGCTCGCGCGGGTCAGGAAGGTCGAGGATCTCCAGGGCGTCGCTTGGGGCGCGCACTCCGAGTCCGAACATGATCTCTCCTTGTGGTGCTGTGGTTGGTCTGCGGGTTGGTTCTGCGTTCTGCGGCTGTTCGGGGCGAGAGGATCAGGCGAACGTGAACAGCTGCTCGGGCTCGAACCGCGAGATCGGCGTCTTGTACTGCTTGGACTCGTCGGGGTAGCCCAGCGCGAGCAGCACTGTCGTGGTGTGACCCGTCTTGCGGATGTCGAAGGCCTTGTCGACCGTGACCGGGTCGAATCCCTCGAGGGGCATGGCCTCGACGCCGAGCTCGGCTGCCGCCATCATCGTCAGGCCCAGCAGCATGTAGGTCTGCTTCTCCATCCAGTGGTTGGTGTCTTTGTACGTATAGTTGCGCAGATTCACGAAGTCCCGGGTCATCTCTTCCCAGTGCGCCTGCTTCGCCTCGGCCGGGAAGCGACCGTCGGTGCGCTCCTTGGCGAACACCGCATTCAGGTGCTCGGCGGGCACGTCTGCACGCGTCGTCATGATGATCGTGTGCGACGCGTTGCGGATCTTCTCGCCGTTGTCGGCGAAGCGCTCGCCGAGGTTCGCCGCGAGCTTCTCCTTGCCCTCGCGGGTCGACAGAACGATGAAGTGATTGGGCTGGATGTTCGTCGAGGTGGGAGCCGAGCGCAGGAACCTCAGCAGCTGCTGGATCGTCTCCTCCGGAATGGTCTTGCTGCCGTCGAAGTAACGGCTGAGGTGCTTGTTCATGAGCTTGTCGAGGTCCATGACGTCTTCTGCTTTCTGGGTCGAGTCGAGGTGGTGAAGGGTGAAGGGATGTCTCAGGCCGTCGCGACCGCTGGGGCGTCCGCGTCGGTGAAGGGCGAGGGGATGTCGACATCGGTGAGGTTGACGTTGTTGAGGTAGTTGGTCAGCAGGGCACGAACGGCCAGCGTGACGATCCCGAGAATCTGGGGATCCGTGTAGCCGGCACCGCGGACGCCGGCGAGGTCGGCGTCGCTGACGTGCCCGCGCGTGTCGATGACCCGGTGGGCGAATCGCGCGACGGCCGCTCGCTTCGGGTCGACCGAGCTGCCCGCCTTCGCCAGTTCGATGTCCTCCGCCGACAGACCGCCCTTCAGCGAGCCCGCGATGTGCAGTGCCAGGCAGTACTCGCAGCCGTCCGCCTCGGAGACCGCCAGCGCGATGGTGTGCCTGGTTCTGGCATCCAGAATCCTGTTCGCCTTCGCCTGCACCGTCGTGACGAGGTCGAGCACGGCGGGGTTCGACGCGAGCATCTGGAACATGTTCGGCACGAAGCCGAACTGCGACTCGACCCGGTCGAGGGTGTCCTGCACGTCGCTCGGGAGTTCGTCGGAGAGGGGAACGTTCAGACGTGACATGACATCAACTCCAGAGCTCAGCAGCCGACGGACGGCCGATCATTTTGTGGTCTAAATCGTCCACTTCTGAGATGTAACACCATTCGATAGTGGGCTGTCAAGCCCATTTTTGGTAGAGTGATCGTCATGACCTCCACGACGGCAGTTTCCGAGCCCCGCCAGCTCACGGCGAAGGGCCAGGCCACGCGCGCGCGAATCCTCGAGCACGCCGCCGAACTCATCTATGCGGAGGGTGTGCACGCGACGAACAATGAGAAGCTGCGCCGGGCGGCCGGAGTCAGCGGGTCGCAGATCAACCACTACTTCCCCACCAAGGAAGCCCTCGTGCTGGCGGTGATCGAGTGGCAGGCCGACCGCGTTCTCGGGTTCCACCAGAGTGAGCAGTTCGACGACTTCCAGGACTTCGACGACTTCCGTAGATGGGCCGCCTACTACGCTCACCAGGATCGCGGACTGGGGTGCAGCCTCGGGTCGCTCGCCAGCGAGATCGTCAAGACCGACCTCGACGTGCACGACGAACTCGCTGCCGCATTCACGAAGTGGCACGCGATCTTCCGTGACGCTCTCAGGCGCTTGCAGGAGCGCGGTCGCCTACGCCCCGAGGCAGACGTCGAACGGCTCGCGACCCTCCTGCTCGCCGCATTCCAAGGCGGGATGCTGCTCGCTCAGATCGCTCAGGATGTCACCCCGCTCAGGGAAGCGCTCGAGGCCGCCCTCGACAGCATCGGCCTGTATGCGGCATCGTCAGATACTGGACTAAATCGACCTCTTTGAGGTAGGAAGAGAACACGCCATTGCAGGCTCGATGAGAAACGCGTCGGGCGGATGCCGGCCATCGCACGAACGGAGCCAGGATGCCTGAGCACGAGACGGAACACGACGTGAGCGGGGTGGCGAACGGCGATCGCATCGCCCCCAACGCCATCGGGGACGCATTGACTCGAGCGCCGCTCGCGTACACCGACGGATCCGTGCAGGTCTTCAGCGGCGACGGACGCACCCGATTCATGGAGAACGGCACGACCACGCTCGGAGACTGGGGAGTCGATGAACACGGTCGCTTCTGGTCGTTCTGGCCACCGTCGTATCGCGCGGAGTACAACGTCTACTGGATCGTCGAGAACGGTCATCCGGTTGGCGTGCGCTTCGTCGATCGTGGCCATGGAAGCGTCTCTGAAGGGCGCTACCCGGGGCTCTGACCGTCATCCGGTTGCGTGCTCGCCGCCTTCCGCAGAAAGGTCATCACCGTCTCGGCCGGAATCTCGCAGGGCTTGAGGATCGCGCCACCGCTGGTGAGCCAGACGTTTGCACCCAGGGCTTCGGCGCTGCCGAGGCGCTCGGCATCGAGGGAGACGACCCTTCCACCGGCCCTCGTGGTGCGCGTCACCGCCCACGTCTGGCCGTCGATCCGCGTGCGCGACCAGCCTTCGGGGATCGCCGCGATCAACGCCTCGAGCTCTGCACCGTCGTTCGGATCGGTCACTGCACCATTCTGTCTCGCCGCTGTTCCGCCAGATGGCGTGATGACCTCCACTTCGCGACTCTTTAAGGACTATTTGGTCCATGATGTGGCGGCAGGCACCCTCGCTCAAGGCCGGGCGAGTGAGGGAGCGGCGGATGTCCACCCTCGACCGTTCAGGACCTTCCAGTCCATTAATTGACTATTGTTATGGGCAGGGGGAGCATGAAACCAGACGACACCAGGAGGCATCATGTCGAATCCTGAAGAGACGTCCGCCGGCTACCACCCGACGACGACGCATGCTGCATGGGGCGCAGGGCATCCGCGCCTGCTGGTCGCCAGCGACGACCGCAGATTCGTTCACGAGATCGATTGCGATCTCACCCTCGTCGGTTCGGCCGACGATTCCGACCTCGTGCTCCGTGCCACCGATCCGCTGCACGCCAAGATCACGCACGACTCCATCGACGAGTACGAGCTGCAGATGGTCGGCCGCGGCGACACCAGCCACGGCCCGGAGGCCACGCTTCGCACCGGGGCGTACTTCACCGCCGGTCCTTGGCGACTCGTGTTCGCCCGTGACGAGTACGCGGACCACGGGCGTCCATACGGCGGCCGCAACGGAGGCGAGGGCGCGTATCAGAGACCTCAGCAGCCCCGCCCCGACTACGCCCACGACCACCCGGCCTCGTCGATCAGGCGATGCGAGCTCAAGAGGCCGGAAGAGACCAGCGGTGCCGCACAGCTTCGAGCGATCGCCGAGTCGGTCCTATCAGCCGCTTCCCTCGATCCTTCTGGCGAGCGGACGGCTGAACTGCGCATCGTCAACGACGAGGTCGCGGGCGTCTACGAGGCGACGGTGGGCGACCGCGAGGCCGGAGGGGTGACGTACAACCTCATCGGCGACGACCGGATCGTCCTGCTTGCCGTGTCGGTCTTCCCCGAGTTCCGCGGGCAGGGCATCGCGACCGACCTGGTCCGGACGGTTCTCGACGACGCTCGGGCGAGCGGAAAGACCATCACGAACTACTGCCCGGTCGTGGCGGACTTCATCGAGCGCAACCCGGAATACCTGGACCTGGTCGACCACGATCATCCCGGCGCGTACAGCATGCACCTCCCCGCGTAGCCCGCGGTATCCTCTGCCCGTGCGCATCGTCGTGTCGGGAACCCATGCCAGCGGCAAGAGCACCCTGATCTCCGACTTCAGGCTGCGACATCCGGAGTTCGAGGTGCTGCCCGACCCGTTCGAGCTCGTGGACGAAGCCGACGACGCGCCGGATGCCGCATTGTTCGCCGTGCAGCTGCGCATCTCTGCTGAGCGGCTGACGAGCGAGGACCACGGCAGCGATCTGATCGCGGAGCGCGGGCCCCTCGACTTTCTGGCCTACCTTCTCGGCCTCGCCGAGCTCACCGGAATGCACCTCGACGACGGATTCCTCGGAGGCGCCATCGCGCGAACCGCGGCGGCCCTGCGCACGATCGATGTGCTGGTCGTGCTCCCTCTCACGGCGAGCGACCCGATCTACCCCGCAACCGACGAATATCTCGAACTGCGCGCCGCCATGAACGATGCGCTTCTCGACCTGCTCGACGATCCGGATATCGTCGGATCGCACCTCAGGGTGGCGGAGCTCACCGGAACACCCGACGAGCGACTCGCCGCACTCGAGGCGTTCGTGCTGCCCTGAGCAGGCTCAGTAAGCAGCGGGCTGATTGAAGACGACGATGAGGCTGACGATCTTTCCGTCGCGCACGCCGAAATAGTTCGACAGGATCAGCTCGTCAGGAAGGTTCGTCTTGTCGAAGTCGCCGTCGTAGCGACCCCGCACGATGGTGTCGCCGTAGTGGTCGATGACCTCGGTGACGTCGATGGTGATCCGATCGCCGACGATCTCGCGTTCGATCCAGGCGCGGATGCGGTCGATGCCGGCGAACTCACGCTTGTTGTCGTTCACGTAAGCGTCATGGGCAAAAGTGGCGACGATCGCGTCGATGTCGGAGGCGTTGACGGCGGCGATGTGCTCGGCGATCACGCCGGAGAGCTCGGTGGTCATGGGATGTCCTTGTCATGAGTGCGTGGAAAGGGATCCGTTGACCCCTGGAACCACCATCCCGGCTTCCATCACGGGAGAGTCAAGACGTCTGCCTGGCTCGACTCTCCCCCACGGGGAGAGCACAGACTGGAGGTCATGGACTCCGTTCTGTCGATCGGCGACTTCGCCCGCGCCACGCATCTGAGCGTGAAGACGTTGCGTCATTACCACCGCATCGGGCTCCTCGTGCCGGCGCGGGTCGACACCGACACCGGCTATCGCTATTACGCGATCGAGCAGATCCCGACCGCGCAGGTCATCCGCCGATTCCGGTCGCTCGACATGCCGCTGCCCGACATCGGCGCCGTCGTCGCGGCACCCGATCTCGAGACCCGTGACCGCCTCATCAACGCCCACCTGCAGCGACTGCAGGACCAGCTTGCGACGACGCAGGCCGCGGTCGCTTCGCTGAGAGACCTGCTCGGAACGCCGGCCGCCGCCGAGATGCCGATTCGCCATCGGACTGTTCCGGCGACCGCGGCGGCGGCGATCAGCGAGATCGTCGACGCGCACGATGCTTCGTCGTGGTGGCAAGGCGCACTCGGCGAACTTGGGGCGACGTTGCGCGCCCAGGGACGCGAGCCCGCTACCGCAGGCGGGGTCTTCGACGGCGAGCTCTTCACCCACGAACGCGGCCGCGCGGTCTTGTTCTTCCCGGTCGAACAACCGATCCGCGAGGTAGGTCGCATCACGGAGATCACCATCCCAGGCATCGAGCTCGCGACCGTCATCCATGAGGGCGCTCCGTCGGAGATCGATCGTGCATACGGCGCGCTTGCCGCGTACGTCACGCGGCACGCGCTGGGCGTCGACGGACCGCTGCGCGAGTACTACCTCGTCGGCCCCGCCGAGACCGACGACGAGGCGAGCTGGCGCACCGAGGTCGGATGGCCGATCTTCAGAACCGACGCGAGCCCTGCGGACTGAGACCGGGCGCCTCAGAGCCATCCGGAAGCCAGCTGCCGGCGGACGCCTCCCCCGCGGCGGCCGTCACCCCTGAGAGGTAGGCGGTCAGGATGCGCCGCAGTCGCGGCTCCAGGTCGATGAGCGCATGGGCCATCCTCGGCTCGGATCGGTAGAGCTCCGCGACCTCTGGCGGTGGGTTGGAGATCTGCCAGAACGTCCCGGCGAGCGACGTCGCGGTGCCCACCAGGTCGACGACGTCCTGCTCGGTCAGAGCGGGGAGCGAGGCTCGGGTCGCTTCACTGAGCTGCTGGAGGTAGTGACCGGTCGTGAGCTTGAAGGTGCGCACGGCGTCGATCGAGACGTTGCGCTCCAGGTTGAGCGGGGCTTGTGCGAGCAGGTCGCAGAACGGGCCACGGGCGGCCAACGTGCCGGCATAGGCAGCGGCAACCTCGGCCGGAGTGTGTGCGGAGTGCAGAGCCTGGACGAGAGCCGGCGCCCACTCGCGCCATCCCTCGGCGGTGAGGCGCAGGAAGATCTCCTCCCTGGTCTCGAAGTACCGCAGCATCGCCGACTTGTGCATCCCGACGGCCTCGGCGATGTCGGTGAGCGTGACCGACCGGATGCTCTCACGCTTTCCCAGCGAGCGGGCGGCATTCAGGATCGCCTCTTCGCGCGCTGCCTTCGCCTCTGGCGACCGGGCGCGCTGGAAGTCAGTGCTCGTGCTCATGCTGCGAGTTTACCGCAACAGGGTTGCGTAAGTTAGTACAACCGTGTTTTATTAATGACATGCAACAGACATGGTTCATCACCGGTTCCTCACGCGGCTTCGGCCGCTCCCTCGTCGTCGCCGCGCTGAAGGCGGGTGACAGCGTCGCTGCGACGGCGCGACGCCCCGAACAGCTCGACGACTTGGTCGCCGAATACGGCGACCGCATCCTGCCGCTGCGCCTCGATGTCACCGACGCGAGCGAGGCCCAGCAAGCGTTGTCGACGGCGCACGAGCACTTCGGCCGCGTCGACGTGATCGTCAACAACGCCGGCTACGCCAACGTCTCCCCCATCGAGACGACCGACGACAACGACTTCCGCACGCAGTTCGAGACCAACTTCTGGGGCGTCTACAACGTGTCGAAGGCGGCGATCCCGCTGCTCCGCGCGCGGGGAGGCGGCCTGGTCATCCAGTTCTCGTCCGTCGGCGGCAGGGTCGGAGGGTCGCCGGGCATCGCCTCGTACCAGGCGGCGAAGTTCGCGATCGATGGCTTCAGCCGGGTGCTGCGAGTCGAGACCGCGCCGTTCGGCGTCAAGGTTCTCGTCGTGGAGCCGAGCGGCTTCCGCACCGACTGGGCGGGGTCGTCGATGGAGATCCGCGAGATCCCGGAGCAGTACGAGCAGACCGTAGGAATGGTCAACCGTCGGTTGCGGCAGAGCACCGAAGGTGCGGCCGGTGACCCGGACAGAGCCGCTGAGATCCTGGTCGCGGTTGCCAAACGGTCGGACATCCCTGAGCACCTGCCGCTCGGCGCAACTGCCACGGAGATGTCGGTCGCCCTCGACCGCAGGCTCCTGGATGACGACGAGCGCTGGAGCGCCGTGTCACGTTCGGCCGACTTCGGGCAGCCGTACCCGGCGGAGTTCCCGCCCGACACGGAGGCCTCCGACGCCGCGTAGCCGGGGTCGCGGAATGTTCATCCATGCCTCGCGCGCGCCGCTGTACTGTGAGTCGCGTTCTCATTGGAAGGGGAAACGATGCCTCGCTTCACGACGCCTGACGGTACGGAGATCTACTACGTCGACTACGGTCAAGGCCGTCCGGTCACGTTCAGTCACGGCTGGCCGCTGAGCTCGGATGCGTGGTCGACCGAGCTCAAGCTTCTGGCCGACAACGGCTTCCGCGCGATCGCTCATGACCGTCGCGGGCACGGCCGTTCGACCGACACCTACTCGGGCAACGACCTCGACACGTACGCGCGCGACCTCAGCGAGCTCTACGCTCACCTCGATCTACAGGATGCCGTCGCCGTCGGTCACTCCACGGGCGGCGGCGAGGCGGTGAAGTTCGCGGCGAACTACGCCGACGGCCGTGTGCGCAAGGTGTTCACCGCTGGTGCGATCAACCCGGTCATGGTGAAGAGCGACAGCAACCCCGACGGTCTGCCGATCGAGGCGTTCGACGACATCCGCGCGAGCGTCGCCGGCGACAAGTCGACCTTCTGGTTCGACCTGGCCCAGCCGTTCTATGGATTCAACCGGGATGGCGTCACCGAGTCGAAGGGACTCGTCTACGACTTCTGGCGCCAGAGTCAGATGGCCGGAATCGCGGGCGCATACGACTGCGTCAAGGCATTCTCGGAGACGGACCTCACCGAGGATCTGAAGGCGCTCGACGTGCCGATCTTCATTGCGCACGGTACCGACGACCAGATCGTGCCGATAGCAGATGCCGCCCGCAAGGCGATCAACCTCGTGAAGCACGGCACCCTGAAGGAGTACGAGGGCCGCTCGCACGGCATCTGGGGCGACTACCAGAAGGAGCTCGACCAGGACCTCCTCGCCTTCGTCGCGGAGTAGCAAGTACGTCGGTGTCCCCGGTGCCGTGTGCGCCGGGGACACCGACATATGGGTCCCGTGGGGCGGGAGCCCACCCGGAATCCGTTTACGCCGGTCCGACCGCGGAAGCACGCCTGACAGAATCGCCCTATGCACGAGTACCGCGCGGTCTTCGACGTCCAGATCGTCTTCGTGAACGGCGGAAGCCTCACCGCAGAGGGGTTCCGGCTCGACATCCCTGATCGGCAGGTCTCCGAAGAGGACGTCGCGCGCCTGCTGGTGCAGCACCTCGGGCTCGCGCTCGTCGGCGAAGTCCGCTTCGACCGGTTCGAGATCGTCGCCGAACCGCACAAGGGCAGTCGCGGCATGGCTGAACAGACGCCGCCGCCCGCAGACGCCGGCTACCGCCTCGTCGACCTCAGCCACACCATTCGTGAAGGACTCATCACACTGCCGGGAATACCGGCGCCGATCATCACGCCCCACCTGACCCGCGAGGAGGCCGTTCAGCGGTATGCGCCGGGGACGACCTTCGCCATCGACGTCATTTCCATGGCCGGGAATACGGGCACCTACCTGGATACACCTTTCCACCGCTACGAAGACGGCTCCGATCTGTCCTCAGTCGAGCTCGACAGCGTCGTTGACGTTCCCGCTGAGGTCTTCCACCTCGCCGATGCGACCGGGCGAGGCATCCCTGCGTCGGTCTTCTACGACCGAGACGTGCGCGGCAAAGCCGTGCTGCTGCACACGGGGTGGGACCGCCACTTCGGCACGCCCGCGTACGAAGATCGCGCGCCGTTCCTCCGGGAGGACGGCGTCGCCTACCTCGCCGAGCAGGGAGTCGGGCTGGTCGGAATCGACTCGATAAACATCGACGACACCTCGGCTGAGGCGCAGGGCGAGCGGCCGGCGCACACGGTCTTGCTCGCCGCCGGCATCCATATCGTCGAACATCTCACGGGTCTGGCGGCCCTGCCTGCCACCGGTGCCACCTTCACGGCCGTCCCGCTCAAGATCGAACGCTTCGGCACCTCACCCGTGCGCGCGTTCGCCAAGGTGCCGAGCTGATCGCCCGCGCCGTGGAGCGAGACCTTACCCCTTCGGTGAGACCGCGTTGGCCTTGACCGTCTTCGCGTACCAATCGAAGCTCTTCTTCGGTGTGCGCTCCAGGGTGTGGAAGTCCACGCGCGTCAGACCGAACTGCAGCGTGTATCCCGACTCCCACTCGAAGTCGTCGAGAAGCGCCCACACGAACTGGCCCTCGAGCGGTACTCCGGCCTCGATGGCCCTCGCCGCCTGCTGCATGTGGCTGCGCAGGTAGTCGACGCGCTGCACGTCGTCGAGGCCTTGCTGGTCTGCGGAGTCGGGGATGCCGTTCTCGGTGAGCAGGATCGGCACTTTGGGATAGTCGTTCGCCACTCGCGTGAGGATGTCGTACAGCCCTGGCGCCCAGATCTGCTGCCACGGCGCCTTGGATGTCGGGTGGATCGTCACCCACTGGCCGTTCAGGTCCACGCCCGCCACACCGTAGTAGTTCACACCGAGCACGCCGATCGGCGACGAGATGGTCTTCAGGTCTCCGTCGTGGATGAGCGCATGGAACGTGTCCGGGTCGGCGGGAAGCTGCCCGTTCGCGGTGCCGATCGCGTCGGTGGGATAGCTGCCCTTCAACACCGGGTCGAGAAAGAGCCGGTTCTGCACCGCATCCATGTTCTTCGTCGGGACTTCCGCACCGTCTCCGCTGGGAGTGAGCGGGGTGAGGTTGAGCACGGGTCCGATCCGACCCTTCGCGCCGCTCGCCTTCCATGCCTGCACGGCGAGGCCGTGACCGAGCAGCTGATGGTGCACTGCTGCGGCGGCCTGATTGGGATCCATCACCCCTGGAGCGTTGGTGCCGTTCCAATAACCGTTGAACGCGGTGGTCTTCGGCTCGTTGATGGTGAGCCAATCGGCCTCGACATCCTTGAACGCGTCGAAGAAGATGCCGGCGTAGTCCGCGAATCGGCTCGCGACGTCGCGGGATGGCCAGCCTCCGGCATCCTGCAGCGGCTGCGGCAGATCCCAGTGGTACATCGTGATGGCCGGGCGGATGCCGCGCTCGGCGAGAGCGTCGATGACTCCCTTGTAGAAGTCAAGGCCCTTCTGGTTGACCGCGCCGGAACCGGTCGGCTGGATGCGCGGCCACGCGATCGAGAACCGGTATGCACCGACGCCGAGCCGAGAGACCAACTCGAGGTCGGACCGCCAGCGGTGGTAGTAGTCGGCGGCGACATCGCCCGTCGCAGCACCCGGAATCGGGTTCGAGGCCGCGTGTGTGTACGTGTCCCAGATCGAGGGTCCGCGACCGTCGACATTCCACGCGCCTTCGACCTGATAGGCGGCAGTTGCGACGCCCCACAGATACCCCTTCGGGAACCGCAGCGGCGTGGCAGGAGGCTTCCATGCCGACGACGTCGGACTCGGAGTCTGGTCGCCGGTCGTGCAGCCGGCCAGGGTCATCGCCGTAAGCCCGCCGACCGCGACGGATCCCGCTGCACCCAGAAAGGACCGTCGGGAGAATGATGCTGCTGAGCTTGTCACGAGCCGCCTTCGCCTCGGGCTCCGAGAGGCGCACACTGTCGTCGATCGGCGCGGTCCAGCGGTGCGTCGATTGGGTACGGCAGCAGTGAACATGCCTCAGAGAGCGCTCTCTGATGGGATGCGCCACAGCTTAGCGAACCCACGGCTCGTGGACAGGTTCGTTTGCGGCCGGACGCACTCAAACAATGTTCGATCAGAATGTGACAGTTACCATCATAAAGTGGTTACCATCTAAATGGAGGTGACCACCATGACCATTCAGCAGAACGCCACCGAACTTCGAGACCAGTCCCGATCACGACGCCGCTGGTGGGCGCTCGGCGCCGTGAGCCTGAGCGTGCTCGCCGTCGGCCTCGACGGCACCGTGCTCTCGATCGCATTGCCGACGCTGGCGGGATCGCTGCACGCCACCGAGTCCGAGCTCGAATGGTTCTCCTCCGGATACCTGCTCATGCTCGCGGCATCCGTTCTGCCTGCCGGCCTGCTCGGGGACCGCTTCGGTCGAAAGAGGGTCCTGCTGATCTCGCTCGCCGCGTTCGGCGCCGGCTCAGCGCTGTGCGCGCTCGCGCACACCCCGGCGGTGTTCCTCGCGGCGCGGCTGATCATGGGCGTGGCCGGTGCGGGCGTCGCCGTCATGGCGCTCTCCGCGCTCACCGTCTTCTTCGACGAGGCGGAGCGACCACGAGCGGTCGGCGTGTTCTCTGCCGCGAACTTCCTTTCGCTGCCGCTGGGCCCGATCCTCGGCGGATGGATGCTCGCCAACCTCTGGTGGGGCTGGGTCTTCCTGCTGAACGTGCCCGTGGTGCTGGTCGGCCTGCTGGCCGCGTGGCTGCTGATTCCTGAGTCACGTGCGACCGACCGCCCGAGAATCGATGTGGTGGGCATCCTCGCCTCCGTCGCCGGGCTCGTCGTCTTCACCTACGGCATCATCGAGGCGGGGCAACACGGCTGGGGTGACGTCACGGCGATCGCCTGCCTGGCCGGCGGGGTGGTCGTGCTCGTCGGCTTCGCCCTCTGGGAGACGCGGATGACCCGCCGAGGCGGAACGCCGCTCATCGACGTCAGGCTGTTCCGATCTCGCGCGTTCACCGGTGGCGCCGTGTTGGCCGGCGTCGCGGGGATGGGCATGGTGGGCCTGCTCTTCGTCATGCCGCAGTTCTTCCAGGCAGTTCAGGGGGTGGACGTCTTCGCCTCCGGTCTGCGGCTGCTTCCGTTCGTCGGCGGAATGCTCGTCGGAGCCCTGCCCGCCGGAAAGGTGGTCGCGGCGCTCGGGTTCAGGGCCGCCGTCACGATCGGGTTCATCATCATCGCCGTCGGGTCGTGGGTCGGCTCGCTGACGACGGCCGATTCGGATGTCTGGTTCATCGCGACCTGGATGGCCGTGGTCTGCGCCGGCGCGGGTCTCGGTCTCACCTCCGCCACCTCGGCGGCGTTGTCGCGGCTCACCGCAGAGCGCAGCGGCGTCGGCTCCGGCGTTGTGCAGGCGCTGCAGAAGACGAGCGCGCCGCTGGGCACCGCGATTCTGGGGAGCGTGGTGGCTGCGGTGTATTCCGCACGGCTCGTCTCGCTGTGGCAAGCAGGTGGTGCGGTGCATCAGACGGATACTCCCGCCTCGCTCCTGGCGGTCGCGAAGTCCAGCGTCTATGCGGGCGCCAAGGTCGCCGCCGAGCTGCACTCCCCTGCTCTCGCCGATGCCGTGCGCACCGCGTTCAGCCAGGGCATGAGCGTGTCGCTGCTGGTGTCCGCCGGCATCGCGGTTGTCGGGGCCATCATGGCAGTGGTGATTCTGCCGCGGCCATCACGGGACGGCCGCGCGACCGCGACGCGAAAGGTGCCGGATGCCGTCGTCGAGTCCTGAGAACGTCGCTGTCAGTGCCGGCGGCGCGGATGCCCGGCCTGGGCTGCGCGAGCGGAAGAAAGCGCGCACACGGGCATCCATTCAGAGCCACGCGCTGAGGTTGTTCACCGAGCAGGGCTACGACGCGACCACGATCGATCAGATCATCGACGCCGCAGAGGTGTCGGAGAGCACGTTCTTCCGCTACTTCCCGACCAAGGAGTCGGTGGTGCTCTTCGACGACTACGACCCGCTGATCGTTGCGGCCTATTACGCCCAGCCGGCGGAGCTCGGAGCCGTCACCGCGATGCGGATGGCTCTGAAGGAGTTCTTCGCGAGCCTCTCTGAGCAGCAGCGCGAGGACCAGCGCGAGCGGCTCGCGTTGGTGGCGGGCGTGCCGGCATTGCGTGGCGCGATGCTCGACCAGCTCGCCCAGGCGATGGAAGTGCTGTCCGTGGCGATAGCGGAGCGCGCGGGACGCGCGGCGGACGACTTCGCCGTGCGCACCGTCTCGGGGGCGCTCATCGGGGCGATGCTCGCCGTGCTGGTGGAGGCGGCCGGTGATCCCGATGCCGAGATGCCGCCGTTGATCGACGAGGCGATCGGGCACCTGGAGAACGGGCTCACGCTCTGACGTGCTCCCCCGTCGAGCGTGTTGAATACTGGTTCCGATGACCGCGACCAAGCTCACCTTCGGTATCTATCCGCTTCATGTCGCAGGCACGCCGTTCGGGGTGGCCGATGGACCTGCCGACGACTTCGACAAGATCAGTGCGGCCTTGGCCGAGCTCCGCGGAGATCGGACCCTCATTCCACGCACCTACCTGATCTACACACCCGAGTGGGAAGACAGGATGTCGGCGAACGCCGACCTGTACGCCCGCAACGGCTTGCTCGGTGATGTCGTCATCGGATGCGGCGACTGGACTGCTGCGGCGGATCAGGAACTTCAGATCGAGAGCTGGCTCGAGTTCATCCGGCGGATCATCCGTACGCACGGCCCCGTGCTCTCGTCCGTGCAGATCACCAACGAGCCCAATCTCACCTTCATGGAGGGATCCAAGACCTACATCTACGAAGCCCTCACCCGCGGAGTGATCGCCGCGAAGGCCGAGATCACCGAGCTCGGCCTCGATGTGGAGGTCGGGTTCGGATCGGTGCCGGAGAGCCCCGTGTCGGTCCCGAGATTCTGGGACACGCTCGCGCAGACGGCTGACGAGGACTTCCGCGGAGCCGTCGACTTCGTCGGCCACAACTTCTACGTCGACGTCTTCGACGAAGTACCGGTCCCGGTCGCCGAACTCCCTGGGGCAGTCGAAGCCAATCTCTCCGCGCTGCACGCGCGGCTGGACGACCTGGGTCTGGCATCCACCGTGGCGATCCGCGTCACGGAGAACGGATGGCCCACCGGCGTCAACCCGATGACGGGGCGCGTGCGCTCACCCGAAGACCAGGGCGAGGTGCTCGAGGCGATCATCGGCGCTATTTCGGAGCTTCGAGGAACCTGCAACGTGTCGCACTACGGTCTGTTCGGCCTCCGCGATGCTGACAGCAGCGACAGCGACCTCTTCCACCAGTACGGCATCCTGCGAGACGACTACACCCCGAAGCCCGCGTACGCGACCTTCAAGCGGCTCATCCGCGAGTCCGGACGCTGAGCAACCTCCCCCGGTCGGATGTTCTCGCATCACGAACCCGTCGCGGCGACCTCAACCTGCATGGCGCGGTCGAAGTCCCAACCGACGAGGGCTCCGTTGACGGCGCCTCCGGTGAGCGCACCCGCACCGATCGACATGGGCACGTTCGCGGTGGGGTTGACGACGTTGCCGACTGCCCAGATGCGATCGTCGCTGGCCCTTCCCGCGAAATCCACCGTGAGGAATGAGCCGAAGGGTCCTTCGGTGCGGTCCAGACCGAGTGGTGCCAGGAAGCCGTCGTGGGGTCGAGGTGCGCCGGCGGTGAAGACCGCATCGATGGCGACGTCGCGTCCGTCATCGAGACGCACGGCCTCGATCGCTGTCCCGTTGCCGACGATCGCCGTGACGGGTGCGGCCTCGAGAACGACGCCGCGCGAGCGTAGCCGCTGCTCGACCTCGGGTGCGATCGGCGTCATTCCTGCGGTGAAGACCGTCACGCGGTCGCTCCACTGGCGGATGAGTTCTGCCTGGTGCAGGCCGCCGGGCGGGAAGGCCAGGACACCCAGGTGTTGATCGCGCACCTCCCAGCCATGGCAGTAAGGACAGTGCAACACGGTGCTGCCCCAGCGCTCGGCCAATCCCGGGATTGCGGGAAGGTCATCGCGGATGCCGGTGGCAACGATCATCGCCCGCGCAGTGCGTTCGGTGCCATCGACGTCGGTGACGCGCAGGATGTCCGCTGTCCGTTCGACGCGCTCGATAGTGCCGCTCGCGAACTCGACACCGTACTCTGCGGCTTCGGCGCGACCGCGGGCGACGAGGTCTGCCGGTCGGATGTCCTCGTTGCCGAGGATGCCGTGCACGTGCGCCGCGAAACGGTTGCGAGGGCTGCCCGCGTCGATCACGAGTACACGTCGGCGTGACCGCCCGAGCAGTAGCGCGGCCGACAGGCCGGCGGGCCCGCCGCCGACGATGATGACATCCCAGGAATCCTGATCCATGCCATCCATCCTGTGCGGCACAATGAGAGAAGTGCAAACGGATTTGCAATATTGGCAAAGAGGCGGACCATGGTCGGTGAGTCGGAACAGGTCGGGGCGCGACTGCGTGCCATCCGTCAATCGCGAGGGTGGACTCTGGACGAGCTGGCATCGGATGCGGGCATGTCGGCGAGCACGCTGTCACGGCTGGAGTCCGGCAAGCGGCAGGCGAGTCTGGAACTGCTTCTGCCACTCACGCGCCGGCTGGGCATCCGGCTCGACGATCTCGTGCCCGACGACCAGGCCGATCCCCGCATTCGCCGGCCCGTGATCCGCCGCGACGGGTTGGTGATCGTCCCGCTCGCGCCCGAACACTCTCCGGTGCTCACCTACAAGATCACCTACCCCGCCGGTGCCGCACTCCCCGCGCTGCGAGTGCACGACGGTTACGAGTGGATGTACGTGCTGCGCGGGCGCCTGCGGCTGCGTCTCGGCGCGCAGGACCTGACGCTCGGCCACGGTGAAGCCGCCGAGTTCGACACCCGCACCCCGCACGCCGTGTCAGCCGCGGGCGGGCGGCCCGCGGAGGTGATCAGCATCTTCAATGAGGCCGGCGCGCGGATGCACACGCACACGACCGACTGAGCCGACAACACAAGCTGGCGAGGCTTGCCGACTCGCCGCACTAATCTGTCGGGCTGACAGGATTTGAACCTGCGACCCCTTGACCCCCAGTCAAGTGCGCTACCAAACTGCGCCACAGCCCGTTGCCGTCCGCCGGACGGCCCTGAACAGCTTACAGGGTCCCGGTGGGCGCCCACGCCACGTTCGCCACGTCGGTGGGCAGGGATAACGTGGGCGCATGAGCAGCGAAGGGGCAGACATCCGCATCGTGCCCGTCGACGAGGTGCCGTGGGGCGACGTGCAGACCGTATTCGGCACGCGCGGCGACCCGGCGGGGTGCTGGTGCCAGTGGTTCAAGCTGAACGGCGACGAGTGGCGTACGAAGGATGCCGCAACGTGCGAATCCGCGCTCCGAGAGCAGACACAGCATCGACCCGTCCCCGGGCTGATCGCCTACCTGAACGACGAGCCGGTCGGTTGGGTCGCGATCGAGCCGCGTCCCGCGTATCCGCGGCTGCGCACCACCAAGGTGGTCGCCAAGGGAAGCTCCGAGCCGCAGGATGACCCCTCGGTGTGGTCTGTCACCTGCTTCGTCGTACGAGTCGGATTCCGCAGACGCGGCGTCTCGACGGCGTTGCTTGCCGCGGCCGTCGACCACGCACGAGGGTCGGGCGCGAGGGTGATCGAGGCGTACCCGGTCGACACCGCCGAGAAGAAGGCGTCCTCGGCCGAGCTCTATCACGGGGCACTGTCCGCGTTCCTCGGCGTCGGGTTCGAGATCGCATCACGACCACAACCGGGGCGCGCCGTCGTGCGGCTTGGAATCTGAACCACCACCACAGCAGCACAGCAACACTGATCACCGCGGTTCCGACCGCAGAAATGGAACCCGAATGACCGCCGAAGGCCGCCTTCGCTTCGACCACGACGCCATCCGCAGCGCCGCCGACCTTGCCGAGGCCGGCAAAGCCGCACGGTCGGCCCTTCCTCGAAGCGCACACGCCGAGTACACCCCGGCCAAGGATCGCGACCCCGTCGGCATCCTCAGGCAACAGCACACGCACCGGGTTCCCGAGTTGATACCCCTACGGCTTGAACGGATGACGGCGAACCCCTTCGCCTTCTACCGTGGATCCGCAGCCATCCAGGCCACCGACCTGCGAGCCGAGCGCCGAACCGGGGTTGACGTGACCATCTGCGGCGACGCGCACGTGGCCAACTTCGGCATCTACGCCTCCCCCGAGCGCTCGCTCGTGTTCGACCTCAACGACTTCGACGAGGCCGCGTACGGCCCGTGGGAATGGGATGTCAAACGCTTCATCACCAGCGTCGTGCTCGCCGCACGCCAGCGCGGCTTCAAGGAGTCGAGGGTGCGTGCGAGCGCCGTCGAAGCCGCCACCAGCTACCGCCTCGGACTGCGCCAGTTCACCCAGCTCGGCGTGCTCGATCGCTTCTACCTTCGCTCGGACGTGCGCAACGGACAACGTGCCGCCAGCTCGCAGAAGGTACTCGACCGCGCCATCGCCGCGGCCTCCCGCCGCACCTCGGCCCGCGTCGTGGGCAAGATCACCCGGCGCGCCGACGACGGCACTCTGACCATCGTCGAGAACCCACCGGTGCTCGCCCACGTCCCAGAGACCACCGAGCGCGGAGTGCTCGACGTCGTGCGCCGCTATCTCGCGACGGTCCCTGCAGACATCGCCGTGCTCCTGTCGCAGTACGTCGCGACGGATGCCGTGCGCCGCGTCGTCGGGGTGGGAAGCGTCGGAACCCGCTGCTACATCGTCGTGCTGACGGGACCCGCCGGCGAGCCCCTCGTGCTGCAGATCAAGGAGGCGGCGCGGTCCGTCGCCGTCGAGTTCGGCGGCGCCACAGCCGGCCGCTCCCCCGCGTTCGACGAGCGTGCAGACCCCGACGAACACGGACACCGGGTTGTCGGCAACCAGCGCGTTCTGCAGTCGGCGAGCGACCCCTTCCTCGGCTGGACCTCGTACGACGGCCACGCCTACTACGTTCGCCAGTTCCGCGACCAGAACGTGTCGATCGACACCGAGACCCTCGATTTCCGCCCGTTCACCGACTACGTGGATGCCTGTGGCACCGTTCTCGCTCGCGCCCACGCCCAGTCCCCGAAAGCACCGTTCATCGCCGGGTACCTCGGCGAAGGGACTTCCTTCGACACCGCGGTCGTCGACTGGGCGTTCGCCTACGCGGATCAGGCTGTCGCGGACTACCAGACGCTGAAGGCAGCGGTCGAGGCCGGAGAAATCTAGAGCAAGGAGAACCGATGAGTGCACGATTCGTGTATTGGATGAACGTCTCGCTCGACCTCTTCATCGAGCACCGGCCGGACGACCACGGCGAGCTGAGCGGGCCCGACTGGATCCGCATCGACGGAGAGTTGCACCGCGAGTTCAACGCCCGAGCGGCAGCCATGTCGATGATGGTCGAGGGCCGTGTCGTCTACGAGATGATGGACCCGTTCTGGCCGGATGCCCGTACCGACGAGTCCCTCCCCGCCTACCTGCGTGAGTACGGCGAGATCTGGACGAACACGCCCAAAGTGCTGGTGTCGAACACGCGCACGGCCTCGCCTGAGCTGGCGTCCCACAACACGCGCATCCTCAGCGGGGACGACGCGATCGAGCAGTTAGCAGCGCTGCGACGTGAGGCGGAGGGCGACATCGGCGTGGGCGGCGCCACGCTGGCCACCCAACTGCTGCGCGCAGGACTGCTGGATGAGCTCCTGTTGTTCACACATCCGGTCATCCTCGGCTCCGGCCGCGGTCTGTTCGACGACCCGCGCCCCCGCGTCGACCTCGACCTCCTGGAACAGCAAACCTACAGCCAGGGCGTCACCCTGCATCGGTACGCCGTGCGCGGCGCCGTCCCGACAGGCTAAGTGCCCTGCGGGGTGGGCGTCGGCGGAGACCCGCCGTCGTCATCCGTGATCGCCCGATTGTCGCCAGACAGCCACCGGAGCCACCGCGTCTCGGAATGACCCTCGAGAAGCAGAGCGCGAACGAGCAAGGTGAGCGGAATGGACAGGATGGCGCCGAGGGGTCCGATGACGAACGTCCAGAAGATGACCGAGAAGAAGCTCAGCGTCAGGCTCAGATCGACGGCATCGCTCACGAACTTGGGCTGAACCAGCTCCTGCAGCACGACGTTGGCGACGCAGTAGATCGCGATCACCGCCAACATCAGCGGCCAGCCGCCGACCACCAGCGCGAGGAGAGCCGGCGGGATCAGGCCGATGACGAACCCGATGTTGGGGATGAAATTGGTGACGAACGCCAGGATGGCCCACGTGACCGGCGCCGGGATGTGCAGAGCCCACAGCGCGATCCCATCGATCACCGCCACGATCGCACCGAAGCTGGCGTTCACGATGTAGTAGCGCCGCACGCCGGTGTTGAACCGGCGCACCCGCTGCAGCGTCGGGCGACGCTCATCGCCGAAGACCCGTTCCGCGTCGCCGTACCGTGCGGCATCCGCGCCCATGAAGATGATGTAGGCGAACACGAAGAACAGCGCGATGGCCACCCCGACGACCGTGCCGCCGACCGAGGTGACCGCGCTGAGCACCGTCGACGGGTCGAGTGCGGATGCCGCACCGGCCGTCATCTGGCTGTCGAGTCCCGTCGACGACAACCAGTCCACGAACTGGGTGCCCGCCTGACGCAGCTCCGCGGAGTCCTCGACGACCAGATTCATGAACTGAGCGCCCGCGATCCAGAGCAGCGCGCCCATGGCGGCCAGGATGGCGTACGCGACGACGATCACCACGGTGGTCGCCGCCCACCGCGGCCAACCGTGTCGTGCAAACGGCCGACGCAGCGGCTCGCAGATGATCACGATCACCGCTGCGAGCACAACCGGCCCGACAATGCTCCGAGCGAAGTACAGTCCGGCGAGAACGATGACGGCAGCGGCCAGCGTGAGGAGGGTGCGCAGCGGGGCGCCGAGCGTCGATGTGCGTGCCGGATCCGTCATGCTCCGACCTTAGTGGGGGGGCTAGCGAACCCTTTTCTCCCTCATCGGCCGGGCGCGGCAGCCGCGCCTTCGTGGCCGAGCGCGGCCGAGACGTCCGCGCCGTGTGAGGCGAAGCGGCCAGAAATGGCCCCTTCGGAAGGCCTCCTTAGCGGAGGCGCTTCTCCCTCACACGCATGTTCAGCACGATCGGGGTCCCCTCGAAGCCGTAGATCTCACGGAGCCGGCGCTGGATGTAACGACGGTATCCGGGGTCGAGAAACCCTGTCGTGAACAGCACGAATGTCGGCGGACGGCTCGACGCCTGGGTGCCGAACAGGATGCGGGGTTGCTTGCCCCCGCGCACCGGGTGCGGATGCGCCGCGGTGAGCTCTGCCAAGAAGGCATTGAACTTGCCGGTCGGAATGCGGGTGTCCCACGACTCGAGGGCGGTCTCGAGCGCCGGGACGAGACGCTCGAGGTGACGTCCGGTACGCGCCGAGATGTTCACGCGCGGCGCCCACGACACGTGCGCCAGGTCTTGCTCGATCTCGCGCTCGAGATAGCGACGACGTTCGTCATCCAGCAGGTCCCACTTGTTGTAGGCGATGACGAGGGCGCGGCCGCTCTCGAGAACGAGGTCGATGATGCGCACGTCCTGCTCGCTGATGGGCTCCGTGACATCCAGCACCACGACGGCGACCTCGGCCTTCTCGAGTGCCGTGCTGGTGCGCAGCGACGCGTAGAAGTCGGCGCCCTGCGCCATGTGCACGCGACGACGGATGCCCGCCGTATCGACGAACCGCCACACGCGCCCGCCGAGCTCGATCTGCTCGTCCACCGGGTCGCGGGTCGTTCCGGCGAGGTCGTTCACGACCACGCGCTCCTCGCCCGCCGCCTTGTTCAGCAGGCTCGACTTGCCCACGTTCGGTCGTCCCACGATCGCGACGCGGCGCGGACCGCCGACCTCGCGCTGTGCATACGCGGACTCCTCGGGCAGCACCTTGAGGATCTCGTCGAGCAGGTCGGCGACGCCGCGGCCGTGCAGCGCGCTCACGGGGTGCGGCTCCCCCAGTCCGAGCGACCACAGCTCGGTCGCCTGAGGCTCCTGCCTGGCGTCATCCACCTTGTTCGCCACGAGGAAGACCGGCTTCTTCGTCTTGCGAAGCAGCTTCACGACGTGCTCGTCCGTCGCAGTCGCACCCACGTTGGCGTCGACGACGAACAGCACGACATCCGCGAGATCGATCGCGATCTCCGCCTGGGCCGCGACCGAGGCGTTGATGCCCTTCGCGTCGGGCTCCCACCCGCCGGTGTCGACGACAGTGAAGCGCTTGGCGATCCACTCCGCCTGGTACGAGACGCGGTCGCGTGTGACACCGGGAACGTCCTCGACGACGGCCTCGCGACGCCCGAGAATACGGTTCACGAGAGCGGACTTGCCGACGTTCGGCCGTCCGACGATCGCCACGACAGGAAGGGCCGGCAGGTACTGGATGGCGTCCGGATCCTCGGTCACCGCCTCCAGCACGTCGAGGTCGGAGTCGTCGAGCTGGTAGTCGTCGAGGCCGGCGCGGAGCACGTTCGCGCGCTGATGCGCGAGGTCCTCGTCGACGTTCGCGAGGCGCTCGGCGAGATCGTCGGGCGAAGCCTCGAAGTCGTCGTCGTTTCTGTTGTCAGGCATCCGTTCCTCCTCGGGACGGGGTGGCTCGATGCTGTGCGGGCCGATGCGGGGCGTGCCCCTTGGCAGCACGCGCCGCGTGGATGACCTCGATGACGGCATCGATGGTCTGCTCGAAATCGAGCTCGGTGGAGTCGACCGTGGTGACGCCGGGAGCGGCTGTCATGAAGTCCACGACCTGGGAGTCCGCGCGATCCCGCGCGTGCAGCTGTGAGGCGACATCGGCCGCCGAATGACCGTCGAGTTCCCCGGCGCGGCGAGCGGCCCGCACCTCGGGGGCTGCGGTGAGCAGGATGCGCGCGGGTGCGTCCGGCACCACGACCGTCGTGATGTCGCGGCCCTCGGCAACGATCCCCTCGTGGTCGGTGCCGGTGAGGATGTCACGGAACAGCTCGTTCAGCCGCAGTCGCACCTCGGGCACGCGGGCAACGGCACTCACCCGCGCCGACACCTCCGGGTCGCGGATGGCCGTGGTCACGTCGGTGTCGCCGACCAGCACACGCTGGCTGTTCGGCTCGGTGTCGACGCGGTAGTCGAAGTCGGCGATCGCGTCGACGACGGCCGCGGAGTCGATCACGTCGATGCCGCGCCTGGTCGCGAACCAGGTGAGGGCTCGGTACGCGGCTCCGGTGTCGAGGAACGCGAAGCCCAGCTTGGCGGCCACCGCCTTGCTCACGCTCGACTTGCCGCTCCCAGCGGGGCCGTCGACCGCCACGACGAAGGGAGCCGGTCGCTTGTCTGCCGGTGTCTCGGCTCGGGTGTCGTCGCCGGTCATCCCGCGATCCTCCATCCTCGGGCGGCGAGGTCATCCATCGCGCGCGTCTTCACCTCGGGCAGCACTGCGATCTCGGCCAGGCCGATCTGCGCACCAGGAGAGTGCTCAAGCCTCAGGTCTTCGATGTTCACGCCGATCTCGCCCAGCTCGGTGAAGAGGCGACCGAGCTCGCCAGGCGTGTCATCCACCATCACGATCACGCTCGCGAAGCGGCGGTCCTGCCCGTGCTTGCCCGGCAGTCCTGCGACACCGGCGTTGCCGTCGGCGAGCTCCTGCGCAATGGTGCGACGGGCCCCGGATGCCGACACATCGCCGAGCGCGACCAGCACGTCGTCGAGGTCGTCCCGGAAAGCCCGCAGAATCTCCACCACCGCCGGCGCGTTCGCCGCCAGGATCTGCACCCACAGCTCCGGGTTGCTCGACGCGATCCGCGTCACATCGCGAACACCCTGGCCCGCGAGCGAGAGCGCGGCCGACGGGGCTCCGTCGAGCCTCTTCGCCATGAGCGACGCGACCACCTGGGGCGCGTGGGAGACGAGGGCGACGGCGGCATCGTGCGCGTCGGCCGACAGGGTGATTGGCGTGGCCTCGAGGTCGAGGATCAGGTGCTCGATGAGGCCGACGCGCTCGCGGGAGAGTCCGGGGCGCGGGCACACGACCCAGGGCCGTCCGATGAAGAGGTCGGCGCGCGCAGAGATGGCGCCGCCGCGCTCGCGTCCGGCGAGCGGGTGCGAACCCAGATATCGCTCGAGGTCTGCTTCGCGGAGCGCGGAGCCGGGCTCGGACGCGAGCTGCTCCAGCTCGGACAACGGCGCGACCTTCACGCTCGCGACATCCGTCACGGTCGCGTCAGGATAGGCGGCGAGTTCGGCCGCAACGACCGACGCCGTGGCATCCGGCGGCACAGCGACGACGATCAGCTGCGGGTCGTCACCCTCTCGCGCGAGGCGCCCGGCACCGTAGTCGACGGCGAGGTGCAGGCCCGCACGCGAGGCATCCGCCAGGATCACGTCGACGCCGCGTGCACGCAGGCCGAGGCCGATGGATGCACCGAGCAGGCCGGCTCCGACGACGCGCACGCTGCCGCCGACGCGCGCGACAGGGTTCTGATTCACGTTCGCTCCGATTGGGGCCTGGCAAGAGTGAGCACCTGGCCGAGCTCGATTTTAGTCAACTCGCGGGTCGCCCCCGACTTGAGCGTTCCCAGGTGCAGAGGGCCGAATTGTCTGCGCACGAGCGCGGTCACCGGATGACCGACCTCGTCGAGCATCCGCCTCACGATGCGGTTGCGCCCGGAGTGCAGGGTGACCTCCACGATGCTCTGCGCCGAGCCCTGCGATCCGGATGCCTGAACGAGCCTCGCCTTGTCTGCCTGAATGGGTCCGTCATCCAGTTCGATGCCGCGCGTGAGTCGTTGCAGCGTCGCCGGCGTGACGGTGCCGCGCACTGTCGCGATGTACGTCTTCGTCACGCCGAATGACGGATGCGCGAGCACGTTCGCGGTGGCCCCGTCGTTCGTGAGCAGCAGCAGCCCGCTGGTGTCGGCGTCGAGGCGACCGACGTTGAAGAGGCGCTCCTCGTACTGCTCGGTAAAGCGGCGCAGGTCGGGCCGTCCTCGGTCGTCGCGCATCGAGCTGACCACACCTGTCGGCTTGTTGAGCATGACGTAGCGCTTGGAGGGGTCCAGTTGGATGACCGTGTCATCGACTTCGAGCAAGTCGCTTTCCGGGTCGATGCGGCGACCCAGCTCGGTGACCACATTGCCGTTGACCTTCACTCGTCCCGCGACGATCAGGTCCTCGCTCACGCGTCGGGATGCCACTCCTGCGGCCGCCATCACCTTCTGCAGCCGCTCGCCATCGGGAAGCGCGTCCTTCGGCCTGGTGCCGGTCGGTCGGTCAGCGCACATCGTCGTCGAACCCGTCTGCTCCGTCCGCCAGGAGCGGAGAGATGAGCGGCAGCTCCTCGATCGAGTTGATGCCCAGCTGCTGCAGCAGCAGGTCGGTGGTGCCGTAGTTGATCGCGCCGGTCTCGGCGTCGGTGAACTGCTCGGTGATCAGGCCGCGGGAGAGCAGCGTGCGCACCACCGAGTCGACGTTGACCGCCCTGATCGATGCGATCGCGCCACGGGTGATGGGCTGCCGGTACGCGATCACCGCGAGGGTCTCGAGCGCCGCCTGCGAGAGCTTGGTCGGCGTCTGCTGGTTCACGAATTCGGTCACCAGGTCGTCGTACTCGTTGCGCACGTAGAGCCGCCAACCGCCGCCGACCTCGCGCAGTTCGAAGCCGCGGCGAGGGCCGCCATCCTCACCGTCGTAGTCCGCCACCAGCGCGTCGATCGCCTGCCGCACGGCGGCCATCGGCGCGCCGACCGCGGTCGCCAGGGTCACGAGTGCGAGGGGCTCGTCCGCGATCATGAGCACGGCCTCGATGGCGCGAGGAACGTCGAGCGGATGACGCGCCGCACGCTCCTGCGCCTGTGCGCGATCCGTCCCCGGCCCCTCCGGCGGCGTCTGCAGCTCGAACGTCTCGACTCCTTGCGGTGCCTCGGCGTCCTGGGTGTTGCGATCATCCATAGTCGGCTCCCAGATTGGCGAGATTCTCGTCGGACCAGGCATCCGCGACCCACCTGATGGTCAGTTCGCCGAGCGGCTCGATCTGCTCGAACGCCACGGCGGCGAACCGGTACAGCTCGAGTACGGCGACGAACCGTGCGACGACGACGCCCTTGCGGTCGGCGCCGGCGATCAGCTCCCGGAACGTGAACGGCGTGCCTCTTCGCAGCTGCGACACCACGAGAGCCGCCTGCTCGCGCACGCTCACCAGCGGCGCGTGCAGGTGGTCGAGCTCGACGACAGGGATCGCCTTAGGCGCGAAGGCCAGCTCGGCGATCGCTGCGAAGTCGTCGGCGCTCAGGGTCCAGGCGAGCTCCGGCACGTGCGAGCGGTACTTCTCGTCGAGGCGCACGATGCGCGGATGCCTGCCCGCCTCGGCATCCAGCTTGCCGGCGAACCACGCCGACGCCTCCTTGAACGCCCGGTACTGCAGCAGACGGGCGAACAGCAGGTCGCGGGCTTCGAGGAGAGCGACGTCTTCGGCATCCACCAGCTCGCCCTGAGGTAGAAGACCTGCGACCTTCAGGTCGAGCAACGTTGCCGCCACCACGAGGAACTCGCTGGCCTGGTCGAGCTCGTCGGCCGTGTCGATGCCCTTGAGGTAGGCGATGAACTCGTCGGTGACGCGACTCAGCGACACCTCGGTGATGTCGAGCTCGTGCCTGCCGATCAGCGAGAGGAGCAGGTCGAACGGACCCTCGAACACCTCGAGCGCCACGCGGAACGACGGCGCGATGCTCTCGCTGTCGGGCGCGCCGGCCGGAGGCGCTTCGCCTTCGATCTCCACGGTGCTCGCAGAAGGCGCCGTGCTGCCGGCGACGTCCTGCGTGTCGTCGTCAGGCGGCGGCGCCACGGAAAACCAGTTCCCGCGCCAGCTGACGGTAGGCCTCGGCGGCCTGGTGCTCGGGCGCGAACTGGGTGATCGGAGTGGCGGCCACCGAGGCATCCGGGAACTTCACCGTGCGCGAGATGACGGTCTCGAGCACCTTGTCGCCGAACGCGTCGACGACCCGCTCGAGCACCTCGCGCGAGTGCAGCGTGCGTGCGTCGTACATGGTCGCGAGGATGCCGTCGAGCTCGAGCGCAGGGTTGAGGCGTTCGCGCACCTTGTCGATGGTCTCGATGAGCAGGGCGACGCCGCGAAGCGCGAAGTACTCGCACTCCAGCGGGATGAGAACGCCGTGGCTGGCGGTCAGGGCGTTGACCGTCAGGATGCCGAGGGACGGCTGGCAGTCGATGAGCACGACGTCGTAGCCGGCGCTCACCTTGCGCAGAACCCTCGCCAGGGCCTGCTCCCGTGCCACCTCGTTGACCAGATGAACCTCCGCAGCAGAGAGGTCGATGTTCGCGGGGATGATGTCGAGTCCGGGCGTCGCGGTGTGCTGGATGGCCTCGCTCGGGTCGTGGGCGCTCGACAGCAGGAGGTCGTAGATCGTCAGCACGTCGTGCGTCTGCACGCCGAGCCCCGCGGAAAGTGCACCCTGGGGGTCGAAGTCGATGGCGAGCACGCGCCTGCCGTATTCGGCCATGGCGGCACCGAGGTTGATGCTCGACGTGGTCTTGCCCACGCCGCCCTTCTGGTTGCACAGTGCGATGACGCGGGCGGGACCGTGGGATGTGAGCTCCGGCGGAAGCGGGAACTCGCGCAACGGTCGTCCTGTCGGTCCCAGTTCCCCGAGCGCGCCGTCGCCGAAGCCCGGCAGCTCTTGCTCGTCGGCCGGGATACGCGTCACGACTCCTCCGCTCTCTTCGGTGCGCACAAGTCTATCGAGCATCGCGTCGCGCCCCCGCAGGATCGCCGCCGCGGGGCATCCCCACCGTTCCCTCACCCCGCCCCACCCGCCTTCGCCCGCCCGCACTAGCAAATCGTCGCCACTTCTTGCCGGATGGGCGGTGACAAACCCACACCAACTGGCGACGACTTCAAGGGTGGGATGACCAACCCAACTCCTCGCCACTTCTTGCGGGTTGGGCGGTGACAAACCCACACCAACTGGCCACCACTTCGCGGGCGGGATAACCAACTGAACTCATCGCCACTTCGTGCGGGTTGGGCGGTGGAGAACCCGCACCAACTGGCGACCACTTCGCGGGTGGGATGACGAACCAAACTCACCACCATGTTCTGCGGGATCCGCAGCAGGGAACCCGCCCCCTCGGGCGACGACTTCGCGGGTGGGGCGACCAGCTCAACTCGTCGCCACTTATTGCGGATTCCGCGGCGGCAAACCCACACCAACTGGCGACGACTTCGTGTGTGGGATCACCAGCTCAACTCGTCGCCACTTCTTGCGGGTTGGGCCGTGGGGAACCCGCACCAAGTGGCGACGACTTGGTGAGGTGGGACGGGTGGAGAGTACGGATGGCGACGACTTCGCGCGCGCGGCGGCGGGTGCGCCCGCTCGCCGACGCACCCCCTTGCTAGCGTGGGCATCATGCTCGCGCGCAGGATCTCGCGGATCACCACCGTCACCGCGGTGGCCCTCGGACTCGCGACGCTGATCGCGGGGGTCGCCCCGCTTCCCGCTGAGGCCGCTGCGGCTACGGCATCCGGCTCGGCCGCAACCACGGCGACATCCGACGCCGCAACGTCCACAGCACCCGAGTCGGCGGCCACCGCGACGACACCGGACTCGACATACGTCGCGTCGACGTCACTCCCCACCACCAACGGCCCCGTGCTGAGCTTCAAGCTGCCGTACCTCGAGCACAAGATCGACGACCCCAACGCGCAGGAGGTTGCGCAGCATGCCGCCGGCGACGCTCCACTGCTGATCTTCCTGCCCGCCACGGGCGAGGTGCCAGAGGACTACCGCGCCTTCCTGGCGACGGCCGTCTCGGTCGGCTACAGCGTGCTCGGCCTCGACTACTGGAACACCGGCAAGTCGGTCACCCGCACCTGCAAGGCGGACCCGCGGTGCTACACGCTGCTGCAGCAGAACCGACTCAACGGCACAGACCCGTCCCGCTTCAGCCGGGTCGGCACGGCGAACTCGATCCTTCGCAGGTTCACCGCGGCGATCGAGTACCTGCAGATCCTCGACCCGCAGGGCGACTGGGGCCGGTATCTCGTGGACGGGCATCCAGTCTGGAAGAACGTCGTGTTCGCCGGTCACTCCCAGGGCGGCGGCGAGTCCGCGTACATCTCGCACCTGCACAAGCTGCGTGGCGTGCTGATGTTCTCCTCCCCCGTCGAGACCTTCAACGACGTCGCCGCTGCATGGATGTCGAAGCCCGGCGCAACCCCGCCGGAGCGCATGTACGGGTTCGACGACATCCACGACATCTACTTCACGCGCATCATCGGCTCGTGGCGCAAGCTGCGGATGGGCGACCCGGATCCCGAGACGGCCACCGCGGTTCCGACCGGCAGCCATGTGATGCTGAGCGACCTCGACATCGGCGACCCACTCGAAACACACGGACGATCGGTCGACGACGACGGCCCACGCACCCCCGGCGGCGGCATGAGATTCCAACCGACCTGGACCTGGATGCTGGAGCAGGTGCTCGACCAGCCCAGCTGACCCAGCTGACCCGGCTGGCCCGGTGACCCACCTAGCCCGGCTCGCGGGGCGTGCACCGCTGGTACCATCGCGCCCAGGCAGACCTGACTGTGACCGATCACAATTCTGCCCCGACGACAAGCCTTGCCCGGCTACAGGCTCGGCCCGACGACAGGATGGACACCGATGACATCGAACAGCTCAGCACCCGACTTCAGGCTCGAGGGCAAGACAGCACTCGTCACCGGGGCCGGCAGCGGCATCGGACGCGCTGTCGCGCTCGCCGTCGCGGCGTCTGGGGCGGCGGTCGCGTGCGTCGACCTGTCGGAAGCCTCGGCGAGCGAGACCGCGCAGACCATCGTGGATGCCGGAGGCCGGGCGATCTCGATCGTGGCAGAGGTGACCATCCCCGGCGACCTGGTGCGAGCTGTGGAGCGCACAGAGGCCGAGCTCGGCCCGCTGAACGTGGCGGTCAACGCGGCAGGAATCGCGAACGGCGGCAATGCCGAGACGATGCCGCCCGAACAGTGGCAGCGCGTGCTCGACGTCGACCTCTCCGGAGTCTTCTACTCCTGCCAGGCCGAGGCGGTCGCCATGCTGCGCAACGGCGGCGGGGCCATCGTGAACATCGCATCGATGTCGGCGACGATCGCGAACCGCGGGCTCTACCAGGCGCACTACAACGCCGCCAAGGCGGGCGTCGTGCAGATGGGCCGCAGCCTCGCATGGGAATGGGCAGAGGGTGGCATCCGCGTCAACAGCATCAGCCCCGGATACACCTACACGGGCATGACGAAGCGCCCAGAGCAGATCAACGCGATGGAGGGCTACGCCACCGATACCCCCATGGGCCGCAACGCCCAGCCCGAGGACATCGCGGGTCCGGTCGTCTTCCTGCTCAGCGAGGCGGCGGGATACGTCACCGGCGTCGACCTTCTCGTCGACGGCGGCTTCGTGATCTGGTGATCACCGGCATCTCGCGGTGAGGCTGGGCCGCTCCGCCGACTACCTCGCCCGCGGGTGCGCCGTCGTGTACATGTCGCGCAACGTGTCAGCGGTGACGAGCGTGTAGATCTGCGTGGTCGCCACCGAGGAGTGGCCGAGCAGCTCCTGCACGACGCGCACATCGGCTCCGCCCTCCAGCAGGTGCGTCGCGAACGAGTGCCGCAGCGTGTGCGGCGAGACCGATGCCTCGAGATGCGCGCGTTCCGCCGCCGCCCTGATCACCAGCCACGCGCTCTGCCTGCTCAGTCTCGCGCCACGCGAGCCGAGGAACAGCGCGGGCGTGGCGCCCCCGCGCTGCGAGTACATCGGACGCACCCGCACGAGGTAGTCGTCGAGCGCCCGCCGCGCGAAGCTGCCGAGCGGCACGATGCGCTGCTTGCTGCCCTTGCCGGTCAGTCGCACGATCTCGCGATCGATCACGTCGTCGACGTTCAGGTCGATCGCCTCCGAGACGCGTGCGCCCGTCGCGTACAGCAGCTCCAGCAGTGCCTTGTCGCGGACGAGGGCGGGTTCATCCCCGTCCGTCGCAGCCAGCAGTGACTCGACCTGAGCGAGGGTGAGCGCCTTCGGCAGCCTCGACGGCAGCTTCGGCGGGCGAACGTCTCGCGCGGCATCCGACTCGACCTCCTGCTCGTCGAGCAGAAAGCGGTGCAGGCCGCGCACCGTCGAGAGCATGCGGGCGATGGATGACGCACCGAGCGCCAACGCCGCGTCGTGCTCCCCCCGCGTGGCCAGGTACCGCGCGTAGTCGTCCGTGTCGTGCGACGTGATCGCGCCCACGTCGGTCACCCCACGCGCTGTCAGCCAGTCGGCGTATGCCGAGAGGTCGCGCCGGTAGGCGGCGACGGTGTTCTTCGACAGACCGCGTTCGATGCCGACGTGCCTCAGGTACGCCTCGACCGCGGCGTGCGGCGTCATCGCGCTGCTTCGGGGGCGCCACCGCCGTGCGGTTCGAGCGGACGGGTCAGCCACGATCCGCGCTCCAGCGGCAGATCGGGGTCGCCGAGGGATGCGTAACCGGATGCCCGCGACACGTAGGCGGTCATGGCGGCCAGCGCGAGCGGGGCGTTGCGCAGCCTGCGTTCCTGCACGGCGCGCACCACCTCGTCGAGCGGCACCCAGCGCACCTCGATGTCGGCCTCTTCGTCCTCGCGGGCGAACACCTCGTCGGCGGCGTGCACGCCCCTCGCGAGATAGATCCTGATCACCTCGTTGTTGCCGCCGGGACTCGTGGCCACGTCGAGGAGCACGTTCCACTCGTCGGCGACGGTGTCGGCCTCCTCGGCCAGCTCCCGCTTCGCGGCCTCCAGCGTCGGCTCGTCCACCATGTCGAGCAGACCGGCCGGCAGCTCCCAGTCGCGGGAGCGCACCGGATGCCGGTACTGCTTGATGAGGAGCACACGGTCATGCTCGTCGAGCGCGAGCACCGCGACGGCGCCGGTGTGGTCGACGTACTCGCGCACGATCGTCGCGTCGGGCAGCTGAACGACGTCACGGCGCACATCCCAGACGCGGCCACGGTACGCGACCTCCGACTCGAGCACCGGCGCGAGGTAGCGGTCGTCTGCGAGGTCGTCGTACGGCATGTCAGGCATCCTCTTTCACCTCGAAGAGCCGGCTGGACTCCTGGCGGTCGAGCGCGGCGGCGATCAGCCCGTGGAACAGCGGGTGCGCGCGGTTCGGCCGCGACCGCAGCTCGGGGTGCGCCTGCGTGCCGACGTAGAACGGATGCACGTCCCGTGGCAGCTCCACGTACTCCACGAGGTGCCCGTCCGGGGATGTCCCCGAGAACACCAGACCTGCGTCGGCGATCTGCTCGCGGAAGTTGTTGTTGACCTCGTAGCGGTGACGGTGTCGCTCGGACGCCTCGGGTGCCTCGTACAGCTCCGAGACGATCGAGCCCTCCGCCAGGTGCGCCGGGTAGAGGCCGAGCCGCATGGTCCCGCCGAGGTCGCCGCCCGCGATGATCTCGACCTGCTCGGCCATCGTGGCGATGACGGGGTACCGCGTGTCGGGATCGAACTCGCTGGATGACGCGCCCTCGAGGCCCGCCTCGTGCCTGGCGTACTCGATCACCATGCACTGGAGACCCAGGCACAGTCCGAGCGACGGGATGCCGTTCTCCCTCGCGAACCGCAGCGCACCGAGCTTGCCCTCGATGCCGCGGACGCCGAACCCGCCGGGAACGCAGATGCCGTCAACCTCGGAGAGCTCGCGCGCCGCACCCTCGGGCGTCTGGCATCCATCGCTCGCGATCCAGCGCAGGTTGACCTTGGCCCGGTTGTGGAATCCGCCAGCGCGAAGCGCTTCGGTGACCGAGAGGTAGGCATCCGGAAGGTCGACGTACTTGCCGACCAGCCCGATCGTGACCTCGTGCTTGGGCTCGTGCACAACGGCCAGCAGCGCATCCCAGCTCTGCCTGTCCGGCTCCGCGGCCTGCAGCCCGAGCTGGGCGATGATGTAGTCGTCGAGGCCCTGCTCGTGCAGCATGTTCGGGATGTCGTAGATGCTCGGCACATCCACCGCGTTCACAACTGCCTGTTCGTCGACGTCGCACATCAGCGCGATCTTCTTCTTGTTGCTCTCCGAGACCGGACGGTCGCTGCGGAGCACGAGCGCGTCAGGCTGGATCCCGATCGAGCGCAGCGCCGCGACGGAGTGCTGGGTCGGCTTCGTCTTCTGCTCGCCGGACGCGTTCATGTACGGCACGAGCGAGACGTGCACGAAGAAGCAGTTCTGACGACCGAGCTCGTGACGCACCTGGCGGGCCGACTCGATGAACGGCTGCGACTCGATGTCGCCGACCGTGCCGCCGATCTCGGTGATGATCACGTCGGGCTGCGGATCGTCGGATGCCTGCAACCGCATCCTGCGCTTGATCTCGTCGGTGATGTGCGGGATGACCTGCACGGTGTCGCCCAGGTACTCGCCACGGCGCTCCATCGCGATGACCTGCGAGTAGATCTGGCCCGTGGTGACGTTGGCGGCCTGACTCAGGTTGATGTCGAGGAAGCGCTCGTAGTGGCCGATGTCGAGGTCGGTCTCCGCGCCGTCGTCGGTGACGAACACCTCGCCGTGCTGGAACGGGTTCATAGTTCCCGGATCCACGTTGAGATACGGGTCGAGCTTCTGCATCACCACCCGCAGGCCACGTGACGTGAGCAGATTGCCGAGGCTCGCTGCCGTCAGCCCCTTGCCCAACGAAGAAACGACACCACCTGTCACGAAGATGTGCTTGGTAGTGCCGTTCGACTGTGTTGCGCTTTTCTGGCCCGCGTTAGTTTTTTCCACCACGGGCTTTCATCCTACCGCTCTCCGCCTCTCGCGCGCGGACCCCGGCGCGCTGTGCCGTGCGGATTCGATCAGCTCGCGCGCGTGGGCGAGTCCACTGTCCGAGTCAGGCAGGCCGGAGAGCAGCCTGGCCATCTCCGCGGTGCGGTCGTCGCCGTCGAGCCGCCGCACGCTGGAGGCTGTGACCGACCCGTCTCCCGCCTTCACCACGGTGAGGTGGTTGGTCGCGAACGCGGCGACCTGGGCGAGGTGCGTCACGACGATCACCTGGGCGTTCTGCGCGAGTCTTGCGAGCCTGCGGCCGATCTCGATCGCCGCAGCGCCGCCCACGCCGGCGTCGATCTCGTCGAACACGAACGTGGGCACCGGATCGCTGCCGGCGAGCACCACCTCGATGGCGAGCATCACGCGCGAGAGCTCGCCGCCTGACGCACCCTTGCCCAGCGTCCGCGGCTCTGCGCCGACGTGGGGACGCAGCAGCATGGACACGCTGTCGCGCCCGGAAAGCGTGAACTCCTCGCGGGTCGTCACCTCGATCACGACCTCGGCGTCCGCCATGGCCAATGCATCGAGCTCGCGCGTCACCTCCGCGGCCAGGGTGGCCGCCGCCGCCGTACGCAGAGCCGAGACGGATGCCGCGAGAGACTCGACCTCCCCGGCATCCTGCGCGACGAGATCGTTCAGTTGGTCGATGCGCTCCTCGTCGCCTTCGAGCTCCGCGAGCCGCTCTCCCCCGTTCGCCGCACGCTCGATGACCTCGTCGAGTGTCGGACCGTACTTGCGCACCAGCACGGCCAACTCGCTGCGCCGCTCCTGCAGCACCTCGAGGTCGTGGGCGCCGTCCGCGTCGAGGACTGCGAGATAGGTGGAGAGCTGCGCGGCCGCGTCATCGATCTGGAACCCGAGTCCGGCGAGGGACTCGGCGAGTGCGCCGAGCGCAGCATCGTGCACGCCCGCGCGCTCCAGCTCGCGTCGCGCCGTCTCGAGCAAGCCGCGAACATCCGGTCCCTCGGAGTCCTCGGCCGACAGCGCCTCCCTCGCGACCGACGCACCGACGCGGAGTGCCTCGAGGTTCGTCAGCCGCTCCGCCTGTTCGGCGAGTGTCTCGTCTTCGCCGGGCTCCGGAGCCACGGCCTCGATCTCGCTCAGGGCGACACGCAGGTCATCCGCTTCACGCGCCCGGCGATCGCGCTCGTCGATCAACCGATCGAGCTCCTCACGATTCGCGTTCCATCGACGGAACGCGTGGGAGTACGCCTCGAGCGCCTCAGCCAGCTCTGCGCCGGCGAACCTGTCGAGTGCCTCGCGCTGGGCGGTCGCCGACCGCAGCCTGATCTGGTCGGACTGGCCGTGCACCACCACGAGCCGCTCGGCGAGCTCCGCCAGCACGCTGACCGGCGCACCGCGCCCTCCGACGATCGCACGACTGCGACCCTCCGCGGCAACTGAGCGGCTCAGAACGAGCTCGCCTGCTCCGGCCTCACCCGCGTCGTCCACGTCACCGCCGGCATCCCGCACCCGCTCGGCGACGTCGCCCTCGAGCGGAACGCGCCAGCGTCCCTCGACCCACAGTTGGCCGCTTCCCGAGCGCACGACCGCGCTGTCGGCACGCTGCCCGAGCAGCAGCCCGAGCGCCGTGACCACCATGGTCTTTCCCGCGCCGGTCTCACCGGTCAGGGCGGTGAACCCGGGGCCGAGCGGCAGCGTCGCATGCTCGATGACGCCGAGATCACGAATCGAGATCTCCTCAATCACGGGCGTTCGGTCCTCGCCATCCCGTGACCGGAAGGTCGAACTTGCGCACGAGCCGATCCGTAAACGGCGCGGAGTGCAGCCGTGCGAGTCTCACGGGCGTTCCCGAGCGTCGCACGGTGACCCTGGCGCCCGGCGGTAGGTCGAACGACCTGCGTCCGTCGCTCCAGATCACGGCCGGCGTCTCGCTCCGTCGCAGCAGCTCGACAGCGAGAACGGAGTCGGCGGCGACCACGAGCGGGCGGGCGAACAGCGCGTGCGCGCTGAGCGGCACCATGAGGAGCGCGTCGAGCGTCGGCCACACCACCGGACCTCCGGCGGAGAACGAGTACGCGGTCGAGCCCGTCGGCGTCGACATCACGACGCCGTCGCATCCGAAGCTCGACAGGGGACGGCCATCCACCTCGACGACCACCTCGATCATGCGCTCGCGGCTGGCCTTCTCGATGCTGGCCTCGTTGAGCGCCCAGCTCTCGTAGACGACCTCTGATCCGGAGGTCACCTGCACGGCGAGGGTCATGCGCTGCTCGACCGTGTAGTCACGATCGAGGGCGCGCGACACCGCGAGCTCCAGGTCGTCACGTTCGCTCTCCGCGAGGAAGCCGACATGGCCAAGGTTGACCCCGAGAAGCGGAACATCGCAGCCCCGCACGGTCTCCGCCGCCCGCAGGATGGTGCCGTCGCCGCCGAGCACGATCACCAGCTCGAGCATCTGCGACGTCACGCCGCCTTCGCCGAGCACAGCGGCGGTCGCCAGATCGGGGGCGGCCGCGACGATGTCTGCCCGCTCGTCCTCCCCGAGCACCGGGATGACCCCTGCTTCGAGCAGCTTGCGGCACACCTTGATGCCCGCTGTGATCGAGTCGCCCCGTCCGGTGTGCGAAACCACAAGGAAGTACCGCCGGGGTGCGTCCACGGGCCTCACTCTCCCACCATCGCGCCGATCTCGTCCAACCATTCTGTCGGATGCCGACCCGCTCGTGTGCTCAGCCAGATCAGGTACTCGTGATTCCCGTGACTTCCGGCGATGGGGGACGGAAGGATGCCAGCAGTCGGCAACCCGAGGTCCCACGCCGCCCACGCAACGCCCGAGACGGCATCCTCACGCAGCCCCGGGTCCCGAACGATGCCCTCTCGCACGCCCGTACGCCCCACCTCGAACTGCGGTTTGACGAGCAGCACGAACTCGGGGTCGCGGCCGACGGCCTCCACGAGCGCCGGAAGCACCAACGTCAGCGAGATGAAGGAGAGGTCGCCGACGACGATTCCGATCTCGCGCCCTGCGGTGTGCTCGGCGAGGGCGGCCGCGTCGAGGTAGCGCACGTTGACGCCCTCCGCCTCGGTCACCCGCGGATCGCGCGCGAGCAATGGCGACAGCTGTCCGTGTCCGACGTCGAGGGCGATCACGTGCTCTGCGCCGCGCTCCAGCAGCACCTGGGTGAACCCGCCCGTCGAGGCGCCGACGTCGAGCGCCGTCGTGCCGTTCGGATCGACGCCGAAACCGTCGAGCCCGGCGATCAGCTTGTGCGCGGCCCTGCTCACGTAGTGGTCGACGGCGGCGACGGTGATCTCGCTCTCCGGAGAGACCCGCACGGATGCCTTCACCACCGGCTTGCCGTCGACGGTCACGCGCCCGTCGACGATGAGTCTCGCCGCCTGCGTGCGGGAGCGCGCCAGCCCGCGCGAGGTGACAGCGGCATCCAGGCGTTGGTCAGGCATCCTGCTGGGGCACGTCCTCACCCTCGAGCACGTCGGCCAGCTCGCGATGCAGGCGCGTGTACGCGTCAGCGCGCTCGTCGAGCGGACGCTCCTCGATCAACCGCAGGCGGGAGACGAGCGCGTCGCCGTCGCTGTCGTCAGTCATCCCTCAACGCTACCGCCGCCGGCTGCGGTGCCACGGCATGACGGCGCCGGATCGCTCAGACGTAGAGTTCCTCCGGAACGTCCAGTGCGTAGATCGGATGTCCGCAATTCCAGATCAGCGTGCTTGCCGCGCGCAGCAGGTCGACCTCGCTCTCACCGCGCTTCGCGATGCGAACACGGTTGCCCTCGAGCCTCACCTGCGCGTCCCGCACGTCGACCCTGTCGCGGTTCCGTGAGATCTTCGCTTCCGGATACGGCTCGCTCAGCTCGCGCAGGTCGGAGAGAACGTAGGTGGGTCGCTCATCCTTTCCGGCGGCCAGCACCTGCTTCGCCCTGTCGATTCCCGTCAGCACCAGAGCCGAGGGGATGCCCGCCCGATTCGCCCCGAGAATGTCGGTGTCCAGGCGGTCACCGATCACGAGCGGTGACTTCGCATCGAACCTCTCGATCGCCACATCGAAGATGCGGCGCTCCGGCTTGCCCGCGACGACGGGGAGCCTCCCGACCGCAGTGTGCACGGCGGAGACCAGGGTGCCATTGCCCGGCGCGACACCGCGCGCCTGAGGAATGGTCCAGTCGGTGTTCGTCGCGACCCAGTGCACGTTCTCGTCGGCCAGCGCGAAGGATGCCTCAGCCAGCTGCAACCATCCGACCTCGGGTGCGAAGCCTTGCACGACCGCGACCGGGTGATCGTCCGTGGTCCGCGTCACACGGAATCCGGCCTTCTCCAGCTCGACGACGAGCCCGTCGCCGCCGACCACCAATACCGTCGACCCCGGCTCGACCAGCTCGGCGAGCACCGCCATCGCGGCCTGCGGAGAGGTCACGACGTCCGTCGGCTCGACCTGGAGCCCGAGCTTCACGAGATGCTCGGCCACCGACGTATCGGTGCGCGAGGCATTGTTCGTGATGCACCCGACCCGGATGCCGTTACCCTGAGCCGCCGTCATCGCGTCGATCGAATACGGGATCGCGTTCGCACCCGCGTAGAGAACCCCGTCGAGGTCGGCCAGGATGACATCCACATCGTCCAGCGGGGTGCGCTCTCGGTTCTTGCCGAAGAGCCCGGGCCGTCGCGTCGTCTCACTCGTCATCGGCGCGCTCCGCTGCGGGCGCGTCGGCCCCGGCCTCAGTGCTCGCTTCGGACTCCTCGACCTCGGCGACCTCGTCCTCCACCGCTTCGACCTCGGCCGCCTCGGCGTCGACGGACTCGGCGTCGGCCGCCAGGTTGTCGGCCTCCAGGTCTTCCAGTTCCAGGTCTTCCACCTCGTCGTCAAGCTCGAGGTCTTCCACCTCCACCTCGATCAGCTCGTCTTCGGTGTCATCCTCGCCCAGGGCGGCCCTTGCGCGCTCGGCCAGCGCATACCACTCGTCCGCCTCTGCCTGCCGTCCGAGATCTTCGAGAACCGTGGCGTACGCGTCGAACAGGTCGGGGCTGTACGAGAAGGCACGAGTGCGATCGAGCTGCGGAATCTGCAGCTCTGCCAGTGCCGCGTCGGGCTGTCCCTGGTCGAGACGTGCGCCCGACATCGCGATCGCGAGCGAGACCTGCACGTCGACCGGCAGCTCCGCGCGGTCGACCGAGCGGCCGAGCTCGAGCGCTCGGTCTGGTCGCCCGACGCCCCGCTCGCTGTCCACCATGAGCGGAAGCTGGTCGTTCTTGCCCGAAATGCGCCGATACGTGCGCAGCTCGCGGAGCGCCAGCGCGTAGTCCTCGTTGGCATACGCAGTTATCGCCAGCGTCTCGCGAACGATCGCGATGCGGCCGGCCCTACGCGCGGCCGAAATCGCGTGCCGGTGCGCCAGAGCCGGGTCCTCGTCGATCAGCCGCGAGGCCATCGCGAGGTGCTGGGCGACCCACTCGGCGTTCTCTTTGCTGAGGGTCTTCAGCTCGATGCGAGCCGCACGGTTCAGGTCCTTCGCCTCGACACCGTTGGGGATGTCCGGGTCATCGTGCCTCGGACGTACCGAGCGCAGCTCCCGTGCCCTCAACTCCTCTTCGGTGAGCTGACGCTCGTGGTCGCGAGCATCGCGATCGCCACGGGCCGGACGCCCGTCGCGCGTCCACAGCCTCTGGTCTCTGTCGCTACCATGACGTCCGGTGTGAGGCTGGCGTCCAGCGTGCGGCGCACCGGCGACACGCTCGCGACCACCCCTTGGCGACGCTCCATCGTCGTGCTTGCGATAACCGCCACGATCCGCCGGCCTCCGTTCACCCGGGCGACCTGAATCCCGCTTCTGGTACCCGCCACGCTCGCCGGGGCGGCCGTCGTCGTTCCTCCGGTACCCGCCTGCGCCGCCACCGGTGCCACGACCCGCACCATCTCGCCGCTCGTACCCGCCGCGCTCTGACGGCTTGCGGTCATCGCGGCGCTGGTAGCTGCTTCGCTCGGACGACTTCCCGCCGTCACGGCGCTGGTAACCGCCGCCCTCGGACGGCTTCCTGTCATCGCGGCGCTGGTAGCTGCCGCGCTCGGACGGCTTCCTGTCATCGCGGCGCTGGTGACCACCGCGCTCGCCACCCGACGTCCCGTCATCACGCTTGCGGTATCCGCCCCCACCACTAGCACCGTCGCGGCGCTGATAAGCACCACCGGCGCCATCACGCTTCTGGTAGCGACCGTGATCACTCGCGGGCCCGCCCTCGCGACGCTGGTATCCGCCTGAGCCGCCCGATGAGCCATCGCGCTTACGGTAGCCGCCCTCGCTGCCAGACCGACCGGAGTCGTCTCGCTTGCGGTAGCCGCCTGCGCCGGCCCCCGATGAGTCGCGTCTCGGGCGGCCGCCGCCCGAAGCTCCATCGCGCGCGGCGGACGATGAGTAGCCGGCACGCCCAGAGCCGGAAGGCCGATCGCCTCGTGCACGAGAGCCACCGCTGCGTGGCGCCCCGGAGTCACGCTTGCCCCTGGCGTCGGACGAATCGCCCCGCCCTGCGGAATCGCGGTCGTCCTCTGCCATGGCTCGTCCTTCCTCGGCGGTCGTCGACCGCTCCCTGCTGAATTGTCTCGCTAACGCACAAAGTGGCCACCCGCATTGGGTGGCCACTTCGTCCTAAAAGGAGTCCGGCGGTGTCCTACTCTCCCACAGGGTCACCCCTGCAGTACCATCGGCGCTGGGAGTCTTAGCTTCCGGGTTCGGAATGTTTCCGGGCGTTTCCCTCTCGCTATGGCCGCCGTAACACTATTGATTTACAGTCTCAAAACCATGCCCCGTGTCACTGGCCGGTGCGCACTGCGGGGTGCGGTCACACGGTTCGTGTGGGGTGGTGTTGGGTTCTCGTCCGTAGATCGAGAACCACAAAGTGGACGCGAGCGAAATCTTTGGGCCCCTCATACGAGCCTTTTCAAACGTGTATGAGAGTGGTGATTATCAAGTTATCGGCTTATTAGTACCGGTCAGCTGCACAGGTCTTTAGTCCCTGCTTCCACATCCGGCCTATCAACCCAGTCGTCTGGCTGGGAGCCTCTCCCCCGAAGGGATGGAAATCTCATCTCGAGGCCGGCTTCCCGCTTAGATGCTTTCAGCGGTTATCCATCCCGAACGTAGCTAACCAGCGGTGCTCCTGGCGGAACAACTGGCACACCAGAGGTTCGTCCAACCCGGTCCTCTCGTACTAGGGTCAGATCCTCTCAAATTTCCTACGCGCGCAGCGGATAGGGACCGAACTGTCTCACGACGTTCTAAACCCAGCTCGCGTACCGCTTTAATGGGCGAACAGCCCAACCCTTGGGACCTACTCCAGCCCCAGGATGCGACGAGCCGACATCGAGGTGCCAAACCATGCCGTCGATATGGACTCTTGGGCAAGATCAGCCTGTTATCCCCGAGGTACCTTTTATCCGTTGAGCGACAGCGCTTCCACAAGCCACTGCCGGATCACTAGTCCCGACTTTCGTCCCTGCTCGACCTGTCAGTCTCACAGTCAAGCTCCCTTGTGCACTTACACTCGCCACCTGATTGCCAACCAGGTTGAGGGAACCTTTGGGCGCCTCCGTTACTCTTTAGGAGGCAACCGCCCCAGTTAAACTACCCACCAGGCACTGTCCCTGAACCGGATTACGGTTCGAAGTTAGACATCCAGAGTGACCAGAGTGGTATTTCAACAACGACTCCACGAACACTAGCGTGCCCGTCTCATAGTCTCCCACCTATCCTACACAAGCCACACCGAACACCAATACCAAGCTGTAGTAAAGGTCACGGGGTCTTTCCGTCCTGCTGCGCGTAACGAGCATCTTTACTCGTACTGCAATTTCGCCGAGTTCGCGGTTGAGACAGCTGGGAAGTCGTTACGCCATTCGTGCAGGTCGGAACTTACCCGACAAGGAATTTCGCTACCTTAGGATGGTTATAGTTACCACCGCCGTTTACTGGGGCTTAAATTCTCAGCTTCGCCTTACGGCTAACCGTTCCTCTTAACCTTCCAGCACCGGGCAGGCGTCAGTCCGTATACATCGTCTTGCGACTTGGCACGGACCTGTGTTTTTAGTAAACAGTCGCTTCCCACTGGTCTCTGCGGCCACTCCACGCTTCCCACCGCAAGGGTGTTCACGCTTCGGGCCCCCCTTCTCCCGAAGTTACGGGGGCATTTTGCCGAGTTCCTTAACCACGATTCTCTCGATCTCCTTGGTATTCTCTACCTGACCACCTGAGTCGGTTTAGGGTACGGGCGGCTGGAACCTCGCGTCGATGCTTTTCTCGGCAGCATAGGATCACTGACTTCCCCAAACGGGTCCGCATCGTGTCTCAGCCGAACGAGAGACGGATTTGCCTATCTCTCAGCCTACGCACTTGCACCGGGACAACCATCGCCCGGCATCAGCTACCTTCCTGCGTCACACCTGTTAATACGCTAGCCGCACCAGCATAGGGTCGAGTGCTAGCCCCGAACCTTCCCCCCGAAGGGATCCGGTCACGGGATTCGGACTCTTAGCATCACTGGATTGACTGGGGCGGTTCTTCGCCGGTACGGGAATATCAACCCGTTGTCCATCGACTACGCCTGTCGGCCTCGCCTTAGGTCCCGACTTACCCAGGGCGGATTAGCCTGGCCCTGGAACCCTTGGTCTTTCGGAGGACGGGTTTCTCACCCGTCTTTCGCTACTCATGCCTGCATTCTCACTCGTGTAGGCTCCACGACTGGTTCACACCGCCGCTTCACTGCCCACACGACGCTCTCCTACCCATCACCACGACTGAACCACGAAGGCTTGTCACTAATGGTAATGCCACAACTTCGGTGGCGTGCTTGAGCCCCGTTACATTGTCGGCGCGGAATCACTTGACCAGTGAGCTATTACGCACTCTTTCAAGGGTGGCTGCTTCTAAGCCAACCTCCTGGTTGTCTGTGCAACTCCACATCCTTTCCCACTTAGCACGCGCTTAGGGACCTTAGTTGGTGGTCTGGGTTGTTTCCCTCTCGACGATGAAGCTTATCCCCCACCGTCTCACTGCTGCGCTCTCACTTACCGGCATTCGGAGTTTGGCTGACGTCAGTAACCTTGTAGGGCCCATCGGCCATCCAGTAGCTCTACCTCCGGCAAGAAACACGCAACGCTGCACCTAAATGCATTTCGGAGAGAACCAGCTATCACGAAGTTTGATTGGCCTTTCACCCCTACCCACAGCTCATCCCCTCCATTTTCAACTGAAGTGGGTTCGGTCCTCCACGACGTCTTACCGTCGCTTCAACCTGGCCATGGGTAGATCACTTCGCTTCGGGTCTAGGACATGCGACTGAACGCCCTGTTCAGACTCGCTTTCGCTACGGCTACCCCACACGGGTTAACCTCGCCACATATCGCTAACTCGCAGGCTCATTCTTCAAAAGGCACGCCGTCACCCCACAAAGAGGCTCCGACGGTTTGTAAGCAAACGGTTTCAGGTACTATTTCACTCCCCTCCCGGGGTACTTTTCACCTTTCCCTCACGGTACTTGTCCGCTATCGGTCATCTGGGAGTATTTAGGCTTATCAGGTGGTCCTGACAGATTCACACGGGATTTCTCGGGCCCCGTGCTACTTGGGATACTCTCCACGCTGCGTCACACATTTCGGCTACGGGGCTACCACCCACTACGGCCGGCCATTCAAGACCGTTCGCCTATACACACGCATCACGTTCACTGTCCGGCAGAACAGCACGGAAAGTCCCACAACCCCGAACCTGCAACCCCTGCCGGGTATCACACAGGCACGGTTTAGCCTCTTCCGCGTTCGCTCGCCACTACTAACGGAATCACTGTTGTTTTCTCTTCCTGTGGGTACTGAGATGTTTCACTTCCCCACGTTCCCTCTACCCGCCCTATACATTCAGGCGGGAGTAACCAGGTCACCACAAAGGGCCTGGCCGGGTTTCCCCATTCGGACACCCTCGGATCAAAGTTCGCTTATCAACTCCCCGAGGCTTATCGCAGATTGCTACGTCCTTCTTCGGCTCCAGATGCCAAGGCATCCACCGTTTGCTCTTAAAAACTTGAAATCACATGAGTTCTAAGAATCGATCAACGTCACACCAACCCCAAAAAGGCCGGCACAACGCGGATTGACCAATGATCTAATAAATCAGATCTTTACGACCCGAACCCGAAGGTCCGGATCAAAGATGCTCGCGTCCACTGTGTAGTTCTCAAAATACGGGCGATCCCTCCCCCCACCCACCCAACCGGGCGGACAAGAAAAGGGTCCGAGAGTCGAAACGGCCCTTCAGCCGGTCCGGTCCCTCAGGACCCAACAGCGTGCATGTGCGAAACACCCCAACCCCTGCCGTTCCTTGCCCTCCGAAAAGGACCGTACTGAACAGAAGCCGCTCGGCTCCGCACCAATGTCAATGTTCCACCCATGAGCTACCAGCAGGACACATTCGGTCCTGATCTGGCGCCTGGACACCCCTGCGGGTGCCAGATGCTCCTTAGAAAGGAGGTGATCCAGCCGCACCTTCCGGTACGGCTACCTTGTTACGACTTAGTCCTAATCACCGATCCCACCTTCGACGGCTCCCTCCACAAGGGTTGGGCCACCGGCTTCGGGTGTTACCGACTTTCATGACTTGACGGGCGGTGTGTACAAGGCCCGGGAACGTATTCACCGCAGCGTTGCTGATCTGCGATTACTAGCGACTCCGACTTCATGAGGTCGAGTTGCAGACCTCAATCCGAACTGAGACCGGCTTTTTGGGATTCGCTCCACCTTACGGTATCGCAGCCCTTTGTACCGGCCATTGTAGCATGCGTGAAGCCCAAGACATAAGGGGCATGATGATTTGACGTCATCCCCACCTTCCTCCGAGTTGACCCCGGCAGTCTCCTATGAGTTCCCACCATCACGTGCTGGCAACATAGAACGAGGGTTGCGCTCGTTGCGGGACTTAACCCAACATCTCACGACACGAGCTGACGACAACCATGCACCACCTGTATACGAGTGTCCAAAGAGCTCTACATTTCTGCAGCATTCTCGTATATGTCAAGCCTTGGTAAGGTTCTTCGCGTTGCATCGAATTAATCCGCATGCTCCGCCGCTTGTGCGGGCCCCCGTCAATTCCTTTGAGTTTTAGCCTTGCGGCCGTACTCCCCAGGCGGGGCGCTTAATGCGTTAGCTGCGACACGGAAACCGTGGAATGGTCCCCACATCTAGCGCCCAACGTTTACGGCGTGGACTACCAGGGTATCTAATCCTGTTCGCTCCCCACGCTTTCGCTCCTCAGCGTCAGTTACGGCCCAGAGAACTGCCTTCGCCATCGGTGTTCTTCCTGATATCTGCGCATTCCACCGCTACACCAGGAGTTCCATTCTCCCCTACCGCACTCTAGCCTGCCCGTACCCACTGCAGACCCGAGGTTGAGCCTCGGGATTTCACAGCAGACGCGACAAACCGCCTACGAGCTCTTTACGCCCAATAATTCCGGACAACGCTCGCACCCTACGTATTACCGCGGCTGCTGGCACGTAGTTAGCCGGTGCTTCTTCTGCAGGTACCGTCACCTTACGGCTTCTTCCCTGCCAAAAGAGGTTTACAACCCGAAGGCCGTCATCCCTCACGCGGCGTTGCTGCATCAGGCTTTCGCCCATTGTGCAATATTCCCCACTGCTGCCTCCCGTAGGAGTCTGGGCCGTGTCTCAGTCCCAGTGTGGCCGGTCACCCTCTCAGGCCGGCTACCCGTCGTCGCCTTGGTAAGCCATTACCTCACCAACAAGCTGATAGGCCGCGAGTCCATCCTGAACCAAAAATTCTTTCCACCCACACACCATGCGGTGATAGGTCCTATCCAGTATTAGACGCCGTTTCCAGCGCTTATCCCAGAGTCCAGGGCAGGTTACTCACGTGTTACTCACCCGTTCGCCACTAATCCAAAGAAGCAAGCTTCTCCTTCATCGTTCGACTTGCATGTGTTAAGCACGCCGCCAGCGTTCGTCCTGAGCCAGGATCAAACTCTCCATAAAAAAATGTTTGACCTGACAAAAAGAACAAATATCAACTGACATTCATCCTCAATATCCAACCAAAAGGAATCCCAAACACTGCAAAAAACAGTGCCCGGAGTAAATTGGCATATGACATTGTGCACGCTGTTGAGTTCTCAAGGATCGGACACACCCGGTTTTCAGTCTCTCGACTTGCTCCCCGGGGCAACTTCTCTACCTTACCACCGAAGCTGACTTTGTCAAGTCGGCGATCCGCTGGACGCGCTTCATCCGATGGACGAGCTGATCCCATGCGGCTCGAGCCGACCTTGCGAGTCAGAACTCCGAGTGGGTTTTCCATCCTACAAGCCAGTGGTTCTCTCCTACAAGAGGAGGAGCTCTTCGACTGAGGATCGGTCCCGCTTGAGGCCGGAAGCTCTTCGAGCGTTCCGCACCTTTGGGGTGACGAGTGGATACATTACGGGCCCTGCCGCGCCGGTGCAAATCGCTCCTGCATCCCGGGCGTGGCGCGCGGCCCGCGGCGCGTCGACTACTCCACGAACACGCCGGCGAGGGTCTTCTTGCCTCGTCGCAGAACGGCGAGACCACTGGGCAGCACCGACCCGGCGATGGTCGCGGCGGCATCCTCGACCTTCACGTTGTTGATGTACACGCCACCCTGGCCGATCGCCCTCCTGGCCTCGGACAGGCTTGAGGTGAGACCCGTGTCGGCGAGAAGCTGCGCGATCGGTGCATCCGGTGCGGTCGTGGTGTTCGGGAGCTCGCGGAGAGCGGCCTCCAGGGTGCCGGCATCCGTCGCCGCGAGATCGCCGTTGCCGAACAGCGCCTCGGTTGCTGTGATCACGGCGTTGGTCGCTTCTGCACCGTGCACGAGTGTCGTCACCTCGCGTGCGAGCGTGCGCTGCGCTTCACGCTTGTACGGCTCGTCGGCCACCGCCTGCTCGAGGCGTTCGATCTCAGCGCGCGGCAGGAAGGTGAAGATCTTGAGGCGCTCGACGACGTCGTCGTCCAGGGCGTTGAGCCAGAACTGGTAGAAGGCGTACGGGCTCGTCAGCGTGGGATCGAGCCAGACGGCGTTGCCCTCGCTCTTACCGAACTTGGTCCCGTCGCTGTTGACGACGAGCGGCGTTCCGATGGCGTGCACCGACGCTCCCTCGACGCGATGGATGAGGTCGGTCCCGCTGGTCAGGTTGCCCCACTGGTCGCTTCCACCCGTCTGGAGCACGCACCCGTACTGCCGGTACAGCTCGAGGAAGTCGTAGCCCTGGAGGATCTGGTAGCTGAACTCGGTGTAGCTGATGCCGGCATCCGAGTTCAACCGCGCCGCGACGGCATCCTTTTTGAGCATGGTGCCCACGCGGTAGTGCTTGCCGACATCCCGGAGGAAGTCGATGGCCGACAGCGGCGCCGTCCAGTCGAGGTTGTTGACCAGGCGAACCGGGTTCTCACCTTCGTCGCTGAGGAAGCGTGAGACTTGAGCCTGCAGGCGGCCTACCCACTCCGAGACGGTCTCCTTGGTGTTCAGTGTGCGCTCGGCCGATGGTCGCGGGTCTCCGATGAGACCCGTCGAGCCGCCGACGAGGCCGAGCGGACGGTGGCCGGCCAGCTGCAGACGCCTCATGACGTTCAGCTGCACGAGGTTGCCGAGGTGCAGGCTCGGAGCCGTCGGGTCGAATCCGCAGTAGAACGTGAGCGGTCCGGAGGTCAGGGCGGCGTGAAGTGCCTCTTCGTCGGTCGACACGTGCACGTGACCACGCCAGACGAGCTCCTGCCAGACGTCGTCGAAGCTGGCATCGTTGGTCTGGGTGGCGAGGACGTCGGCTGGCACGCGATAACAGTAGCAAGGGCTCTCTGCTTATTCTCTTCTGAATTATGCCTTGAGGCTTAAGTCGTACGAGATTAAGTATGTATGCTTATATCAACGTGAATGTCAGTGGGAGGGTTCATGTTCGTCATCACCGCCGACCAGGTGGACAGCCGCAGCCGCCCCGACATCGTCGAGCCGACGCGACGTCGTCTCGACGAGACCTTCGCCGACCGACTGGCGCTCGCTGTCGATCGCAATGCGGGCGACGAGCTGCAGGCCATGACGGATGACGCCGACGCGGCACTCGCCATGGTTCTCGACCTCAGCCGCACCGGGGAGTGGAGTGTCGGCGTCGGATGCGGTGAGGTGCGACATCCCTTGCCCGATACCGTGCGCGCAGCCACCGGCCCGGCGTTCTACGCCGCCCGCGAGGCGGTGGATGCCGCCAAGAAACGACAGACGCGATTCGCTCTGCGTTCCGGGGCGGATGCCCGGGCGGTGCAGGCGTCGGACCTCGAGGCCATCGTCGACCTGCTCCTCGCACTGAGGGAGAAGCGCAGCGCCGCAGGGTGGGAGCTCTACGACCTGATGGCCGGGGGGATGACGCAGCGCGACGCCGCCGCACGTCTCGGTGTGAGCGAGCCGGCCGTGAGCTCTCGGGCGCGTGCGGCAGGCATCCATCCGGAGGCCGCCGCCGTGCCGGCCATCACTAGGCTGTTGCACGATCTTGACCGAGCGTCGAGCGAGGGAGCTGCCGAATGACCGTGTATCCGATCGCGCTTTCGGTGGTGCTTCCTGTGCTCTACTGGGCGCTCGTGATCGTCGTGGTCGGATTGGGAGTGGCCGCCTCCGCCGTCACGATCAAGACGCCGAAGCGGTGGCTGGTCGTCGCTGCGGCGACCTCCGTGGTCGTCGGACTGCTTCTGGTCGTGCTCCCGCACGGTCATCCGTTCCCCGCGGTCAGCGCGCTCCTCGGACTCGCCGTGCTCGCGCTCAGTGTTCTCGGCGGCGGCCCCGCCGTGCTCTTCGTGCTCGCGGTCGCGTCGAGGGACACCGTGCGCGAGGGCCTCCACGGCGGCATCGTCATCGAGAGAGCGGACGCGTCGACCTCCGGTGAGGTGCTGCGAGGCGGAACGGTCATCGGCATCTTCGAGCGCATCGCGACCACCGGAAGCATCATGGCGGGATTCCCCGAGGCGATCGCCGTCGTGGTCGCGATCAAGAGCGTCGGCAGATTCACCGAGCTCGATGTCGCGGAGGCGCGAGAAAGATTCATCATCGGAACCCTCGTCAGCCTGGTGTGGGCGGCGGCGTGCGGCGGTCTCTTCAGGTTCGCGATCGGGCTCTGAACCTCGGGTCTTCGGGCTCAGAACCTAGGGCGCCGAGAACCTAGGGCACCGAGGCCCTAGGGCACCGAGATCGCTTTCGGATGACGCTTGTACGGCGACACCGTCGAGTCACCCTGAATCCAGTAGCGCCACGGAAACGCGGTGGCGTCTCCCCCGTGACCACTGACCCCGGTGCGCGGTCCCGTCGCGATGACGCCTACCGGGTCATCCGCGAGCTCCACGGCGAACGGCGGCGCGAAGGCATCCGCTCCGTTCTCGTCGAGATGGATGCCCAACGCGACGGTGAGCCGAGCGGGGCCTCGTGCCAGGTCGCGGTCCGAGACACGTTCGCCCCTTCGAACCCTGGCGAGCTCGATGCCGTCGACGACCTCGCCCGCCCTGAGCAGCACAGCGGACGCCTCGCCGTCCGGCGAGCACACGAGGTTCGCGCAGGTGTGCATGCCGTACGTGAAGTAGGTGTACACGTATCCGGGCGGGCCGAACATCACACCGTTGCGCTTCGTGCGTCCGCGGAAGGCGTGCGACCCGGGGTCGGTGCCGTCACCCAGGTAGGCCTCGACCTCCGTGATGCGCAGGGTGACGGATCCGGCGTCGGTGACGTGGGTCAGCCGTGCGCCGAGGATCTCGGGCGCCACCTCGAGTGACGTCCGTTCGAAGAAGGACCTGTCGAGCATCGTCATCGTGGAGGGCTCGCCCTAGAAGAGTCGACCGCCGAGCGCGATCGTCGCGATGATGCCGCCGATGATGATGACAGCAGCCACGATGGCGATCGTGTTGATCAGCCAGCGCGGGCTGCCCACCTTACGGGGACGCGAACCGGAGTTCTCGTCAGCGTTGTTCTCGTCGGCGCCCTTCTTGTCGGAGTCGTTCTCGTCCGCTGGGCCGCGCGAAGGCGTCATCCTGCCGCCCCCTCCCCGAAGAGCGCATCGGAGAGCACCCTGATGCGCTCGGTCAGGTGCGAGCGCTGCTCTGCGACGCGCGCCGGCGCCGTTCCACCGAGCCCGTTGCGGGACTCGACGGATCCCTGCAGCGTGAGCACGCTGCGGACGTCCGGGGTGAGCGCGGGCGACACAGCTGCGAGCGCGGCGTCATCCACCTCGTCGAGTTCCAGGCCGTTCGCCTCCGCATAGGCGACGAGCGAGCCGGTGATCTCGTGGGCATCACGGAAGGGAACGTGCTGCGTGACGAGCCACTCGGCCACGTCGGTGGCGAGCGAATATCCCTGGGGAGCGAGCTCACGCATCCTGTCCGTGTGGAAGTGCAGCGTCGTGATCATGCCTGCGAACGCGGGCATCAGCACCTCGAGGGTGTCCACGGAGTCGAAGACCGGCTCCTTGTCCTCCTGCAGGTCGCGGTTGTAGGCGAGCGGAAGCCCCTTCAGTGTCGCGAGCAGCCCGGTGAGGTTGCCGATCAGACGGCCCGACTTGCCCCTCGCGAGCTCGGCGATGTCGGGGTTCTTCTTCTGCGGCATGATCGACGAACCCGTCGAGTACGAGTCGCTGAGCGTGACGAAGCCGAATTCCCGCGTGTTCCAGAGGATGACCTCCTCGGCCAGACGCGAGAGGTCGATTCCGAGCTGCGCAGTGATGAAGGCGAACTCGGCGACCAGATCCCGACTGGCCGTGCCGTCGATCGAGTTCTCGACGACGCGGGAGAACCCGAGCTCCGCTGCCACCAGCCCGGCGTCGAGACCGAGCGTGTTGCCGGCGAGGGCGCCGGACCCGTACGGTGAGGCATCCGTTCGCCTGCGCCAGTCGGCGATGCGCTCGAGATCGCGCACGAGAGGCCAGCAATGCGCGAGCAGATGGTGGGCGAGCAGAACGGGCTGCGCGTGCTGCAGGTGCGTGCGGCCGGGCATGATGGCGTCGGCGTTGGCCTCCGCCTGCGCGGCGAGCGCGTCGATCACGTCGAGGATGAGACGTGCGATGCGCTCCGAGTGGTCGAGCAGGAAGAGCCGCACGAGAGTGGCGATCTGGTCGTTGCGGCTGCGGCCGGCGCGGAGCTTGCCGCCGAGCTCGCCGCCTGCACGTTCGACCAGGCCACGCTCGAGCGCGGAATGGACGTCTTCATCGGAGGGCGCTGCGGCGAATGCGCCAGAGCGCACATCGGCGAGCAGCTCGTCGAGTGCGTCCGTCATGGCCGTCAACTCGTCGGGAGACAGATAGCCGGCCGCAGCGAGCGCTTTCGCGTGCGCCTTCGAACCCGCGATGTCGTAGTCGGCGAGCCGCCAGTCGAACTGCGTCGACCTGCTCAGCTCGGTGAGCTCTGGCGACGGGCCGCCTGAGAAGCGGCCGCCCCAGAGGGCTCCCGCTTCGCCTGCCCGGTTGCCGTCGGTGTCGTTGTGGTCGGTCATCCCTCGTTCTTCCTCAACAGCCAGGCGAGCAGAGCCTTCTGAGCGTGCAGGCGGTTCTCGGCCTCATCCCACACCACGGATGCCGGGCCGTCGATCACCGACGCCTCGACCTCGTACCCGCGATACGCCGGCAGGCAGTGCAGGAAGATCGCCTCGTCGGATGCCTCGGCCATCAGGGCGTCGTCGACACGGTAGTCACCGAACACGGCGACCCGCTCGGCCTTCTCCGACTCCTGCCCCATGGAGACCCAGGTGTCCGTCACCACGACGTCCGCGCCGCGTGCAGCCTCGTGCGCATCGGTCGTGACCAGCACCGAGCCACCCGTCTCCGTAGCGATACGACGAGCGTCGTCGAGGATGTCGGCCCGGGGCGCATAGTCGGCGGGCGCCCCGATACGCACGTGCATCCCCGCCGTGGCACACGCGAGCAGGTACGAGTGCGACATGTTGTTCGCGCCGTCGCCGACGTACGCGAGCGTGCGGCCGGCGAGCAAGCCGAACCTCTCACGCACGGTGAGGAGGTCGGCGAGCAGCTGGCACGGGTGGAAGTCATCGCTCAGTGCGTTGACGACCGGAACGGTTGTGCCGGACGCCATCTCCTCGAGGCCGGACTGCGAATAGGTGCGCCAGACGATGGCGGCCACCATGCGCTCGAGCACGCGCGCCGTGTCGGCGATCGACTCCTTCGCGCCGAGCTGGCTCTCGCCGCTGGTGATCACGAGGGGCGAGCCGCCGAGGTCGGCGATGCCGACCGAGAACGACACCCTGGTGCGGGTCGAGGTCTTGTCGAAGAACACGGCGACGGTCTGCGGTCCGGCCAGCGGACGCTCGGCGAAGCGATCGGCCTTGATGCGCAGCGCGAGGTCGAGCACCTCGGACTGCTCGGCCGGGGTCAGGTCGTCATCGCGGAGGAAGTGGCGGGTCACTGGTGGTCTCCTTCGGTGTGCTGAGCCGTGGCGTTCTGGGTCGCGGCGTGCTGAGCGGCGACGTCGTCGAGTGCCGCGCCGAAGCGGCGGCCGAACTCGGCGATCTCGGCGTCGCCGATGATGAGGGGCGGGGCAAGTCGCACCGTCGAGTCGTTGGGAGCGTTCACGATGAGCCCGTGACGCAGGGAAGCCGCGACCACGGCCGGCGCCACAGGCTCGCTGAGGCCGATGCCGATCAGCAGCCCGGCGCCCCTGATCGTCCCGATGAGCGGTGATTCGAACGCCAACACCACCTCGCGAAGGCGGGCACCGGATTCAGCGGCGTTCCCCACGAGGTCGGCGCGCTCGATCTCGCCCAACACCGCGTTCGCCGCGGCGGTCGCGAGCGGGTTTCCGCCGAACGTCGTGCCGTGCTGTCCGGGTTCGAGCAGGTCGGATGCCCGACCGAAGGTGACCAAGGCGCCGATCGGCACGCCCCCGGCCATCCCCTTCGCGAGCGTGATCGCGTCGGGCAGGATGCCGGCGTGCTGGTACCCGAACCACGCGCCGGTGCGGCCGATGCCGGTCTGGATCTCGTCGACGATGAGCAGCGCACCGTGTTCCTCCGTGAGCCGTCGCGCCTCGGCGAGATAGCCGTCCGGCAGCTCGACGACGCCCGCCTCGCCCTGGATCGGCTCGACGATGAGTGCTGCGACGGTGTCGTCCATCGCGCTCCTCAGCGCGTCGATCGTGACGTCGAGGTGCTCGACACCGGGGACCATCGGCAGGAACGGCTCTTGCATCTGCGGCTTGCCGGTGAGTGCGAGGGCGCCCATCGTGCGGCCGTGGAAGCCGCTCTTCAGGGCGAGGATGCGATGCCGGCCGCCGGCCGAATTGCGCCGCGCCAGCTTGAATGCCGCCTCGTTCGCCTCGGTCCCCGAGTTGCAGAAGAAGACCCGACCGTCCGCACCGGCGCCGGTGAGCCGCTGCAGGCGCTCGGCGAGCTCGAGGGGCGGCGCGCTGGTGAAGAGGTTGGAGACGTGCGCTAGGCGGGAGACCTGAGCCGTGACGGCATCCACCAGCACCGGGTGCGCGTGTCCGAGCGAGTTGACGGCGATGCCGCCGAGGAAGTCGAGGTACTCGTTGCCCTCGACATCCCACACGTAGGCGCCGCTGCCGTGGTCGAGCAGCAGAGGAGGCGTGGCGAACACCCCGACGAGGTCGTTGGTGTACCGCTGCTGCCAGGTGATGTCGTCGTTCACTTCGTGACCTCCGTGCCGCTGCCGCCGTTCGTGAACAGCTCGAGCAGCAGTGAATGCTCGTCGCGTCCGTCGATCACGGCCGCCTTGGGAATGCCGCCCTCGACCGCGTCGAGGCAGGCCGTCATCTTGGGGATCATGCCCGTGTCGAGCGACGGCAGCAGCTCGCGCAGCTCGACGGCGGTCATCGACGAGATGAGCGAGTCGCGGTCCGGCCAGTCGCGGTAGACGCCCGGCACGTTGGTGAGGATGACGAGCTTGGCGGCGTCCAGCGCGACGGCGAGCGCGGCGGCGGCCGCATCGGCGTTGACGTTGAGGCTGCGACCCGGCACATCGACGTCGAGCGCGATCGACGACACAACGGGGATGCGGCCGGCCTTCACCTCGGCGAGCACCGGGTCGGGGTTGACGCCGATGACGTCGCCGACCTGGCCGAGGTCTACGACCTGACCGTCGACGACAGCGCGGCGCACGCGGCCCTCGAAGAGCCGGGCGTCCTCGCCGGAGATGCCCGAGGCGAGCGCACCGTGCCGGTTGATGTGGCTCACGATATCGCGGCTGATCTGGCCTGTGAGCACCATGCGCACCACATCCATGGTCTCCGGCGTCGTGACCCGGTAGCCGCCGCGGAACTCGCTGACGATGCCGAGCCGGTCGAGCATGGCGGAGATCTGCGGGCCGCCGCCGTGCACGACGACCGGGCGGATGCCTGCGAACCGCAGGAACGCGATGTCGTCGGCGAACGACCGGATGAGCTCGTCGCTCTCCATGGCGTTGCCGCCGAACTTGATGACGATGGTCTTGTGGTGGAACGCCTTGAGCCAGGGCATCGCCTCGATGAGAACTGCCGCCTTGGCGCCGGCGTCGGCGAGAATCGGAAGGGCTGGGGGTTCGATGTCGACGGGATCGGTCATGGTCTCCGCCTCAGCTCGAGTAGGCACTGTTCTCATGCACGTAGTCGTGCGTGAGGTCGTTGGTGAGGATGGTCGCCGTCGCGTCGCCGGAGTGCAGGTCGATCACGATGCGCGTCTCGCGCGGCGTGAGGTCGACGAGGTCGCGCGACTGGTCCGGCTCCCCGGCCGTGCAGACCTGCACCCCGTTGAAGCTCACGTCGATGCCGTACGGGTCGAACTGCGCGTCGGTCGTGCCGACGGCGGCGAGCACCCTGCCCCAGTTGGGGTCGTTGCCGAAGATCGCGGCCTTGAAGAGGTTGCTGCGCGACACGGCCCGTGCGACCGTGACCGCCTCGTCGTCGGTGGCGGCGTGCACCACCTCGATGGCGATGTCGTGGGATGCCCCCTCTGCGTCGCTCTGCAGCTGAAGCGCAAGGCTCTGGCAGAGATCGGTGAGCGCGAGCGTGAACTCGTCGAAGCCGGGCGCGACCCCGGACGCACCCGAGGAGAGCAGCACGACGGTGTCGTTGGTCGACATGCAGCCGTCGGAGTCGAGGCGGTCGAACGTGACACGCGTTGCGGCTCGAAGTGCGGCATCGAGGTCGGCGGAGTCGAGGGCGGCGTCGGTGGTGAGCACCACCAGCATCGTGGCGAGCCCTGGCGCGAGCATCCCTGCACCCTTGGCCATGCCGCCGATCGACCAGCCATCGCCGGACACGATGGCCTGCTTCGGGTGGGTGTCGGTCGTCATGATGCCCTCTGCGGCGGCGAGACCGGATGCCTCGTCTGAACCGAGGTCGGCAGCGGCGGCCGCGACTCCCGCGAGCACCTTCTCTCGCGGCAGCTGGTCTCCGATCAGGCCGGTCGAGCAGACCACCACGTCGCCGGCGGAGACACCGAGGTGCTCAGCGGCGGCCTCTGCAGTCGCATGCGTGGTCTGGAAGCCCTCCGCGCCGGTGTAGCAGTTCGCTCCGCCCGAGTTGAGGACGACGGCGGAGACGATGCCGTCGCTGACGACCTGCTTGCTCCAGATGACAGGGTTGGCCAGACAGCGGTTCGACGTGAAGACGGCGGCAGCGGCCTGGGAAGGGCCGAAGTTGCGCACCACCACGAGGTCGCGGGCGCCCGTCGACTTGAGCCCGGCGGGCACTCCGGCTGCTGCGAATCCGGCGGGAGCTGTGATGGTCACGGGGCGACTCCGTTCACGCTGAGGCCGGTGGTCTCCGGCAGACCGAGTGCGATGTTGGCGCTCTGGATGGCTGCGCCTGCCGTGCCTTTGACGAGGTTGTCGACCGCGACGATCGCGACCACCCGGTTCGCGGCCGCATCGACGGTGACTCCGATGAGCGCGGTGTTCGCGCCGAGCACATCGGAGGTGCGAGGGAACTTGCCGGCCGGCAGCACCTGAACGAAGGGCTCGCCGCTGTACGCCTCGGTCCAGGCCGCGCGAACCTGCTCGACGGTGGCGCCCGGCTGGAGCGGCGCCGTCACCGTGGCCAGGATGCCGCGCGACATCGGCACGAGCACCGGCGTGAACGAGATGGCCGGGTCCTGCGCTCCAGCCGCCCGCAGGTTCTGCAGGATCTCCGGGACGTGCCTGTGCATGCCGCCGACCCCGTACGGCACGGCGTTGCCGAGCAGTTCCGATGCGAGGTAGGTGGTCTTGAGGTTCTTGCCCGCACCGCTCGGACCGACCGCGAGCACCGCGACGATGTCGGAGGCGTCGACGAGTCCGGCGGAGATACCCGGCGCGATGGCAAGGGAGACGGAGCTGGCGTTGCAGCCGGGTGCTGCGATGCGGTTGACCCCGACGAGGGCATCCCGCTGCTTTCCGTCTTCGACGGGCAGCTCGGGCACTCCGTACGGCCAGGCGCCGGCGTGCTCGCCGCCGTAGTAGGCGTCCCAGTCGCTCGCCGAGACGAGGCGGTGGTCAGCACCGCAGTCGACGACGAGCACGTCATCCCCGAGCTGTGCGCTGATCGCCCCCGATGCCCCGTGCGGCAGCGCGAGGAAGACGACGTCGTGACCGGCGAGGGTCGCGGCATCCGTCTCCTGCAGCGTGAGGTGCGCGAGCGAGCGAAGGTGCGGCTGGTGGTCGATGAGCGGTGAGCCCGCGTTGGAGCCCGCTGTGACGGTACGGATTTCGAAGTCGGGATGATCGGCGAGAATGCGGAGGATCTCTCCCCCCGCGTAGCCGGATGCGCCTGCTACGGCGACCGAATAAGACATGTCTTTACCCTAAAAGAACGTGGACGAACGGTGGTCGGCACGGCGACGTCCACGGCAGACCACCCGATCGCGGTCGCGGAGACGTCGCCTAGCTTCGGCGTGCGCCCAGGCGTCGGCGCGCGGCACGGGTCGAGACGACCTGTGCGAGAACAACGCGCCGAGCGGAAGACATGTCGGTCAGCATAGCGGCACGAGGCCCGGCACAGCGAATCGCGCTATTCGCGCACCGTCGCGCCGAAGCGCTCGGCTGCGACGGCCGCTCCAGCCAGCTTGGCCTCGCTGGCCTCCGCCGCCGTCAGGGTGCGATCGGAGGCGCGGAACCGGAGCGCGAACGTCAGGCTCTTGCTGCCGTCGGGCACGCCAGGCCCGCGATAGTCGTCGACGACGCGTGCGTTCTCCAGCAGCTCCCCTGCGCCGTCGACGACGCTTGCCAGTACGTCGGCCGCAGGCACGGTCTCGTCGACGACGAGCGACAGGTCTTGGGTCGCCGCCGGGTAGGACGAGATCGCCGTGACCTCGAGGTCGGCCCCTGCCGCCGCCATGATGGCGTCGAGGTCCAGTTCGAGCACGGCGACGACGCGCGGCAGATCGGCGTCGAGCGCCACCTGCGGAAGCAGCTCGGCGGCGTAGCCGACCCGCTCCCCGGCGAGGAGCACCTCGGCCGTGCGACCGGGATGGAACGCCTTATGGGTGCCCTGTCGCACCTCGAGTGTGACGCCGAGGGCATCCTGCAGTGTGCGCACGGTCGCGAGCGCATCAGCGACACCGGCCGGAACCGCGGCGAGCCCCGGCTGCTTCGGCGTTGACTCGCCCGTGAACAGCGCGCCGACCATGCGCGGCTGAGCCGGGATGCCCCGCTCCAGCTCTGCGAGCGTCGCCGGCGTCGGCAGCGCGGCACCCGCCGGCAGCTCGGGCGTGCCGTGCACGGCGCCGTCCGGACGGAACACCAACCCGACCTCGAACAGCGCCAGGTCTGTCAGTCCGCGCGAGAGGTTGCGCTTGGCCGTCTCGATCAGACCGGGAAGCAGCGAGGTGCGCATGAACGGCACCGAGGCATCCAGAGCGTTGGCGAGCCGCACACCGGGCACGTGCTCCTCGACCGCTGAGCCGAAGAGATCGTTCTGCTCCGCGGTCACGAACGGGTACACCAGCACCTCGGTGAGGCCGCTCGCTGCGAGCGCCGTCGCGGCCTGTCTGCGGAGCTGCTGCGAACGTGTGAGTCCGCGCCCTGGAGGGGCGACGGGAAGCACGGAGGGAATGCGGTCGTAGCCCACGATGCGGGCGACCTCCTCGGCCAGATCGGCCTTGTCACCGAGGTCGGGGCGCCAGCTCGGCGGGGTGACGAGAAGTCCGTCATCCGTGACCTCGAGGTTGCCGCCGATCTCGGCGAGCGAGGTGCGCACCTCGTCGTCGGTGAACTCCACACCGATGAGGGACGACACGTAGCCGTTCGGGAGCAGGATCGGCTCGGCGGTCGCCGCGGTGTGCAGGGTCGAGCCGAGACCGTCTGCTTTTCCTCCCCCGAGCTGCTCGAGCAGCTGCACAACGCGCGCAGCAGCTGCTCGGGCCACATCGGGGTCGACGCTCCGCTCGAAGCGGCGGGATGCTTCGCTCGGCAGCTTGTGCCTGCGGGCCGACCGTGCGATCGAGACCGGGTCGAAGTTGGCCGCCTCGATGAGCACGTCGGTCGTGGTGTCGCCGACCTCCGTCGTCGCACCCCCCATGACGCCGGCGAGGCCGATCGGGCCTGACTCGTCGGTGATGAGCAGGTCCTCGGTATCGAGCACGCGCACCTGGGCGTCGAGGGTGGTCAGCTTCTCCCCCGACGTTGCCCGGCGAACCGTGATGCCACCGCTGAGCTTGTTCAGGTCGTATGCATGGGTCGGCTGGCCGAGCTCGACCATGACGTAGTTCGTCACGTCGACGATCAGCGAGATGGACCGGATGCCGGCGAGAACGAGTCGCGCGATCATCCATGCCGGCGTCGGTGCCTTCGGGTCGATGCCGCGAACGGTGCGGGTGACGAACACGTCCGCTCCTACTCGCCCGCGGATCGGCGCCGTGTCGTCGATCACGACGACGAAGCCCTCGCCGTCCATCGGCTCGACGGCGGCCGCTGGATCGCGGAACGCCGCACCCGTCGAGTGCGCGTACTCCCGTGCGATGCCGCGGATCGAGAGCGCGTAGCCGCGGTCGGGCGTGACGTTCACCTCGACCGACGCGTCGTCGAGACCGAGCAGGGCGATGGCATCCGTTCCGACGGGTGCATCGATGCCGAGCTGGGCCAGTCGCAGGATGCCGTCGTGCTCGTCACCGAGACCCAGCTCGCGTGCTGAGGCGATCATGCCGTCGGAGACGTGGCCGTACGTCTTGCGTGCTGCGATCGGGAAGGGACCGGGCAGCACCGAGCCGGGAAGGGTCACGACGACCTTGTCACCGACGAAGAAGTTGCGGGCGCCGCAGACGATGCCGTGCACCGCCTCTCCCCCGTCGGCTGCCGTCTCGCCGTCCGGCGCGACACGTACCTGGCACCAGCGGATGGTCTTGCCGTTGGTCTGCGGTTCCTCGACGAAGTCGAGAACCTCGCCGACGACGACCGGGCCGGAGATCTCGAAGCGGTGGATGTCCTCCTCTTCGAGACCGACCTTCACCAGAGCCGCGTGCACGTCCTCCGGCGTCGAGCCGGGGATGACGTCGACGTACTCTGCAAGCCACGAAAGCGGGATGCGCATGGTGACGACTCCTTACTCCGCGCCGTAGCGAGCGGAGAGATCGGTGGTGGCCAGCAAGGCCGAGGAGGAGGTCGCACTGGACTGTGCGGCCGACGACGAGAACGCGGCTGGGCACCGCCGAGCTCTTCGCGCAGTAGGCGCGGAGTAAGGAGTCGTCGCCACGGTTAGACCACCATTCCGAACTGCTGGGAGAACCTGATGTCGCCCTCGATCATGTCGCGCATGTCATTCAGGCCGTTGTGACGGAACTGCAGGGTGCGCTCGATGCCCATGCCGAAGGCGAAACCCGAGTAGACGTCCGGGTCGATGCCTGCCGACCGCAGCACGTTGCGGTTCACCATGCCGCAGCCGCCCCACTCGATCCAGCGAGGGCCGCCCTTGGCGCCCGGATGCCAGACATCCATCTCGGCGCTCGGCTCGGTGAAGGGGAAGTAGTTGGGGCGCAGGCGGATCTTCGCCTCGTCGCCGAACATCGCACGCGCGAAGTGCTCGAGCGTGCCGCGCAGGTGCGCCATGGTGAGGCCCTTGTCGACGGCGATGCCCTCGACCTGGCTGAACACCGGGGTGTGCGTCGCGTCGAGTTCGTCGGTGCGATAGACGCGTCCGGGCGCGACGACGTACACCGGCAGCTCACGCTCGAGGAGAGCGCGGATCTGCACCGGCGACGTGTGCGTGCGCAGCACGAGGTGCGCCTCGGGAGGCTCGACGAAGAACGTGTCCTGAAGAGCACGCGCAGGATGATCGGGCGCGAAGTTGAGCGCGTCGAAGTTGAACCATTCGCTCTCCAGCTCAGGCCCCTCCGCGACCTCCCAGCCCATGCCGACGAAGATGTCGGCGATGCGTTCCTGCAGAAGGGACAGCGGATGCCTCGCACCGGTGCGCCCGGGAAGCGCCACCTCGGTGACATCCACGGCCTCGTCGGCCAGTCGCTTCGCGTTCTCCTGCTCGGCGAGCACGGCTTCCTTCGCCGCGAACGCCTGGTTCACACGACCACGGGCCTGTCCGACCAGCTTGCCCAACGCGGCCTTCTGGTCGGCCGGCACGTCGCGCAACGCGGCGTTCAGCCGGGCGAGCTGCGAGTGCTCCGCCGCGTGAGCCGTTCGCGCCGCCTTGAGCTCTGCGGTGTCGGCCGCCGCGTCGGCTGCCGCGAGGGCGGCATCCACCGCCTGCTGCACCGCGGATTCGGTGATCTCGATGGGTTCTGGCACGGTCACCAAGTTTAGGGGAGCCGCGTCGCCCGCTCGCGAAACCGCACGCCCACGCCATCGCTGCGGGCTTTACCCACGGGTAAGGCGTGGGGATGCAGGCTCGGGAGAGGGTGGACCGGGAGGGCATGCCGCGGTGCCGGGACGCGGCATGCGGTCATCCGGCTAGCTGCGCTGCGCGAACGCCGACTCGTAGAGGCACACCGACGCGGCCGTCGCCAGGTTCATCGACTCCGCGTGGCCGTACACCGGAACGGTGATCACGCGGTCGACGAGCTCGACCACCTCGTCGGAGATGCCGTGCGCCTCGTTGCCGAACACCCACACTGTGGCCTGCGCGAGCTCGCCGCTGATTCGGGCGACGAGCAGGTCATCCCCCGCCATGTCCGCTGCGATCACCCGCATGCCCGCAGCACGCGAACGGGAGAGCACATCGTCGATCGCAGCGCCGGTCACGACGGGCACATGGAAGAGGGAGCCCGTCGTCGAACGCACCACCTTCGGGTTGTAGAGATCGACGGTGTGACCGGCGAACACGACGGCGTCCGCTCCCGCCGAATCGGCGGCACGGATGATCGTGCCCGCGTTACCCGGATCGCGCACCTCTTCGAGCACGGCGATCAGCCGTGGCGACGCATCGAACACTTCGTCGAGCGTCGCAGGGAACTGCCTGCAGACCGCGACGAATCCCTGCGGAGTGACGGTGTCGGCCATCGCGTCGAGCACCTGCTCCGTGACGAAATCGCTCCGCACCCCCGTCGACCTCACCAGCGCGGCGACGTCGTCGTGCTTCGCGAACGCCTTCTGCGTCGCATAGAGATCCACAACGGACTCCGGCCGCCAGGTGAGCGCCTCACGGGCGGCCTGCGGACCCTCGAGAAGAAACGTTCCGGTCTCGGCACGCGCCTGCTTCTTCGCCAGCTTGGCGACGGCACGAACCCGGGGCGAGCGGGGGTTGTCGAGCACCTTGCCAGCCTAGCTGGCAAGGTGCTCGCTGCTGTGCCGTTTTGCGCGCCCGCGCCTGTTTGCCGTACGCGCCCGCCCCTGTCGGGCGCGCCGCAGTCGGGTGGGCGCATGGTCGCGATCGGCGCCGTCCACGCCGCCGCCTCGTGGAGCGGGTTGCGAACGCAGATCTGCAGCTCGCCCTCATGTGCGGCGCGACTGCCGCCTTCGAAGTCGGCCGGGCCGGTCGGTCGTACGGTTCGGCCAGCTGGTCGCCGTTCACGCCAGTGGCCGTCCGGCCCAACCCTCACCTATGGTCTCCGTGGCGGCCCAACGCATCGACGCCCTCCACTCACCGTCCGATAAGGCTGGAAATGCGGATCGGCCCGCCTCCCCGAGGGGTGCGGGCCGATCTGTGCTGTGGTACTACGCGGCGTCGGCGCGCGGGGCCGACGTGTCGGCAGGCAGCGCCTTCTTCGCGGTCTCGACGAGCGAGGCGAACGTGGCGGGCTCGTTCACGGCGAGCTCGGCCAGGATGCGACGGTCCACCTCGACGCCCGCCAGGTTCAGGCCCTGGATGAAGCGGTTGTAGGTGAGGCCGTTCTGGCGGCTCGCGGCGTTGATGCGCTGAATCCACAGGCGACGGAAGTCACCCTTGCGGGCACGACGGTCGCGGTAGCTGTAGACCAGCGAGTGGGTGACCTGCTCCTTGGCCTTGCGGTAGAGGCGCGACCGCTGACCGCGGTAGCCCTCAGCGCGCTCGAGGACGACCCGACGCTTCTTGTGGGCGTTGACGGCCCTCTTCACTCTTGCCATTGCTCAATATCCTTTACGCGTCGTTGTCGGCTTACTTGCCGAGAAGCTTCTTGGCGACCTTGGCGTCTACCGCGGGGAGCACCTGGTCCTGGTTCAGCCGACGCGTACGACGGCTCGACTTGAGCTCCAGGTTGTGGCGCATGCCGGCCTGCTGCTTCATCACCTTGCCGCTGCCGGTGACCTTGAATCGCTTCTTGGCCCCGGAGTGGGTCTTCTGCTTGGGCATTATTTCTCCTCATCGGTGGCGGAAACCGTGTCCGCCTCGGTGGCCGAATCCGTGCGCTGCTGAGAGCGCGCGCGGTTCGCGGCACGTTGTGCGTTGGCCTCGGCCTTGGCCTCCGACTTGTTCTTCAGAGGGCCGATGACCATGACCATGTTGCGTCCGTCGATGGTCGGATTCGATTCCACAGAACCGAACTCGGCCACGTCTTCTGCGAAGCGCTGCAGCAGCCGCACACCCTGCTCGGGGCGAGACTGCTCACGGCCGCGGAACAGGATCATGGCCTTGACCTTGTCTCCGGCCTTGAGGAATCCCTCGGCGCGCTTGCGCTTGGTCTCGTAGTCGTGTTTGTCGATCTTGAGACGGAACCGCACCTCTTTCAGCACGGTGTTCGCCTGGTTGCGCCTGGCCTCTTTGGCCTTCTGCGCAGCCTCGTACTTGTACTTGCCGTAGTCCATGATCTTCGCGACGGGCGGCTTCGAGTTCGGAGCAACCTCGACGAGGTCCATGTCTGCTTCCTGCGCGAGACGGATGGCGACCTCGATCTTGACGACGCCGATCTGCTCTCCGCTGGGGCCGACGAGACGAACCTCGGGCACACGGATACGGTCATTGGTACGGGGATCGCTGATGCGTGTCTCCTCTGATCAACAATTGCTGTGCTGGCATCCGTGCGGCGGCGCCGTCGGATGGTAGGCAGAGGGTTCTCACACACCACGTTCGCGCTCGCGCGACCGTGCATCTCGCACCCTCTACGTCAACCACGGCGACTTGCGTCTCCGCGGCGGAGTGCCTAACGACCCGGTAACCTGGTGAAGCGGTCAAGCGCGGGTGGGAGAATCTCCACTTTCCCTTCCGAGACGTCACGACGCCCCGAAAGCCTGAGATAGCTTACCAGACGCGGAGCACATCGCTGAACTCCGCCCATTCACCACGATTCACGACAGAGGCAGCATGTCCGATCAGCACGTCCACCGCTTCGACGACGAGGAAGACGGCGCGACGGTCGCCGACGCAGCCCGTGACATCGCGGACGTGCCCGCCGTCGAAGTGATCACCACGACGGCCGTTCACCTGATGAGCGCGGCCGCGATCAAGTGCGGACTGGCGGATGACCCGGCAACCCAAACCGACCTCGACGAGGCGCGCAAGCTGATCGACGCCCTCGCAGGACTCGTCACCGCGAGCGCGCAGCACATCGGGGACCAGCACGCACGCAGCCTGCGGGATGGCCTGCGCAGCCTTCAGCTGGCGTTCCGTGAGGCATCCGTCATCCCCGACGCGCCGGGCTCGGGACCCGGGGAGAAGTACACCGGTTCGGTGATCTGACGAAGACGCGGTGATCTGGCGCCGGTCGACCTCAGGGGGTGAGCAGGCGCAGCGTCATCGAGTCGACGCGCTCCGCGATGAGCGCCGAGCCTGCCCACTTGCCGCTGAGACGTTGTACGAGGTCGCGAACCGCATCCGCATCGAGGCCCGGCAGGAGCACGAGTCCCACCTCGAGTTCGGGACCGGCGAGCCTTGCCGACGGGTCGCCGGGCGCGAGGGTCACCTCCACGACCGATGTTTCGTCGGCGATGGACTCACGGAATGCCGTCTGCAACTCGGCGTCCGACCACGGAGGCCGCCACGCCGATCCCGTTGCCAGTGCCGTGACCGCGGGCCTCCGCAGCACGAACTCGCTGGGACTCGTCGGATCGATCACGACCAGCTCGGTCTGCTCGCTCGCCGCAGCGAGGGCGATGCGAGGTCCGGGGGCCGGTACCGGTCGAGCCTTCGGGTTCCACGCTGCGAGGGTCTGCACCGACGTGAAAGCGGGAAGCACAGCCCGGCCATCCGGTGCGCTGACCGTGGTGATCGAAAGCTCCTGGGTCTTGTCCACCAGGTGGCCATCCGCGGTCTCGCCGACGTCACCCGCGTGAGCCAGCAGCGGAACGAGCAGCCTCGCACCGCGGAACGCCTCGACGACGGCCACCGCGTCGCCGGCATCCGTCACGAAGGCCGTCAAGGCGGCGATCAGAGCCGGGTCGGCCGAACCATCGTCCGACGACGCGGCGCTCTGCTCGAACCGTCTACCCTGCCACGGCTGTCCGGCCGAGTCGGCGCTGTCGCTCGACCCGAAGAGGTGGCCGTGGTCGTCAGAACCCTGCGACATCCAGTGCCTCGGCGAGGGTGAAAGCGCTCGAGTAGAGCGCCTTGCCGACGATCGCGCCTTCGACCCCGAGCGGCACGAGCTCACGCAGTGCGGCGATGTCGTCGAGGCTCGAGATTCCCCCGGACGCCACTACCGGCCGGTCCGTGCGCTCGGTGACCTGCCTCAGGAGGTCGAGGTTCGGACCGCGCAGGGTGCCGTCCTTGGTGACGTCTGTCACGACGTATCTGGCGCAGCCGGCGTCTTCGAGCCTGGCGAGCACCTCCCACAGGTCGCCGCCGTCGCGCGTCCATCCCCTGGCCGCCAGGGTCGTGCCGCGCACGTCGAGCCCGACGGCGATCGCCTCGCCGAATCGGGCGATGGCGTCCGCGGCCCACTCCGGGTTCTCCAGTGCGGCCGTTCCGAGGTTGACCCGCTTCGCACCGAGGTCGAGGGCACGCTCGAGCGACTCGTCGTCGCGGATTCCCCCGGAGAGCTCGACGTTGACACCGTGAGTGCCGTGCAGCACGGCCTTCAGCACCTCGCGGTTGTGTCCGCGACCGAACGCGGCGTCGAGGTCGACCAGGTGGATCCAGCGTGCACCCTGCTCGATCCACTCGTGCGCCGCGTCGACCGGATCACCGTAGCTCGTCTCGCTGCCCGCCTCGCCCTGCGTCAGGCGAACAGCCTTGCCGTCGGCGATGTCGACCGCGGGGAGCAGCTCGAGCTTCGGGGTGTCGCTGATAGTGGTCATCGCAGCATGGATCCTTCGTGGTGGACGGAACGAGGTCGGGTCGGCTCAGGACGCGCGTGACGGCAGGCTCTGCACCCAGTTGCGCAGTAGTCGCATGCCGGCCTGACCGGACTTCTCGGGGTGGAACTGGGTTGCAGACAGGGGACCGTTCTCGACGGCGGCGAGGAAGCGCCCGCCGTGATCGGCCCACGTCAGCTTCGCGGGGGCGAACGTGTCGGATGCCGGAAGCTCCCAGTTCTGCGCCGCGTACGAGTGCACGAAGTAGAAGCGCTCGTCGCGAACGCCGTCGAACAGAACAGAGCCGGCAGGGGCGTCCACGGTGTTCCAGCCCATGTGCGGCAGCACGTCGGCCTTCAGCCGCTCGACGGTGCCCGGCCATTCGCCGAGGCCCTCGGTGTCTCGACCATGTTCGACGCCGTGCTCGAAGAGCACCTGCATTCCCACGCAGATGCCGAGCACCGGCATGCCGCCCGCGAGACGACGGTCGATGATCTCGTGTCCGCGTACGGCCTTCAGCTGGTCGACGACCGCCTCGAAGGCTCCCACGCCGGGGACGACGAGTCCGTCGGCGTCCTGCGCAGCGCCGCGGTCCGCGGTGAGCGTCACCCTTGCGCCGACCGCCTCGAGGGCCTTCGCGGCTGAGTGCACGTTGCCCGACCCGTAGTCGAGCACGACGACGGACGGTGCGTTCGGCTTCCGGCCGGTCATCCCACTGCTCTCGAGAGCGCCGTCGGTCACGCCGTCGGTCACAGGGCGCCCTTCGTCGACGGGATGCCCTCGACCTGCGGGTCGAGCGCCTTCGCCTGACGGAACGCGCGCGCGAAGGCCTTGAACTCTGCCTCAGCGATGTGATGCGGGTCGCGTCCGCCGAGCACGCGCACGTGCACGGTCAGCGCGGCGTTGAATGCGATCGCCTCGAAGACGTGGCGAACCATCGAACCGGTGAAGTGACCACCGATGAGGTGGTGCTCGAAGCCGGCCGGCTCCCCCGTGTGCACGAGGTACGGGCGACCAGAGATGTCGACGACGGCGTGAACGAGCGCCTCGTCGAGCGGAACCGTCGCATCGCCGAAGCGCGCGATGCCGCTCTTGTCACCGAGCGCCTGCTTGATCGCCTGGCCGAGCACGATGCCGACATCCTCGACCGTGTGGTGCACGTCGATCTCGATGTCGCCCTTGGCCCGAACGGTGAGGTCGGTAAGCGAGTGCTTGGCGAAAGCCGTCAGCAGGTGGTCGTAGAACGGCACAGTGGTGTGGATGCTGCTGCGTCCCGTTCCGTCGAGGTCGAGCGACAGCTCGATGCTCGATTCGCTGGTTTCCCGGCGGATGCTGGCGGTGCGGTTGCTCATGCGACCGAGTTTATCGGCGATTGAGGGGAGCGCTGCGGGAGCTCGCTCCGGTAGCCGACCCGATTGAGCCGGTGAGCCGCGCAGCGACGATATCGGCGATGCCGGCCGCGACCATTCCTCGAGACTGCACGCCCACGCCACCGCGGCCGGCGCTACCCGCATTCTCGGCGCAGACGCGCAGTCTCGCGAAGGAGAGGAGGGACGGGTCACGCTCGGGCGAGACGGGTCACGGTCGGGCGAGCTCCGCCATCGCGTCCAGGAAGATGCCGGTCTCCTCCACTGTGCCTGCACTCACGCGGAGGTGGTTCGGAATGCCGACGTCACGGATGAGGATGCCGCGCTCCTTGAGCGCGAGGAACAACGCGTGCGGGTCATCCACCCCGCCGAACAGCACGAAGTTGCTGCCGGAGTCGTGCACCGTGTACCCGAGCGCGGCGAGCACCGCCGAGATGCGATCGCGCTGCTCCACGATGTCGTGCACGGTCGCGAGCATCTCGCCGGCGTGACGGAGTGCGGCGATCGCGGCCGCTTGGGTGAGAGCGGAGAGGTGGTACGGAAGGCGCACGAGGCGCAAGGCGTCGGCGACGGCCGGGTCGGCGGCGAGGTAGCCGAGGCGCACCCCGGCGAATGCAAACGCCTTGCTCATGGTGCGCGACACGATCAGTCGCTCGCGACCGGGCAGCAGAGTCAGCGCGCTCGGGGCATCCTGAGGCATGAACTCCGCGTAGGCCTCGTCGACGACCACGATGCCCGGGGTAGCGTCGTACACGGCCTCGACGACATCGAGACCCAGCGGTGTGCCCGTCGGGTTGTTGGGAGCGCACAGGATGACCACATCTGGCCGCCTCTCGGAGACGACGCGTGCCGCGTGCTCCTGGGTGACGACGAAGTCTGCGTCACGATCCGCGGCGATCCAGCCCGTTCCCGTTCCGGATGCGAGGAGCGGATACATCGAATAGGTGGGGGCGAAGCCGAGCGCGGTGCGCCCAGGTCCCCCGAAGGCCTGCAGGATCTGCTGCAGCACCTCGTTCGATCCGTTCGCCGCCCAGATGTTCGATGCGTCGAGCCCGTGGCCCAGGTACCCGGCAAGTGACTCGCGGAGTTCCGTGAACTCGCGATCGGGGTACCGGTTCGCCTCCTTCAAAGCCTCGGCGACCGATGCCAGTACGTCGGCTACAACGTCGTCGGGGATCGGATGCGTGTTCTCGTTCACGTTCAGCGCCACCGGCACAGGAGCCTGCGGCGCGCCGTAAGGAGTCTTTCCGCGCAGATCGTCGCGGATCGGAAGGTCGGAGAACGAAGTCACCCGTCAATGCTAGGGGCGACGCGGCCATGGGCCGACGCGGCTAAAGGGTGACGCGAAAGCCGACGGGCTACGCCATGCCCACCCACGCGCTACCATGCTTGCCCGTGCGACACCATGGTCGACCGGGCGTCACCGTCAGTGCGAGGTGCTGTCGTACTGGTGCGGAATGGCCAGCCTCTGACCAGCCTGCACGACGCTGGAGGACAACCCGTTGAGGTCGATGATGGCGCCGATCACATCGCGCGGATCGCTCGCCGGCGAGATGCGACGGGCTATCGACCAGAGCGAGTCTCCTGGCTGCACCGTGATGTGACGGAACGACGCCGAGTAGGAGGAGTTCGTGCCCGCCTCTGCCGCATTGTTCGCGGCGACGACACCTCCGACGACCAGGGCGGGCAGCACGACGAGTGCTGCGAGAACGACGCGACCACGGCGGGTCAGGCGGGTGCGCACTCGCGTCATGCCGGTGCGATGCATAGCAACCCCGATGGTTGTCATGGCTTCTCCTCCTGAGAATCGAACTCGTGTTCCGAATCTATCTTCGATTTCGACGTATTTCAAGGCTATGTTCGTATTTGGGTGCGACTGATCGTCAACACGCTCGAACAAAGCGGCCGATTCGGGCCGTTTGCCAGATAGAGTTTCGATCGTCACGTAGGAACTGAATCACCCACCACCGACATTCGGGCGAGCAGGTGCTCGAACCGCAGTGAAACGAGAGGACGAGCACGTGAGCGAGACCGAGGGCACCGGAAGCCCGCGCACGACGCGCACCGCCGCGGAGAAGCCGCGCACGCGCCGCCGCAAGAACCTCAGCGAGAAGCAGCGCGCCATTCTCGAGGTGATCCAGAGCTCCGTCAGCAAGCGCGGATATCCGCCGAGCATGCGCGAGATCGGCGATGCCGTGAACCTCGCCTCGCTCTCCAGCGTGGCTCACCAGCTGAACCAGCTCGAGCTCAGCGGCTACCTTCGCCGCGACCCCAACCGTCCCCGTGCCCTCGAAGTGCTCATCGACCTGCCGGCGGCAACGGGCAGATCGGATGCTGCCGACTTCGAGACCTCCGTTCCGGTGGGCGACGCCACGATGGTGCCGCTCGTCGGCCGTATCGCCGCCGGGGTGCCGATCACCGCCGAGCAACAGATCGAAGAGGTCTTCCCTCTCCCCCGTCAGCTCGTCGGCAACGGCGAGCTCTTCATGCTGAAGGTGCAGGGCGAGTCGATGATCGACGCGGCCATCTGCGACGGCGACTGGGTGGTCGTTCGGCAACAGAAGACGGCGGAGAACGGCGACATCGTCGCCGCCATGCTCGACGGCGAGGCGACGGTGAAGGTCTTCAGGCAGCGCGACGGCCACACCTGGCTTCTCCCCCGCAACTCCGCCTACGAGCCGATCCTCGGCGACTTCGCCGAGGTCGTCGGCAAGGTGGTCGCGGTGCTGCGCACGGTCTGATCCCGGCGCGACGGATGTACGACGCCATCTTTCTGAACGGCTCGGTCGGCGTCGGAAAGACCACGGTCGCCGAGGCAGTGGCAGACGCACTGGCCGAGCGCGGATTCGTCTCAGCGTTCATCGATGTCGATGCGCTCCGCCGGCGACGACCGTCACTGCCCGAGGATCCGTGGCAGAACGAGCTGGCGTTGAGCAATCTCCGCTCCGTGGCGGCGAACTATCGGGCCGACGGAGTACGGGTGATCGTCACTGCTGGCGTCATCGAATCCGCCGTCGAGATACCTCGCTACGCCGACGCCCTTGGGGCATCCCGCGCCCTCTTCGTGCGCCTGATCGCCGACCCCGCGCTGGTCGCTGAACGTTTGCATCGACGTCATGAGGATGACCCGGATGGGCTCCGCTGGCACCTCGCACGTCATCCCGAGCTCGACGCCGCACTGGACGACGCCGCGATCCCGCACGACCTGGTGCTCGACACCGGCCTGCTTTCGCCAGCCGAGGTCACCGAGCGCATCACGGAGCGCGCGACATCCTGACCGCTCCGTCTCAACGGTCCTGTTCCGGGCCTCGCTCCGCACCTGTTGCAGCACGAGACCCGGAAAGGCCTCAGGTGGTGCGGCACTAGGCGGTCTGCCTCGCACGCACCGTGCGCGTCGCCTCGATGATGTTCTTCAGCGATGCCACGGTCTCGTCGTAGCCACGGGTCTTCAGGCCGCAGTCCGGATTGATCCACACCTGACGCTCCGGGATGCCCGAGAGTGCCTTGTCGATCAGGTCGGTCACCTCGGCGACCGACGGCACGCGGGGCGAGTGGATGTCGTACACACCCGGCCCGATGCCGTGGTCGAATCCGCTGGCCTTGATGTCGTCGACGACCTCCATGCGGCTGCGCGCCGCCTCGATGCTCGTCACGTCGGCGTCGAGGTTGCGGATGGCGTCGATCACGACACCGAACTCCGAGTAGCAGAGGTGCGTGTGGATCTGTGTCGCATCGCCGACGCCGCTGGTCGCGAGCCGGAACGATCCGACGGACCAGTCGAGGTAGTCGGCCTGGTCCTTCTTCTTCAGCGGAAGCAGCTCGCGCAGCGCCGGCTCGTCGACCTGCACGATGCGGATGCCCGCCGTCTCGAGGTCCGCGATCTCGTCGCGGAGAGCGAGGGCGACCTGCCGCGCCGTGTCGCCGAGCGGCTGGTCGTCGCGCACGAACGACCAGGCAAGGATGGTGACGGGACCGGTGAGCATGCCCTTCACGGGCTTCTGGGTGAGCGACTGCGTATACGTGGACCAGTCGACCGTGATCGGCTTCGGTCGCGAGACGTCGCCCCACAGGATGGAAGGACGCGTGCACCGGCTGCCGTAGGACTGCACCCAGCCGTTCTGCGTCACCGCGAACCCGTCGAGATTCTCGGCGAAGTACTGCACCATGTCGTTGCGCTCCGGCTCGCCGTGCACGATGACATCGATACCGATCTCTTCCTGCAGGTCGACGACCCTCTTGATCTCCGCCTGCATGAGCCCGAGGTACTCGGCCTCGGTGATGACACCCTTCGCGAACTGCGCGCGCGACCTGCGGATGTCGCCGGTCTGCGGGAACGAGCCGATGGTGGTCGTCGGCAGCGTCGGCAGCCCGAGTGCGGCATCCTGCGCGTTCAGCCTGGCCTCGTATGCACCCCTCGCGAAGTCCGCATCGGTGAGAGCAGCCGCGCGCTGACGCACGGCGCCGTCACGCACACCGGGCGCACCCAGGCGGTCCGCGAGGGCTTCGGATGCCTGTGCCAGCTCGTCCTGGATCGCCTCGTGCCCGTCTTCGAGTCCTCGTGCCAGCACCTCGATCTGACCGACCTTCTGGTCCGCGAACGCGAGCCAGGACGCCAGGCGTGCGTCGAGCTCCGGCTCGTCATCCACGTCGTGCGGCACGTGCAGCAGCGACGTCGAGGTCGACGCCGACAGGTTCGGGGACAGGGCGAGCAGCGACTCGAGCTTTCCGAACGCGGACTCGAGGTCGCCGCGCCAGATGTTGTGCCCGTCGATCACGCCGCCGACCACGGTCTTGCCACGCAGCGCCGCCTTTGTGTCCGCGTCCAGTGCCGTCGGCACGTCTCCCCGCACGAGATCGAGGGAGATGGCCTCCACCCTGGTAGCCGCCAGCACGGGCAGTGCGTCGTCGAGGGCGCCGTACGGAGCCGCGACGAAGAGCTGCGGGCGGGCATCCGCCGATCCGAGCACGTCGTATGCCTGCTTCGCCGCGGTGAGGATGTCCGCGCGAGCGTCATCGAGGCTCTCGCTGACGAGCGCGGGCTCGTCGAGCTGCACCCACTCGGCGCCTGCGGCCTTCAGCGACGCCAGCAGCTCCCGGTACACGGGAAGCAGGTCTGCGAGGCGCGAAAGCGGTCGGAACCCCTCAGCTGCGCCGTCCGCCGCCTTGCTCAGCGCAAGGAACGTCACCGGTCCGACGATGACGGGCCGGGTGAGGTAGCCGTCGCGCTTCGCTTCCTCGAACTCAGAGACGAGCCGGTCGGAGGCCAGGCGGAACTCGGTGTCCGGCCCGATCTCCGGCACCAGGTAGTGGTAGTTCGAGTCGAACCACTTGGTCATCTCCAGCGGGGCGTCGTCGCCTGCGCCACGCGCCACCGTGAAGTACCCCGCCAGGTCGACCTTGCCGTTCGCGTCGACGAGCTCGGCGAAGCGCGCCGGGATCGCACCGAACGTGACCGCTGCGTCGAGCACCTGGTCGTAGTAGCTGAAGGACTCGGGAATCGACGAGTCGGCCTTGCCGAGACCGAGCTCAGCGAGGCGAGCCCTCGTCGCTGCGCGCAGGCCGGCTGCGGTCGACTCCAGCTCGTCGGCCGAGATGCTGCCGGCCCAGAAGGCCTCGACAGCCTTCTTGAGCTCGCGGCGTCGCCCGATGCGCGGGTAGCCGATGATCGTTCCGGTGGGAAAGGCGGAGGTCATGCTTGTTCCTTCTGGTGTGTGCTGGCGGAGTCCGTGCCGGCGTGGTCGTAGGCGAGCGCCGACTGGTCGATGAGGCCGCACCGCTCGAGCACGTCGAGGGAGGTGTGCGGCTGGTTGAACGTGTAGAGATGGATGCCCGGTGCGCCGCCCTGCACGAGTCGCTCCGCGAACGCGGCGGCGTGCTCGATGCCGATCTCGCGCCTGCCCTCGTCGGTCGGTTCGACCTCGAGACGGATGGCGAGGTCACTCGGCAGGTCTTCGCCGCTGAGCTCGAGCATTCGCCTGAGGCGTGCAGGGCTCGTGATCGGCATGATGCCGGGCAGGATGGGGAACTCGACGCCCGCAGACCTCGCGCGATCGACGAACGCGAAGTAGTCCGATGCGTGGAAGAACAGCTGGGTGATCGCCAGGTTCGCGCCTGCGGCCTGCTTGGCGAGAAGGGTGTCGATGTCCTGCGAGACCGAGTGCGAACGCGGGTGCCCGTTCGGGAAGGCCGCCACGGCGATCGTCACCTTCTCGCGCTTGCCGACCTCGCTGGCGTGCGGAAGCCCCGGCACGGGGATCTCACGGTACGGCGCCCGTTCCGCCTGGATGCGGTGCACCAGCTGCACCAGCTCGGCGGAGCTGTGCAGGTCGCCCACCGGTGCGTCGGTCGCCGTGCCGCCGGCGGGCGGGTCTCCTCGCACGGCGAGGAAGCTCGTCACGCCCGCGTCGAGGAACTCTCGGATCATCCGCGCCGCCTCGGCATGGGATGACCCGATGCACGTCAGATGCGCCATGGGCGTCACCGACGTGTGCTGCACGATGTGCTTCACCACGTCGAGCGAAGTGGCGTGGGATGAACCGCCGGCGCCGTACGTCACGGAGATGAACTCGGGGCCGACCGCGGCGAGGCGGCGAATCGTGTCGGGCAGCGCCTCGGCGGCGGCGGCGTTCCTCGGTGGGTACAGCTCGAACGAGAACGGCGTGCTCGCAGGACATCGCGCGGCGCCGTCGACGGCGAACGATTCGCTCATGGCGGCTCCCTCAACTCGGCGGCGGGGAGACGAGCGCGCACCTCGCACTCACAGCATCCGCACCGCATCGGTGGCAGACCGCAGGGAGAACCTACGATCTGTGGGCGGGTGCCGGGCTCGGCTGTCGCTCCTGTCGAGCGGCCATCGGCCGGGCTCGACGTTGTGTCGGCAACAGAGTAGCAAGGGCGCGCGAGAGCGGATGTCTCGTGTTACGCCGCGCTACTCATCCCCGCTGGTCGAGTAGCACGGCGGCGAAGCCGTCGCGCGTATCGAGACCTCATGTGCCGCCGGACGGGTCTCCATACGCGTCGACCTGCGGTCGGCGCTACTCGACCAGCGCGGCGACGGGGATGGCCAGGAACGGCTCGAAGACGGGCACGAACTCCTCCGCCACACGCGCCGTGATCCTCGTTCCCTCCGGCTCGTACGCGGTGTCGAGCACGCGACCACGCTCGTGCAGCGCCGAGACGAGATCGCCCCGGTCGTATGGGATGAGCACATCGATCTTCACAGACCGATCCGGCAGCAGACGAGCGATCTCGGCGAGCACCTCGTCGATACCCTCACCGGTGCGCGCCGACGCGAAGATCGCCGTCGGTTCCAGTCCTCGCAGCTCGAGCCTGCGGTCCTCGTCGACCAGGTCGGCCTTGTTGAAGACCACGATCTCCGGAATGTCGCGCGCCTCGACCTCGCCGATGACATCTCGAACGGTGGCGAGCTGTGCGGCAGGGTCGGGATGCGAGGCGTCGACGACGTGCACGATCACGTCGGAGTCCGCGACCTCCTCGAGGGTCGACCGGAACGCCTCGACGAGCTGGTGCGGAAGGTTGCGCACGAAGCCCACCGTGTCGGCGAGCGTGTACAGCCGGCCGTCGGCCGTGATGGATCGCCGAACCGTGGCATCCAGAGTCGCGAACAGCGCGTTCTCGACGAGCACGCCTGCCTTGGTGATGCGGTTGAGCAGGCTCGACTTGCCGGCGTTGGTATACCCGGCGATCGCCACGGACGGCACACTGTTGCGCCTGCGGTTGGCGCGCTTGGCCTCGCGGGCCGGCTTCATCTCCTTGATCTGCCTGCGCAGCTTGGCCATGCGCGAGTGGATACGGCGACGATCGAGCTCGATCTTCGTCTCGCCGGGGCCACGGCTTCCCATGCCCGCGCCAGCACCACCGACCTGACCACCGGCCTGTCGGCTCATCGATTCACCCCAGCCGCGGAGGCGGGGAAGAAGGTATTCGAGCTGGGCCAGCTCGACCTGGGCCTTGCCCTCTCGACTCTTGGCGTGCTGGCTGAAGATGTCGAGGATGACCGCCGTGCGGTCGATCACCTTCACCTTGACGATGTCTTCGAGGGCACGCCGCTGGCTCGGCGCGAGCTCGGTGTCGGCGATCACGGTGTCTGCGCCGAGCGCCGCGACGACGTCGTGCAGCTCCTGAGCCTTGCCGCTTCCCAGATAGGTGCTGGGATCGGGGTGAGGCCTGCGCTGCAACAGACCGTCGAGCACGACCGCACCGGCCGTCTCGGCAAGCGCCGCGAGCTCGCGCAACGAGTTCTCGGCATCCGCGAGTGTTCCCGCCGAGTACACGCCGATCAGCACGACGTTCTCGAGACGCAGCTGCCGATACTCGACTTCTGTGACGTCTTCGAGCTCGGTCGACAGTCCGGAGACGCGGCGCAGCGCCGCACGCTCCTCACGGTCGAATTGCTCGCCATCCGCATCGTGGCCGTCAGCGCCGACGCCCTGAAGCGCCTGCGCCGAGCCACCGAAGATGGTGCTGCGTGCCGGCGTCTGATCGGCGCGCGCGAGTACACGCGCGACGACGTCGTCGCGCGTCTGTTCTTCGGTATCCAGTTCACTCATCGTTCGTTCCACCATAGTTCTCCCTGCCGACAGCGGCATCGCCGCACGGTACGTTCCTTGTATGGCCAGCGGCGAGCACTACTTCACGTCCCAACCCGGCAGCGACGCCAAGCTGCATGCTCTTTCGGTGCGACTGGCGGGCCGAGACGTCGAGCTCACCACCGCCGCTGGAATCTTCAGCCCGGATCGCATCGACACCGGCACCCAGGTGCTCCTGTCCGACGCCCCGGACGCCCCGCCGAGCGGCGATCTGATGGACCTCGGTTGCGGCTGGGGCCCGATAGCGCTCACACTCGCTCTCGAGTCTCCTCAAGCGACCGTGTGGGCCGTCGACGTGAACGAGCGAGCCCTGGATGTCGTTCGCCGCAACGTCTCCGCTCTGGGTCTGACCAATGTCAACGCTGTGCTGCCCGACGATGTTCCCGATGGACTCGCCTTTCGCGCCATCTGGTCGAATCCGCCGATCCGGGTCGGCAAGGCCGAATTGCACGCCTTGCTGTCGCGATGGCTCCCCCGTCTCGACATCGACGCGGATGCCTGGCTCGTCGTGCAGCGCAACCTCGGCGCCGATTCCCTGCAGCGGTGGCTCGAGTCGACCTTGAACGCCGAGTTCAGTGTGCGACGCGCGTCATCCAGCAAGGGATATCGAGTGCTGCACGTTCAGCGCTCGGCCTCGCTGGTCGAGTAGTGCGCTGCAAAGCGGCACGCGTATCGAGACCTCAGCAACCAGGCGGGTCTCGATACGCGTGCCTCCGGCGCGCTACTCGACCAGCGGAGGTAACTCGACCGTCAACCGATGGTGACCTCACCGTCGAAGACGAGCTCCGCGGGGCCGGAGAGCGCGACGTGCTCGCCGTCTTCAGCCGGGAACATCCGCACCCCGAGTGTGCCACCGGGGGTGCGCACCTTCCACTCGTCCGGAGCGCCCTCGCCCGCCCAGAAACGGGTGGCGAGGGCCGCGGCGGCCGTGCCGGTGCCGCACGCCAGCGTCTCCCCGCTGCCACGCTCGTGCACGCGCATGCGGATGCGGCCGACGCCGTCGCTCACCAGCGGCTCGAACGGCACGACGAATTCGACATTGGCGCCGCCGATCGGTGATGGGTCCATGATCGGGCTGGGTCCGAGGTCGACGCGTTCGAGCTCATCGTCGTCGGCGAGGGCGACCACCACGTGCGGGTTGCCCACCTCGATGCCGAGACCGGGTCGAGCAACACCGAGCTCCTTCGCACGCACGAGCGGGTCGTCTCCCGTGAGGTGCCAGCCGCCGAGGTCGACCTGGAATCCCGTGCCGCTCAGCTGCACGTCGCGGACGCCTGCCCGCGTGCCGATGGGCAGCGTCTGGCCCGGGCGAAGGTCGGTGTAGCCACCCTCGATGAGGTAGCGGGTGAAGACGCGGATGCCGTTGCCGCACATCTCAGCGGGCGTTCCGTCGGCGTTGTGATAGTCCATGAACCACTCGGCGGTCGGGTCCTCCGACAGCGAGAACGCGCCCTCGGGGATCGCGGTCGAGCGCACGGCGCGGATCACGCCGTCGGCGCCCACTCCGAAGTGCCGGTCGCAGATCAGAGCGATCTGCGCGGCGGTGAGGTCGATGGTGCCGTCCGGGTCGGCGAACAGCACGAAGTCGTTTCCGGCGCCGTGGCCCTTGCTGAACGAGAGAGTGGTCACCGCGACAGCCTATCCAGTGCGATGCCGGCAAGCCGATCGAGCGCTGTGCTCGCGTCGCCGTCATCCGCGTCGAGCCACTCGAGGTCCGGGTATCGCTTGAACCATGAGACCTGCCGACGGGCGTATCGCCGGGTGAGCCTCTGCGTTTCGGCGATCGCATCCTGCTCGCTCGACTCTCCCTTCAGCTGCGCTATCGCCTGTGCGTATCCGATGGCCCTCGAGGCCGTCACTCCCCGTTCGAGGCCCGCGGGAAGGAGGCCACGCACCTCGTCGACGAGCCCGGCGCGCCACATGACGTCGACCCGGGCATCCAGCCGCTCGACGAGCTTCTCGCGCGCGACGTGAAGGCCGAGCACCACCGAGGGCGACCAGAGCACCGGTCGCTCGGGGAGCGCGGCGCCGTACCCTTTTTCGGCGAGCTGCGCGATCTCGAGAGCACGGATGACGCGCCTGGCGTTGGCGGCATCGACGCGTTCCGCTGTCGCAGGGTCGAGCTCCCGCAGGCGCTCGAGCAGCGGCGCGATGCCCGACTCCCGTTCCTCGACTTCGAGTTCGGCTCGCAGCGCTGCGTCGCGCCCTGGGAACGCGAAGTCGTACAACACGCTCGAGACGTAGAGCCCTGAGCCGCCCGCCAGGATCGGCACCCCGCCCCGCGAACGGATGTCGGCGATCGCCTCGCGCGCATGCGGCTGGTACCACGCGACCGTCGCCTCGTCTGTCACGTCGAGCACGTCGATCAGGTGATGCGGAATGCCCCTGCGCTCGGCGACCGGAAGCTTCGCTGTGCCGATGTCCATGCCGCGATACAGCTGCATGGCGTCGGCTCCGACGATCTCGGCACGTGCGCCCTGCTCATCGAGTCGAGTCGCGACCTCGAGCGCGAGGTCGCTCTTGCCCGTGCCCGTCGCGCCGACGATCGCGAGCAGCGGTGCGACCGTGCCCTCAGTCAGCACCCACCCTCACCGCTCGTCGTCGGTGAGGTCGTAGATCGGGGTGGTGGGCCCGGCCGGCGTGCCGACCTCGAGCCGCGAACGCAAGGTAGGCAGTCCTAGAGAGACGGGGCCCGTGGCACCACCGGCAGAACCGTGCGACGGGATGGCGCAGGATTCCTCCTCCGCACGGTCCCAGGCGTCGCCTGCACGCGTGCGCCGCACCCGCAGCGGAACACCGGGCTCTGCATCGGCGAGCAGGTGGAATGGCGCGGCGTGGGTGATCCGCACGGTCACCACGTCACCGGGGCGCGGTGTCTCCGAGCCCGCCGCGACCTCGAAGTGCACCAGCCTGCTGTCTTCGGCGCGACCGCTCATGCGGTGCGTCTCGGCGTCCTTCTTGCCTTCCCCGGTCGAGACGAGCACGTGCACTTCGCGGCCGACGAGCTTCTCGTTCTCCTCGAGACCGATGCGCTCCTGCAAAGCGGTGAGGCGCTCGTAGCGCTCCTGCACGACCTCCTTCGGAACCTGGTCGGCCATGGTCGCCGCCGGGGTGCCGGGGCGCTGGGAATACTGGAAAGTGAATGCGGAGGCGAAGCGTGCTTTCTCGACGACGCGCAGGGTCTCTTGGAAGTCCTCTTCCGTCTCGCCGGGGAACCCGACGATGATGTCCGTGCTGATCGCGGCATCCGGGATGCGCGCCCGCACCCGGTCGAGGATGCCCAGGAACTTCTCCGAGCGGTAGCTGCGACGCATCGCCCGCAGGATGCGGTCCGAGCCGGACTGGAGCGGCATGTGCAGCTGGGGCATCACCGCTGGCGTCTCCGCCATCGCGTCGATCACATCGTCGGTGAACGCGGCGGGGTGCGGGCTGGTGAACCGGATGCGCTCCAGTCCGTCGATCTCGCCTGCGGCACGCAGAAGCTTGCCGAATGCGAGACGATCGCCGAAGTCGACCCCGTAGGAGTTCACGTTCTGCCCCAGCAGGGTGATCTCGACGGCGCCGTCATCCACCAGCGACTGCATCTCCGCCAGAACGTCACCCGGTCGGCGGTCGTTCTCTTTGCCACGCAGCGACGGCACGATGCAGAACGTGCAGGTGTTGTTGCACCCGACAGAGATCGACACCCACCCGCTGTACGTCGAGTCGCGCTTGGTCGGCAGCGTCGACGGGAAGGTCTCGAGCGCGTCGAGGATCTCGATCTGCGCCTCGTGGTTGTGGCGCGCCCGCTCGAGGAGGCTCGGCAACGACCCCATGTTGTGGGTGCCGAAGACCACGTCGACCCACGGCGCCTTCTCGAGGATGACGTTCTTATCCTTCTGTGCAAGGCATCCGCCGACGGCGATCTGCATGCCGGCATGGCGACGCTTCACCGACGCGAGGTGGCCGAGATTGCCATACAGCTTGTTGTCCGCGTTCTCACGCACAGCGCAGGTGTTGATCACGACCACGTCTGCCTCGGGACCGGACGCCGGAACGTACCCGGCCGCCTCGAGCGAGCCGCTCAGCCGCTCCGAGTCGTGCACGTTCATCTGGCAGCCGTAGGTACGCACCTCATACGTGCGAACGTGACCGTCGGCGTCGATGGCCGCGTCGGACAGGGCAATCGACGTGGGCGCCGAACCAGGTCGGACTCGATCGGCAATGCTCATAATGCCGACTAGTCTACGTTCGCGGTCACGGCGCTCGGTGTCAGCGGAAACGCACCCGCCCACCGCTGTTGGATGGCCCGCGCGGATGCGACTCGAGGGCGGTACGCACTGCGGCCCGCACGGTCTCGCCGTCGTATCCCTTGCGGGCGAGGAATCCGCTGAGCCGGCGGGATGCCACCTCATAGTCGTACCCGGTGAGCTGCCGTGCTCGTGCCACGGCCAGCTCGGTCGCGCGCTCCTTCTCGTCGTCACCGTCGAGCTCGGCCATCGCGTCGGCGATCACATCGTCGTCGAGATGTCGTCTGCGGAGCTCCTGCTCGATCGCCGCACGCCCTGCACCTTTTCTGGCATGCATCGCGTACACGACGGACACGGCCAAGGCCGCGTCATCCACCAGACCGAGGCTCTCGAGTCGATCGAGCTCGGCCGCCGCCGTCTCGTCGTCGACCTCGCGCTTGGCGAGCACCTGCTCGAGCTCCCAGCGCGACATGCCTCGCCGCGCCAGCTGGTGGATCGCCACGTTGCTCGCACGCGTCGCCTTGCGGTCGCGGCCGCTCTGTTCGGCCTCGCCGGTCCGTTCAGCTCCACCGAGACTTTCTTCGGTTCGACCGGCCTGTCTCGGCACCGCGTTGACGCGGGCGAGCGCCTGCTGGGCGGCCACGGACGGCTGTGCGCCCGGAAGGTAGGTCACCGGGGCTAGCTCACCGGAATGACCCCCGGAGGTCGCGGCATCCGTCGACCGACGGCGCCGCGACCGCTCCGAATCCGCTGGCGGAAACTGGACGACCATGATGGCTCCCTGCGCGCTAGGCGCCCTTGCGCTGCGCGATCTTGGGCTCGATCGACTCGACGTTCGAGGCGGGCTCCGCCGGAGCGTTCGGGTCGGCGATCACGCCGAGCTTGATCAGGATCTTGCGCTCGATCTCCAACGCAATGTCGGGGTTCGCGATCAGGAAGTTACGCGAGTTCTCCTTGCCCTGGCCGAGCTGGTCGCCCTCGTAGGTGTACCAGGCGCCGGACTTCTTCACGATGCCCTGATCAACGCCGTAGTCGAGCAGGCTGCCCTCACGGGAGATGCCGATGCCGTAGAGGATGTCGAACTCGGCCTGCTTGAACGGCGGCGCCATCTTATTCTTGACGACCTTGACCCTCGTGCGGTTGCCGACCGCGTCGGTGCCGTCCTTCAGAGTCTCGATGCGACGGATGTCGAGGCGGACCGACGCGTAGAACTTCAGTGCCTTACCGCCGGACGTGGTCTCCGGGCTGCCGAAGAACACCCCGACCTTCTCACGAAGCTGGTTGATGAAGATCATCGTGGTGTTGGTCGAGTTGAGCGCGCCGGTCAGCTTGCGGAGTGCCTGTGACATCAGGCGCGCCTGCAGGCCGACGTGCGAGTCGCCCATCTCACCCTCGATCTCGGCGCGAGGTACCAGCGCCGCGACCGAGTCGATCACGATGAGGTCGATCGATCCAGAGCGCACGAGCATGTCGGCGATCTCGAGCGCCTGCTCCCCCGTGTCGGGCTGCGACACGAGGAGCGAGTCGATGTCGACGCCGAGCTTCTTGGCGTACTCGGGGTCGAGCGCGTGCTCGGCGTCGATGAACGCCGCGATGCCGCCGCCCTTCTGCGCGTTGGCGATGGCGTGCAGCGTCAGAGTCGTCTTTCCCGAGGACTCAGGGCCGTAGATCTCGACGATGCGGCCGCGCGGAAGCCCGCCGATGCCGAGAGCGACGTCGAGCGCGATCGAGCCGGTCGGAACGACCTCGACGGGCGCACGCTCGTCGCTGCCCAGGCGCATGACCGAGCCCTTTCCGAACTGCCGGTCGATCTGGGCCAGCGCAGTCTCGAGTGCTTTTTCGCGATCCGCTGGTGTGGGCATGGCTGGCTTCCTTTCGCCGGGACGGTCGTTGATTACTCGCTGCTTCGTACCGTAGGTCGCACCGGTGACATTCGAGGTCACGAGGCGCGATGCCGTGGATAACTCGCTTCGATCAGGTCTGTGACCTCAGAGTACCAAGTACCGAACATCCGTTCGCATCTCCACGGGTGTGTCGCACGAGCTGATTCGAGAATCGTTCCCCCGGCGAACCTGCCCGGTCACCGCTCAGCGGGTCGGCTTCAGCGCTTCGGGTCGGGGAGACCGACCCCGTGCCGCCTGGCGATGGGGACGTCCATCGCCTCGCACAGCGCCCACCACACGTCGCGCTCCTTCACGCCGTCGGCGAGGGCCTGGTCGCCTGTTCGATTGCCGAGCCTGTCGAGCACGAGATCGCGCAACAAGGCCCTGCCGTACTGCTCCCCGAACTCGGCTGCGACGGCCTGTCTGAATTCGCTCGTACGCATCCCCGTCAGCTTAGGTCGTGTCGCCCGTTCGCATGGGCTCGCAGGTGACGGTGAGACGCGCATGCCGGCGGTGTCTGTTAACGCCGAAACGCCCCGCCGAAGCGGGGCGTTCCACAGCCTGAAGCGGCGAACGTGTCACCGAGCGACGAGGTCCGCGTCCAGCGCAGCGACGAACTCGTCGGGCACCGTGTCGGGGATGACCTGGTCGATGCCCTCGAGCACTGCCAACCGGTCTCCGACCTCGCGCATGATCACCGAGATGGGCGTGTCGAGAGCGTCGGCGACCGAAGCGAGAATCTCACTCGACGCCTCCTTCTGTCCCCGTTCCACCTCGCTGAGGTAGCCAAGAGCGACACTCGCGCGGCTTGCGACCTGTCGGAGTGTGCGCCCCTTCTGCAGGCGGAAGTCCCGTAGCACGTCGCCGATTTCCTGACGTACAAGAATCATTGGAGCCTCCTTTTCTCTTCCTGCCACAGCCTTCGGATGGTCGAGGATGCACTAACGCTACGCGCATCTCGTCCAAGAACTCTAACCATCGACGGCTTGGGTTTGGATGTGAGTACACAGCATGTAACGAAGTCGAGACCCGGGCTATTCCGCCCCGCCATCCGACTGTGGCCGCTCACGGATGCCCGCGCCCGACACGCGAGGATCGGAGAGCGTCTCAGTCCGAAGCGAACCGCGCCACGAGGCGTGCGACCGCCTCCGCCACGGTCTGCGCCCTGATCTGTGCTCTGTCGCCGCTCAGCGATAGCTCCACCGCTTCGGTCATCTCGTCGTACGACAGCCCGACGAAGACCGTCCCAGGGTCACGTCCGCCCTGCGCATCGGGACCAGCGACTCCGGTCGTCGCCACGCCGATGTCGGCGGGTCGCCCGCCCACCGCGAGGCGGTCGCGCACACCTCGCGCGAGCTGCCTGGCGACCTCGGGATGCACGGGACCGTGTTCGGCGAGAAGTGCGGCATCCACCCCGACCAGCACGTGCTTGAGCTCGGTGGCGTAGACGACCACGCCGCCCATGACCACAGCGGATGCCCCAGCCGGCCTCGTCAGCTCCGCCGTGAGCGCACCACCGGTGAGCGACTCGGCGACGGCGAGCGTGAGTCCCTGCGACGTCAGACGGGCGATGAGGCGAGCGGTGGCATCCGTTCCGTCGGTCGTCACTGCTGCGCCCGTTTGGACTGAGCGAGGCGGTACGCCTCCCAGAGGTAGCTGAGTCCCGACCACACGGTCAGCACCAGTGCGATGCCCATCAGCGCCCAGTTCAGCCAGAAGATCCAGTCGCCGAAGATCGTCCAGAGTGGCGCTAGAGCGAAGGAGATCGCTACGGCCTGCGCGACCGTTTTGAGCTTGCCTCCGCTGCCCGCGGGCACGACGTTTCCGCGGGAGAGCTCCACCATGCGCCACACGGTGATGCCCACCTCGCGCACCACGATCACGATGGTTACCCACCACCACAGCTCGCCCAGGATCGAGAGGCAGACAAGGGCCCCCGACGTGAGCAGCTTGTCGGCGATCGGATCGAGGATCTTGCCGAGGTCGGTGACCAGGCCTCGCCTGCGGGCGATCGCGCCGTCGACGCCGTCCGTCGCGATCGCGATGATGAAGATGGCCGTGGCGATCCAGCGCATCACGCCGTCGTCTCCGCCGTCGGCCAGGAGGAGCCAGAAGAACACGGGCGCGAGGATGATGCGCACGACCGTGATGATGTTCGGCAGGTTGAAGTTGCCTGGCGCGGTCGATGCGGATGCCTGGCCGGAGTCGGTCATGCGATCAGCCTACGGTCCGCGACTGCTCGCGGTGGCGCGCCGCCGAAGGTCAGTCGCGGCCGGTGAGGCCCCAGGCGTCTTCGTCGGAGTCGCCGTCGACCTCCTCGAGGTCGTCGAAGCGCGAGCCGACCGGGTCGCCGTCATAGCGTTCGTCGCCCTGCGATTGCGAGGGAGACTGGGGTCCGGGAGGCTGCGGCTGGCTCGGAGCGGACGCCTGGCCGCCGGTGTCGCCGCCCCGCAGCCGGGCGAGCACCTGCGGGAGTTGCTCCGGTGTCGCGAGCACGTCGCGCGCCTTCGAGCCCTCCGACGGTCCGACGATGTCGCGGGACTCGAGCAGGTCCATCAGGCGGCCGGCCTTGGCGAAGCCGACTCGCAGCTTGCGCTGCAGCATCGACGTCGAGCCGAACTGGCTGGAGATCACGAGCTCTGCTGCGGCCAGGAGCAGGTCGAGGTCGTCACCGATGTCGGAGTCGATCTGCTTCTTCTCCGGCCCGGCGGCGACATCCTGCCGGTACTCGGGGCGAGCCTGGGCCGTCACGTGCTCGACCACGCGCTGGATCTCGCTCTCGGCCACCCACGCACCTTGCACACGGATCGGCTTCGAGGCACCCATCGGCAGGAACAGGCCGTCGCCCTGTCCGATCAGCTTGTCGGCGCCCGGCTGGTCGAGGATGACGCGCGAGTCCGTGACGCTCGTGACGGCGAACGCCAGCCTGGACGGCACGTTCGCCTTGATGAGCCCGGTCACGACATCCACCGACGGTCGCTGCGTCGCGAGCACGAGATGGATGCCCGACGCACGCGCCAGCTGCGTGATGCGCACGATCGAGTCCTCGACGTCGCGTGGCGCCACCATCATGAGGTCGGCGAGCTCGTCGACCACGACGAGCAAGTACGGGTACGGCTTGAGCTTGCGCTCGCTTCCCTCCGGCAGCACGATCTCGTCGTTGCGCACCGCCTTGTTGAAGTCGTCGATGTGGCGGAAGCCGAAGCTGGCCAGATCGTCGTAGCGCATGTCCATCTCTTTGACGACCCACTGCAGGGCCTCAGCGGCCTTCTTCGGACTCGTGATGATGGGCGTGATGAGGTGCGGAACACCTGCGTACGCCGCGAGCTCAACGCGCTTCGGGTCGACGAGCACCATGCGCACGTCGCTCGGCTTCGCACGCATGAGAAGGCTCGTGATCATGGAGTTCACGAAGCTCGACTTACCCGAGCCGGTGGAACCGGCGACCAGCAGGTGAGGCATCTTCGCCAGGTTGGCGACGACGAACCCGCCGCCGACATCCTTGCCGACACCGATGGTCATCGGGTGGTGGCTGCTCGTCGCCGTCGACGAGCGCAGCACGTCTCCGAGGGAGACGATCTCGCGGTCGGCGTTCGGGATCTCGACACCGATCGCACTCTTGCCCGGGATGGGCGAGAGGATGCGCACCTCGTTCGAAGCGACGGCATAGGAGAGGTTCTTGCTGAGCGCCGTGACGCGCTCGACCTTCACCCCGGGGCCGAGCTCGATCTCGTACTGCGTCACCGTCGGGCCGCGCGAGAATCCGGTCACCCGAGCGTCGACCTGGAACTGGTCGAGCACAGAGGTGATCGCAGCGACCACTTCGTCGTTCGCCGCCGAGCGCGTCTTCGCCGGGGTTCCCGCCGCGAGCGTCGACGCAGCGGGAAGCACGTAGGGCGCGTCGGGAACACCGTCGAGCGGCGTCGCAGCCTCGATGGCGGCCTCGTCGAAGTCGTCGTCGGAGAGGGCACCGAATCCGGGCAGAACGGTGGTCACCGTGTCGGGGCGCAGTCCGGTCGAGCCCTTGCCCGCTCCCTCACCTGTGAAGCGGTTCACGGCGTTCTCGGCATCGCGCAGGTCGGCGAGCACCTCGGTCTTGTAGTCCTGCGGCTCCGGCTCGAGCGCGGTGTCGAAGCTCCCCGTCGAGGAGGTGTCGATGCCCAACACCTCGGTGAACGACGGGCCGCTCTCCTCGAACTCCGGATCGACCTCGCGACCGCTCTTGTTGCGGCGCCACCACGGGAGGTTCTGCGGGGCAACCTCCTCGTCGGAGTCATCCGCTTCCGGCTCCGCGGCCTTGCCGCGACGCGACTTCGGCTGCTGCTCGGCGGCGTCCTTCTCTGCTTCGTCGTGCTCCTCGCCGTCGGGACGCTGGGCGCCGAACAGGTAGGAGTAGAGCTCGCCGAGTCGTCGTCCGATGCGGTTCGGCGGAGTCTTCGTGATGATCAGCACGCTGAGCAGCAGGACGAGGATGACGATGGCGGCCGCGCCGTACGGCGTGGCGAGGGCGACGAGCGGCGCACCGGCCATCCAGCCGATCACACCGCCTGCCTTGGCCAGCTGCTCCATGCCGTCCGCCGGCTGCGGTCGCGACGAGAAGATCTCGCACAGCGCGGAGACCGTGACGAGGAGCAGGGCGAGACCGATGCCGATGCGCGTGTTGTCGTGCACGGACGATGGATGGCGGAACAGCCAGATCGCCAGAAGCAGCATCACAACCGGAAGCGCGAACGCCACCCGACCGAACAGGCCGCCGAAGGTCCAGACGTCGAGCTGCTGAGCGACGGGGTTGTCGATCAGGAACCATTCGACGATGGCGCCTGCGACGGCGAGCAGCACGATGAAGAACGGGAGACCGTCGCGCCGCTCATCCTTCTCGAGCTTCTCCGGGCCGAACGCCCTTGCCGCGCCGCCGACCAGGTGGGCGAGGCCAAGCCACGCACGGGAGAAGACGCCGCGCTCCGGCGCGGCGGCCGGCAGCACCTTCGTCTTCTGCGTCGCTGTGCGTTTCGACGGCGCGCGCGACGCCGACGTGCTGCGCGCGCGCGGCGTCGACTTGGTGCTCGTGGCCATGCTCTCAACGGTAATGGCGACGACCGTCAACGCCGCGGAGCGCCTGCGGGTGTCTCCCAGATGTGGTGGGGGCGGTCGTGGGCTACGCCTCGATGACCAGCGGGACGATCATCGGGCGGCGACGATAGCTCGTGTTCACCCAGCGGCCGACGGTGCGACGCACGATCTGGCTCAAGGCATGGGCGTCTCGCACCCCGTTGTGAGACGCCTCAGCGAGCGCGGAGGCGATCTTCGGCTTCACGTCGTCGAACACAGCGTCGTCTTCCGCGAATCCCTTGGCGTGGATCTCCGGGCCGGAGATGATGCGGCCCGTTGCAGCCTCCACCACGACGATGATCGAGATGAACCCTTCTTCGCCGAGGATCCTGCGGTCCTTGAGGTCGGCGTCCGTGATCTCGCCGACGCTCGAGCCGTCCACGTAGACGAAGCCGAGGTCGAGCTGTCCGACGACCTTCGCCACGCCTTCGCGCAGGTCGATCACCGTGCCGTCCTCTGCCAGGATGGTGCGCTCCTCCGGCACTCCGGTGTCCTGCGCGAGCTTCGCGTTGGCCACCAGGTGGCGGTATTCGCCGTGCACAGGCATGACGTTGCGGGGCTTCAGGATGTTGTAGCAGTAGAGCAGCTCGCCTGCCGCGGCGTGGCCCGAGACGTGCACCTTCGCGTTGCCCTTGTGCACCACCGTCGCGCCGAGCTTCGTGAGCCCGTCGATCACCCGGTACACCGCGTTCTCGTTGCCGGGAATGAGGCTCGAGGCCAGGATGACCGTGTCTCCCTGACCGATCTCGATCTGGTGATCGAGGTTGGCCATACGCGCGAGCACCGCCATCGGCTCGCCCTGCGAACCGGTCGACATGTACACGATCTGGTCGTCGGGAAGGTCGGCGGCCTTCTTGTAGTCGATGAGCACCCCGTCCGGCACCTTGAGGTAGCCGAGCTCGGCCGCGATGGTCATGTTGCGCACCATCGACCGTCCGAGAAGTGCGACGCGACGGCCGTTCGCTGCCGCCGCGTGAAGCACCTGTTGCACGCGGTGCACGTGGCTGGAGAAGCTCGCGACGATCACGCGACGCGGAGCCCTCGCGATCACGCTGTCGAGCACCGGGCCGATCGAGCGCTCCAACGGAGTGAAGCCCGGCACGTCGGCGTTCGTGGAGTCGACCATGAACAGGTCGACGCCGGCCTCGCCGAGCCTCGCGAACGCTCGCAGGTCGGTGATGCGGTCGTCGAGCGGCAGTTGGTCCATCTTGAAGTCACCGGTGTGGAGCACCACCCCAGCGGTGGTGCCGATGGCGACGGCGAGGGCGTCCGGGATCGAGTGGTTCACCGCGACGAACTCGAGCGCGAAGGGGCCGAGCTGCTCGTGCCTGCCCTCCTTCACCGTCAGCGTGTACGGCTGGATGCGGTGCTCCTTGAGCTTCGCCTCGACCAGCGCCAGAGTCAGGCTCGACCCGATCAGCGGGATGTCGGCGCGCAGTTTGAGAAGGTAGGGCACGGCGCCGATGTGGTCCTCGTGCCCGTGCGTGAGCACGACGCCGACGACGTCGTCGAGACGATCGCGCACCGGCGCGAAGTCGGGCAGGATCAAGTCGACGCCCGGCTGGTCCTGCTCGGGGAAGAGCACACCGCAGTCGACGATGAGGATCTTGCCGTCGATCTCGAAGACCGTCATGTTGCGGCCGACCTCACCGAGGCCGCCGGTGGGGATGATGCGCAGGGTGCCAGCTTCGAGTGCGGGCGGATCGTATACCGACGCGGGCATATGCCGTGCCTCCAGTGTTTCTGTGCTGTTGCTTCGTGGCCGTTCTGGTGACGCAGTCAGCGCGTCGTGCCTGCGACCTTGGGGAGCGCTCCCCCGGCGGCGGCGTTGCGGTCGGGTCGGAAGTTCGTGAGGTCGAGACCCTCGATGTCACGCACGAGGTCGAGGTCACCCTCGATCTGCGCCGCCTCGAAGTCCTCGGGACCGACGAGCGGGAGCCGCACGCGCGGGCTCCCGATGCGGCCGAGCCCGTGCAGGATGTACTTGGTCGCGACGGTGCCGGGAACGTGTGTCATCACGGCACGCGCCAAAGGCTCGAGCTTCTTGTGCACGGCGGTGGCCGTAGCGAGGTCTCCGCTGTTGACCGCGTCGATGATCTGACGGTACGGCTTCGGGGCGATGTTCGCCGTCACGCCGATGAGCCCGCTCGCGCCGATCGCCAGCTCCGGCAGCACGTATTCGTCGGCGCCGGAGAAGTAGAGCAGATCGGTGTTGTTCAGCACCCGCGAGACCTCGGCAAGATCGCACTTGGCGTCCTTGACGGCAAGGATGTTCGGGTGCTTCGCCGCGCGAAGGATGGTGTCGTACTTGATCGGCACCCCGGTGCGGCCAGGGATGTCGTACAGGATGACCGGCAGATCCGTCGCGTCGGCGATCAGCCGGAAATGGGTGAGGATGCCCGCCTGCGTCGGCTTGTTGTAGTACGGCGTGACGATCATCACGCCGTCAGCGCCGGCCTTCTCGCTCGCGCGGTAGAGCTGGATGGCGTGAGCCGTCTCGTTGGAGCCGCCGCCCTGGATCACCTTGGCGCGACCGCCCGCGACCTCCAACGCGACCTCGACCAGCCGGAGCTTCTCCGGGTCGGTGAGGGTCGAGGTCTCTCCCGTGGTGCCGGAGACCACGATTCCGTCCGCGCCGCCCGTGATGACGTCGTCGATGTGCTTCTCGACACCGGGCCAATCCACTTCGCCGTCTGCGGTGAACGGGGTCACCAACGCGACGAGTACCTGGCCGAAGGGGTTGTCTGAGTTGGGCATTTCATCAGGCTATCGTGGCTCCACCCGTCGGTGCCTGAATCCCGTTCCGGAACCCGAGGCGAAGCATCCGCTTCACCGCGCGCGCTCGGCCTCGGCACGTCACGCTACGTCATACATCGTCGCGGGCGTCTCGCGCGGCTTACCGTGTCACCAGCCATGAACCCGCTGATCGCCGCCGCCGTCGTCGCCTCGCTCGTGCTCGTCACGACGATCGTCGGCATCGTCTGGCGCGCTCGCACCGGCCGGGTACGGAACGCTTCCGGGCCGGTGGTCAGCGCGGCGAGTCTGCACACGGATGTCCCGCTCGGCAGAAACGCGACGATCGTACAGTTCTCCACCGAATTCTGCGGCCCGTGCCGCATCGCCGAGCGGGTGCTGACCGGGGTCGCAGCTGAGCGCGACGGCGTCGCCTACCTCGAGGTCGACCTCACCGCGCATCCCGAAGCCGCCACGCAGTTCGGGGTGATGCAGACGCCCACGATCCTGTTGCTGAACGCCGCCGGTGGCATCCGGTCGCGCATCGGCGGCGTCCCGAGAGCAGACGACGTCAGCGCCATGCTGGACGACATCGCGCGTGAGGAGACCCATGTCGGAATCTGAACCGGCCACGACCAACCGTTCGACTGCGAAGATCGATCCGCGCGGACCGCGCTTCGGGGCGGCCATCACCGCGGTGCTGCTGCTCGTGGTCGTCTTCCTCGGGCTGATCGGCGCGACCACGGCGGCCACTGTGCTGCTCAGCGCGCTCTCGCTGCTGTTCCTCTGGGGTGCGACCGCGGGCATCACCAGGCATCCGTGGGGTCTGATCTACACAAGGCTGGTGCGCCCGAGGCTCGGTCCGCCCGAGGAACTCGAGGATGCCGCGCCTCCCACGTTCGCTCAGGCGGTCGGCTTCGTGATCACGGCGGTCGCCGTCGTGCTGCAGCTGGTCGGCGTGCCGTACGCGGCGGTGGTCGGCGCGGCGCTCGCATTCGCCGCAGCCTTCCTCAACGCCGTGTTCGGCTACTGCCTCGGATGCCAGATCTACCTCCTTCTCCTGCGCGTCGGAGTCATCCGGCGCGGGCAACCCCGCAGCTCGCAGTCTTCGGCGTAGCTGGACGTTTCCACCCTTTCGGAGTTCGCCCTTTCAGCGTGCCCGGCGCCCTCCTAGGCTGGAAAGGTCGTGGCCTCGAGGCGACGGCATCCGGATGGCATCCGTTCGGACGACACGATCCCAGGCAGGCACGACACGAAGGAGCACGACATGGCGATCACGAGTGAAGCGACGACCCAGTGGCGGGGAGACCTGACGAGCGGATCGGGAGAGCTCAACCTCGACTCGTCGGGTGCGGCGCACTTCAACGTCAACTGGCGAGCGCGCTCCGAGGGCGAAACCGGGGTGACCAACCCCGAAGAGCTGCTGGGCGCAGCGCACTCGGCGTGCTTCGCGATGGCATTCTCGAACATCCTGAAGGGATTCGGCACGCCGCCGGAGACCATTCAGGTCACCGCGGCCGTCACCTTCGACCCCGCGCAGGGCATCACCGGCAGCCACCTGCTCGTCAACGCGACCGTGCCGGGACTCGAGGAAGCGGACTTCCAGCGGCTGGCCGATGAGGCGAAGCGCACCTGCCCGGTCTCCAGGGCGCTGGTGGGCATCCCGATCACGATCGAGGCGGAACTCGCTTAGCCACGCCGTGCAGGCGGATCGCCTCGCGCATCGCATGCCGGGCGCGACGGCGGTCGCCTGAGGCGTCGTAGGCAAGGCCGAGCCGGAACCACGCGCGCCAGCTCTGCGGCTCGGCTTCCACCTCGGCTTTGTACTGCGGGAACTCCGCGTCGGCGGCGTCCCGCAACGGACGACCGCTCGCTCGGTGAGGCAGGTCGTCGACGGGGAGTCCGCCTTCCGCCTCGAGGATGCGGACCAGTCGCTCGGTCTGCACGCCGAACCACAGCTCTCGCAGTAGCGCCCATGCTGCGATGGCGGAGAGTACGAAGAGCGCAACGGCCATCACGACTCCGACCGCGTTCCCGCTGGCGATCAGAAGCACGCCGTAGCGCACCACGAGCACCAGGTACACCACGAGGAGCACGGCCATCACGATGGCCGCGACGCGTCCCCGCATCAGCGTGGGGCCTTGGCGAAGACAGGCGAATCAGGCCCAGTGGGCCGCACAGACATCACAGTCCCAGCAGACGGTCGAGCCCGACCGTGAGCCCACGTGCGTCCGGGGCCGATCGAAGGGCGTGAAGGATGCCGGCAGCATACGATCGCGAATCGGTGGTGTCATGCATGATGGTCAGGGTCTCCCCCGGTCCCCCGAGCGTCACAGACTGCCGGGCGACGACGCCTGCGAGCCGCAGGCTGTGCACCGGGATGCCTGCAACTTGCTGGCCCCGAGCGCGCTGGTCCGTGTGGGGAGCCGAGACGGGTCCGAGTTCGTCGCGCGCCTCGGCGATCAGTTCGGCCGTGCGCACCGCCGTGCCGGACGGCGAGTCGACCTTGGTCGCTGAGTGCGCCTCGACGATCTCGATCGAGTCGAAGTACTTCGATGCGGCAACCGCGAACGCCGTGCCAAGGGCAGAGCCGAGCGAGAAGTTCGGCACCACGATCACGCCGCGGTCCGGCTCGTCGCGCAACCGTGCGGCGAGGGGCGCGAGGCGCGCCGCCGACCAGCCGGAGGTTCCCACGACGACGTTGCGACCGGCATCCAGCGCGTACTCGACGATGGAGGGGCTCACCGCGGGAAGCGTGACATCGAGCACGACCTCGGTCGGCGCATCCTCCGTTCCGAGCATGTCGGCGAGATCGCTCTTCGAGCCGAGCGCAGCGACGAGCTCGAGATCGTCGGCCCGTTCGATGAGGTCGACGGCGACGCTCCCCAGCTTGCCGGTCGCACCGACGACGGCCACACGAATGGTCATCCCATCACGATATCAACGCGGCGTGAGGCGTGTTCGTCGCCTGAGTCGCGCCGCCGGCGCACGTTCCGCGTTGCTCGATCGCCCTACACTTGCGGGTGATGCTCACGTTCTCCAGCTCGCGAACCGACGATCCGATCGCGGCGGGCCTGCTCACCAGGTATTTCACCGAGCGCGAGCAGACCTTCCCCTCAGCGCAGGGCAGCTACCACGTGAAGCTGCCGGATGCGACGCAGTTCGTCGACGGTCGCGGAGACTTCGTGATCGCCTCGCTCGACGGCGACGCGATCGGATGCGGAGGGGTCCGCAGGATAGAGGACGACGTCGACGCTGCCGGCGGCGCCATCGTGCGCTTCGAAGTGAAGCATCTCTGGGTCGACCCCGTTGCACGGGGGCACGGCGCGGGCCGGGGCCTTCTTGTCGAGCTCGAAAGACGGGCCGTCGCGATGGGTGCACGACGACTCGTGCTCGACACCAACGAGAGCCTCGCGGCGGCCGGAGGCCTGTACCGCACCTCCGGCTACCGCGCTGTCGAGCCGTACAACGACAATCCGAACGCGACCCACTGGTACGCGAAGGACGTCGACTAGCACTCGTCCCGCCCGATACGGGGCGGGGGACCGCCTACACGGGCTGAACTTCGGGCATTCCGGTGCGGAGCTCCACCGGCAGGTGTCCGAGGTCGTTGTGCACGACCAACACAGGGGGCTTCGCCGAGCGCACCCGGATGATCGTGAGGCCGCAGTTCGCCTGGTTCAGGCCCATCCATCGCCAGTCGGGTGCATCGAAGACGTGGCGAACGAACCAGCCGATCACGAAGTTGTGCGTGATGAGCAGGTCGTGGCGGTCGCCACGGGCAGGGGTGAGGAACTCGCTGACGGCATCCGCCATCTGAGCGCTTCCCGCCTCGATCTCGGCATCGGTGATGCCGCCGTAGAACGAGTCGAAGGCTTTGGGCATATCGGGCGTCGGACCCGAGGGGATGCAGTCGAAGAGAAGGCTGGAGGGCTGCGGGTTCAGCGCAGGCAGTCGCTCAGCCATGATCTTCGCCGTCTCCTCCGCACGCCGCAGCGGCGAGTGATAGGCAGACGTGAACGGCACGCCGCCGAGTCGCTCAGCGATCAGCGTGGCCTGGCGCTTGCCGCGCGGTGAGAGGGGGCCGTCGGGCATGCCGTGCTCGGCATCCTGCTGCTCCCCGTGGCGAACGAGGTAGAGGTAGTGGGGCAAGAGGTGCGATTTCCTTCGGATCGTGTGTGGTCACAGCAGGCCGGAGAACACGTCGTCGTCGACGGCTCCGACTGCGGCGATGGTCATGGGGCGTGAGGCGAGGTCGTTCGCCAGCTCGCGGACGTCGTCCGCGGTCACGAGCGCGAGACGGCGCAACGTCTCGTCGAGGTCGGCGAACTCGCCGGTGCCCAGCTCGGAGCGGCCGAGGCGGGTCATCCGGGTGTCCGAGTCCTCGAGGGCAAGCGCGGATCCTCCCGAGAGCTGGCCGACGGCGCGCGCGAGCTCGTCGTGCGTGATGCCGTCCGATGCCAGCCGGCGAAGCTCGTCGATCATGATGCCGGCGACGGAACGTGCCTTCTGCGGGGAGCAGGCGCCGTACATGCCGAACACGCCCGTGTCGGAGTAGCCGGCGGCGAACGAGTACACCGAATAGGCGAGGCCGCGCTTCTCGCGCACCTCCTGGAAAAGTCGACTCGACATCCCACCGCCGAGCACGGCGTTCAGCACGCCCATGGTGGTGCGCGCCTCGTCGGTGCCGCGCAGCCCGCGGGTGCCTATCAGCAGGTGCGCCTGCTCGATCGGCCGACGCACGGTGACGAGCGGGGTGGTGTCGTGCAGGTCGGCCTCGACGGAGCTGCGTCGGGCGACCGGTGCACCGCTTTCGGTCATCGGCCATCCGCCCGCTGCGAGGGAGCGCTCGACATCCGCGACCAGCCTCGCGTGATCGACGGCTCCCGCCGCCGCGACGACCAGGTCTTGCGGACGGTAGTTGGCCCGGTAGTGCTGCCAGACGGCGTCGCGCTCCGCTGCGTTGATGGTCGTAGGGCTGCCGCCGATCGGGCGGGCGATCGGATGCCCACCGAGCACGGCAGCGAAGAACCGCTCGTTCGCCGCATCGGCAGGGTCATCCTCGGCCATCGCGAGCTCCTCGAGGATGACGCCGCGTTCATTCTCGAAGTCGGTCGAGTCGAGCAGCGACGAGGTCACCATGTCGGACAGCACCTCGGTGGCCATGGTCAGGTCACGGTCCTGCACCTTGGCGTAGTAGCAGGTCTGCTCCTTGGCCGTCAGGGCGTTGTGCTCTCCCCCGACGGCATCGAACGAGATGGCGATGTCGAACGCAGTGCGCTTCGGCGTGCCTTTGAACAGCAGGTGCTCGAGGAAGTGGGTCGAGCCGAAGCTCGCGGCGTGCCCCGTGATTCCCGGAGCCGAACCCGTCTCGTCGCGTGATCCGACGCCGAACCAGAACCCGATGGTCGCGCTCCGCACACCGGGAACACGTTCCGTCAGCACCCGCACGCCACTCGGCAGCACGGACCGCGAGACCAGCGCGTCGCCGGAAGCCGCGAACGTCAAATCGGCACGGTCGAGTGGGAGGTCAACGGCGCCGTTCATCCCGAATAGCCTATCCGCGATTGAGCCGTGGGGAGGAACACTCGCGTTTCTCCCCGCGGCGATCGAGTGGACGAGCGACGCAGTCGCGATATCGTGCCTCCGGAAAGAGGGACGGCGAATGCGTCGCGGAATGACACGCCACAATCACCGTCCGCATTCTTGAGGACAAACTGTACTGTCTACCCCTCTATACTGACAAGCGATCTCCGACGGAACTCGTCGTGGAGCACTCAACCCCACCGAGTCGAGGAGTACTGCATGACGGACCAGAGCGCGCCAGCCACTCGCCCGCCTGCGCCGGCGAAGGTGAAGATCCTCGAGACCGCGAATCGGCTCTTCTACGACGAGGGCGTCCACAGCGTCGGCGTCGACCGAATCATCGCGCAGTCGCACGTCACGAAGGCGACGTTCTACAAGCACTACCGCTCGAAGGACCTGTTGATCGCCGCGTTCGTCACCGGGCGCGACACGGTCGCCCGCGAGGCCATCGCTGCCGACAGGGAGCGTCTGAACGACCCGGTCGCCGTGCTGCGAGCGATCGTCGACGGGTTCGCGTCGGAGTCGCAGCGTGATGGTTATCGCGGATGCCCGTTCATCGACGCGAAGACCTCTCAGCTCGATGAGAGCGGCCCGGTCGGTCCCGCCGTCACGGCATGGCGCACGTGGTTGAGATCGACCCTCGTCGAGCTGTTCCGCGAGGCGGGATCCCCGGCACCCGACGACGCGGCTGACGATCTGCTGCTCGCCAGGGACGGCGCATTCGGCGGTGCTCCGGTGACGGAGCCCGCCGTGGCGGGCGCGGCCCTGCACCGCACCCTCGAGCGTCTTCTGCCCTGACTCGAAAGCCGATGAGCCGAGTCGTTCGGCGTTACTCGGAGACGCGATCGAGCTCGAGCATGTCGCTGCGGCCGAGGCTCACGCTGCAGGCGGCCATCAGGTCATCCACCTGCACCGCGGAGGCGACGTTGACGACCGGTGCGACCACACCGCGCTTTGCGAGGAGCCATGCGATGGCGATCGTCGCCATTCCGCACTCGTGCTCGGCGGCGATGCGATCGAGCACCTGAAGCACCCGATGCCCGCGCCTGCCCATGTACGAAGCGACTCCAGCGCCCCGCGCGTTCGCATCGAGGTCTGACCTCGAGCGGTAGGCGCCTGCGAGATAGCCGTGCGCGAGCGGGCGAACGGGAAGCACACCGAGTGCCTGCGCCGCGGACACGATACGAAGGTCGCCTTCGAAGGTGCCACGGTTCATCAGGCTGTACGGAACCTCGATCGCCGCGACCTTCGGAAGTCCGGAGGACGAGAGCACACGAGCCTCCATGAGGCTCTCGGCAGAGAACCCCGAGAATGCCACATAGCGCACCTTGCCGGTGTCGATCAGCCACTCCACCGTGGCGAGGGTGTCGGAGAGCGCGACCGATGCGTCAGGACCCTCGAGGGTCAGGATGTCGACGTGGTCGGTTGCCAGCCGCCGCAGGCCGGATTCGACGGCACGCACCACGTTCACCTGGCCGAGCCCCGGGCTCTCTTCGCCGTGACCGACCCGCAGATCGATGACGGCACTGCCACGGATGCTGCGTCGGTGCATCCACCCGCCGACGATGGCGTTTCCGAGACCGCGGACGTGTGCGTCCGAGGTGACGATGAGATTGCCGCCGAGGTGCACGTAGCGGTCGAGCACGGCTTGGGCTGCATCGACGTCGGCCGCCTGTGCAAGGGAGGCTGTGCCGAGAGCGAGCGGATAGACGGCGAGGTCGGTCTCACCGAGCCGCCGAGGCGCCACGATCGACAGCGGTGCCGTCGCAGTGCCGTCGTAATCCGCTGTCACGACCGGTGCGTCGAACACCGGTCCGATTCCCGTCACGCCACCGTTCACGTGTTCCTGTGCCCGCACAGGATACGGCTGCGCCATGTCCCCTCCAGCTCCTCAGCCCCCCGAGCCGATGTGCCACGGGATGCCGCGTCACACCTGTTGCCTGCGAGCGTAATCGACACCCCCGACACGACCCGGTCGAAACGATTGAACCGTTACCAAATCTTTGAATACCCCTCGAATCTCACCCCACGAACGGGGTGCAGTTGCGCCGCATACGGGGGGTTCAGGGCTGCGTGACGCACGCGGACACGCCAAGAGACGACGACGCCCGCCGCGACCGAAGTCGTGGCGGGCGTCGTCTCTATCGACTGGATCGGGTCAGGCGTCGACCGCTTCGGTCGCACCCTCTGCCGGCTCGGCGGGTCCCTCGGAAGCCGCGTCGCGGCCTTCCGTGTCGGCCGCCTCGGCGATCACCGGCTGCAGCGACAGCTTGCCGCGGTCGTCGACCTTGGTGATCTCGACCAGGATCTTCTGGCCGACGGAGAGCACGTCTTCGACGTTCTCCACCCGCTTGCCGCCTGCGAGCTTGCGCACCTCGGAGATGTGCAGCAGACCGTCGCGACCCGGGAGCAGCGAGACGAACGCACCGAACGTCGCGATCTTCACGACGGTTCCGAGGAACTGGTCGCCCACCTCCGGGTTGGTCGGGTTGGCGATCGCGTTGACCTGCGCGCGCGCGGCCTCTGCGCTCGGGCCGTCGACGGCGCCGATGTACACGGTGCCGTCCTCTTCGATGGAGATGTCGGCGCCGGTCTCGTCCTGGATCGCGTTGATCGTCTTGCCCTTCGGGCCGATCAGCTCGCCGATCTTGTCGACGGGGATCTGCACGCTGATCACGCGAGGAGCCGTCGGCGCCATCTCGTCAGGGCTGTCGATCGCGGCGTTCAGCACCGAGAGGATCGTGGTGCGAGCATCCTTCGCCTGCTGCAGCGCGCCGGCCAGCACCGACGACGGAATGCCGTCGAGCTTGGTGTCGAGCTGAATGGCAGTCACGAACTCGCTCGTGCCCGCGACCTTGAAGTCCATGTCGCCGAGTGCGTCTTCGGCGCCGAGGATGTCGGTCAGAGCTGCGTAACGCGTCTCACCGTCCACGTTGTCGGAGATCAGGCCCATCGCGATGCCGGCGACGGGTGCGCGCAGCGGCACACCCGCGTTCAGCAGCGACAGAGTCGACGCGCACACGGAGCCCATCGAGGTCGAGCCGTTCGAGCCGAGCGCCTCGGAGACCTGACGGATCGCGTACGGGAACTCCTCACGGCTCGGCAGCACCGGCACGAGCGCACGCTCGGCCAGGAAGCCGTGGCCGATCTCGCGACGCTTCGGGCTGCCGACACGACCGGTCTCACCGGTCGAGTAGGGCGGGAAGTTGTAGTGGTGCATGTACCGCTTGCGCGTCACAGGCGACAGCGAGTCGATCTGCTGCTCCATCTTGAGCATGTTCAGCGTGGTGACGCCCAGGATCTGGGTCTCGCCGCGCTGGAAGATGGCCGAGCCGTGCACGCGCGGGATGACCTGCACCTCTGCGTCGAGCGGGCGGATGTCGGCAAGACCACGACCGTCGATGCGGATGCCTTCGCGCAGCACGCGACCGCGCATGACGACCTTCGACACCGACTTGTAAGCGGCGGAGAACTGCTCGAGGGTCTCGGCCGGCAGGTGTCCCGCCTCGACCTTCTCAGCGATAGCGATCTTGACGCGATCCTTGAGCGCGTCATCCGCGTTCTGGCGCTCGATCTTGTCGGCGATCTGGTACACGTTGACCAGCTCGTCGTACGCGAGGCCCGCGACGTTGTCGTAGGTCTGCTGCGAATACGGCAGGAAGACCGGGTAGTCGGCGATCGCCTTGGCGGCCTGCTCGGCGATCACGTTCTGTGCGCCGACCAGCTGACGGATAAACGGCTTCGCCGCCTCGAGACCCTGGGCCACGATGTCTTCGCTCGGCTTGGTGGCGCCGGCCTGGATGAGATTCCAGCTGCCCTCGGTTGCCTCTGCCTCGACCATCATGATCGCGACGTCACCCTCGGAGCCGTCATCGTTCGTCAGCACGCGGCCGGCGACCATGAGGTCGAACACGGCGTGCTCGAGCTGCGACGCCTTCGGGAAGGCGACCCACTGGTCGGGGTGCTCGCCGAGGCCGGGGATGAACGCGAGACGCACACCGGCGATCGGGCCGGAGAACGGCAGACCCGAGATCTGGGTCGACGCCGATGCCGCGTTGATGGCGAGAGCGTCGTAGAACTCGTCGGGTGCGATGCTCAGCACCGTCACCACGATCTGAACCTCGTTGCGCAGGCCCTCGACGAACGACGGGCGCAGCGGACGGTCGATGAGACGGCAGACCAGGATGGCCTCCGTCGACGGACGACCTTCGCGACGGAAGAACGAGCCGGGGATCTTGCCGGCCGCGTACGACCGCTCCTCGACGTCGACGGTCAGCGGGAAGAAGTCGAAGTTGTCTTTCGGGTGCTTGCTCGCGCTCGTCGCCGAGAGCAGCATGGTCTCTTCGTCGAGGTAGGCGGCGACGGCACCCTGTGCCTGCTGCGCCAGACGGCCGGTCTCGAACCGGACAGTGCGAGTGCCGAAGCGGCCGTTGTCGAGTACGGCCTCGGCGAATTTGATTTCAGGACCTTCCATTGAGGTCTCTTCTCCTTTTGCTCGTGCGCCGTCCCGTGTGGACGTGGCGCGCTCGCCTTCACGCGCAGGAGAACAGGCATAACCGAGCCGAGGGGCTCTTCGCTGGCCACCAGTAGAAAAACACCACCCGCGTTCAGAGCTCGCGCCATGCGAGACAAGCGACTGGGATTTCACCACCGAGGACCAGCAGCCTGCAGCCTGCATGGCGAGTTTCGTGTGGTTATCGAACCGTGATGATCCTAGCAGAGCGGGTAGTTTTCGCCGCGGAGCAGCGCTCTAGGAGCGCGGTGCGGCGGTAGCAGCAGCGGCTGCAGCACGATCGCGTCTGGCACGTGGAGCGGTGATCATCAGGCCGATGAGCACGCCGATGATCGCGCCGGTCGTGTTGGAGATGACGTCTCGAATGTCGGAGACACGTCCCGGAATCCAGATCTGCGCCGTCTCGATGCCCAGCGTCATGAGGAACGGGATGCCGATGGCGAGCCACCAGCGCTTGCGGCCGAAGAGCAGTAGGAAGAAGAGGCCGATCGGCAGGAACATCATGATGTTCGCCGTGAACTCGACACCGTCGTAGGTGACCCAGTCGGTCGCGGGGTGCTCCCAGAGGATGTCGAGAACGCGCATCACGACGGAGTTCTTGCCGCCGAAGTCGGGCTGCGGCCCGAGAGTCATCCACCCGACGACGCCCAGGTAGGCGAGCGTGACAACGCTCAGAAAGGGATGCCGCCGGAACATTGGTCCATCCTCGTGGAGACGTCTGGATGGATGCTGTCGACTCGCTGGACCGACACTATGCGGACTGCTCGGCCATCCATGCGGCGAGTCCGCCGAGAGAGAGGTCGACTTTGCGGCGCCCTGGCTCCCCCATGACTCTGGCGGTCACGAGCGCGTACCTGCCAGAACCCGACTCCACCTTCAACGCCTCGTTGTATCTCTCCGTGGAGAGATCGGGAAGGAAGCCGACGTGGTACGGACGATCCTCCGCGACCAGGTGCACGGCGATGCGGATGCGACGTCCGAGCCAGCGTGTGGCATCCGGTATGAGCACGGCGTGCGTCACGGTTCCCTTCCACGACAGTGCGGCGTCGATCGCCTGCTGGTGGCGCTTCATGATCAGAACCGGCGTTGGGGGGTCGTCCGTCTTCGGAACGGAGACGAGTTCGATGCCTTCCAGGGAGCGCAGGATGCCAGCCGAGTCGGGATTGCGCGACCGTCGCGCGAACGAGACGACGATGACGACGACCAGTCCCGCGATGGCGACGACCGTGATCGAGAAGAAGATCCAGTACGCGACGGGGAACAGCTCGGGCCGGATCGCGCTCGTGATCACGATCAGGATGAGCACGAGCAGATAGGGTCCCGGTTCCCAGCGCCACAGAGGTCGACGAAGGGTGCGGTTCATGCTGCAACGCTAGCCTGCGGCGGTGGGTGCATTGGACCTCAACGCGGGCGGGTAAGCCCCTTGCGGCGCCGATCAGTCCATCGCCAGGTGCTGCCGCACCTTCTCCGCAGGAGAGATGTCGTTGGCATCCGAGACGAAGTCGAGATCCACGCGGTGGATGACGCCGGTGAACGGGAAGCCGCGCCGTTCGCGATAGGTGTCGACAACCGGTGATCCTGTGTTGATGCCGACGCTCATGCTCTCGAGCCCGAAGCGCGCCCGCACCTGCTCCGGCAAGTCGAGGTGTCCGACCACGACGCCGTCGATCAGCAGGTCGACCTCCGCGGGGCCGCCGGGGCGCGGCTCCAGGGTGCGCAGAGCGAATCCGAGCGTTGAGTCGCCGACCGGGACATCGACGTCCGATTCGACTTCCCAGCGGTGGAGGTTGAAGAAGTTGTAGTGATAGACGAGCTTTCCGCCGCGCACGAACAGCGCCCATCCCGCCGGATCGCCGCCGACGTGGAAGAGCACGCCCTCAGCACCTCCCTCGGGGATCGTCACCGGCACGCTGACCACGTGATCAACGTTGTTCGTCTTGGGACCGCTGCCCTCCGGCAGACGCCGCATGCCCGGAGGGAAGGAGACATGTGTGCGGCCCGAGAAATAGCTCGGGCGCAGACGCACGTCGAGGCGCTCCGCAAACCGGTCGTCGAGCGGATACACGTTGTGCTTGGCCGCTTCCATCGTGAACAGCTGCTGCATCTCCGCCAGCTTCTCCGGGTGCGTCTCGGCGAGATCGTGCGCCTGGGAGAAGTCTTCGGCGATGTCGTACAACTCCCACGTGTCGTCGTCCCACGAATACGTCCCGCCGCTCATCCACGGCAGCCGTCCGTGGCGGCACGAGGCCATCCACCCCTCGTGGTAGATGCCCCGGTTTCCGTAGACCTCGAAGTATTGGGTGCTGTGCGCGCTTCGCTCGGGGTCGGCCACGAACGTGTACGCGAAGGATGTACCGTCGATCGGTTTCTGCGGCACACCGTTGACCACCGACGGCTCGCTGATCCCGACGGCCTCGAGGATGGTCGGGGCGATGTCGATGACGTGATGGAACTGGAACCGCAACTCACCGGCGCCGTGGATGCGCGCCGGCCAGTGCGCCACCATGCCGTTTCGCGTCCCGCCGAAGTGAGAGGCGATCTGCTTGGTCCATTGAAACGGCGTGTCCGCGGCATGCGCCCACCCGACCGCCATGTGCGGATAACTGATCGGCAGTCCCCACTCGTGGAGGTGGGGCAGCAGATCCTCGATGGTCTGCTGGTACCCGTTGAGCGCGTGGATCTCGTTGAACGTGCCGATCAGCGTGCCCTCCGCTGACGTCCCGTTGTCGCCCATGATGTAGAGGAAGAGTGTGTTGTCGAGCTCGCCCATGTCTTCGAGAGCGTCGACCAGCCGACCGACTTGCTGGTCGGTGGCCCCGAGGAAGTCCGCGAACGTCTCGAACTGCCGGCGGAACAGGCGCTTCTCGTCTTCGTCGTGGTCATCCCAGGCCGGGATCTGCTCGTGCCGGGCGGTGAGGTCGGTGCCCTCGGGGATGACGCCGAGCGCCAGCTGGCGCTCGTAGACCCGCTGTCGGTACTCGTCCCACCCGAAGTCGAATCGTCCCTCGTGGCGCCCTCGCCAGTCGAGCGGAGGCTGATGCGGTGCATGCATCGCGCCAGGGGCGAAATAGGCGAAGAGCGGCCGATCGGGTGCGATGCCCTTCTGTGTGCGCATCCAGGCGATGCAGTCGTCGGTCAGGTCCTCCGTGAGGTGGTAGCCCTCCCCCGGCGTGCGCGGCGGCTCGACCGGTGTGGTGTTGCGGATCAGCTGCGGGTAGAACTGGTTCGTCTCACCGCCCAGGAATCCGTAGAAGTAGTCGAAACCCTGCCGCGTCGGCCAGTTGTCGAACGGGCCGGCCGGGCTCGTCATGTTGTCAGGAACGTTGTGGTTCTTGCCCCACCAACCGGTTGCATAGCCGTTCTGCGAGAGCACCTCGGCGATCGTGGCGCAACTCTTCGGGATGATGCCGGTGTAGCCGGGAAACCCGGTTGCCTGTTCAGCGACGACACCGGTTGCCGCGGTGTGGTGGTTGCGCCCGGTCAGAAGCGCAGCACGGGTCGGGGCACAGAGAGCCGCGGTGTGGAATTGGCAGTACCGCAGGCCGGCCTCCCCCAGGCGATCGAGCGTCGGTGTCTCGATCAGGCCGCCGAACGTGCTCGCCGATCCGTAGCCGATGTCGTCGATGAGCACGATCACGACGTTCGGCGCCTGCGGCGGCGCGGCCTGGGGCAGAGGAAAGTCGGCGACGGAGTCGACGGCGTACGTCTCGAGCTTCATGTTCGGGAAGCGATACTCCGGTCGCGGGTAGGTGTCACGATCGACGTGCACGTCGAATTCGGCGTCTTCCGTCACTGGTCTCTCCTTCGCGTCGCATCCCGAGCCGTGAAGGCGCAGGACCGCCAGATCCACAGCGAAGACTAGGTCGCCCGTCGCCGGGCATGGTCGGATGCGTCCCCTTGTGCGGCGAAACGTGCGGAATGTGGATAGTCCGAACACTTCGGCTGCAGGCGTCCAACGGCGAGTAGCGTGATGCTGTGCTGGCCAGGTCCTCCCTGATAGGTCGCACGGTGACCACCGACGGCGACCAGTTGATGCTCGCCGTCCCCGGTGCGTCCGGGCATCTCGTGCGCACGGGTTACGGGTCGGGTCATGCCTCCGTGACTGCGTGGAGTCTCGGCTCGGCCCGACTCGCGCTCCTCGATGTCGCGTTCCCGGCCGTCGCCGACGCGGAGGCCGAGGATGGCTGCATCGTCTTCACCGCAATGCTGAGGGCACGACCAGGAGGCGTTTGGAACGGCGTCGCCGTCGACCCGGGCCTGACGTTCGTCTACCCGTCCGGCAGCAGTCACCACGCACGCGACATGGACGGGCTGTCCTTCGCGCTCGCAGCGGTTCCGATGGCGGCGTTCGCCACCGCCGCGCAGACGCTCGGGATCGACCCCGCCACCGCTGCGAAGAAGTCGACTTACGATTCGTCATTGTGGGCGATGCTCTCGCTGTTGATGCCGAGCATGAGAGGCGAGGTGCCCGATCCCTTCTCGTGGGAGCGCCTTCTCGAGGCGTCGGTACGCACGGCATGTGCTCCAGACGCGCCGATCTCCCTTCGCGAGCGCACTCGCCGGTCCGTCGACGCCGATCTCGTCCACACGGCGATCGACTACCTCGAGCAGAGCCCCACGTGGCGCGTTCCGCTGCTCGTGCTGTGCCGTCACCTGAGCGTGTCTGAGCGGCGTCTCGAGCTCGCGTTCATCCGCCTGCTCGGCGTCGGCCCGCACACCTACATGCAGCGCCGAGCCCTGCAGGCTGCACACCGCGCGCTCCGCACTGCACGGCCTGACCGGGATCGCGTCGCGACGATCGCAACCAGACTCGGATTCCCGCATCTCGGCCGGTTCGCCGATGCCTACCGCACCGTGTACGGCGAAAACCCGTCGGCCACGTTGCGGCGCTAGTCTCGAGCGCTCGCTCGTGCACGGCGGAGCACAGCCTCTGCCTGCGCGATGAGGGGCTCGTCGATCATCCGGCCCTCCAGGCGGAAGGCGCCGGAGGACTGTGCAGCGGCCTCCACCACGCGGGTCGCCCATACGACCGCGCCATCGCTCGGCCGGTAGGCGTCTCGCACGACCTCGACCTGCCTCGGGTGCAGGCAGGCGGTGGCCGCGAAGCCGGTGGCGACGGCGTCCACGGCCTCCGCAGCCTGGCCCTCGAGGTCGTCGAGGTCGATGTGAACGGCATCGATGGCGTCAACACCGCTCGCTCCGGCCGCGAGCAGCACCGCCGAGCGCGCGTGACGTGCAACGTCGCGATACTCCCCGGTGGGTGTCCTGCTCGATGCCCCGCCAAGCGAGACGATGAGGTCCTCCGCTCCCCACATCAGGGCGACGGTCGATGGATGTCCGGCAATCTCGGCGGCTGCGAGGACCCCCCTCGCCGTCTCGCACAGCGCGACCACCCGCATGCCCCCCACGGCAGCAGCAACAGCATCGACGTCGCCCGCCGACTCGGTCTTCGCCAGCATCACCGTGCGGAACGGCGTCGCGCGGACGGCATCGAGGTCGGCGGCGTGGTCAGCCGTGCCCGCAGGGTTCACGCGCACGATGACGCGTGCACGGTCATCCCCCACCCCACGTCCGAATGCGGTGAGCGCCAGGCGAGCCGAGGCACGATCCGGAGGAGCGACGCCGTCTTCGAGGTCGAGGATGACGGCATCCGACCGATCGAGCGCCTTGGCGAACCTGTCGGGACGATCGGCCGGGCAGAACAGCAGGGCCGGTCCGAGGCCGAGTCGGCGAACACTCACGATGCGTCGCCGGGCCCTGCGTCGGACGGGGATTCGGGCCGGACGTCAGGATGAGCGTCGGAGAACCACATCAGCACGCTGCGCTCTGCCGTCGCCACCACCTCGCCGTGCTGGTTGCGACCGGTGTGCTCGAAGGTCACGATGCCTTGACCCTGTCGCGATGCCGAGGGGCGCTTCGCGGTGACGAGCGTCTCGCTGTAGAGCGTGTCGCCGTGGAAGAGCGGATGCGGGAACTCGACGCGGCTCATCCCGAGGTTCGCGACGATCGTGCCCTGCGTCAGCTGCCCGACGGAGGCGCCGACGAGGGTCGCGAGGGTGAACATCGAGTTCACGAGGCGCTGTCCGAACGGCTGGGTCGCGGCCCAGGCAGCGTCGAGGTGCAGACCCTGGTTGTTCATCGTGAGCGTCGTGAAGAACACGTTGTCGGCCTCGGTGATCGTGCGACCCGGCCGATGGACGTATCGCGTGCCCACCTCGAGCTCGTCGTAGTACAGGCCGCGCTGCACGACCTCTCGCACAGGCATCCGTTCGTCATCGGTCATGGGGTCTCCCCTACTGCTCCAGACCGAGGGAACGAGCGATGATCATCAGCTGCACCTCGGTCGTGCCCTCCCCGATCTCGAGGATCTTGGCGTCGCGGTAGTGCCGCGCCACCGCGTTCTCGTTGAGGAAGCCGTAGCCGCCCATGATCTGGGACGCGTCGTGGGCGTTGGCCATCGCGGCCTCGGATCCGACGAGCTTGGCGATGGACGCCTCGGTCTTGAACGGTATGCCTGCTGCCATCTTGAACGCGGCGTCGTAGTAGGCGAGCCGCGCGGTCTGCGCCCGTGCCTGCATGCGGGCGAGCGTGAAAGCGATGTGCTGGTTGTCGCCGATCGGGCGGCCGAACACGACGCGGTTCTTGGCGTGCTCGACGGCCTGCTCCAGGCATCCCTGGGCGGCGCCCGTGCACAGGGCGGCGAACGCCACCCTGCCCTCGTCGAGGATGGACAGGAAGTTGGCGTAGCCGCGGCCACGCTCGCCCAGCAGGTTCTCCTTCGGCACCCGAACGCCGCGCAGCACGAGCGGATGCGTGTCTGAGGTGTGCCAGCCGACCTTGTCGTAGCCGGGAAGCACGGTGAAACCCGGTGTTCCGGTCGGCACGATGAAGCTCGTGAGCTCCTTGCCGACGCTGCCGTCAGCACGACGCTTCTCGCCTGTGACGGCGGTGATCGTCACGACGGAGGTGATCGGGGTGCCGGAGTTCGTGATGAACTGCTTCGTGCCGTCGATCACCCAGTCGTCGCCATCTTGCCTCGCCGTGGTCTGGGTGCCACCTGCGTCCGAGCCGGCGTCCGCCTCGGTGAGGCCGAATCCGGCGAGCGCGCGTCCGGCGACCAGGTCGGGCATCCAGCGGCTCTTCTGCTCCTGCGTGCCGTAGCGGAAGATCGGCATCACGCCGAGTCCGATGCCCGCCTCGAGCGTGACAGCGATCGACTGGTCGACTCGGGCGAGCTCCTCGACGGCGATGCACAGTGAGAGGTAGTCACGGCCTCCCCCGCCGTACTCGACGGGGAACGGCAGAGCGAACAAGCCCAGCTGGCCCATCTGCGCGATGATCGACATCGGCAGCGTGCGCTGGGTGTCGTAGTGGTAAGCCTGCGGCGCGACGACGTGGTCGGCGAACTCGCGCACCTTTCGTCGTAGCGCGCGGTGCTCGTCGGTGAGTCGCGGGTCGTCGCCGAGGGCGTTGCGCACCGCCTGGGCGGCGGGCGCCGAATCGGTCTCGATCATGATGGTCCTTCCGTCGTGAGGATGGTTCCTGGTGGAATGGTCCGGCCGTCGTCGGCCGTCGTGTTCCCGCCCCTTGTGGGGGCGGAGAGCTGGGTGAGATCGGGACCGTCGTCGAGCGGCTCGACGACCGCGACGATCTGGTCGGTTCCGACCTTGTCTCCCGGTGCGAGGCTCAGGTGCAGGATGCCCCTGCTGCGTGCCGTGAGACGGTGCTCCATCTTCATGGCTTCGATCACGAGGATGCCTGCACCCTGCTCGACCACCTCGCCGTCCGATGCCTCGACCGCGACGACGGTCCCCGGCATCGGAGCGACGATGCGGGGGTCTGTCGCGCTCTCGGATGTCTGAGCTCCTACGCCGCGCTCACCGGCCGCTCGCGCGAGTTGCAGCGACCGCAGCGCCCACGTCTCCCCGTCGGAGAAGAGCCACACCCGGTCTGCGGAGCCAGCCGTGCGCATGCTGCGAGCGGTTCCGTCGAGCTCCACGAGCATCCGGTCGGCCGTGCGATCGAGCAGTCGGGCGGAGACGGGGGCGGCCTCGGCCACACGCACTGTTGCGAGTCTCGGGTCGCCGAGCACGGACACCTCGACCGCATCGGAACCCGTGTCGGTCGCGAAGCGGTATCGGGCAGGCTCGTTGCCGGAGAGTCGCCACCCGGTGGGGCGCGACCACGGGGCATCCGTGCCCGCCGCCCATGCCTCGTCGTGGACGAGGAGGGCGGCCGCGACGAGGGCGGCCTGCGGCGTCTCGCGCCGCGGGGTGTCGTCGATGAAGCGGGCGATGAGGCCGGTGTCGAGGCGACCTGCACGAACTTCGACGTCATCGACGAGGCCGGACAGGAACTCCACGTTGGTCGCAACTCCCAGCACCGCCGTGTCGCGAAGAGCGTGGGAGAGCCGCTCGAGCGCGATGTCGCGGTCGGGGGCCCAGGCGATCACCTTGGCGAGCATCGGGTCGTAGGCGTCGGTCACCTGCGCGCCTGTCGTCAGGGCGGAATCGACGCGGATGCCGTCACCGCTCGGCTCGTGCAGGGTGAGCACTCTCCCCGTGGCCGGAAGGAATCCGCGCGGCACGTCTTCCGCGTAGACACGGGCTTCGATGGCGTGTCCGGCCAGCGAGACGTCGTCCTGCGCGAAGGCCAGCGGCTCGCCTGCCGCGATGCGCACCTGCTGCTCGACGAGGTCGATCCCCCGTGTGCCGTGCACCGTCGCGACAAGCTCCGTCACGGGGTGCTCCACCTGAAGTCGGGTGTTCATCTCCATGAAGAAGAACGTGCCGGGGTCATCCGCCGAGACGAGGAATTCGACGGTCCCTGCGCCGACGTAGCCGACACTGCGAGCCGCCTCGCACGCCGCTGCGCCCAACCGGCCGCGTAGCGCGGCATCGACGAGGGGAGACGGCGCCTCCTCGATGACCTTCTGGTGCCTGCGTTGCAGCGAGCACTCGCGCTCACCGAGATGGATGACCGTGCCGTGAGTATCGGCGAGCACCTGCACCTCGATGTGCCGCGGCGTCGCGACCAGCCGCTCGACGAACAGCGCGTCGTCGCCGAACGCGGCGAGCGCCACCCGCCTCGCTGTGCGCAGCGCCGCCGGGAGCTCCGCTGCCTCGTACACCTCGACCATGCCCATGCCGCCCCCGCCCGCCGACGGTTTGACGAGCACGGGCAGGCCGAGCCGCTCGGCAGCTGCGGCAAGGCTCTCGTCGTCGAGCGACCGGTCGTCGACCCCCGGTGTCACGGGCACGCCGTTGCCCGAGACGAGCTGTTTGGCGCGCACCTTGTCGCCCATCGCTTCGATCGCGTCGGCAGGCGGGCCGATGAAGACGATGCCTGCCAGCTCGCAGGCCCGCGCGAAGTCGGCGTTCTCGGAGAGGAACCCGTAGCCGGGATGCACGGCCTGCGCGCCCGTACGACGAGCGGCGTCGATCACGGCCTCGACGTCGAGGTAGCTGAGCGCAGCCGCCGCCGGCCCGATGCGACAGGCGACGTCGGCCTCGCGCACGTGGGCTGCGTCGGCGTCCGCGTCGCTGTAGACGGCGACGGAACGGATGCCCATGGCGCGCAGGGTGCGGATGACGCGCCTGGCGATCTCGCCGCGGTTGGCCACGAGCACGGTGTCGAAAGGGGTGGTGTCGAAAGGGGATCGGGTCGTCGTCATCGCGTCACATCCTGAAGACGCCGAAGCGCGGCTCGCCGGCGGGGGGAAGCGGGGCTCGTGAGACGACGTCGAGGGCGAGCCCGAGAACTGTGCGGGTCTGCGCTGGGTCGATGACGCCGTCATCCCACAGTCGCGCCGTCGAGTAGTAGGGACTCCCCTGCTCCTCGTAGCGCTGCACGATCGGCTCGGCGAATGCCCGCTCATCCTCTGCGCTCCAGCTTTCGCCGCGCTTCTCCATCGAGTCGCGGCGCACTGTCGAGAGCACGGACGCCGCCTGACGTCCGCCCATCACGGAGACCCGCGCGCCCGGCCACATCCAGAGGAAGCGGGGCGAGTACGCGCGCCCGCACATGGAGTAGTTGCCGGCGCCGAACGAGCCGCCGATCACGACCGTGAGCTTCGGCACCCTGGTGGTCGAGACGGCGGTCACCATCTTCGCGCCGTGCTTGGCGATGCCGCCCGCCTCGGCATCCCTTCCGACCATGAAGCCGGAGATGTTCTGCAGGAACAGCAGCGGGATGCCTCGCGCGTCGCACAGCTCGATGAAGTGCGCACCCTTGAGCGCCGACTCGCTGAACAGCACGCCGTTGTTCGCGACGATGCCGACCGGATGCCCGTGCAGCCGCGCGAACCCGGTGACGAGGGTCGTGCCGTACTCGCGCTTGAACTCCGTGAATGTGTCAGCGTCGACGAGCCGATCGATCACCTCGTGCACGTCGTATGCGGTCTGCAGGTCGACGGGAACGACGTCGAGCAGGGATGACGGATCTTTCGCCGGCGGACGACTGGGTTCAACCCGCCAGGCGGGCCCGCTCGGCCCCGGCAGCGTCGCCACGATCTCGCGCACCATGCGAAGCGCGTCCTCGTCGTCGTCGGCGAGATGGTCCGTCACGCCGGACACTCTGGAGTGCACGTCGCCGCCGCCGAGCTCCTCCGCCGTCACCTCTTCGCCGATCGCCGCCTTCACGAGCGGCGGCCCGCCGAGGAAGATCGTGCCCTGGCCGCGAACGATCACGTTCTCGTCGCTCATCGCCGGCACGTAGGCGCCACCCGCCGTGCACGACCCGAGAACGGCGGCCAGCTGGGGCACGCCGGCGGCCGAGAGCTGCGCCTGGTTGAAGAAGATGCGGCCGAAGTGGTCGCGGTCGGGGAACACCTCGTCCTGCATGGGAAGGTACGCGCCGCCGGAGTCGACCAGGTAGACGCACGGCAGTCGATTCTCGAGGGCGACCTCCTGGGCACGCAGGTGCTTCTTGACCGTCATCGGAAAGTAGGTGCCGCCCTTGACCGTCGCGTCGTTGCAGACGACCATCACGTGCCTGCCGTGCACGAGGCCGATGCCTGCGATGACGCCGGCCGCCGGGCACTCGTCGTCGTAGAGGCCCGATGCCGCCAACGGGGCCAGTTCGAGGAAGGGGCTCCCCACGTCGAGAAGCCGCTCCACCCGCTCGCGCGGAAGCAGCTTGCCTCGGGCGACGTGTCGTGCCCTCGATTCCGCGGGGCCACCCTGCGCCGCGGCGGCGAGCTTGCTGTGCAGTTCGGCGACCAGATCGTGCTGGGTCGCGAGGGACGACGGCGCGATGCCTGCATCGCCCGATGCCTGGCTGTCGCTCAGTACCTGGCTCGTGGCCGCCTCCTCGCGTGCATCGTCGGCAGCCGCCCATGGTGTTCGGCGCGCCGCCTGTCCGCGCGAAGCTCCGGCCGTTTCGACCGGAGCCCCTGCGCTTCGGTTAGCACTTCCTAACCGAAATCAATGTTAGCGATCATTAACCGAAGTGTCTAGAGTCGAGGGATGACGCAGGCTACGGAGACGCAGTCCGAGACTCGGCGGAGCAAGGCGAAGGCGACGCGGCGCGAGGCGCTGCTGAGCGCTGCAGCCCGGCTGTTCGCCGAGCGCGGCTTCGCCGGTGTCTCCATCGAAGACCTCGGCGCGGCGGCCGGAGTCAGCGGGCCCGCCGTCTATCGTCACTTCAGCGGCAAGCAGGCGGTGCTCGCCGCACTGCTCATCGGCGTCAGCGAGGGTCTGCTCAGCGGCGGACGCGCGTGCGTGGCCGATGCGGCCACCCCGCAGGAAGCGCTCGAGGCGCTCGTCGCCTTCCACGTCGACTTCGCGCTCGGCGAGCCCGACGTCATTCGCGCACAGGACCGCGACCTCGACAGCCTCTCTGCTGCGGACGCCGCGCGGGTACGCGAACTGCAGCGAACCTACGTCGAGCTCTGGGTCGACGTGCTCTCGAAGCTGCGCGACGAGGACCGCCGGTCGCTGCGTGTTCGCGCGCACGCCGTGTTCGGCTTGATCAACTCCACACCGCACTCCAGCCGCACCCACACGTCGAGCCGGCCGCCGCTGGCGACGGTCGGGCGTCTGCTGCACGAGATGGCGATGGCCTGCCTGTTGCCCGGCACCCCGACCTCCGCCACCGCCGGCTGAGAAGCACGGCACCGCCGTGCGTCTCCCGGGGGTTGAGGAGCACGCGGCGCAGCCGCGCGCGTCACTCCGTGGGTTGAGGAGCACGCGGCGCAGCCGCGCGCGTCTCGAAACCTGTCGCATGAGGAGGGCGGGTTTCGAGACGCGCCGCTCCGCGGTGCTCCTCAACCAGCGGAGTAGAAGGGCGCTGCTCAACCGGCGAAGGCGAGTGCGGTGGCCGGGTCGGCGAGGATGCGACCCACGTCGCGGAGGAGGCGGGAGCCCTGCTCGCCATCGATCACCCGGTGGTCGAACGTGAGGCTCAGCGTCATCACCTGGCGCAGTCGCACCTGGTTCTTGTGCTCCCACGGCCGTCGGCTCACCGCTCCGAGCGCGAGGATCGCCGTCTCCCCCGGGTTCAACAGCGGTGTACCGGCATCCACCCCGAACACGCCGACGTTGGTGATCGTGACGGTGCCGCCCGTGAGCTCGGCCGGGGTCGCGCGACCCGTGCGGGCACGCTCGACGAGCGAGCCGATGGAGTCAGCGAGGTCGGGCATCCTCAGCTTTTCGGCGCCCCGGACGTTCGGCACGACCAGGCCGCGATCGGTCGCGACCGCGATCCCGAGGTTCACTCCAGGCGGAGTGACGATCTCGTCGGTCGCGTCGTCCCAGTGCGCGTTGGCCTCTGGCGTCGCTGCGAGCGCCACGCACAGCGCCTTGGCGGCGAGCGTGAGCACCGTGACTCGCCGTCCGCGGAACTCCGGCGACGCGCCGAGGCGTTCGAGCAGGCGGATGCCCCTCGTGACGTCCACGGTGAGAAACTCCGTCACCTGCGGAACAGCGGCGCTGCGCACCATCGCCTGAGCAGTGCGGCGACGCACACCCGTCGCGGCCACCCGCGACTCGCTCTCCTCGTTGGGCGCCGCAGCGACTCGCGACGACCGTTCACTCTGGAGCGGCATCGGCAGCCGTCCCGATCGCGGCCTGCGGTGCGGTCGCTGCGTGCCCTGCTCCTTCGGGCCGCGGCCGACGAGCACCTCGTGGCGCTCCTCCGTCGCCGCGGCGCCTGATGCCTGCGCGGGCGCGGGCTCGGCAGCCATACCACCGGCGAGGGCCGGCTCGAGCACTCGTGCACTCTCATCGACGCTGGGCGCGATATCCACTCCTGCGTCCCGAGTGGGCTCGTTCAACGCTGTCTCGACCGGCGCCGACTCGACGGGCGCCATCTCGGCCGGAGCCGAGTCGTCGACGTCGAAAGAGATGAGCGGCGCCCCGACATCCAGCGTCTCGCCCGTCTCGGCGTGCAACTCACGCACCGTGCCCTCGAACGGCGACGGCACCTCGACGAGCGCCTTCGCCGTCTCCACCTCCGCGATGATCTGGTTCAGCTCGACCCGGTCGCCGACCGCGACCTTCCACGCGACGATCTCCGACTCCGTGAGCCCCTCGCCGAGGTCGGGCAGCGCGAACTCCTTGACACTCATACCCGCACCCCCATGACGCGGTCGACCGCGTCGAGCACGCGGTCGAGATCGGGCAGATAGTGGTCCTCGAGCTCGGAGGGCGGGTACGGGATGTCGTGCCCTGTCACCCTCAGCGGCGGGGCCTCGAGCCTGCCGAAACACCGCTCGGTGACCATCGCCGCGATCTCGGCACCGAGTCCGCCGAAGCGCTGCGCCTCATGGGCGATCACGATGCGTCCCGTCTTCTCTACCGAGGCGACGATGGCGTCCTCGTCGAGCGGAGCGAGCGAGCGCAGGTCGAGCACCTCGATCGACACGCCGTCGTCCTCGGAGGCGAAGGCCGCGTCCACCGCGGTCTGCACCAGCGGGCCGTAGGTGACGAGGGTGACATCCGTGCCTGGAACGACGACCCGTGCGCTGTCGAGCGGCGGAACGGCCCCGACGTCGGTGATGACCTCGCCCTTCGACCAGTAGCGCCGCTTGGGCTCGAAGAAGACGACGGGGTCGTCGCACTCGATCGCCTGCCTGATCATCGAGTACCCGTCCTGAGGGCTGGAGCACGCAACCACCCGCAGCCCGGGGGTGTGAGCGAAGTACGCCTCGGGCGACTCGGAGTGGTGCTCCACTGATCCGATTCCGCCGCCGAACGGAACCCGGATCGTGATCGGCATGCTCACGACGCCCTGCGTCCGATAGCGCATCTTCGCCACCTGCGCGACGACCTGATCGAACCCGGGGAACACGAAGCCGTCGAACTGCAGCTCGCACACCGGTCGGAAGCCCCGGTAGGCGAGACCGACGGCTGTGCCGATGATGCCGGCCTCCGCCAAGGGCGTATCGACGACACGATCGGTGCCGAACCGCTGTTGCAGCCCGTCGGTGACGCGGAACACGCCGCCCAGCTTGCCGATGTCTTCACCGAGCATCACGATGCGGTCGTCGGCCTCCATCGCATCGGCCAAGCCGGTGGTGATCGCCTTGGCGAGAGTCAGCTCCGTCATCGCTGCTCCTCCTCGTGCGACTCGTCGAACGAGGCCAGGTACGCCGCATACGCGTCGCGCTCCCTCTGCAGGGACGGGGGCGTCTCGGCATAGACCTGGTCGAAGATCGTGAGCGGGTCGCGGGGACGCAAGGACAGGCATCCTTCCCGCAGTTCCTTGGCGATGGCGTCGGCCTTCGCCGACACGGCGACCTGACGTTCATCGGTCAGCACACCCTCCGCAAGCAGCAGGTTGCGCGTGCGCTCGATGGGGTCGAGCTGACGCCAGGTCTGCTCCTCGTCCTTGTTCCGGTAGCGCGTCGGGTCGTCGGAGGTCGTGTGCGGGCCCATGCGGTACGTGACGGCCTCGATGAACATCGGGCCCTCTCCCGTGCGGGCGTGGTCGAGCGCCATGCGGCTGGCCGCCAGCACCGCGAGCACGTCGTTGCCGTCGACCCTCAGGCTCGGGATGCCGAAGCCGGGCGCCCGATCGGCGATGGGCTTCTGCGCCTGCAGGCCGACCGGCTCCGAGATGGCGTACTGGTTGTTCTGGCAGAAGAACACGACCGGCGCACCGTACGCGGCGGCGAACACCATTGCCTCATTCGTGTCACCCTCGCTCGTCGCGCCGTCGCCGAAGTAGGCGATGGCTGCCGCGTCGTCGCCGTCGCGCATGATGCCCATCGCGTAGCCGACCGCGTGCAGCGTCTGGGCGCCGATGATCACGGTCGGGGTGGCCATCCCGACCTCGTAGGGGTTCCAGCCGGAGAACTGGGATGCGCGCCACACCCGAACCATGTCGGTCATCGAGACGCCGCGCACGTAGGCGACCGCGTTCTCGCGATAGCTGGAGAAGACGAAGTCGTCACGCCGCAGCGCACGTGCGGAACCGATCTGGGCGGCCTCCTGGCCGATCAGCGGCGGCCAGAGCACGAGCTGGCCCTGTCGCTGCAGGGCGGTCGCCTCGGTATCGATGCGGCGGGCGACCACCATGTCCTGATACAGAGCGAGGAGCTGCTCCTCGAACACATCGGCGACCCACGGGTCGAGATCGGGATCGTGCAGCCGTTCGCCGTCTGAAGCGATCAGCCTCGAAAGCCGATCGTGGCGGGTGGACGTGTCTGTACCTGGACGGATGGTGAGCATCGTTGTACGCAGCCTTCAAACGTTCGTGACCGGCGGATGCTTGTGGCTGGCCGGCCCGCACGGCACCGTCGCCGCGCGTCTCATCAAGACTACGTCTGCTGGCCCGGTCGGAGAAGCAGGGCTCGCGCGTCGATGGCCCTGGCGATCGCTCTCGCGCCGTACTCGTACGCGGTCGCCGGGTCGCCGCCAAGCTGAAACGAGCCCGAGAGTTCCATGGTGAGGAACCCGAGCGCCCATGCGGTGACCGTGCGCGCGGCCTCCAGAGCGTCCTCTGCCCCGGCGAGCCGCTCGGAGACGCGCAGCACAGCGGCGCTCGATCGAGCGAGCGCGTCGGCGGAGGGACGCATCGCGGATGACGGCGGCGCGAACACCAGCCGGAATCGGTTCGGGTGATGATGCGCGAACTCGCGAAGGGTCCCCGCGAGCGCGATGAGAGCGTCGATGGGATCGGCCTCTCTCTCGTCGACCGCCGCGTCGAGCCGTTCGGCGAGCTCGATCACCGCGGACTCGACGACGAGGCCGACGAGTTGCTCGCGGCTCCGCACCCGCTTGTACAGCGAGGGGGCGCGAACTCCTACCTTCGTCGCCACCGCCTGCATGGTGAGGGCGTCGAGGCCTCCTGCGTCGAGCAATTCGCGGGCTGCGGCCATGATCTCGTCGTTCGTCGTTCGATTCGGTGCAGGCACGGCGCCCTCCCCAGGATCTCAGGCGGCGGTTTCGTCCATCTCGCCACCATAGCTATTGACATTAGCCTTCATGGCTAATTATCGTAGCCATCAACACCATACGCCATCGAAAGGACTCCGGCCATGAAGCTCGCACCCGGACTGCACCGCGTCGGCAACGACATCGTCGCCGCCTATCTCGTGGAGGACGACAGCGGGGTCACGCTGATCGACGCCGGCATCGCAGGTCAGTTCACCGACCTTCAGCGCGAACTGTCGACGATGGGACGCACCGTCTCGGACATCCGAGGCGTCGTGCTCACTCACGGCGACAGCGACCACATCGGCTACGCAGAGCGACTGCGGCGGGACAACGGCATCCCCGTCTACATCGGTGAGGCCGATGCCGCCCGTGCCCGCGGCGAGGAGTCGACGCATCCGGAGTGGGGCAAGGTGCGCGTAGGAGCCATCACGGGCTTTCTCTGGTACACGCTCCGCAAGGGCGGAATGCGCACCACCTACCTGAAGGAGGTCGTTCCGGTGCACGACGGCGATGTGCTCGATCTGCCAGGACATCCGCGGATCGTCGCGCTGCCGGGACACTCGGCCGGCAGTATCGCGATCGCCGTCCCGTCGGTCGACGCCGTCTTCGTCGGGGACGCCCTCACGACGCGAAACGTGCTGACGGGCGCACGTGGCGCGTTGCCCGCGCCGTTCACCGACGATCCGGATGTCGCGCGCGCCTCCCACGCGAAGCTCGCCTCGGTCGACGCGACGTGGGTGCTGCCGGGTCACGGAACTCCGTGGAATCGCGGCACGAAGGAGATCGCCGCCGAACTGGCGCGCGCCGACGCCTGAGCGCTGGCGCGGCCTCAACGCGAGAACGCCCCGTCACCGAGGTGACGGGGCGTTCTGCGCAAGAAGTTCGCGTTGTCGAACGAAGAGCCCTTGTTCGCCGTGAGACGAGGACTCGCCACCCGATGGGCGAGCAGAAGATGCTAGCGACGAAGACCGAGGCGCTCGATCAGCGAGCGGTAACGGTTGATGTCGATCTCCTGCAGGTAGCCCAGCAGACGACGACGCTGCCCGACGAGGAGCAGCAGACCACGACGTGAGTGGTGGTCGTGCTTGTGCTCCTTGAGGTGCTCGGTGAGGTCCTTGATCCGCTTGGTCAGGATCGCGACCTGAACCTCCGGGGATCCGGTGTCACCGGGGTGGGTTGCGTACTCTTCGATGATCGCCTTCTTGACATCTGCATCGAGTGCCATAGATTCGATCCCCTTCCTCTCGTTGCGCGGTGCCGCAGGCCTGATGCCTGGGCTCTCTTTATCCGCGGCCGTTCTGACGGCAACCGAAGAAGCTTATCATCAGGCGACGGCGTCGCGCGCCTTCTCGATGACGCGGTAGTGCATGAGCCCGAAACCGAAGAGGTAGAGCAGCACGACGGGGATGCCGCCGAAGAACCAGGCCCAGCCGCTCGCACCTGCCGCGATCGTGAGCACAGCGGTCGTGGTCCCACTCACCAGCACGAGAACGCCGAGCGCCGCGCCGATCCAGGCGCCGACCACTCCGTAGAGCCCCACAACCCCTCCGCGGTTCAGACGGGCGACGGACTGCGGCGTCTTGGCCTTGCGGTAGGCGGCCACCGAGGCGAAGCGCGACGAGACGTCGGCGAAATACCACACGGCTCCGGCGAAGATGAGGATGGTCGCGGCGAGTGCCCATCCGAACGCGCCGGCATCCTTCGTCGCGATCGCGACCTGAGCGGCGATGATCCACGATGCGATGACACCGAGCAGCGCGTAGCCGACCGCCGCCCAGCGCAGCTTCACCCCGAGGTCGACGATGATGTCGTCGTGCGTTCCCAGCAGCGGATCGTTGAGGAGCTGGGTCTCCGTGAGCGGCTGCTGAGGCTGCGGCTGCGGCCGAGGGGCCGGAGCGGGGGCCGAAGCAGCCCTCGGCTCTGACGAGGGGTCGGGAGCGAGAACGTCGGAGGCGGAGGGAGAAGCGGCCTGCGCGTCGGTGTCGCCTGCTGCGACATCCACATCGTCCTGACCATCCGAGAACAGCTGAGAGAGCGGCTCCTTCGCTTCGGGTGCACCGGCCTCGGCCGGGACCTCGGGCGACTGGGCGTTGGGCGAACCCGCTCGTGCACCGGTCCTTCTCGTGGTGGCCAAGATCTCATCTCCTCTCGGCCGCGCGACACCCGCCCGACCAGGTCGTTCAACGTACCCGAACGACACTACCCGCACGTTATAGCGCTGAGAGGGTGACGTTCCGTGATCGGTGGAACGTTAGCGTTGGCTCATGTCAGAGGCGGAATCGGACGAGCGATCCGACAGCGAACGCCCTCTCGGCGAGCAGCCGGCAGGCGCCTCGGAAGATGCCGGCGCTCACGGACAGTCGGTGCTCCGTGCGGCCGCGTCGGCACTGCCCGACTTCGCTTTTCTGCTCGAGTGGTTCGGCCTCGGCGCACGGGCGAGGCGATGGATCCATCGCCAGAAGGGTCGGGCCATCGACGGGCCTCCCGTGCTGCTCCTGCCGGGCGTGTACGAGAACCCGCACTTCCTCGACCCGTTCGCCGCGCTCGGACTCGCCTGCGGCAGGCCGGTGCACGTCGTCGGCAGGCTGGGGCTCAACCGGTCACCCGTGCTCACCGCCGCTGAGGTCGCAGCGGCCTACCTCGAACAGAACGACCTCGACGACGTGACGATCATCGCCCACAGCAAGGGCGGCCTCGTCGGCAAGCAGCTGATGACCTGGGAGCACACGGGTTCCCGCATCACGAGGATGATCGCCATTGCCACCCCCTTCTCCGGCTCCGCCTTCGCCCAGGGCATGCTGGACAGCGCACTCAGGATCTTCGCGCCATCAGACGCGACGCTGCTCGACCTGGGCGCCGACCGGCGGGCGAACGATCGCATCGTGTCGATCTTTCCGAGCTTCGACCCGCTCATCCTCGAGGGCAGCGTGCTGCCAGGGGCCGAGGCCAACGTGCGGCTGCCGGTCTCCGGGCATTTCCACGTGCTGGGTCATCCCGAGCTCTGGCGACTGCTGCGAGGTGCGCTTCGCGGGGAGGATGTCTGGTCATCCGTTCCCGCGGGCGACCGGGTCAGCGGAACGCGATGATGTCGTCGCCCCACACCTGTCGCAGCTCACTGTGGGGGTCGTGCACGATGCGGTCGCGGCCGTCGAAGACATAGGTGGAGCGCTGGTCGGTGTCGTACCGCGGCCAGAACGGGGTAACGCCGACCGGGTTGGGATCGCCGATCGAGGCGAACGAGTGCCAACGGGCCTGCATCCGCTCCGTCAGGCGTCGGCCCGCGCTCACGGCTCCCGCCGCGACGATCCTCGGCACGTGCGTGCCGAACACGTGAGGCAGCTCTGCGCCGTGCATGGCCCCGAATCCTGCGATCCGGATCAGCGGCGGCGCGAAGTCGAACTCGTACGCCCAGGTCGGCGCGTACCTGCTGTGGGCGGAGGCCGCCCACACCGTCGGCATGCGGAACGCGGCATCCGTCGACAGTCTGAGAGCGGGACGCAGGCGCGGATAGCCGCGGTAGCCGGACGGCACGGCGAGCGCCTCCGGCGTTCCGAGCCGCTCGACCATGAGCTGCACGGCCTTGGACGTGTTGGGCACGATCGGCGAGCGGAGCAGGCGGAACAGCATCGCCTCGTCGCGGTTCGAGCCGATCATCAACGGGATGCGCAGCGCCTGGCCGCGCACCATCGCGGTCAGCGGATACTCCGGCACGAGCTCGCCGTCGACCACCGGCGCCACCGGGATCGTGCCGGGCTCCGTCGCACTGGTGTCGACGATCAGCCGGTTGCACGCCTCGATGAGTGCTGCGGCCGGCAGGCGCCGCAGCCGATGAACCTGGTCGGCCGTGATGTCGAGCCGCTGCAGGAACCGCTCGGCCGAGCGGCGCGCGGTCTCCCGGGTGTACACGCTGCCGACCGGCGAGCTCTGCGCGATGGCACCGTGCATGAGGCCTTCGGCGCTCGGCGTCGCCATCATCGTGGTGACCGCCCCCGCACCAGACGACTCGCCGAACAGGGTGACACGGTCCGGATCGCCGCCGAAACTCCGGATGTTGTCGCGCACCCACGCGAGCACCGCGAGCTGGTCCCGCTGTCCGACGTTGCTCTCGAACACCTCGTCATCCGTCGAGTACGACGAGAGGTCGAGGTAGCCGAGCGGGCCGATGCGGTAATTGAAGGTGACGACGACGGCACCGCCCGACGCGAGCTGGGAGCCCTCGTAGAGCGGGTCCGCTGAGGATCCGAGGTGGTAGGCGCCACCGTGGATCCACACCATGACGGGCAGCCCCGCGTCACCGAGCTCCGGCGTGTAGATATTCAGCGTGAGGCAGTCCTCGCTCATCTCGCGGGGCTTGCCTCCGCCGACAGCGATGACCGGCTGCGGCGCGATGCGGCTGAACGTCGTGGCGTCGCGCACACCCTCCCAGGGCTCGTGCGGCAGGGGCGCCCGGAAGCGCAGCGGACCGACGGGCGGAGCGGCGTACGGGATGCCCTTGAACGTGTACACGTCGCCGCCGTGCACCCCACGCACGAGGCCGCACGTCGTGGCGACGACCGGCTCGGTCTGCTTCGCGGCGATGACCGTCGCGTCGTTCGCACTCACGGTCTCAGGTTAGAGCCGCGCGCAGCGCTTGCGGGTTTCGAGACGCGCCACTTCGTGGTGCTCCTCAACCCACGAGAGGGCGCGCCACTTCGTGGTGCTCCTCAACCCACGGGGCTAGAGCGCGGCGATGCTGTACGTCGGGGTATCGCCCAGCCTGTTCCTGCCGGCGAGGTCTTCGAGTTCGAGCACCACGCCGAATCCCGCGACCGAGTACCCGGCGCGCACGAGAAGGCGAGAGGATGCCGCAAGCGTGCCACCCGTCGCGAGCACATCGTCGAGCACCAGCACCCGCGATCCCTCCGGCAGCCTGTTCGGCTCGATCTCGAGGCTCGACGTGCCGTACTCGAGGTCGTACGACTCGGCCAGCACTTCACCCGGGAGCTTCCCCGCCTTGCGGATCACCAGGACACCGACCTTCGCCGCATAGGCGACGGCGGCCGCGAGAACGAAGCCGCGGGCCTCGACACCTGCAACGGCGTCGAATTCGCCGGAGAAATGGCCGGCCAGGTCATCCACGATCGAAGCGAACGCCGTGCCGTCCGCGAACACGGGAGCGAGGTCGCGGAAAAGGATGCCCGGCTCGGGGAAGTCCGGAACGCTGACCAGAAGACGATCGAGTTCCTCACGCGCGCTGGTCACCAGGCCACCCTACGGCACGTGGCGGAGGCATCCTGGGCCGGCGTGTTACGGTCGAATCCCGTGCCGAACGACGATACCGAGCGCGACATCGCGCCTCAGAGACGATCGGTCTTCGTCGACCTCACTCCCTTGAAGCGGAGCCCTGCATTCGCCCGCCTCTGGATCGGAGGCGCGGTCTCGGGCATCGGTGGCCAGATGACCATCGTGGCCATCGGCCTTCAGGTCTACGACCTTACGAACTCGACCCTCGCGGTCTCGGGCGTCGCGCTCTTCGCGCTGCTGCCCATGGTGTTCTTCGGAATCTACGGCGGCATGCTCGCTGATGTCTTCGATCGCAGGCTCATCGCGCTGCTCTCCGCGATCGTCGCTTGGGGCTCGACCGTGGCCATCGCGCTGCTCGCCTGGTTCCAGGTGGACAACGTGTGGCTGCTCTACCTGCTGGCGACGCTCAACTCCGTTGCCGCAACGGTGATCAGCAGCACGCGCATGGCGATCCAGCCGAGGCTGCTCGACAAGGAGCTGCTGCCGGCGGCGTCGGCTCTCGGCGGCATCGCAACGGGCGTGATGGTCACCCTCGGTCCCGCACTGGCCGGCGTGCTGGTCGCCGCCGTCGGGTTCGGGTGGACCTACTCGGTCGACGTCGTGCTCTTCGTCTTCGCGTTCGTGGGCATCGCGACGCTGCCGCCTATCGTGCCGGAGGGCGACGCGGCGAAGCCCGGGTGGGCATCCCTCGTCGAAGGCCTGTCGTTCCTCAAGCGGGCGCCGAACGTGCGCATGTCGTTCATCATCGACATCATCGCCATGACGTTCGGACAGCCGCGCGTGCTCTTCCCCGCGGCGGGAGCGCTTCTGCTCGGCGGCGGTGCGGTCACCGTCGGTGCGCTGACGGCGGCCTACGCCATCGGGGCGCTGATCTCGAGCGTGTTCTCCGGCCCACTGGGCCACGTCCGCAGGCAGGGCGTCGCGGTGGGACGATCCGTGGTCGTCTACGGTGCCTTCATCTTCGCGCTGGGAGTCGAGCTCGGGCTGCTGGCGACCGGCTGGTTCGGGTCGGCGAACGCGGCGAATCCGAACATTCCGGCGATCGTGGTCGCGTGCGTCATCCTCGTCGGGGCGGGCGCTGCGGACAATGTCTCGTCGATCTTCCGTCAGACGATCCTGCAGTCTGCGACGCCCGACACCATGCGTGGCCGAATCCAGGGCGTGTTCACCGTTGTGGTGACCGGCGGCCCCCGCGTCGGCGACCTCTACGCCGGCGTCGCCGCCGCGCTCGTCGCGCTGTGGTTCCCGCCGGCGCTCGGCGGGTTCGTGATCATGGCGGCGGTCAGTCTGATGATGCGACTGCAGCGCACTTTCCGCCACTACGACGCGATGCACCCCGAGCCCTAAGGCCCCGGGTCCATCGGAAAGTCGTCGGAGTGGCCCGGACTACTTGACGTCGATCAGGTCGATCACGAAGATCAGGGTCTTGCCGCCGAGCGGGTGCCCGGTGCCTGCCGGACCGTATGCAAGGTGCGGCGGGATGGTCAGCTGACGACGTCCTCCGACCTTCATGCCAGGGATGCCGTCCTGCCAGCCCTGGATGAGCCCCTGGAGCGGGAACTGGATCGACTGGCCCCGGCTCCAGGAGGAGTCGAACTCTTCGCCCGATTCGTAGTCGACTCCGAGGTAGTGCACGTCGACCGTCGCGCCCGGCGTGGCCTCTGCGCCGTCGCCCTCAACGATCTCCACGATCTCGAGCTCCTCGGGCGCCGGTCCCTGAGGGGCTTCGATCTCCGGCTTGGACTTCTGCGTTTCGCTCATTCCTCCATCCAAGGGCACGCGTGCCTGAACGTCAAAGCCGAGTGCGAGGCGCACGAAACGCTTGCAATCGAGCGGCGGCCGTTGCACCCTTGGTAGGTACCAACTCGCCGCTCGGATTCGGCTGCCGGCAGTGCCGCACCACCGAGCGGTGAGTTTTGTCCGGGAACGGTCATCCGAGGCGATAGAGCCTGGCGCGTGAATCCGTGATCTCCGTCAGCAGGGCGGCCTCCTCGCTCCAGGTGCCGATGTCCGCTGACCCGTCGATCACACGCTGCCTCGCCATCGCCAGTCGCGTGCTGTCGCGCACCATCGAGCGCACGATCAACGGCGCGTCGCCCCCTCGCTGACGCGCCCACGCTCGCACCCTGTGTCGCCCTGGCCGGGTTCCGTAGAGGGCGACTTCGTCGGGTGTGAACCATCCAGCTCTGCCGTAGTCCTCGAGCCTGTCCCTCGTTCGGTGCTGCTCGCGCACCCGCAGCAGCACCACGGCGATCACCGCTCCGACGAAGATCGGCAGCTCGAACACCAGGTACACGCCCCAGAATCCGATGTAGCTCGAGAAGTTCCACACCGAGTGCAGAACGATCGCGACCGCGAGGCCTGCGACGAACGCGCCGAGGATGCGCCCGACTCCTCCCCTGCGAACAGCAAGTCCGAGGGCGACCCCGGTACACGACGTGAAAAGCACGTGGGCGAACGGCGAGAACAGGGATCGCAGCACGAACACGATCGCGGCCTGACCGGCTCCGCCCATGATCGCCGTGCCGAAGTACTGGATGTTCTCGACGAAGGCGAACCCACCGGCGATGATCGCGGCGTACACGATGCCGTCGATCGGGCCGTCGAAGGTTCGCCGTGCGGCGAAGACCAGGATCAGCAGCCCGACGCCCTTCGCGGTCTCCTCGACCGTCGGCGCTCGCACGATCGCCGAGAGGATCGAGCTCTCCGGAATGGGCGTGAAGACCCGCTGGCCGACGTCGAACAGCAGCGCGATCGTGATCGCCGCGGAAGCGCCCCAGAGGAACGCGAACGCCTTCGCGGCGAGCGGCTCGGGCTCCCACGCGTCGATCCAGAGCGCCGTGAGCAGCACGATGGTCAGCGGCACGAGCGCCAGCGCAGCGCTGATCACCACGAGACCGGGCCCGAAGGCCAGCACCAGGTAGGCGAACACGACGACCAGCAGTTGGGTGAGCAGGATGAGCCCGATGATCGTCCAGACGACAGTGCTGGTCTTCGTGCGCATCACCTGAGGCGCGGCCGGATACTGCGGCACCGGCAACCTCGGCGTCATCCGAAGACCTTTCCCGGGTTGAGGATGCCAAGTGGGTCGAAAACGGCCTTGATGCCGCGCTGCAGCTCGTACGAGTCGTCACCCAGCTCGTCGCGCAGCCAGCGTCGTTTCAGGATGCCGACACCGTGCTCGCCCGTGAGCGTTCCGCCCAAGCGAAGAGCCGTCGTGAACAGGTCGTCTGCGGCGCGCCAGACGTCGTCGGGCACCTCTCCCCCCGCGTAGACGAAGTTCGGGTGCAGGTTGCCGTCTGCGGCGTGCGCGACCGTCGGGATGCTCACGTCGTACTCGTGCCCGATGCGCACGATCTCGTCGAACATGTCCGCAAGGCGCGAACGCGGCACGGCGACGTCTTCGATGAGCACCTCGCCGAGGGCGATCAACGAAGGGTGGAACGCGCGGCGCAGGGCGAGCAGGCGCTCGGATTCCTGCCGGTCGGATGACACCGTGGCACGACCGCCGGCATCGCGCACGAGTGCTGCCGCAGCCTCGGCGCGAGTCGCGGCATCCGCGTCGTCGAACTGCACGATGAGCGATGCGCCCGCGTCGAGATCGAGTGCGTCATCTACACCGCCGTCCGAGATCGACCGCTCGTGCTCGGCTATGGCTTGGAGGGCTGCAGCGTCGATCAGTTCGCAGAGCGCTGGACGGAGGCGTGCGGCCGTGATGGCGGAGGATGCCGAGGCGGCCTCGTGCACTCCGGGAAACAGTCCGACCACCGTCGCCGGCGGGTTCGAGGGTCGAGGAAGTGCCCGCACTGTCGCCTCGACGATCACGCCGAGCGTGCCCTCCGAGCCGACGAACAACGCCGTGAGGTCGTAGCCGGTGACGCCTTTCACCGTTTGGTGGCCGGTGCGCATCACGCGACCGTCTGCCAGGACCACCTCGAGTCCGAGCACCGCCTCCCGTGTGACGCCGTACTTCGCGCAGAGCAGCCCGCCGGCGTTCGTCGCGATGTTGCCGCCGACGGTCGCGATCGCCTTGCTGGCGGGATCCGGCGCGAACCAGAGCCCGAACGGCTCGAGTGCGCGATCGAGGTCGTCGTTGATGACGCCGGGCTGCACGACCGCTAGCTCGTCCTCAGGGGAGATCTCGAGAATGCGGTTCATGCCCGACACGTCGATGACGAGCTCGCCCGCCGAGCCGGCCGACCCGCCTGCGAGACCGGTGCCCGCGCCCTTGGGCACAACGGGGATGCGGTGCTCCGTGGCGAGCCGCAGCGCTGCGCGCACGTCGTCGACGTCTCTGGCGCGCACGATTCCGAGCGGAGCCGACGGCGAGACCCACCCGGACCGGTCCGCTCTCGCGGCCTCCAGCGCGTCGGGCGCCGCGACGAAAGCGTCACCCAGCTCGGCGGCGAGTCGATCGATCGGCCCAGGCATCCGACTCCCTCATCGTGTCGTCCGGTGTCGGCCGGGTGGCCGGTCGCACGGGAATCATACGCGTAGGATCGAGCATCGGTGGATGAGCCTCTCGGGCCCGTCGCGCCGGTGAGGAGTGCCCGTTCTCGTGCCGACCGTCTCTGTGGTCATCCCTGCCTACAACGATGCGGTGATGCTGAGGGAGTGCCTGCATGCTCTCCGTGGTCAGATCAGGCCGGCCGACGAGATCATCGTCGTCGACAACGCGAGCACGGATGACACGGCCGAGGTCGCACGCGAGTTCGACGCCACCGTCGTGCACGAGTCCGTGCAGGGCATCTTCCCGGCTGCATCCGCGGGATACGACGCCGCCGCAGGCGACATCATCGCCCGCCTGGATGCCGACTCCCGCCCTCCGGCCGACTGGATCGCCCACATCGAGGCCGAGTTCACGCTGTCTCCCGAGATCGGCGCCCTGACCGGGCCCGGCGAGTTCTACGACGGCAACCCGTTCATCACCTGGCTCGGCGAGAACCTCTACATCGGCGGCTACTTCTGGTTCGGCGGGCTGTGGCTCGACAACGGACCGATCTTCGGCTCCAACTTCGCGATGCGGCGGGATGTCTGGCTTCGGGTTCGCGACGTCGTGCATCGCTCGCTCCGCAGGGTGCACGACGACCTCGACCTCAGCCTGCACATGCCGCCGGATGTGGTCGTGCGCGTCGACGAGACCCTGAGGGTCGGCATCTCGGCACGTCCGTTCTCGTCGTGGCGCGGATTCGGACGCCGCCTCGGCTGGGCCTATCTCACGTTCCACATGAACTGGCCGGAGTCGTCTCCGTGGCGCATCCGTGCGGCGCGTGAGGAGTACCTCGAGTCGCATCCGGCCGACGAGGGCGACGCGCCGAGCACCGTCTGACAGTCCCCTGCCGGCTCCCCCACTGTTCGAATAGCGCGCCGCAGGCTCGCGTATCGAGACCCACCACGGATGGCGGAGGTCTCGATACGCGTGCCGCTTCGCGACTCGCTACTCGACCAGCGAAGGCGGGCTCTACTTGACCGGCGAGAGAGCCTTCAGCCCTCGGCCCTGGCGAAGAGGGCGAGCATGTCGACGGCCAGCTGGAACGGCGCCGTCTCGCACGGGCTGTGTCCGGTGCGGTACACCGCGAGCTGGGCACCGATCCGCTCGGCGAACCGGGCGTGCAGCTCGACGGGCCAGAGGTCGTGCTCCCCTGTCGCGACGAGCGAGGGGATGCCGGTTGCCTTGAGCTCTGCTGACACGTCCGGTGTGTGCCGCATCAGCCCGATGATGTCATCCACCGACTTGCGACTCGTCAGCTCGAAGCGGGAGCGCACGAAGTCGAGTCGTGTCGGCCCGACCTTGTTCTTGTTGGTGACGACGCCCCAGATCATCAGCCCGGCGCCCTGATGGGATGTCGTGAGGTGACTGATCCAGCCGATCATGCGCACGCCGCGGAACGTCTGGCCGGCGAGCGGTGGGGCGGTGAGCAGCGTGAGGCTTCGCACCAGATCGGGACGCCGAACGGCGACCAGCTGCGCTACGGACCCCGCGAAGGAGTAGCCCAGCACGTGGGCGGGAGGCCCGCTCTCGAGCACCGCGATCAGGTCGTCGACGAAGAGGTCGTAGTCGTAGTGACCGCTCGGGCCGGGGCCGGCACCGGCGGACTCGTACTGCCCTGCAAGGTCGTAGCTCAGCACGCTGTAGCCGTTCTCGACGAGGATCGGGCCGAGCAGCGCGAAGTCCTCCTTCGACCCGGTGACGCCGGGAACCAGCACGACGCGGGGGTCCGCCGGGTCGCCCATCGCCCAGGTCGCGAGCGAGCCGCTCGGGGCGGCGAAGCGTCCCACGACAGTGCCGGCCGGCGGCTGCGACCAGTCCACCTCTCCGATCGCGGCGTCCTTCGCTGCGGCCGCGCGCCGTGCGTCGTCGGCGCTGGAGTCGCGCGCCTCGGATGCGTCGGCACGCTCTTCGTCGATGGACACCCGTCTACCCTATTGCGCGGTACACGTCGGTCCAGCGTGCAGTTCACGAGGGTCTAGACGATAGCCTTTCAGCGTGAAACTGGCGCACCTCGGCACCAACGGCGGGTCGGACGCGCGTCTGGCCGTCGTCGTCGACGAGCGGGCGGCATTCGTCGATGAGCTGATCGACGACGCTCCCGCCGATCTTCAGGAGCTCATCGAGCGGGGCGAAGAGATCAGGGCGTCGATCGAGGCCGCTTCTGTCGCGGCCGCGCATCGGGAAAAGCTGTGGCATGAGGTCTCCGAGCTGCGCCACGCGTCGGCGGTGATGCGGCCCCCGGTCATCCTCGCGATCGGTGCGAATTATGCGGCGCACTCCGCCGAGCTCGCTCTCAAGGTGGAGAAGGCCGCGACCGTGTTCGCGCTCTGGCCGAACTCGCTCACGGCGCACGAGGCGACGACCACCTGGCCAGAGGAGCTCTCGAACGAGGTCGACTACGAGGCCGAGCTCGGGGTCATCATCGGCAAGCCCGCGCGTAACGTGAAGGTCGCCGACGCGCTCGACCACGTGTTCGGCTACACCGTCGTGAACGACATCACCGCCAGGAACCTGCAGTTCTCCGAAGCGCAGTGGTCGCGGTGCAAGTCGTTCGACGGGTTCACGCCGACCGGGCCCGTCGTGGTGACGGCCGACCAGATCGCCGACCCGCAAGACCTCTGGCTGTCGACGACGGTCGACGGCCGTCTGCTCCAGGATGCCTCCACCTCAGGCATGGTGCGCTCCGTCGCGGAGCTGATCGCGTTCCTGTCCACGTCGACGACGCTCCAGCCGGGAACGCTCATCTCCACGGGCAGCCCGGGAGGCGCCGGCTACTCGCGCACTCCCCCGGTGTTCCTGCACGACGGCTCACGCGTGACGGTGTCGTGCTCGGGCATCGGCTCCCTCACGACCCACTGCCGCGTGATTTAGCGCCTGCCTCTGCTCCCCTCCCCTTCGCACACCAAGTCATCGCCACTTTGCGCTGAATCGGGCGCCGCGAACCCACAACAAGTGGCGACGACTTCCGCTGCTCTGTCGACGCCGCGCACCACGCGCGGCGTCGAGCCACCACCACGCTCCGAGCCACCACTCGCGCGCCGAGCCACCACCCTCGCGCCCAGTGCTCAGAGGCGGGCGTCGGGGTTTCCGTGGTGGTCCGGTACGACGGGGATCGACGTCGTGATGGTCTCCAGCCCGCTGAGCCGTGCTGGCGAGAGCAGCCTGCTGACCTGGTCCCTGGGCATGAGGTTGGCCTCGACGACCAGGTCGGCGACGTTGCGTCCCGTGAGCAGGGCGGTCTTCGCGAGGGCTGCCGCGGCGGCGTATCCGATGTGCGGGGTCAGCGCCGTGATGACGCCGACGGATGACCCGACCATCGTCTCCAGCCGCTGCTCGTTCGCGGTGATGCCGTCGATGCAGTTCACCCTCAGCGTCAGGCACGCCTGCCTCAGCCAGGTGATCGACTGCAGCAGGAAGTTCGCGATCACGGGTTCGAACGCGTTCAGCTGCAGCTGACCTGCCTCGGCGGCCGCGGTGACTGTTGCGTCAGCCCCGATGATGCTGAACGCGACCTGGTTCACGACCTCGGGGATGACCGGGTTCACCTTTCCAGGCATGATGCTCGAACCCGCCTGCCTCGGGGGGAGCGTGATCTCGCCGAATCCCGCCTGGGGTCCGCTGGAGAGCAGCCTGAGGTCGTTGCAGATCTTCGACAGCTTGACGGCGCTGCGCTTGAGCGCACCGCTGAACGACATGAACACGCCGGCGTCGCTCGTGGACTCGATCAGGTCGGGCGCCGTCTCGAGCTCGAGGCCGGAGATGATGTTGAGGTGGCGCACGACCGCCGCGGCATACCTCGAGTCGGCGGTGATGCCGGTTCCGATCGCCGTCGCGCCGAGGTTGACCTCGGCCAACAGCCAGATGGTCTCCTTGAGCCGTTCGTAGTCCTCGGCGAGCGTGGTGGCGAAGCCGTGGAACTCCTGTCCGAGCGTCATCGGAACGGCATCCTGCAGCTGGGTGCGGCCCACCTTGAGCACGTTCTTGAACTCGACGCCCTTGCGGGAGAACGCCTCGCGCAGCTCCCAGAGCTCGTCGAGCAGCGAGCGCAGCAGAAGCGACAGGGCGATCTTCACCGCCGTCGGATACGTGTCGTTCGTGCTCTGGCTTCGGTTGACGTCGTCGATCGGGTGCAGGTGCGCGTAGTCGCCCTTCTCGAATCCGCCGAGCTCGAGGGCGCGGTTCGCGATCACCTCGTTGGCGTTCATGTTGGTCGACGTCCCAGCGCCGCCCTGAATGATGCCGACCACGAACTGGTCGTGCAGCTTGCCGTCGAGCACCTCCTGGCACGCGCGGTCGATGAGTTCCGCCTTTCGGGGTTCGAGCACGCCGATCTCGGCGTTCGCCCTCGCCGCAGCCTGCTTCACCATGGCCAGCGCCTCGACGAAGGTCGAGTAGACCGAGATGGGCCGGTGAGCGATCGGGAAATTCTCCAAGGCCCGGAAGGTGTGGATGCCCCAGTAAGCGTCTGCGGGAATTCTATGTTCCCCCAGCGAGTCGGTCTCGATGCGGAAGGCGCCCTCGCGGTCATCCCATCCAGGGGGCGGTGACATCTCGGAATCGGGTTGCTGAACGGGGATCTCACGTGTCGTGGTCACGACCTGGGGCCTTCCTGGGGCGCTTCGTCACGCCTCACCCCATCGACACTACGGGGGCGAGATCACGCTTCGCTGGATACCGATCGGACCGACGTGCAAGACCTCTGGTTCCGGACGATCGCACGGGCACAGGCCCAGCCGAGCGCGCTCCGGCCGCCTAGGACAGCCTGCGGATCAGCCCGCGCGCCATCGAGTCCGTGCGCTCCGTGTACGGCGGGAAGATCATCGAGAGCGACTCGGGCTTCAGCGGCTTGCTGAGCACCGCCTTCTCGTTGCTGAACGTGACGAACCCCGCCTCGCCGCGGTAGCGGCCCATGCCGCTCTCCCCCACGCCACCGAAGGGCAGCCCGATGAGGGTCTGGTGCACCGCCGGCACGTTGAACCCGACGGCACCGGAGGAGGTTCCCCGCAGGAAGGCCTTCCGCACCTCGTCTCGCTCGGAGAAGACGTAGAGCGCCAGCGGCTTGTCGCCGGCAGCGATGCGACGGATGGCCTCGACGGCACCGCTGACCTCGATCACGGGCAGGATCGGCCCGAAGATCTCCTCCTGCATGATGCGTGCGTCGTCGCCGACCCCGGTGAGCACCGTCGGTGCGATGTATCGGTCTGCAGCATCCGTCTGACCGCCTGAGGCGATCTCACCGTCGGCCAGAAGCGAGTTCAGCGCTTCGAATCGGCCGGGGCTCACGATGCGGGCATAGTCCGCGGATGCCTGCGGGTCATCCCCGTACAGCTCACGCACCGACTCGGCGATGAGCGGCACCAGCTCACGGGCGACCTCGGGAGTGGTGAGCAGGTAGTCCGGTGCAACGCACGTCTGCCCGGCGTTGAGGTACTTGCCCCAGGCGATGCGCTTCGCCGTGGCCTTGAGGTCGACCGAGTCGTCGACGTAGACCGGCGACTTGCCACCGAGCTCGAGCGTGATCGGCGTGAGGTGCTTCGCGGCGGCCTCCGCGACGATGCGTCCGACGCGGGATCCACCGGTGTAGAAGATGTGGTCGAACCGCTGCTCGAGCAGTGCCGTGGTCTCCGGAACGGCGCCCTCGACGACGGCGACGGCGCGGGCATCCAGGTAATCGGGCACGAGTCTCACGAACAGCGCCGAGGTCGCGGCCGCGAGCTCACTCGGCTTCATCACGACCGCGTTGCCGGCGGCGAGCGCGGCCACCACGGGGCCGAGCAGCAGCTGCACCGGGTAGTTCCACGGCGAGATCACCAGCACGACGCCGAGCGGCTCTCGGATGATGGATGCCCGTGCCGGTTGAGCCACCAGCGGAACGGCGACCCTCTTCGGTGCCGCCCAGCGCTTCAGGTGGCCCAGGGCGTGCGCCACCTCGGTGAGCACGACGTTGATGTCGGCGAGCTGCGTCTCGGTCGGATTGCGGTGAAGGTCGGTCGCGAGCGCTGCCTCGAAGTCGGCGGAGTGCTGGGTGAGCATGCGCCGGATGGCTGTCAGCTGCGCCCTGCGCCAGGCAAGCGGCTTGGTGATGCCGGCGTCGAACGCCTTTCGTCGCTCGGCGACGATGCCTGCGATCTCCTCAGAAGTCATGCGGCCATAGTAGGGCTGGTCACCTGACCAAGTCGTACCGGGTGGAGGTCGAACCGCGCACGACGGCTCAATGGCCGAACAAGGCCTCGATGGGTCCCCGCGCGAAGTAGATGGCGAAGCCGATGGCGACGACCCAGAGCAGCGGGCTGATCGACCGGATCTTGCCCGAGAACGCCTGGATCACGACCCAGGCGATGAAGCCCGCGCCGATTCCGTTCGCGATCGAGTAGGTCAGCGGCATGATCACGACGGTCAGGAACACCGGCAGCAGCACGGAGAAGTCCGTGAGGTCGATGCTCTTGATCTGCGACATCATGAGCGCACCGACGATCACCAGGGCGGCCGCCGCCACCTCAGACGGCACGATCTGCGCGATCGGCGTGAAGAACATGGCGAGCAGGAACAGCACGCCGGTGACGACGTTGGAGAAGCCGGTTCGCGCACCCTCGCCGATGCCCGCGCCCGACTCGATGAAGACGGTGTTGGAGGAGCTCGACGTGAGTCCACCGGCGACGGCGCCGACGCCCTCGACGATCAGCGCGCTGCGCAGGCGCGGGAAGGTTCCGTCGTCCTTGGCCAAGCCGGCCTCCTTGGAGAGGCCGGTCATGGTTCCCATGGCGTCGAAGAAGTTGCTGAACACAAGAGTGAAGACCAGCATGACGGCCGTCAGCACACCGAGCTTGCTGAAGTCGAAGCTGACCTGCCCTACGAGGCTCAGGTTCGGCAGGGAGACCCAGTTGGTGATCTGCGGAACGGTGAGGCTCCACCCTCCGGGGTTCTTCGCGCTTGCTGCACCGAGGTGCCAGATCGCCTCGATGACGACCGAGAGCACGGTTCCCGAGGCCAGACCGATCAGGATGGCCCCCTTGACCTTGCGAGCGACCAGGATGCCCGTGAGCAGCAACGTGATCACGAACACCACCGTCGGGATTGTCGCGATCGACCCGTCGTCACCGAGCCCGACCGGCGGGGACGCCAGACCCGTGGTCTTGACGAATCCGGCATCCACGAGCCCGATGAAGGCGATGAAGAGTCCGATACCGACGGTGATGGCGATCTTCAACGAGTACGGGACGGCGTCGAAGATGAGCCGCCGCAGCCCGGTCGCCGAGAGGATGACGATGATGATGCCGTCGATCACGACGAGGCCCATCGCCTCCGGCCAGGTCACCTGGCCGACGACGCTCACCGCGAGGAAGGAGTTGATGCCGAGCCCTGCGGCGAACGCGAACGGCAGACGCGCGATCAGGCCGAACAGGATCGTCATGAAGCCGGCGGTGAGCGCGGTCACGGCCGCCACAGCCGAGAACGCGAGACGATGCCCGTCGACGTCGGGGCTGCCAGACAGGATGATCGGGTTCAGCACGATGATGTACGCCATCGTCACGAAGGTGACGAGGCCGCCGCGCACCTCCTGCCACCACGTCGAGCCGCGCTTCGAGATCTCGAAGAACGTGTTGAGGCGGCCGCCGGTGTGCGCCTCGGTCGTCGTGTCGGTCTGCGACATGGGGACTCCCATCGTGACGAGAAGGATCGAGTAGATATTGTCAGGCGACCGCACACCGGCGCCAGGGCCGGGACCGCTCTGCCTGCGGGTGCTCCACCTCAGGTGTGGAACGCGGGGATGATCAGGTAGATGCCGAACAGCACGACGAGGCCGCACAGACCGAAGCACGCGTAGGCGACGACCAGGGCGAGCCGCTTTCTGGCGGGGCTCAGCGGGTTCCTCTCCGCCGCGCGGCGCATGCGCTTGGCCTCCGCAGCCGCCTCGGCGGGCGACACGACGGTGATGGCGTCGGCGAACTCGGCCGGCGTGACGTTCGGCGCCTTGCCCGCCGTGGAGAGCATCCGCAGAGCGAAGGCGCAGAGCGCGACGACGACGCATGCCGACAGCAACGACACGGCCGCGACGACGAAGAACGAGACCCAGTCGATCACGCTGCACTCCTTCTCTTCGGCTTGACCTTGCGGATCTTCACGACGCGCCCCGACTCGGCGACCTCGTTGACGCCCTCGATGGCGTTACGGGCGCTGACGTGGTTGCGCTTCGAGATCACGAAGATGAACACGATGACCCCGATGGCGATCATCAGGTCGATGAGCACCCCGGCAGGGCCGATGAGCGCGATGAACGACGTGAGCGCGCCGACCACCGCCGAGGCGGGAAGTGTCATCAGCCAGCCGAGTCCGATACGTCCGGCCGTCCCCCAGCGCACGCTCGAGCCGCGACGCCCGAGCCCAGAACCGATCACCGATCCGGATGCCACCTGGGTGGTCGACAGCGCGAATCCGAGGTGGGTCGAGGCCAGGATGGTGGCCGCGGTGCTCGTCTCGGCGGCGAAGCCCTGCGCGGGCTTGACCTCGGTGAGGCCCTTGCCGAGGGTGCGGATGATGCGCCATCCACCGGTGTACGTTCCGATCGCGATGGCCAGCGCGCAGGCCGTGATCACCAGGGCAGGCGGGTTCGATCCAGGGGCGAGCACGCCGGCCGAGATGAGCACGAGGGTGATCACGCCCATCGTCTTCTGCGCGTCATTGGTGCCGTGCGCGAGCGCGACGAGCGACGACGAGAAGATCTGCGCGAACCGGAACCCGGCACGTCCGTCGGGCAGGCCGTCGTACCTGCGCGTGATGACATAGGCGATCTTGGTCGCGCAGTACGCGACGAAGCCCGCGGTGATCGGCGCGAGCACGGCGGGGAGGATGACCTTGTCGAGCAGCACGACGTAGTCGACCGACCCGAAGCCCGCGCCGACGATCGCCGCACCGATCAACCCGCCGAACAGCGCGTGACTCGAACTCGACGGCAGGCCGTAAAGCCAGGTGACGAGGTTCCAGATGATCGCGCCCACCAGCCCAGCGAAGATCATGGTCGGAGTGATCTGAACACCGCCCGGACCCTCTTTGATGAGGCCGCTCGAGATCGTCTGGGCGACGGCGGTCGAGAGAAAGGCGCCGACCAGATTGAGCACGGCGGCGAGCGCGACTGCCACCTTGGGACGCATGGCCCCCGTCGCGATCGGCGTCGCCATGGCGTTGGCCGTGTCGTGGAAACCGTTGGTGAAGTCGAAGAACAGCGCCAGCAGTATCACCAGCGCGACGATCAGGGTGAACTCCACCGAGTGTTCTCTCCCGGTACACGTTGCGTTAAGGTCACGACGATCGTCACATGCCGCGTCTGCACGGGTCAAACTCGACGCGAGTTCACTCAGGTGCTCGCGCTGGCGCCCGCGAGGGTCCGCGGGCGTTTAGTCTGACCGAGTGACGCACGAAGTGCAGGCTCCGACCGGATTCAGGACCTGGTTCCTGAAGGGGATGACTGCACCCCGTACCGGACCGCATGCCGAATCGGCCGAGAAGACCCACGCCTGGTGGCGGGTCATGTGTCTCACCGGCCTCGACTACTTCTCGACTCTCGGGTATCAGCCGGCGATCGCGGCACTGGCGGCCGGACTGGTCGCCCCGTTCGCGACGATCGTGCTCGTGCTGCTCACGGTGGCCGGCGCACTTCCGGTGTATCGCAGGGTCGCGAAGGAGAGCTTCCGCGGCTCGGGCTCGCTCGCCATGCTCGAGCGGCTGCTGCCGTGGTGGGGCGGCAAGCTGCTGGTGCTCGTGCTGCTCGGGTTCGCGGCCACCGACTTCATGATCACGATCACCCTCTCGGCAGCGGATGCCACGGCGCACGCCATCGAGAACCCGTTCTTCCCCTCATGGCTCCACGGCTCCAACGTTCCGCTCACCCTGCTGCTGATCACGCTGCTCGGCGCGGTCTTCCTGATGGGGTTTTCGGAGGCGATCGGCATTGCAACGGTGATCGTCGGCGTCTATCTCGCGCTCAACGTCATCGTGGTCGTCGCCTCGTTCGCGCACGTGTTCGAGAACCCGATCGTGGTGACGAACTGGTGGACAGCACTCACCACGGTGCATGCCGATCCGCTCGCGATCGTGGGGATCTCGCTGCTCGTCTTCCCGAAACTCGCCCTCGGCCTCTCCGGATTCGAGACGGGTGTCGCGGTGATGCCGCAGATCAAGGGCGCCAAGGGCGACACGCCCGACCAGCCGACCGGACGCATCCGCGGTGCCGGCCGACTGCTCACGACGGCGGCGCTCATCATGAGCTGCTTCCTTCTCACCTCGAGCTTCACGACAACGGTGCTCATTCCGCAGAAGGACTTCCAGCCGGGCGGTCCGGCGAACGGACGCGCTCTCGCCTTCCTCGCCCACGAGTACCTCGGTGAAGGTTTCGGAACCGTCTACGACATCTCGACCATCGCGATCCTGTGGTTCGCAGGCGCTTCGGCGATGGCGGGTCTCTTGAACCTCGTGCCCCGCTACCTGCCGCGTTATGGCATGGCCCCGCAGTGGGCGAAGGCGATCCGGCCCCTGGTCGTGGTGTTCACGCTGATCGCCTTCCTGATCACTCTGGTGTTCGACGCGAACGTCGACGCACAGGGCGGCGCGTATGCGACGGGTGTGCTGGTGCTCATCACGTCGGCATCCGTCGCCGTGACGCTGTCCGCGCTGCGAAAACGTCAGCATCGCAGGCTCATCGCCTTCACGGTGATCTCCGTGGTCTTCCTCTACACGACCATCGCGAACATCTTCGAGCGGCCGGAAGGTGTGCGGATCGCCGCGCTGTTCATCCTGGGCATCCTCGCCGTGTCGATCCTGTCCAGGGTGCGTCGTTCGTTCCAGCTGCGTGCGACGTCCGTGCGTCTCGGTCTGACGGCGGCGGGCTTCGTCTCGGAGGATGCCGAGGAGTTCGGCGCCGTGCGCATCGTGTCTCACCAGCCGGGCGAGGACACGGCGTTCGAGTACGCCCAGAAGAGCAAGGACGAGAGGCGCATCGCGCACATTCCGCGTGGGTCCCCGATCATCTTCCTCGAAGTGCTGCCGAGCGACTCGTCGGACTTCGAGGAAGACCTCGAGATCACCGGTGTCGCGAAGCACGGGTATCGCGTTCTGCAGGTGAGGAGCGGCAACGTGCCGAACACCATCGCCGCCGTTCTGCTGCAGATCCGCGACGAGACGGGTGTCGTGCCCGAGATCTACTTCGGCTGGAACGAGGGAAACCCCATCTCGAACATGTTCCGGTTCCTCATCACCGGAACCGGCGAGATCGCCCCTGTGACCAGGGAGGTGCTGCGCGAGGCGGAGCGCGACCCGAAGCGACGCCCTCACGTGCACGTGAGCTGAAGAATGGCCGCCGAGGGATGACCGGTCAGGCGCCCGCGTCGGCGGTGGCCTGACCGATGAGCGTCAGCACCGCGCGCGCGTATGCCGTCTCGGCATCGGAGGCCTCGAAGCGGGCGCTCAGGCCGTCACGCGCCGTCTCGACGACGAACCCGCCGCCATCCGTCCTGGTCAGCGAGACGAAGGTGCCGCCGAGCAGGCCCCGAAGCTGATCCTCCCTGGGCAGCCACAGGGCGTTCTCGACCGCCACCGAGTCGAGCGCCCACTCGGTCGTGCCGTTGAACCCCAAGATCGTGCCGGTGTCGAACTCGTGCGGCTCGATGGTCATGTCGCTCACGGTGAACGTCTCGCCGTCGAACTCGCCCGAGTCGATGACGAACACGTCGCCGGACGCCGGATGCCAAGCCAGGCCGTGATCGCGCAACTCGCGCGCCAGCTCCGTCGTGATCATCTCGCCATTATGGTCCGCGCGCCCGACAACGTCAGCGATCGCGAGGACGAGTGCTACTCGGCCGTCCGAGCGGGGGCGAGTTCGGCGAGCAGACAGACGTCGAACGGTTCGGCGTAGGTCCAGAGCTCGGAGCGAACGACGGTGAGACCGGCCTGCGTTGCCATGGCCGCCATCGCCTCCGGCGTGCCGATCAGGGAAAGGCGCCGCGGGTTGTGACCGTGGCCCGGATTCTGGTCGGTCGTGCTGAAGGTGGCGATGACGATGCGGCCGTTCGGGGCCAGCAGCCTGCGCCAGTCGCGCAGCGCCGCCGACGGACTCGGCATCAGGTGCAGCCCCGTCGCGCACGTGATCAGGTCGAACGAGCCGTCCGCGAACGGGAGCGGCGGCTCAGCGTCGACCAGCACGAACTCCGCACCCGGCGTCTCCCGACGCGCAACCGCGAGCATCCCGGCGGAGATGTCCGCTCCGAGGAGAGAACGCTCATCCGACGGCGGAAGCGCGCGCAGCACCAGCCCGGTGCCCGTCGCGACGTCGAGCACGCGGCCGACCCCGTCGAGTTGCACGAACGATGCCACCCGAGCGGCGAGCTCCCTGTGCATCCGCGAGTCGTCGTACTGGGTCGCACGCTCGTCGAACTGTGCGGCGACACCGGTGACATCCTCGAGGGCGTCGTGCCCGTCGGCGAGTTCTTCGTTCGGCTGCTCGGCGTCCATGGTCACGATTGCGCGATTCTCACTGCTCTTCGTGGTGGTTCGGGTCGCCGCCGAACAGGCGACCGTCGTCACGGCCGAGCGCGGTGATGGCCGCCACCTCGTCGTCGCTCAGCTCGAAGCCGAAGATGTCGAGGTTCTCCCGCTGACGCCCCGCGGTGCTCGACTTCGGCAGTGGAACGGAGCCGAGCTGCACGTGCCATCTCAGCACGACCTGCACGGGTGTGACGCCGTGAGCGACAGCGGCATCCCTGATCGCCGGCTCCGACCGCACAGGAGAATGCTTGCCGAGCGGACTCCAGGCCTCGGTGACGATACCGTGCTCCCTGTGGAACGCTCGCAGCGCCACCTGCGGGAAGTACGGGTGCAGCTCGACCTGGTTCACGGCGGGGAGCTCACCCGTCTCGCGCTGCAGCCTGGTCAGGAACTCCTCGGTGAAGTTCGAGACGCCGATCGTGCGCACCAGTCCACGATCGCGGAGGTCGATCATCGCCCGGTAGGCGTCGACGTACTTGTCGACGCCAGGGTTCGGCCAGTGGATGAGATACACGTCGATGACATCCACACCGAGAGCGCGACGCGACTCCTCGAACGATGCCAGCGTTTCGTCGTAACCGTGGTGACGCCCTGGCACCTTCGTCTGCACGATCAGCTCGCTGCGATCGACTCCCGACGCCCGCAGTGCTCGCCCGACGGCGTCCTCGTTGCGGTAGTTCACGGCGGTGTCGATCAGACGGTAGCCGGCGTGGATCGCGTCGATGATCGCGCGTTCGCCCTCGTCACCGCGAAGCGGATAGGTGCCGAAGCCGATCGCCGGAATGCTGGTGTCGTCCTTTAGGGTGAGCTGGGGGATGTCGGTCATCCCTCAAGGCTACAAAGCCGGGGCCCCGGGCCGATTCAGCGGTGCCGATTCAGCAGGCGCCGAGTGCGCGGGTCACCGCGTGACGACGATCACCTTCCCTCGCAGGTGGCCAGCCATCAGGAACTCGTACGCCTCGGCGACGCGCTCGATCGGATACACGCAGTCGATGGGGATCACCACTTCGCCCGCCGCGATGAGCTCGCCGAGGCGAGCGAGATCCTCACGAGACGCGTCGACGCTGCCTGCACCCTGCGCCTCCCTGTGTCCGCGTGCCGCGATCGTGTTGACCCGTTCGATGTCCACCCCGAACTCGAGGGCGGCGTCGATCGTCTCTGTGCCACCGTGAGTGTCGAAAGCCGCGGTGACGCCGTCCGGTGAGGCATCCCTGATCCTGTCGACGAGACCGTCACCGTAGGTGATCGGGATGACGCCCAGTTCGCGCAGGAAGTCGTGGTTCTTCTCGCTCGCCGTGCCGATCACCACGGCTCCGCGCAGCAGCGCCAGCTGTGCGGCGATGACACCGACTCCCCCTGCAGCACCGCCGACGAGCACGGTATCCTCAGCGGTCACATCGAGCCGATCGACACCTGCGCAAGCGGTGCGCCCAGCGATCGCCAGCGCGCCGGCCACTTCGATCGCCAACCCATCGGGGCGGCGGATGAGCAGATCGTCCTCGTGGATGATCACATAGTCGGCCATCGCCTCAGCCCGCTTGCCGCCGTACACCTGATCGCCGACCGCGAACCGTGTGACGTTCTCACCCACTTCGTCGATCACCCCGGCGAAGTCGTGCCCGACGCCTGCCGGCGGCCAGACGCCGTGACGGTCGGCACCGGAGCCGTCGAAGATCTTGTAGTCCGCGGGGTTCAACCCTGCGACGACCACGTCGACCCGCACCTCCCCCGGTCCGGGACGCGGCGGCTCGACCTCCACGACGTCGAGCACCTCCGGGCCTCCGAAGCGCTCGTATCGCACCGCTCTGATCATGCACGTCTCCTCATGGTGTGGGTGCGGCCGGATGACGCAGGGGTCGCACGACATCCAGCCTGGCACTGCACCCACCGTCGTGGGATGGCTCGTCCGCTCATCGGTCCGGTCGGTACGCCAGAGACACGGCCGATAGCGTTGTCGCATGCCAGACCCAGCAGCTCCCGCTCCATCGGTCGCCACGAACGGAATCGCCACCGGCGCGACGCCACCCGTCGCGAAGAAGGTGCCGTTCACGCGCACGCATCACGGCGACTCGGTCGAGGATCCCTACGAGTGGCTGCGCGACAAGGATGACGCCGAGGTGATCGCGCACCTCGAGGCCGAGAACGCCTTCACCGACGCCAGCACAGCCGCGCTCAAGCCACTGCGCGACCGCATCTTCGAAGAGATCCGGTCGCGCACCAAGGAGACGGATCTCTCCGTTCCGGTGCGCGAAGGCCACTGGTGGTACTACTCGCGCTCGTTCGAGGGTCTGCAGTACGGCGTGCAGTGTCGCGCCCCGATCGCGGCCGACGACGACTGGACTCCCCCTACCGTCGCGGAGGTGGAGCCCGGAACGCCTGCGCTGCACGGCGAGCAGGTGCTGTTCGACTCCAATGTCGAAGCGGAGGGCCACGAGTTCTACCGCCTCGGCACGTTCGACGTGAGCACGGACGGCGCGCGCCTCCTGTACGCGATCGACACGGTCGGCGACGAGCGGTACACACTACGGGTTCGAGACCTCGCAACGGGCGACGACCTGGCCGACGAGGTTCCCGACACGTCGGCGGGCGCCGTGCTCTCCCCCGACGGAAGGCATGCGTTCTACGCCACCGTCGACGACTCGTGGCGACCGGACACGATCTGGCGTCACGAGCTCGGCACGGCGCACTCGGACGACGTCGTCGTGCACCACGAGGACGACGAGCGGTACTGGGTCGGCGTCGGCGTCACGCGCAGTCGCGCGTACATCGAGATCGGCATCGGGTCGTCGATCACGAGCGAGTCGCGGCTCATCCCCTCCTCCGACCCCACTGCCGTTCCGTCGACCGTGTGGCCGCGGCGCGAGGGTGTCGAGTACGAGGTTGAGCACGCCGTCGTCGCCGGTGAGGACCGCCTGCTGATCGTGCACAACGACGGGGCAGAGGACTTCGAGCTGGTGGATGTCGCGGCGGGCGATCCGCAGGGCGAAAGGCGCGTCATCCTCCCCCACCGCCAGGGGGTTCGGCTCGAGTCCGTCGACGCGTTCGCCGCCCGAGCCGTCGTCGCATACAGACGAGACGCCCTTTCCCGCGTGGCCGTGCTGCCACTCACGGGTGCCGGGTTCGGCGAGCTCGCGGAGCTCGAGTTCGACGAGCCGCTTTTCACCGTCGGCACCGCGGGCAACCCCGAGTGGGACCAGCCGACGGTTCGCCTCGGGTACGGCTCGCTGGTGACGCCGTCGACCGTGTACGACTGGGTGCCCCCGCACGAGGACCGCGCGGGCGAACTGCGTCTGCTGAAGCGTCAGCCTGTGCTCGGCGGATACGATCCCGATCTCTACGAGCAGCGCCGTGAGTGGGCGGTCGCGGATGACGGCACTCGGGTCCCTATCTCGCTGGTCTTCCGCCGCGACCTCGTCACGCCGGGAACACCCGCGCCGCTGGAACTGTACGGATACGGCTCCTACGAACACAGCATCGACCCTGCGATGTCGGTCGCTCGACTGTCGTTGCTCGACCGGGGCGTCGTCTTCGCCATCGCACACGTGCGGGGCGGCGGGGAACTCGGCAGGCACTGGTACGAAGACGGCAAACGCACGAGCAAGCGCAACACGTTCACCGACTTCGTCGCCTGCGCCCATCACCTCGTCGACACCGGATGGACCGCCCCCGACCGGCTGGTCGCCGAGGGCGGAAGCGCCGGCGGGCTGCTGATGGGCGCAGTGGCCAACCTGGCGCCGGAGCTCTTCGCCGGCATCCTGGCCGACGTTCCATTCGTCGACGCGCTCACGAGCATCCTCGACCCCGACCTGCCGCTGACGGTCATCGAGTGGGACGAGTGGGGCGACCCGTTGCACGACCCGGAGGTGTACGCGTACATGAAGTCGTACACCCCGTATGAGAACGTGCGGGCGGATGTCGTCTACCCGCGCATTCTCGCGGTCACGAGCCTGAACGACACGCGGGTGCTCTACGTCGAGCCGGCGAAGTGGGTCGCGCGGCTGCGCGAGGTCGGGGCTCCCGTGCTGCTGAAGACCGAGATGTCCGCCGGCCATGGCGGCGTCAGCGGCCGATACAACGCCTGGCGGGAGCGCGCCTTCGAGCTGGCGTGGCTGCTCGACGTGCTCACCCTCGCGTGAGCAGGAACTGAGCGGTCAGGAGCAGTAGGGCCGGCAGGTGCGGTCGGCGAGCGCGCTGACCAGCACGTTGCTGAGGTCTTGCGGCTGCTCGGCGGTGTAAACGGCGCCGACCGTGGCGCCTGCGATCTGAGACATCGCGGAGACGTCGGTGTCCGGCCCCATGCCGACCATGATCACCGGAACAGGCTTTGCAGAGTTGTTCTGAGCCTTCAGCTTGGCGAGCAGATCGGGCAGCTGGAGGCCGCCGGCCGGGTTGTCGTTCTTGCCGTCGGTGATGACGATCACGTAGTTGATCATGTGCGGGTCGTAGCCGGAACGCACAGTCTGCTCGGCGGCGAGCACCGTGTCGTAGAGACCGGTGTCCCCGTCGACCAGGCTCGCCATCGAGCCGAACACGCCGGAGACCTGAGCGGCATGCGCCGGATCGTCGAGGGGCGCGATCGGTGAGCGCTGCGCCCAGGGCTGACTGCCGTCCTGATCGGTCGAGAATGTCCACACCCCGAGCTCGGTCTGAGGCGGAAGCAACTGAAGCATGCCCTTCGCGGCGTTCTGGAACACCGCGATGCGACTTTCGCCTCCCGCGTCATCCGACATGGAGCCCGACGTGTCCACCACGACGAGCACGCGGGAGCGCACCGTGATCGACGACCAGCTCTGCAGAAGCCCCACCTGCGCGCCGCCGTCGAGGGCCGCGCGGGTCTTCGGCGGGTTGGCGACCACGCCTTTCGCCGCGAACCCGACGTCGCTCGCGGTACGGAACCCGGATGCCGCGAGCGTGCGCGAATCGGTCGAGAACTGCTTCTGCAGCGCCGCGATCAGGGCGTCCTTCTTCTGATCTCCCGTCGTCGGCCCCGCTACACGCACGAAGGGATACGAGACACTCACGGTTCCGTCGCGCGGGTACAGCGCGAAGAACTGGCGATCGGGCGACTGCTCGTTCTGCGCAACGACGGACTGTTCGGTCGTGATCACGACGGTCGGCGACTTCGCCTTCTCGGCTTCGGTGAACGCGTCGCCGACGGTCGTGGGAATGGACTTGCCGAGCTCGATCATGTCCCGAGAGAACGCGAGCGGATCCTTCGGATCGGCCGTCGCCTTGATCTCCGCCAGCGCTGCGAGGCTCGATCCGTTCTGCGCCGGCTCGGGGAGCAGGGCGGGGGTGTCCCCCGTCGCGATCGTGCTCCACTGCAGGTCTGAGCTGTCGAGGGCGTCGGCGTTCTGAGAGGGCGTCGCGAAGACGAGCGGGCTGGAGGCGACGGACGGGCCGAAGTCCACGGTGGGCGCCTTGCGGATGAGCGACCAGGAGAGCACCTGCATGCGCGGCTCCCACGCCGGGGAGTCGGGGATCCAGACATCCGCCTTCGGATCGCCGCCGGTCGCCAGCGTCGATGCCGTGTCTGCGGACTTCTCGCTTCGCACGGTGGTGTTCACGCACGGAGTGGTGGCGTCGAACCCCATCGCCGACTTGCGCAGAGCGGCGGCGATCGACGGATCGGCGACGACGCGCAGCTCGGTCGGTCGGCAGCTCTGCGCCCACGCTGCCGCGGGCAGCAGCGGGCTGAACACGTTCTGGGTCCACGCGACGCATCCCGTGACGATCAGCACGAGCACGAGGCCGCCCGCGATGATCCATGGAAGCCGCGATCGTCTCCTACGGGGTGCCTGCTGTTGCTGGGCAGCGAACGACGGGTCGGAGGGGGTCGGCTGGTGCGTCGCCTGCGGCTGGGACGGCGTTGATGCGGTGTCCCAATCGCGTGGTGGTTCGTTCGAGCTATGACGGCCCACAGGCGCTCCACTGGTCGGATTCCAGCCAGCCCCGCATCCGTCCCCCATGTGTGGGGGGCTGTGTCGTAGGGAACAGCATAGCCAACTCCCGGCGATCTCGGTATTTCACCGAGGGGTGCGTCAGCGCGTCGCGGAGCGCTCAGGGCTCAGCGCGTACGACGTTCCCGAACTGGTGCGTTCGAGGATTCCGAAGTCCACCAGGTAGCGCCTCGCGGTGACGTGATCGTCGGTGAAGACGCGCAGCCGTTCGTTCACCTGGGCCTCGGTGAGCTGTTCGTCAGGGCGGAAGGCACGCTCAGCGACGTACAGCAGGAGCGCACGACGTTCCACCGCCGTCATCGGGTAGCTGTCGATGCGACCGTCTGTGAGGAAGCGGTCTACGCCGACGCGCGCAGGCACCCGGTCGGCGGCGAGGATGTCCGCGAAGGGTGCCGCGGCCGTGATCTCTCCGGTGGCGTCGTCGACGTCTACCAGGCCGGCGTTCCGCAGGGTGTCGAGAACCCTGTCTCGCTTCGCACTCGGGATGGCCGCCGTCGCGTCATCCAGCCTCATTCCTGCATGCAGGCGGCAGTACACCTCGCGCGCCGCGTTGTTCGCCAGCGCGGCGACCACCGGGCGCCAGGAGATGTCGTCGGTCATCCGAAGAGCAGTGCAGCCTCGTCGTAGCGGTAGTCGGGCACCGTGTTGAGCCCGCCCGTCGCGTCGGCGATCGAGACGATCTCGACATCGGTTCCCCTGAGCGAGACCATCGAGCCCCACTGCTCGGTCTGTGCGGCGTCGACCGCCGCCATACCGAGGCGCGTCGCGAGCACGCGGTCGTATGCGCTCGGCACCCCTCCACGCTGGATATGCCCGATCACCGTCGCGCGCGACTCGATGCCGGTGCGCTCTTCCACCATCGGGGCGAGCAGCTCGCCGATGCCGCCGAGCCGAGGCCGGTTGAAGGCGTCCAGTCCCTTGTGGGAGTGTGCGCCCTCCATCGTGTCGAGGTGGAAGCCCTCCGACACGACGATGACCGGTGCACGGCCGCGGTCGCGCACGCTCTCGACCCACTCGCAGATCTGCTCGATGGACTGCGGACGCTCCGGGGTGAGGATGGCGTGCGCTCCCCCGGCCATGCCGGAGTGCAGCGCGATCCAGCCGACGTGGCGCCCCATGACCTCGACGATCATGCAGCGCTGATGGGATTCAGCCGTCGTCCGCAGGCGGTCGATCGCCTCGGTGGCGATCTCCACTGCTGTGTCGAAGCCGAACGAGTAGTCGGTGGCTGCGAGGTCGTTGTCGATGGTCTTCGGCACACCGATCACGTTGATGCCGCCCTCGTCGACCAGACGACGGGCCGCGGTCAGGGTTCCCTCGCCGCCGATCGCGATGATGGCGTCGATGCCGTTCTCATCGAGCATCCGCTGGATGTTCTCCGGGCCCCCGCCGTCGCCCTCGAAGGGGTTGGTGCGGCTGGAACCGAGGATGGTGCCGCCCTGCCGGGAGAGGCCGCGCACGCTGTGGCGGTCGAGCGGAACGATGTCGGCGTTCACGACGCCGCGCCAGCCGTATCGGAATCCCACGAACTCGTCGCCGAACACGCGATCGCCCTTGAGCACCGCGCCTCTGATGACTGCGTTCAGTCCGGGGCAGTCGCCGCCGGAGGTGAGGATTCCGATCTTCATATTCGCGCCTCTTTCGTGTATACGCACTCGATCATGCCGGAGCCTGCCAGCGCGTTCCAAAACGATGCGTGAACGCTCTCAGACGGCTCGCAGCACGCGCTCCAGTTTCGACGACATCTCGGCGGGATGACCGCCGGCGGCGATCACGACGCTCTCCAGCGCGCTGAGGAGTTCGGCGCGACCCCGCTGCGAATCCGGCGCGGCGGCGGAGAGCTCGACCTCCCATTCGCGCCACGTCTCCGAGCCACCGTTGACGAGGTTCGAACCCGTGACGTGGTCGTCGCAGTATTCGGCGATCGGATAGCCTGCCGCGTCCAGCAAGCGCGAGACGACTCTGGTGTTCCGCACGCGCGCCACCGCGATCAGCTCGGCGTCGTCGATGATCTCGCGCACCTCTTCACGAACCCCGGCGGGAACGGATGCCCCTCCCGCGCCGTCAGCCCCCGTGCCGAGCGCCCAGTGCTGCTCCAGCCTGCCCTCCTCGACATCGCGCTTGATGTGCCAACCCTCGTCGGGGCCCCCCTCTCGCCTGCGAAGCGCCACGTGCGCCCCGGCGAGAGCGAAGTCCGCCGTGTCGTAATAGACCGCGTCGAGCTCGCGCACCTCGGGCATCTCGATGACCGCGATCGGGCCGACTCCGACGAACGCCGGAGTGACCGCATCATCGTTCACGTCGTATTTGCGCTCGATCTCGATCATGGACGTGGCGTGGTCACTCATTCCCCCAGTCTTGCGCAGCCTGCGCAGCGGTGCGCACGGAGGCCGTCAGAGGACGGTCAGATCGTTACCGGTCGGTCGACGGCATGACACCGGCCGACCCTCGCCACGGGTGATGACCGCGAGTAATCTGGCGACATGACCGAGAACAGCCAGCCCCGGTCCGACGACACCGACCCCGACTTCGACGAGTTCGAAGCCGCCCAGGAGGGCGACTACGAGCCGGAGCTCGACGATGACGACGTCCTCGCCGACGAGGACGAGCGCCCCATCGACGAGGATCTCGACGACGGGTTCCCCGATGACGAGCGCATCGTCGTATTCGACGACGAGCCGGACGAAGACGACGCCTGAGTCAGGCCCTCACCGTCGGTTGAGGAGCACGCCGAAGGCGAACTCGAGACACGCGCGGCTGCGCCGCTTGCTCCGGGGCCAGCGGTCAGGTTAGAGGGCGTCGCGGAGCAGCGAGATCAGGGCGTCGAGCTGCACCGAGTCAGCGGACCCCGGCTCGACATCCATGCCGTCGAGTGCGCGCAGCGCCAGCGACTGCTTCGAGTCGATGAGCTCGGCGATCTTGGCGTCGATGGTCTGCGCGGCGATGATGCGCCACGCGGTGACCGGCTCCTCCTGACCGATGCGGTGCACACGGTCGATCGCCTGTGTCTGCTCCGCCGCGGTCCAGCTGAGCTCGGCGAGCACGACGTTGGATGCCACCTGCAGGTTCAGCCCGACGCCGGCCGCGGTCAGCGAACACACCGCGACCGAGACGCCCGGGTCGTTGTTGAACGCATCGATCTCGCGCTGACGGGCGAGAGCGGTCTGGTCGCCGCGGATCGAGACGGTGCGCAGTTCCCGTGAGGCGAAGGCTTCCTCCGCCTGGTCCATGACATCGATGTGCTTGGCGAAGAACACCACCTTGCCGACGGAGCGGGCGAGCTGAGCTGCATAGTCCGCGGCGAGCGCGGCCTTCGCCTGACCGATCTTGCGCACCATGGTGAAGACGTTCTCGCCGGTCTTCTGGCCCTTGGACTCCTCCAGCTCCGCGTGAGCGACCATGCGAATGAGGTGTTCCCTGCGCTCGTCGTCGTCTCCGTCGAACGACGCTCCGACGCCGGCGGACACCGCCCGGCGGTAGCGCTGCACGAGGCGGGCGGCGAGCTCGCGCTCGGCGGCCTTGACCGAGCGGCCGAGTTCGTCGTCGAGCTCGACGGGAAGGTCGACCACTCGGCGGGACGGGAGGTCGGCCGCGACGTCGATCTTCTTGCGGCGAACGATGCCCATGTCGATCACGGCCTCCCTGGCCGCGGTGTAGAAACCGAGGTCGGCGGGCGTCAATCCCGACTCGTCGAGCTTCTCCATGAGGTCGGCCGTCGGCTTCGTGCCGTCGATCCAGCCGAGGAACTGCCAGATGGCACGGAAGTCGTCGATGTCGTTGATCAGCGGCGTTCCGGTCAGGGCGATCATCAGCGGGTCGGCGACGGAGCGGCGGATGGCGTCGGCGAGACCGAGCACGTAACGCGATCGCTGGGAGTGCAGGTTCTTGATGAAGTGCGCCTCGTCGACGACCATGCCGCGGAAGCCGAGCTCCGAAAGCCAGGACAGGTGCCGGTCGAGCACCTCGTAGTTGACGATGACCACGTCGGCGAAGGCGTCGAGGCCCTCACCGTCTCCGTGGATGACCGTCGCTCTGCGATGCGGCGTCCACAGCGCCACCTCGCGAGCCCAGTTCATCTTCACCACGTTCGGCACGACGGCGAGCAGTGGGTAGGCGCCTGCGACCGACGCCGCGAGAACCGACTGCGCTGTCTTTCCGAGTCCCGGCTCATCCGCGAGCAGGAATTCGCGATGCCCCTGTCGCACGGCCTCGACGAACCGTGCCTGGTGCTTCATGAGCTCCATGCCCGACGGGGAATATCTGTCGATCTTCGGGGCCGACGGCAGCTCCATGCTGGCTGCGCGGCCGCCTGAGCCGTACTCGAACGACTTGAAGAGCGGACCGAGCAGCTCCCACGAGTCGAGCCTGCGGCGTGGCGCGACCGCAGTCTGGGCTGCGAGCGCGAAGTCGGGGGCGAGGAAGGGGTTGGACAGCTGCCGTGCGCGCACCGACTGCGGCACGACCTGCTTCTGCGCGAGCTCCGGCGAGAGCAGGGCGTCCTGCTTGGGCTTGGGCGCCTCGGTCGTGATGATCAGGTCGTCGGGCTCGAGCTCGGCGCCCGACTCCAGCAGCCAGTCCCTGCGCATCTTCTGCGCCGCGGGGCTCGGAGGAGCGGTGGATTCCAGCACGGCGATGAGAGACGTGTCGCGTGCTGCCGTCTTGGCCAGGATCGTGGCGATGCCGTCGAGCCGCTTCAACTGCTCTGCGCGCGCGGCGTCGCTCAGCGACGGGTCGGACTTCGCCCTCGCGCGCTCCTCGCGCATCAGCAGCGCTATCACCTGGAACTTGGTGCGGTTGGTCGGGCCGAGCTTCTTACCGGCCTGGGCCTTCGCCTCGACCTCGCGCACCCGACGCGCGAGCACGGGGATGAGGCCGTCGTTGTTCGAGTGACGGGGCCCGGAGCGGCGAGCTGTCTGGGCGGTGCGATCGCCGGTGTGCGGCATGATCCTCCTGTGCGTGAAGCCCGAATTCGGCAGGCCTCTCCTGTGTCTGCCGGGGCCGTGAACGCGTCCGTCCGCACCACGAGGTGCTTCTCAGCACGAGACCGGTGCGGGCCTTCGGGTGAAACCCGATTGTCTTCTGCGATGCAGTCGACGAGACGTGTCCGGCAGAAGCCCGGACCCCGACGAACAGTTATTTTACGGCACGCGGATGCTTTGCGTCACCCCGACTCGCGACGAACCCCTTTACGCGGTCACCCGCGTGCTAGGACCCCTTACGGTCGCTTGCGCGCCTTGCCGTCGTAGCGCCCGGCCGGTCCTTTGTCGCGGTCGCCGGTCGGAACCTTGATCGAGACGCCGGCGGCGATGAAGATCACGGCGCCGGCGATGTGCGCGACGCTCAGCCAGATGTCGGGGATCGGCAAGGGCCACACCGGATTGAACACGACGGCGATCGGAACCAGGCCGATCAGCCACCACAGCGACTTGCCCTGCACCGCGAAGACGCAGATGATCAGCGCGAGGATCGCCACCGCGTAGCGCACCCAGATGTACCAGTCGTCGTTCCCGATCAGCGGAAGCGTGGCGATCAGCACGATCGCCCCGAGCAGGCCGGGTGCGAGCGCGAGGCGCGCGAAGGCGGGTTCTGATCTCTGTTCGGGCATGGCGGTGTCGAGTCTACGTGCCGTCGACCGCCGTGCTCACACCCGGCGGCAGCTCGATCCGAGGATTCGGACCGCGTGCGTGCTCGAGGTCAGCAACAACCCTTGCAGAGCAGGAAGCCGGCAGGCATCGGGTCGTCGACGACGATCACGACGTGGCTCTCCTTCAGCAAAGCGCTGAACGCGAGTTCCGACACGGCGAGCAGCTTGAAGCGTCGGCCTTCGGCATCCGCCGCCAATCCGGCGACGGCGAAGACCGTGTCACTCTGCTCACCCTCCCCTTCGGTGACAATGGGTGCGTCGGTCTCGAGCGGAGTGACCGCGAGCAGCGCAGCGACGACGTCTTCAACGGTCGACTCGGGTGCGTCGATCCCTTCCACGTCGTGATGGGCTCGGCTCGCGATGGCGATCCAGGCCCCGCTCGGAGTCTCATCGAGTGCACGGAGCAGTGCTCCAGACAAAATGGGCGAGAGGTTTTTAAGCATCTGGCACCCCCTTCGGGTTACGGTCGGGCACCGCAACGGGTCAGATAGCTGGAGCGATTTTAAAGAAATCATCGCGCGTCGGGCAGTCCCCCTTTCGGGAGCGCCCCCGACAAGGCACAGCCTTTTCGGGGGGCCAAGCGGACTCCGTCATGCCGCCGCCCGGTGCTTCTGGCCTACCCTGAGAGCGTGATCGCCGACATCAAGAAGCGCGCCATGCATCGAGCGCGCATCCTCGAAGGCCAGCTGCGCGGGCTGGAGAAGATGATCGAGAACGAGGACTACTGCGTCGACATCCTCACGCAGTCCCTCGCGATTCAGAAGTCGCTCGGCTCGCTGAACAAGCTGCTGGTCGAGAATCACCTCCGCACCCACGTCGCCGATCAGTTCGAGGCGGGCGGCGACGAGCGGGAGCGTGCCGTCGACGAGCTTCTCAGGGTGTTCGAGCTCTCCAACAACAGAAGCTGACGTGACGACGAGGGATGTCGGGGGCGTACGCGTCGAGACCGTGCTCGGCGACATCACCCGTGAGCACGTCGACGCCGTCGTCAATGCCGCGAACTCGTCCCTGCTCGGCGGCGGAGGTGTGGACGGCGCGATCCACCGCGCAGGCGGACCGGCGATCCTCGCCGCGTGCAGGCGGCTCCGCGAGACGGTACTGCCCGACGGCCTGCCGACCGGTGGCGCCGTCGCGACGACGGCGGGCGAGCTTCCGGCGCACTACGTCATCCACACGGTGGGACCGGTGTGGACCGCATCCGAAGATCGAGGACGGCTGCTGGTGAGCTGCTACACGCGATCGCTGCAGGTCGCGGACGAGTTGGGTGCGGCATCCGTCGCCTTTCCCGCCGTGTCGGCGGGCGTGTACGGCTGGCCGATGGATGACGCAGCTCGGGTCGCCGTCTCGACCGTGGTGAACGAGGTCGGAGGCATCCAGGGGCTCGAACTCGTGCGGTTCGTGCTGTTCTCAGAGAGCGCCCTCGAAGAGTTCGACGCGGCGCTCGGCGCATCCTGACCTCTGCGGCTCGAGACAGGCGTCAGTGGCGGTGACGCAGATGTTCACGCGGGAGCAGGATCGGCCTGCTCGTCGGCGGCAGATCGTGCAGCGTCTCGAGGGCGCCGCGCAGTTCGGAGACCCAGACTTCGTAGCCCTTCTCGTTCAGGTGCAACGAGTCGTCCGAGTACTGCGGATCGATGCAGTCGTCGCTCGTCGCGAGCGCCGGCCACAGGTCGAGGTACTGCGCCCGCACTGTCGAGGCGAACTGCCAGAGGTGCCGGTTGACGTCTTTGATCGTGTCGGCGTGGGCGGTCTCGCGCGGCATGACGGACTGCACGAGCAGCTGGCTGTCGGGAAGCTCCCTGCGCAGGGTGACGAGGATCGTTTCGATGTTGCGCACGATGTGCTCGGCTGACCGACGCCACGCGAGGTCGTTCGTTCCGATCAGCAGCACGACGGTGTCTGGCCGCAGGGCGACGATGTCGTCGAGGCGTGCGATCACGGCGTCGGTCGTGTCGCCTCCGACGCCGAGGTTGTGCACGCCTTCACCGGGGAACCACTCATCCCAACGCCCGCCGGCGGTGATGCTGTCGCCCACGAAGACGGTCGACACCTCGTCTGACATGTCGCTCCTTCCGCCCCTCAACCATCTTCGCCCTCGATGGCAGGAACACGCCACACCTTGACACGATCCATACGGTCGTGCGTGGGTCCGCGCGCAGCACGCAGGGCTTAGAGCACGCTCTTGGTGTGCCAGACGGTCTTGGTCTCGGTGAACGCGGTGATGCGCTCGAGGGAACGCACGCTGATCTCCCCGCCCTCCGGCGGCAGCACCCGCTTGAGCGTGTCTGCAGCGGCGATCTGCAGGTCGACCCAGTCGAGCTCGGCAGCACCGGTCAGATCGAGCGCGTTGACGTCGGCGTGGGATGCCAGCCATGGGGCGATCTCCCCGGCAGACCCGGTGAGCACGTTGACCACGCCGGCAGGCAGGTCGCTCGTCGCGAGGACTTCGGCAAGCGAGATCGCCGACAGCGGATGCCCTTCGTCGGCGATCGCCACGACCGTGTTCCCCGTGACGAGCGCGGGCGCGATCGCGGCAACGAACCCGAGGAGCGACAGACCGCCCTGCGGGGCGATCACCGCGACGACACCGGTGGGCTCGGGGACGGAGAGGTTGAAGAACGGGCCGGCGACCGGGTTGGCGTTGCCTGCGGTCTGCGCGTACTTGTCCGCCCACCCTGCGTACCAGACCCAGGTGTCGATGGCCTCGTCGACCTGAGCCTCGGCATCCCTTCTGCTCAGTCCCTCCGATGCCTGCACCTCGTCGACGAACTGCGCGCGCCTGCCCTCGAGGATCTCGGCGACCCGGTAGAGCACCTGTCCGCGGTTGTACGCGGTCGCGCCGGACCATCCGGAGACGGCCTTGCGGGCGGCGACCACCGCGTCCCGTGCGTCTTTGCGGGATGCCTTCGCCGCGTTGGCGAGAAACGTGCCGTCCGAGGCGAGCACCTCGTAGGTGCGGCCGGACTCACTGCGCGGGAAGGCGCCGCCGATGAACAGCTTGTACGTCTTGGGCACGACGAGCCTTGTCACTTGGCTGCTCCCTTCTTCGCGCGGGTCGTCTTCGGGTCGGACTTGGCCGCCGTCCCGGCCGGCTTCGCAGTCTCGGCAGAGGTGACGGCATCCTGCGTGTCCGCCGACCTCAGAATCGGCTTCGCCGACGGCGAGGCCAGGTATGCCGCAAGGCCGTGCCTGCCGCCCTCACGGCCGTAGCCGGATTCCTTGTAACCGCCGAACGGGGAGGCCGGGTCGAACCTGTTGAATGTGTTCGCCCAGATCACACCTGCGCGCAGCTTGTCGGCGACGGCCAGCATGCGGCTCCCCTTGTCGGTCCAGATGCCTGCAGAGAGGCCGTACGGGGTGTTGTTCGCCTTGGCGATCGCCTCTGAAGGGGTGCGGAAGGTCAGCACCGAGAGGACAGGTCCGAAGATCTCCTCCCTGGCGATGCGGCTCGACGTCGACACGTTGTCGAACACCGTGGGGGCGAACCAGAATCCCTGGTCGGGGATGGCGCAGTCGGCGGTCCACCGGTCCGCACCCTCCGCCTCGCCGATGTCGCTGAGCTCACGGATGCGCTGCAGCTGCTCGGCGGAGTTGATGGCGCCGAGGTCGGTGTTCTTGTCCAGCGGGTCGCCCATGCGCAGCGTGGAGAGCCTCGACTTGAGCCGGTCGACGACCTCGTCGTGCACGTTCTCCTGCACGAGCAGCCTGCTGCCCGCGCAGCAGACGTGGCCCTGGTTGAAGAAGATGCCGTTCACGATCCCCTCGACCGCCTGGTCGATCGGGGCGTCGTCGAAGACGATGTTCGCCGCCTTGCCGCCCAGCTCGAGGGTGACCTTCTTGCCCGTCCCCGCGATGGAGCGGGCGATCTCGCGACCTACCGCCGTCGACCCTGTGAAGGCGACCTTGTCGATGCCGGGGTGATTCACGAGCATCCTGCCGGTCTCTCCTGCACCCGTGACGATGTTCACGACGCCTGCGGGTAGCCCGGCCTGCTGAACGATCTCCGCGAAGAGCAGCGCGGTCAGCGGCGTCGTCTCCGCCGGCTTCAGCACGACGGTGTTGCCTGCGGCGAGCGCCGGCGCGATCTTCCACGCGAGCATGAGCAGCGGGAAGTTCCACGGGATGACCTGCCCGGCCACTCCGAGCGCTCGCGGAGACGGACCCAGGCCCGCGTAGTCGAGCTTGTCGGCCCACCCGGCGTAGTAGAAGAACCAGGCGGCGACGAGTGGCACGTCGACGTCGCGGCTCTCCTTGATCGGCTTGCCGTTATCGAGGCTCTCGGCGACGGCCAGCTCGCGAGCACGCTCCTGCACGATCCTGGCGATGCGGAAGAGGTACTTGCCGCGGTCGGACCCGCTCATGCGGGACCAGACCTTGTCATAGGCCCGACGCGCTGCCTGGACTGCGATGTCGACATCCCGCTCGTCAGCTGTCGAGATCTCTGCGAGCGTCTCCTCGCTCGCCGGGGAGATGGTGTGGAAGCCGTCGCCGTGACCGTCGACGAACTCTCCGTCGATGAAGAGACCGTACGATGGCTTGAGGCTCAGGATCGAGCGCGACTCTGGCGCGGCCGCGTAGTCGAGGAAGGTCATCGGGTCTCCTGGTCAGTCGATGGTCACGTAGTCGGCGCCCGAGTAGTGCCCGGTAGCGACCTTCTGCCGCTGCAGCAGAACGTCGTTCAGCAGGCTGGAGGCGCCGAACCGAAACAGCTTCGGGTCGAGCCAGCGCTCCCCCGCCGTCTCCGCGACGGTCACGAGGTACCTCACGGCGTCCTTGGACGAGCGGATGCCGCCGGCGGGCTTCACGCCGACGAACTCTCCGGTCAGCCGGTGCCAATCGCGCACCGCCTCGAGCATGAGCAGCGTGACGGGCAGCGTCGCAGCCGGCGACACCTTTCCCGTCGACGTCTTGATGAAGTCGGCTCCTGCGAGCATCGCCAGCCAGGATGCACGGCGCACGTTGTCATAGGTGGCGAGCTCACCAGTCTCGAGGATCACCTTGAGGTGTGCGCTGGTTCCGTCATCCCTGCGACACGCCTCTTTCACCGCGACGATCTCGTCGAACACCTCGCCGTATCGGCCTGCGAGGAAGGCACCACGGTCGATGACCATGTCGATCTCGTCGGCCCCCGCCTCGACGGCATCGGCCGTGTCGGCGAGCTTGACGCGCAGGGAGGCGCGACCACTGGGGAAGGCTGTGGCGACGGCGGCCACGTGGATCGCGCCTCCGGCGCCAGCGTGGTTGGCTCCGAGCGCCTCGACGGCGACGTGGGCGAGATCGCCGTACACGCACACCGCTGCCACCTGCGGGCAGGTCGGGTCGGACGGATCGGGCAGCACGGCCTTGGCGACCAGCGAGCGCACCTTGCCGGGGGTGTCTGCTCCTTCGAGCGTCGTGAGGTCGATGAGCGAGATGATCGTGTCGAGCGCCCAGCGCTTCGACGATGTCTTGATGGACCTCGTGGCCAGCGACGCGGCACGCTGTTGGAGACCCACCGCGTCGACGCCCGGCAGGCCGAGCGCGAAGGAGCGCAGACTGCGCTCGCTGACCTCCGAACCGACGACGGTGCGGGCGAGATCGAGCGTCATGATGCCTCCTCGGCTGATGCGCCTGTTGCGGCGTTCCGTGCGAGCTCTGTGTCGGCCGCGCCCGGCGCGTCGAGCAGTGCGGCGGCGGTGCGGTCATCGGTGATGAGCACGGTGCACAACGAGTTGGTGACGAGCGCACGCGCGACCTCGTGCTTGCCCTCCCCGGCGACGACGGCGATGGCGGTCTCCGACTCCTTCAGCTTCTGGAGAGAGAGTCCGACGGTCCTGGAGTCGAGCTCCGCATCGACGGGGGCTCCGTCTGCACCGACGAACCGGCCGACGACGTCGCCGACGGCGCCCTTGCAGACCAGGGTCTCGACATCCGACGGCGTGAGGTAGCCGCTGTTCACGAGAGCAGAGTCAGCCCCTGCGACGCCAGCGCTGAACAGGTACGCCTCGGCGTGCGCCGCTCGATCGAGCACGCCGGCGATGGCGCGGTCGCGTTCGATGCTGCGCTTGGTCGCGGTGTGCTCGAGGATGGCGGGGATCGGCAGAACATGGGCGGAGCCTGCGGCCTTCTGTGCGATCACCAGGGCGGTGGCCGACGCGGTGTCGCCGTACTTCGTCAGGCTGAGGCCGCCGTTGATCTGAACGACTCCGACGCCGTGCGCCCACCCGCGGGGAAGGCATGCCGCGACGTCGTGCATGGTCCTGCCCCAGCTCACACCGAGGGTGCGCGGAGCAGGGCGCATGGCCGCGAGGTAGTCGGCTGCTGCCTGGGCGACGCGACGCTGGAGTTCTTCCGACGACGAGACGCCTGCGGAGGATGCCACGACGATGTCCTTCAGCCCGTACCGCTTCTTCACGGCCTGTTCCGCGAGCACGCGACGGGCGCGAGGATGCACGATCTCGATGCGGACGATGCCGGCAGCGCGCGCCTGAGCGAGCAGCCTGCCGACCTTCCACCGCGTGATGTGCAGCGCTGCACCGATCTCGTCCTGGGTGCGTCCCTCGTCGTAGTAGAGCTCGGCGGCGCGCACGGCGAGCAGTTCGTCTGAGGAGTTCATGGCGCCTTCCAGAATAGAAAGACGCCCACTTTTGAGCAACGCGACCCCAGTCATCCGCTCATCTGCGCAGTGGCAGGTCTGTCCCTCCGCTGGTTGAGGAGCTCGCCGAAGGCGCGCGTCTCGAAACCGTCCGACTGGGTTTGGGTTTCGAGACGCGCGCGGCTGCGCCGCGAGCTCCTCAACCCGCGGAAGAGACGCCGCCTACACCACACCAAGGCACGCTGAGAGAAAACAGGCGCTCAGTGCAGCGTGCGGCCCATGATCGCTCGGGTGAGCGCGGCGACGGGCTCGGCCGCGGCACGGGGGTTGGCGAGCAGGCTGAACTCCACCTCGCCGAGCTCGGGGAGACCGAGCCGGTTGGTGACCTTGACGAGGTCCGCTGGGATGAGCGTGCGAGGGAACGGCGCAACCCCGAGCCCCGCTCGCACTGCGGCGAGCACCCCGTTGACCTCGCGAGTGTTGCACGTGATGCGCCAGACACGTCCGGCCGACTCCAGCGCATCGATCGCCATCTGGCGGCTCAGACTCGGGTCCTGGTAGGCGATCAGAGGCACCGGATCGGTCGGCGCGAGCTCGGTCTTGTCGAGTCCCATCCAGACCATGGAGTCGACGGCCACCCTGTCGCCGTCGGTCGCCCCCGAGTTCTGCTTGATGAAGATGAGGTCGAGCTGCCCGGCCTTGAGCCTGCGCGCGAGAGGCGCTGACTGACCGACCGTCAGCTCGAGGTTGATCTGCGGATACGCCTGACGGAAGTCGCGAAGGATGCTGGGCAGCTGGGTCAGCGCGAGATCATCCGCCGCTCCGAATCGCAGCCTTCCCCGCATCGCCGTTCCGCTGAAGTAGCTGTCTGCGGCGGCGTGCGCGGCGAGGATCGTGCGCGCGAAGCCGGCCATCGCGTCGCCGTTGTCGGTCAGGCGAACCTGCCGGGTGTCGCGGTCGATGAGTACGCGACCAGCCGCCTTCTCGAGTCGCTGGACGTGCTGACTGACCGTCGGTTGGCTCAGGCCGAGACGCTCGGCCGCGCGGGTGAAGCTGCCCGTCTCGACGACGGCGAGGAAGGTGGCGAGCAGGTCGGGGTCGAACACGGCATCCACCTTACATTCACGAACGCAATGGTAGTTATAGGTGGGATTAGTTCGAGGAATGAATAGCCCGAGGATAGCGTTGTCTTACACGCTCTTAACTTGACCGCACTCGGAACGCTTCGTGACTACCTCTTCTATAACTACGCCCATAACTTCGCCTGATCCTCTGCTCACCGCCCCCGTTCCCGTGCTCACTCAGCGCCCATCGTGGCGCGACTCGTTCGCGTCGCTCAGGGTGCCGAACTACCGCATCTACGCAGGTGCTCAGGTCGTCGCGACGACAGCTCTCGGCATGCAGCGCGTCGCACAGGACTGGCTGGTCCTGGAGCTCTCCGGCAGCGTCGCCGCCGTCGGCGTCACGGTCGCCATGCAGTTCGCCCCGACGCTCATCTTCGGTCTGCTCGGCGGAGTGATCGCCGACCGCTACTCCAAGCGGATGCTGCTCATGATGACCCAGACCACGGCGGCCCTGCTCGCAGCAGTGCTCGCAGTGCTCATCCTCACCGGCACCGTACAGGTGTGGGAGATCTGGCTGATCGCCTTTCTGGTCGGCCTCGTCACGGTCGTCGACAACCCCGCCAGGCAGGTCTTCGTCAACGAGGTCGTCGGACCGAAACTGCTGCGCAACGCGATCAGCCTCAACTCCTCCACCTTTCAGCTCGGCGCTCTGCTCGGCCCGGCCATCGGCGGCCTCGCGATCAGCGCAGTGGGTGCCGGCTGGGCATTCGCGATCAATGCGGCGGCCTGTGTCGTCGTGGTCTGCGCCCTCGGCTCGATGAACCCGAAGGCGCTTCTGCCGACCCCCGTGACGCCGCGCGGCAAGGGCCAGCTCTCCGAGGGCCTGAAGTACGCGGTGCACAAGCCGGCCATCCTGCTCACCATCGTCATGCTCGGCGCCGTCGCGATGTTCGCGTACACGATGCCCGTTCTGCTGGCGGCGTACGCGAACGACATCTACAAGGTCGGCTCGGCCGGATACGGATTCTTCAACGCGCTCGTCGCCGTCGGCGCACTCACCGGCGCGGTTCTCTCCACCCGCAGGCTCAGCGTGAGCTTGCGGATCGTCATCGGCGGAGCTGCGCTGCTCGGCGTGATCCAAGCCTGCACGGCATTCGCCCCCGGCATCGTCGTGTTCGGCGTGCTGATCGCCGGCAGTGGCGTCGCCAGCCTGCTGTTCCTGACGAGTGCGAACTCGCTGGTGCAGATGTCGACCAACCTCAGCATCCGTGGACGGGTGATGGCCCTGTACATCATGGTGCAGCTGGGCGGCCAGGCGATCGGAGGCCCCGTGATGGGCTGGATCGTCGAGCAGTTCGGGCCGGCATGGGGCTTCGCGATCTCCGGCCTCGTTCCGCTCCTCACCGCGCTGGTGATCGCGGCGATCGTGATGCGGCGCTCCCATCTGCGTGTTGCGGTGAGCAGACGGGGCAGAATTCCGTCCCTCGCGATCATCCCCCGCGACTGAGGATCGGAGCGCATCGGGCGGCGCCTCGGCTCCCCTAACCTGGAACCATGACCCCGCCCCTCGCTCTCGCCGTCGACTTCGGCGGCACCAAGGTCGAATCCGCGCTCGTCACCGATGACGGTGAGGTCGTTCCGGGTTCGCGCCACCGCGCGCCGACCGGACGCGAGGCGACGAGCGAGGGATTGCAGTCATCCGTTCGCGCCGTGATCGAGGCCGCGCTGGATGACGCAGGAGAGGCCGAATTAGCCGGTATCGGCATCGGATGCGCCGGCCCGATCGACCGCAAGGGCGGACTCGTGTCACCGCTGAACGTACCGGCGTGGCGTGATTTCGACCTGCGCGGGTTCGTGTTGGGCGTGCTGGAGGCCAGAGGCGTCGACGTGCCCGTCGCGCTGGAGATGGATGGCGTTGCCATCACGATGGCCGAGCACTGGGTCGGCGCAGCGCAGGGTGTCGACAACGTGATGGGCATGGTCGTCTCGACGGGCATCGGAGGCGGTCTCATCGTCGGTGGACACGTCGTGACCGGCCCGACGGGGAACGCCGGCCACGTCGGTCACGTCGAGGTCGCCGGTTACCAGGGCGAGGACACGTTCGGAAAGGCCACCTCGCTGGAGGCGATCGCCAGCGGGCCGCACACGGTCGCGTGGGCGCGGAGGCAGGGCTTCACGGGATCGACCGGGGAGGACCTCGCGGCCGCCTATTCCGCGGGCGACCCGATCGCGCGGGAGGCCATCCAGCGCACCGGCCACGCCGTCGGGGCGGCGATCGCCAGCGCGACCGCGCTGCTCGACCTCGAGCTCGTCGCGATCGGCGGAGGATTCTCGCAGGCGACGCCCGACCTCTTCGACTTCATCCGCGAGGTGCTCGAGGGTCACTACTTCGGTTTCGTGCGCAAGGTGCGCATCGTCCCGTCAGGACTGTCGGGCGAAGGCCCCCTCATCGGCGCGGCCGCGCTGGTGCACCGCGCGGAGATGCTGCCGGCGCTCTAGAGCCGTATTTCTGCTGAGCGCGGTTTCGCCGGACGCCGTTCGGTCGGGCGCCGTTCGGTCGGGCGCGGCTCAGCCGTCCGCGCCGATGTCGGACGCCACGTCGGCGGCGTCGCAGGCCGCGATCACCGCGTCGGCGACGGCGGAGTGGTGACCGATCGCATCCAAGCCCTCACCCAGTCTGTTGGTGAGGTGCACGAAGACGAGCCCGCGCGTCGGATCGGCCCATGCCACGCAGCAGTTGCTGCCGTTGTGGCCGAAGGCCTGCTTGCTGCTGAGCTCCCCCAGCGGGCTGATGAACCCGGCCGCATGGCGGGCACCACCGAGCTGGAATCCCTCCGACCACCGAACGGGAGCCTTCGCATAGCGATCGAGCTCTCCATTGCTGGAGGGGCGCAGCATGCGCGTCACGGTGTCCGGAGAGAGGATCTGCACGCCGTCGATCTCGCCGCCGTTCAGCAGCATGCTGTAGAACCTGGCGACATCCTCCGCTGTCGTCGAGATGCCCGCCGCCGGGATGACGGCCCTTCGAAGGCTGCGGCGGTTCAGGTCGAGCGCGGCGATGCGTCCGACGGGCGTCGTTCCGCGAATGGGCACGCAGCGGTACAGCTGCGACTCCGGCACCCCGAGGAAGGTGTCGTGGAGGCCGAGCGGTTCGAGCAGTTCGACGCGAAGAGCGTCGGCGACGGGCATCCCCGTCACACGCTCGACGAGCTCACCGAGGATGAACCCGAACGCCAGGTACTGATAGGCGGGCACAGCGCCGACCGGCCAGCGCAGCTTGGCGCGCTCGATGCGGTGCACGCTGCGGCTCCAGCGCGTCATGGCGAGCGCGTCGCCCACCGACGTGGTGGCGACGGCCATGCCCGACCGGTGCTGCAGCACCCGGCGGACCGTGACCTCGCCCTTGCCGAAGCGGCCGAACTCCGGCCAGTACTGGGCGACGGGCGCGTCGAGCGAGAGCCGTCGCTGCTCGGCGAGCTTGTGAACGAGAACGGCGAGGAACGGCTTGCCGGCCGAGAACATCCAGAACAGCGAGTCCGGGCCGCAGCCGACCCGTTCGTCGACGTAACGCCTGCCATCCCGGATGACGAGCAGTCTTGTGGCACCCCGACGACCGCGAACGAGACGGAGCGCATCCGCCATGACCGGCTCGTCCTTCACCGGCTCGTCGCTCACCCCCTCGACCTCACCGGCTCAGTCAAGCATGCCGCTCACGGCATGGGATGACCTCACACGACATTCGCATCGGGTCTGTCACCGAACGTTCACCCCGTTCCGTGCCGCGCGAGCAGACATGTGGTCCTCCAGCATGCCGGGCCGTGCGATCACCGCGCCCGCGAATGCCGCTGCCACTGCCGTGATCAGCAGGAAGATGATCGGCCACGTCCAGCCGCCTGTCACGTCGTGCAAGGAGCCGACCACAATGGGGCCGATGGCACCGAGCACGTAACCGAGTCCCTGCGTGAAACCGCTGAGCGCGACGGCGCCCTCGTGCGTTCGGGTGCGGAGGTTGATCAGCACGAGGCACAGCGGGAAGATCAGCGGGCCGAGGCCGGCCATGGTGACCCACACCCAGGTGGCCTGCGACGGCCAGAACAGCAGGCCGATGTATCCGACGACGAAGAACGCGACGCCGAGGTAGGCCAACAGGCCGACGTTGCGCATGCGGGCGGCGAGCACGGGAATGAGGAGCCCCGCCGGGATGCCCATGCCGGCGTAGAGCGACAACAGGTCGCCGGCCTGGGCCGGGGTGCTTCCCGCGGTGTCGTGCAGCAGCTGGGGCATCCACGCGAACATGGCGTAGGCGTTCAGAGATGAGGTGCCGAACATGACCGCCATCGCCCACGCAAGCGGCGAGTGCCACACACGACCCATCGCCGCTTTGCCGGGTTCTTCGACCTCGGCGTCGACGTGCCGGGAATCCGGACGACGGATCAGGATGCCCAACCACGGCAACAGCGCGATCGCGGCCAGCACCGCCCACATCCCCACGGAGTAACGCCAGCCGGCGGAGTCAGCGACGGGTACGGCGATCAGCGGCGGAATCAGCGTGCTCACCGACAGCACCGTCGCGTAGAGGGCGGTCATGAGGCCGATTCGGTCGGGGAAGTACCGCTTCACGAGCGGCGGCAGCAGCACGTTCCCGACGGCCATTCCAGCGAACGTGACGATGCTGCCGACCACGAGCATCCAGTACGACGTCGAAAGGCCTCGAACGAGGTCGCCGACGATAAGGGCGACCAGCGCGAAGACCACGACGACCTCGAGGCTCGCGCGACGCGTGAACAGCGGGGCGATGAGCCCGAACACCGCGAAGCTGATCGGAGGCAGAGCTCCGAGCAGACCGATGCCTGCCGCACCGAACGGCACGTCGTGCGTGATCTCGTCGAAGATCGGCGAGAGCGCCGTGACCGCGGCACGCAAGTTGGCCGCGACGAGCAGGATGCCCAGCAACGCCAGCGTTCTGCCTGCCCAGAGCGGATGACGTGCTGCGGTGTTCTGTTCGGTCACACCCAAGTCTTTCACCCCGGCCGCATGCCCATCGCCGGGGGCGCCGCTCACCGCCGGTTGAGGAGCACGGTGCCCCGCTGGTCGAGTAGCGCACCGAAGGCGCACGTATCGAGACCCAGGAGTTCCCCATCGGCCTCGATACAGGTCCGCTTCGCGGGCGCTACTCGACCAGCGAAGCGGAGGGCGCGGCGGGCGGGCGGCAGCGCACGAGGGTGATGTTTCCGGTCAGAGCGGTCTCGCCGACGCCGAAGGGCACGAGCACGGTCTCACCGGCGGTCAGGGAAATGCCGCCGTCCGCCCAGCGCAACTCGCCATGGCCGTCGAGGATGACGAGCACGCCGTACCCCGCGTCCAGCGTCGTCGAGCCGTGCGACTCGATGCGGTCCGCCCGGAAGACGACGTCTGCTTCAGTCGGGAAGAACGGCGTCACCCAGGCGTCGCCGCTCTTCTGCGCGGCACGTGAGGATGACAGCCTGAGTATCCGTTCGCGCGGCACCGCGCTCCTGTCGAGGTCGGAGAACGCGGTGCGGGCATCCAGTCCGAGAAGCGCTGCCGACTCCTCGATGGGAAAGCCCTCCCGCTCGAGGATGATCGAGAGATCCGTCGGCTGCTGCAACTCGACGAGCGTGATGCCCGGGCCGATGGAGTGCGGCATGCCCGCAGGCACGAACAGCGTGTCGCCCTCGGAGAGCGACACGTGATTCATCGCGGAGAGCATGCCGTCGACATCCTGCGTCTCGAACCAGCGCAGCGCCTCGTCTTCGCCGACTTCGCGCGAGAAGCCGAGGTAGGCGTACGCGGGACCCTCCGTCGCCACGATGATCCACGCCTCGGTCTTGCCGCTCGCGTGTGCGAGGACCTCGCGGGCGAACGCGGTCGACGGGTGGTAGTGCACGAAGAGCCGCTCGCGGGTGTCGAGCAGCTTGACGAGCAGCATCGAGTCGGCACCGTACGCGCCGGCGTGCGCTTCGCCGAGGTAGTCGAGTGGTGCTGCCGCGACAGCGTCGCGCAGGGTGGTGCCGTCCGCCAGCGTAGTGAGTCCGACGCCTCCCCCTGCGAAGACCTCGGTCGTTGAGGCGACGAAGTCTTCGGGCATCCACGCGGCCTCCGGCTCCGGGTTCGGCTCGACGCGCCGGAAGCGCTCGATGCCGACGCCGCCCCGATAGGGCCGGGCCTGAGGGCGGTTCGCCGCCAGTACGACTGGCGCAGGCCGCTCGGATGCCCTGCGGTCGGATGCCTCGTCGTGGCCGGTCGTCACGCTGCTCTCCCTCGAGTCGTGCCGCCACACGGCGGCCGTCCCAGGGTACCTGCAGGTATGACGACCCCATACCGAGTCACATTCCGACCCCAAGCCAGGACCAGCGTGTCAGGATGTTCCGCGACGGCGGGAGGATCAGATGCGACACGACTTCAGGGAGCAGATCGCCGACACTCTCCAGCAGCTGGCTGATGTGCTCGAGGACCTCGACGCAGATCAGTGGGGTGCGCAGAGCCTGTGCGCCAGGTGGACGGTGCGAGACGTCGCCGGCCACATCGTGTGGCGGGTCGGCAACTCGTTTCCGGAGATGATGCGCACGGCGCTGCCGATGCTGACGCTGACCCGTCCGAGCCCCAACGCGCTCACCGACGCCGTCAGTAGACAAGAGGGAGAGGCATCATCTCCCGAAGACCTCGTGGGCAAGATCCGGCGCATCGCCGCGTTGCGTCGCGCGGGAATCGGCCGCACGGGCACGAATGACCTCGTCGAGACCGTCGTGCACAGCTACGACATCGTGCAGCCGCTCGGCATCCCGATCCGCGTGGAGCCCGACGCGACTCGCCGCGTCGCTCTTCGCGGCTTGCTGATGACATCGGCCGACCGTCGCGTCGTCGTCTCTCACAACACCCTGTCGGCGACGGACGCCGGCTGGGCCATCGGCCGAGGGCCGGTCATGGAGGGCAGCGCGCAGGGCATCGTGCTCTACCTCTTCGGTCGCAAGCCCGTACGGGCCTAGCAGGGTCCAACCCTTACGGCTGCCGACGTCAGGATGACCGGGCCGGAGGCAGCTCCGCGGAGAACAGGATGCCCACCCCGCCGTCGAAGGGAACTCCCCGGAATCCCCTGCCACGCGCGATCTCGCGAAAGCCCCAGCGACGGTGCAACGCGATCGATGCCGCGTTGCCGACGTTGGTGAAGAAGAATGCGCGGTCGGTGCGTTGTGCGATCCACTCCAGCCGCTCACGCACCAGCTCGGTTCCCACGCCGGCCCTGCGGCATTCGGGATCCACGAGGATGCCCATCAGATAGTGACCGGCGGGCGCGAGGCCATCCGGTTCCGCGAAATGCTTCGTCTTCGCCCAGCCGATCATCCTGGCGTCGGTCTCAGCCACGATGAAGAGCCTCGTGGGGTCATCCATCGCCGCTGCAGTGTCATGCTGTGCGCGGGCCGAGACGGGCCGCCCGGATGAGCGACGCCGCACGTCGAGGGCGGCGTCGAGATCGGCCGGCACGCCTCGCCGCACGGTGAACCGCGTGGAGTCGGCGCTCATGCTCCCATGATCGCGCACGGTCTGCGATCGCCGATCAGCCGGCGGCGGGGATCTCGGTCCAGGTGAGGGTTCCGTCGGTCTGCCAGATCACGGTGACCGTGACGTGCTGTCCGTCGGTGTCCAGCACGGCGTCCTGCGTGAGGGTGAGTCCACTGCGGGCGATGTCGTCGACGGTTCCGCAGGTCTCCGCCGCCCGGCCCGCGTTCGTCACGGCGACGAGGCAGTACGTGCCGTCGAGACGACTCGCGGCGTAGATGTCGCTGGTCTTCTGCATCGCCGCGGTGCCTGCGACGTGATGGAACGAGGTCGCATCGAATCCTTGGGTCACGTCGGGAGACAGATCGCCGACGCCGCGTGAGCTGCCGAAGTAGTTGTTGACGGCAGCGAGGGTCGCTCCGACATCGCCTTCCCCCGAGCCGACCGATGCGCCGGCTGCCGGATCCGCCGTCGAGCTTGCGCCGCTGCCGCGAGGGGCAGTCGTGCCGAGGGTGCTCTGGATACCGATCGTGAGAGCGACACCGAGCACCAGTCCACCGACGGCGGCGAGATACGGGAGTGCCTTCCGCAGACGACGGGATCGGGGTGCCGTACGCGGACTCGGACCGCCGGCCCGCGGCATCTCGTTCTCGGCGGCGATGGCGCTGAGCGCCGCATACGATTCCGCATCGGATGATTCCGCGTCGGATGAGACATCGGATGACCCGCCGTGCGCTTCCCCGGCGGCGGATTCGTCCGCGCCGAGCCTGCCGTGGCGGCGGTCGTACTGCGCCAGTTCCCACTCGCTCTGGGTCATCCGCACCGTCTGACCGGTTGCCGGATCGAGGTGATCCTCGACGGCCTCGGACGCGCCCTCTTGGGAGAACACGCGCTCGAGCAGCCGACGCCGCTCATCCATGCTCCGCACCTCCGCCCCGAGGAAAGACACGACCAGGCTAGCTGCGCGACCCCAAGGCCTTGCCGGGTTGCGGGAGACGTACACCGCGAGTCGTACCGGGATTACTCTCCTCGTCAGATTCGGCTCGGCTCGACATCCGCGAGCCTCGAAGCATGACTCAGAGTGAAGTACGAACGACGTCCCGTCTCGGTGTCGCACCGTGGCTGCACGCCGGCGGCCTCCTGCTCGCTGCCGTCGGTGTTCTCGTGCAGTTCCTGACCGGTGTTCCCGGGTTCCCCCCGGTTCCGCCGGGGCCGATCATCCTGGCGGTCGCCGCCTTGGTGGTCGTTGTGGTGCGCTGGCGGTGGATCGTCATTCTCGGACTGGCCGTCGCAGTGTTCCTGACCGTCGGCGCCTTGGCCTCGGGGACCACGGTCAGCCTGCTCTCGTCGGGTGCAACCGCCGGACAGCTGGCTGGCATCTACCTGCAGCTGATCGGGATCGTCATCGCGCTCGTGGCCGGTGTTGTCGCACTCTTCGCGCGTCCGCGCCGAATCGACACGAAGCAGAATTCGGCGAGCGGCGTGTGAGTGCGATGTATGGCAGAACCGTCAGCGACCGAGGATCGCCGAGGCCTCCGCGACGTCGGCGTGCATCTGGGCGATGAGGGGATCGATGCCCGAGTACGCCACCATGCCGCGGATGCGCCGCGTGAACTCCACGTCGACCACGTGGTCGTAGAGATCGAGGTCTTCCCCGATCACGTACGCCTCGACCTGCCGTTGCGGAACGCCCTCGAAGGTCGGGTTGTCACCGACCGAGATGGCGGCGGGATGACGCACTCCTCCGTCGATCAGCCAGCCTGCGTACACCCCGTCGGCCGGGATCAGGCCGTCGCTCTGCGGCGACAGGTTCGCGGTCGGGAATCCCAGCTCGCGACCACGCATCGCGCCGTGCACCACGAGTCCGCGCACGGTCGGAGCCCGGCCGAGCAGCACACCGGCGTACGCGACGTCGCCATCGGCGAGCAGGCTGCGGATCCAGGTGGATGACACGCGATCGTGCCCGTCGGGGCGCACGTCGTCGATGAGCTGCACGTCGAAGCCGTCGCGTTCACCGAGGGTTCGTAGAAGTGCGACATCCCCAGCACCCTTCGCCCCGTACCTGAAGTCGCTGCCGACCAGCAGTTTCTTCGCATGCAGACGCGACACGAGATAGCGCTCGACGAAGTCCTCTGCCGGCACGCGCGACAGCGCGAGATCGAACGCCAGAACGAGCACGGCGTCGATTCCGGTCTGCTCGAGAAGGTCGAGCTTCTGCTCGAGGCTGACGAGGTCTTCGGGGCAGCGGTCGGGTGCGACGACCGACATCGGGTTGCGATCGAACGTCACGACAACGGATGCCAGACCGGCGTCGCGCGCGACCTGCAGCAGGCGCCCGATGACGGCGCGGTGCCCGAGGTGAACGCCGTCGAACTTTCCGACCGTGACCGCGCTCGGCCCGAAGTCAGACGGAATCTCGTCGATGGAGCGGAAGATCCTCATGCCCCGGCCGCAGGGTCGGTTGACGTGGCAGGGGCCGGCTTGTGGCGCGCGAGCCAGAGCATTCCGAGCACGGGAAGCACGAGCGGGATGAACAGATAACCGGCCCCGTAAGTGGACCACACCGTCGAGTTGTCACCGAACGGGTCGCCGACGCCCGCGCCGAACAGCTCTGGTGCGAACGTGGTGATGGTGCCGACGACGATCACGCCGACCAGCTCGATCGAGATGGTGATCCATGCCACCCGGTACCAGACGCGTCCTGGCGCGATCAGCGCGATCGTGGCGACGATGTAGATCACGGCCGAGAAGGCGGACAGGATGAAGGCCACCGGCGCGAGCGAGAAGTGATCGATGATCTGGAACACACTGCGACCCGTGGCGGCCAGCGCCAGGATGCCGTACACAGCCACGAGCACGCGGCCGACCCCGGTCATCCTGCGGCCGGAACGTTCAGGGGTCGTCGCAGAAGAAGAAGAGGAGTCGTCGGGCGCTGCAGGTGCGGACGACGCCGCGCGCGCGGAATGATTCTCGGACATGTCACTCCATTATCGCTGCGCGCCGCGGATGACGGCGACGAGGCCCACGAGCGGCGATGGTGCTTAGGGGGTGCCCTGCACGAACCAGATCTGGCCCATGCGGTAGACCATGACAGCGATGGCCAGCCCGACGACGCCGAGCACCACGGTGCTCCACCTGGTGCGCTCGATGAGACTCCAGAACGCGCCGGCGACGGGCAGGATCAGCGCCGAGATCAGATAGATGTAGAACTCGCCGAGTGAGCCCGTCGGGTCGTTTCCGACCAGCGGCGCCACGATCGTGATGACCAGCTGGATGACGAGCAGCAGCTCGACGAGCGCGATGGCGCCGAGCGTCAGGTCGTTCGGGGGCCGGCCGATGAAGCCGACGACGAGACACAGGATGCCCGCCGCCAGCGCCACGAAAACCTGCACCGTGGTGAACCACTCGATCACCGGGCCTCCTCGTCTCGGTCGGCGACCGCGGTCTGCTCATCGGGGAAGTTCACGATCGTGCGTGCGACACCCTTGCGTACGGTGGCGAGGCCTACCAGGCGCCCGTCTGGCGCGACGGCAGCGGTCGTCTCTGCGTCGCCTGACTCGACCGGCACCTTCTTGCCGTGGCCCAGGTCGACCGCCTGTTCGCTGCTGAGTTCGAGCACGGGGAAGAGGGATGCCGCGGCGTGCGCGGGCGGGACGAGCGCGGCCGCCACGTCGAGGTCGTCGAGGGCGCGGGCATCCTCCACCTCGAACGGTCCGACCCTGGTGCGGCGGAGCGCCGTCAGGTGGCCGCCGCACCAGAGTGCGACCCCGAGGTCTCTCGCGAGGGCTCGCACGTAGGTTCCCGACGAGCACACCACGCGAACGTCCACGTCGAGCGCGACGTGCTCGTCGACCGTCACCTCGCGGGTGTCGAGCACCTCGAACACCGAGACGGTCACGGGCCGGGACTTCAGCTCGACCTGCTCACCCGCCCGAACCTTGGCGTAAGCGCGCTTGCCGTCGACCTTGATGGCCGACACGCTGCTCGGCACCTGCTCGATGTCTCCGGTGAGGTGCTCGATCGCCGCCGCCAGACGCTCCGGAGTGACGGCACCGATGCGGTCGACGGGTGCCCAGCCGAGGTTCTCGCCCTCTGCGTCGTCCGTCGTGGTCGAGGCGCCGAGTCGGATCGTCGCCAGGTACTCCTTGTCGGATCCGACGACATACGTGAGCAGTCTGGTCGAGGGGCCGAGACCCAGCACCAGCACTCCGGTTGCCATGGGGTCGAGCGTGCCCGCGTGCCCGACTTTGCGGGTGTTCGCCAGTCTGCGGGTGCGCGCGACGACGTCATGACTCGTCCACCCGGCCGGCTTGTCGACGACCAGGATGCCGTTCGGCGCGCTCACGCAGTGGTCCGCGCGCGGATCGCTTCTGCCGTCGACGCCGCGTCGGGCTGGCCGACAACCACATTCATCACGACATCGAGCTTGGTGCGGAACGTGTGCGCGAGCAACTCGGGAATGCACGCGTCGTCGGAGTCGTACTGCTCGAGCATCCGCATGGCGATGAGCGTGTTGAAGAGCATGCCGTGGGCGAGGAAGTCCACGATCAGGTCCGGTTCGAAGCCCGCTTCGTTGCGCAGCAGGGTGTAGAGCTCCATGAACCCGGCCCTGGACTTGGCGCCGATCGCCGGCTCATGGCCCGCCACGAACCCCTGCATGAGCGACATCAGGATGCCCCGGTCGACGATGAGATCCGCGTACGCAGCACCGAGGCGGGTCATCCGCGCCTCCAGGTCGTCGCCCGCCTCCTTCGACTCGGCCAGCGCAGCGCGGAACGCGTCGAGCAGCTTCTGGAGCGCGCGGCCCAGAACCTCGACGAAGAGATTCTCCTTGCTGCCGAACATGCGCACCACGTACGGCTGGCTGATGCCTGCTGCTTGCGCTACCTGGTCCGTGGTCGCACCGATGTAGCCGCGCTCGCCGAACACCTGGCTGGCCGCAGCGAGGATCTGCTCGCGGCGAACCGTCGCCGAGACGCGCTCCTGCGGCACCTTCGCCGGGTCGGTCGTCGTCTGTTCCGAAGTCACGCTTGACATGTTATCAGTCGATTACTAATGTCTCGTCTTGTAATCATTCGATTACATCAACTTCCTTCGATCTGGAGACGCTCATGACGATCGCAACCGCGCAGCGCAGGCGCGTGCCGACCTGGCTCGCCATCGTGGCGGCATCCCTCCCGATGTTCATGGCGACGCTCGACAACCTCGTTGTCACGAATGCCCTGCCGAAGATCGCTCAAGACCTCTCGGCCTCGATCGAGGAGCTGCAGTGGGTGGTCAACGCCTACAGCCTCTCGTTCGCCACGTTCATCCTGCTCTCGGTCGCGCTGGGCGATCGCTTCGGCAGACGCACGGTCTTCGTGATCGGCATCGCCTTGTTCACGCTGGCGAGCGCGGCGTCGGCACTGGCGACCTCGCCGGCCGAGCTCATCACGTTCCGAGCCATTCAGGGCGCGGGTGCCGCGGCGATCATGCCGCTCTCGCTGACGTTGCTGGCCGGATCGGTGAGCGAGCGGATGCGCCCGGCAGCCATCGGCATCTGGGGAGGCGTCTCCGGCCTCGGCGTCGCACTCGGCCCGCTCGTCGGCGGCGCCGTCGTGCAGGGCTGGAACTGGCAGGCCATCTTCTGGCTCAACGTTCCGTTCGGCATCATCGCGATCCCGCTCGTGCTCCTCACGCTGCCGAACTCGTTCGGCGCACGGCTTCGGGCCGACCTGCTCGGTGTGGTGCTCGTCGGTGTCGGGGTGTTCGCGGTCGTGTTCGGCATCGTTCGCGGCAACGACCTCGGCTGGGACAGCGGCGAGGTGCTGACCGCGCTGATCGGCGGCGGGGTGCTGCTGCTCGCATTCGTGTGGTGGGAGACCAGGGCGACAGCTCCCCTGCTGCCGCTGCGCCTCTTCCGCAACAGGAGCTTCTCGGTGGCGAACCTCGTCGGAGTGGCGTTCAGCTTCGGCATCTTCGGCGCGGTGTTCATCCTGATCCAGTTCCTGCAGGTCGTGCAGGGCCACACTCCCCTCGAGGCCGGCCTGATGACCATGCCGTGGACGCTCGCCCCGATGGTGATCGCGCCCCTCACCGGGGCCGTGCTGGTTCCGCTGTTCGGCACGCGGCTGCCGATCGTCGTCGGACTGGTGTTCCAGTCGGTCGCGATGTTCTGGGTCGCCGCGATCCTCGCCCCAGACACGTCGTTCGCCGCCATGGTTCCGCCCTTCCTGCTCGCCGGGATCGGCATGGGTCTGGTGTTCGCGCCCAGCTCGACCGCTGTGCTGGCCGGGTTCGGCGAACAGGATCACGCGAAGGCGTCCGGCACCAACGCGACCCTGCGCGAGATCGGCGTCGCGCTCGGCGTCGCCGTTCTCACCGCGGTGTTCACCGGTGCAGGCGGCACGCTGACCCCGACCGGATACGTGCACGCAGCCATCCCGGCCGTCGCCGTCGGAGCGTGGGTGCTGGCGGGCGCGGCGATCATCGCGCTGTTCCTTCCCATCGGTCGCACACCGCGCACCTCGACGCGCGAGGCGGTAGAAGCGGAGTCGACGACCGAGGCGGAGGTGATCGCCGGCGCACCCGTCGCCTGAGCGCGGACAGCGTGACATCCCGGGTCAGACCGTGACCATAGGCTGACCTGGTGCGCATCGGAATCATCGGAACCGGCGCGATCGGCGGCACCATTGCGGCGCTGCTCGATCGCGCCGGTCACGACGTGGAGGTCACGGCTCGTGGTGACGGCCTCGCCGCCATCCGGGAGAACGGCCTTCGGTTCGACGGCGCGTGGGGCGAGCACACCGCACGCGTCGCGGCGGCGGAGCGGCTCAGCCGCACGCCAGAGCTGGCGTTCGTGTGCACGAAGGCGCAGGATGCGGAATCCGCCCTGCGAGACAACGCAGAGCACCTGCACGGGATCACGGTGGTGATCGTGCAGAACGGCCTGGACGCGCTCGAGGTGGCGGGCGGCATCCTGACCGACTCGGACCTCGTCGGCGGACTCGCGCTCTACGCGGCTCAGTACGTCGAACCCGGCCACGTGACGGTCACCGCCACGGGCGGCACCTACCTCGGCGACGGAGCGGGCGAGCCGACGGACGCCGCCACTCGCGCGGCTGCCGTGCTCGGCGCAGTGATGCCGGCGGCCGCGGTCGGCAACTTCCTCGGCGCCCAGTGGTCGAAGCTCATCATCAACATGGTCAACGCCATGCCTGCCATCACGGGGCTGAGCGTGCAGGAGACGATCCGCGACCGGGCGCTCGGCCGCGTGGTCACCGCATCGATGCGCGAGGCGGTGCTCATCGGGATCGGCAGCGGCGTGCGGTACGAGAGCGTCCAGGGCCTCGGCAACGCGCTGCTGCGTGCCTTCGCCAAGCTTCCCCTCTGGGCGGCGCGTGCGCTGCCGCTGCTGATGGCCAGGCGCATGGGGTCCGTGCCCAACCTGGGATCGACGCTGCAGAGTCGACGTCGCGGACGGATGACCGAGATCGACTACCTCAACGGCGCCGTCGTTCGCGCCGCCACGGCGATCGACCGGCCAGCGCCCGTGAACGAGGCGATCGTCGCCACGGTGCACGAGCTCGAGCGCTCCGGCACGTTCCTGCCCCGCGAGGACGCCGCAGCCCTCCCCGTGCGCTGAGGCGGAGCCGCACTCAGAAGCAGGCGCAGCCGGTGTCTGGGTACTCCCGACGCGGATTCCACTGGTCCGACAGATCGACCACGACCGACGCCAGGAACTGAGGCTCCTCTTCGGCGCCGTACCGACGCCATCCGCCGACGTAGCGGGCGTTCGACGGTGCATCCGGGTCCGGGTCGCGTCCCTGGCCCGCCGCCAGCCGCGCGTACACCTCGGTCAACGGCACGTCGAGCAGCACCGAGTAGTTCCAGGCGCCCCGGATCGCGGGCCTGAGCAGGAACGGGCCGTCGACTACCAGCACCAGGTCAGCGGGACCGGTCGACCATGCCGAGACCACTGGCGCATTGCGGCGCACGTCGAACGCCGTCGTCTGAAAACCGGTCGAGCCCGCCATCTGGAACGGGCCGATGAGCACGCGTCTGAGGGTCTCGTAGTCGAACGAGCGCAGGTAGTAGTCGCCCGGATCGGCGGGGCCGCTGGCATGCCGTGTCTCACGGGGCAGGTGGAAATCACGCATGGATGCCCGCGCCGTCGCCGTGCCCGCTTCACGGAAGACAGCGGCGAGGTCATCCGCGAACTCGTCCGTTCCCGACCCCTCTGCACCATCGACGGCCACGATGACCCGACCGGCCGGGTAGTTGTGCACGATCTCGGCCCTCAGATCGCGGAGGAACGCGGTTCTCGGGGTGGTCGCCAGCTCCATGCCGCCAGTTTAAGGTGAGGGGCGCACGGCCACGCCGTGCCGACTACGCTGTGCGCATGCCCGCGGCGTCCATCAAGCACGACTCCCGCGCCTCGACGCCGGGCGACCTCGCCGTCACGCTGAACGCCTGGTTCCGGCGGGAGGCGCGAGACCTGCCGTGGCGACGCCCGGGATTCGGCGCCTGGGGCATCCTGGTCAGCGAGGTGATGCTGCAGCAGACACCCGTGGTTCGCGTCATCCCACGACTGCAGGAGTGGCTGGAGCGATGGCCGACGCCGAGTGCGCTGGCCTCAGAGCCGCCCGCCGAGGCGATCCGGGCGTGGTCCGGGCTGGGCTACCCGCGAAGGGCGCTGCGGCTGCACGCCTGCGCCGTCGCCATCACGGAGCGTCACGGCGGCATCGTGCCGAGTGACGTCGACGAGCTGCTCGCACTGCCGGGGATCGGCGACTACACGGCGCGAGCTGTCGCCGCCTTCGCGTACGGCAAACGGCACCCGGTCGTCGACACCAACGTGCGACGTGTGCTCGCACGGTGCGTCGACGGTCACGGTGAGCCTGCGCCGCCGAACACGCGACGAGACCTCGCCGCCATGAACGACGTGCTGCCCGCCGACGAGGCCGAGGCGAGGGTGTTCAACGCCGCAGCGATGGAGCTCGGCGCCGTCATCTGCACCGCGAGATCGCCTCGATGCGGCGAGTGCCCGGTGGCGGATGCCTGTGCCTGGCGCGCCTCCGGCCATCCGCCCTACCTGGGCGCGAGGCGTCAGACGCAGAAACGGTTCGAGGGCAGCGACAGGCAGGTGCGCGGCATCCTGCTGCGGGAGATCGGATCGACGCACCGACCGGTGGCCGCCGAGGAGCTCGTCGGACTGTGGTCGGACGAGGAGCAACGAGAGCGGGCCCTCGCCGGACTGCTGACCGACGGGCTGGCGGTCGCGGTGCCCGGCGGGTTCACGCTGCCGCACGCCTGATCGACGGCCTGCCGCTTCTGGCTACGGCTACTCCCACTCGGTGTGGTCCCGAACCGCCTGAAGGTCTCGATAGGCGCGCTCGTGGTCGCGGGTGACCGATCCGCCGCGATGCAGGATCTCGCGAGGAAACCACTTCCACAGGGCGAACGGACGGCGGCGGCGTTCCGGCTTCTGCACCCAGCCGTGCTCGATCCCTTGCAGAACCGGCAGGCCCGACGTGGATGCACTGTGCTGAGTCATGGCTTAGACGTTACGATCATGCAAATGCTGCCACCAGATGGCAGAGAGACTGTCTCCATAAAGATTCGGCCAGTAGACTTTCCGGCATGTTGCGCAGCGTGGCGGTGCCCGTGATCGACGGACTCGCCGTCTTCGAATTCGGCGTGCTCGGCGAGGTGTTCGGGCTCGATCGCTCCTATGCGAACCTGCCCAGGATCGACTTCAGGGTGTGCGGCATCGAGCCTGGCGTGCCGGTGACCACACCGGTCGGCGTCCAGGTGACACCGGAACTCGGGTTCGACGCGATGGACGACGCCGACGTCATCGCGTTGGCCGCAGAGCAGATCCGATCGGACGACGAGTATCCGCCAGAGCTGCTCGACGCTCTCCGCCGGGCATCCGATCGTGGCGCCATCCTGCTCAGCGCATGCTCCGGAGCGTTCATGCTCGGGGCGGCCGGACTGCTCGACGGGCGCCCGTGCACGACGCACTGGAGGTATGCGGAGGAGCTGCAGCGCAGGCATCCGACCGCGATCGTCGACCCCGATGTGCTCTTCGTCGACGACGGCGACCTCATCACGAGCGCGGGAACGGCCGCCGGCATCGACGCGTGCCTGCACCTCGTTCGCCGCGAGCTGGGCAGCGGCGTGGCGAACGTGATCGCCCGCAACATGGTGGTCCCGCCGCAGCGCGACGGCGGCCAGCGGCAGTACATCAACCGGCCGGTACCCGAGACCGACTGCGACGAGCTCGTCGACGTGCTCGCCTACCTCGATGCTCACCTCGACGAACAGCACTCGGTGACAGCACTCGCGAAGCTCGCCCACATGTCCACTCGCACGTTCGCCAGACGCTTCGTGGCGGAGACCGGCGTGACCCCGATGCAGTGGCTCACTGCCCAGCGTGTGCTGCACGCGCGACTGCTGTTGGAGACCACGGATGCCCCCATCGACGAGATCGCGGCGAGCTGCGGTTTCGGCAGCGCAACCCTGTTCCGCCACCACTTCACGCGCGACGTCGGCGTCGCTCCCACCGCGTACCGACGCTCCTTCGCGCTGAGTGACGGCCGCACGAATGCTGTGACTCCCACCACGGGCGCGGGCGGCGCACACGTGGATGCGCTCGCGGGTTAAGCTGTGCTTTCGATGCCAGACAGTCCGCTCTCCGCCTCGCCGTACGAGGTGCTCGGCGTGCAGGCGTCCGCCAGCCAGGACGAACTGCGTAAGGCCTATCGGCGGATGCTGCGCCAAGCCCACCCCGACACCGGCGGCTCGGCCGCACAGTTCGACGCGGTGCAGCGGGCATGGGCGGTGGTCGGAAGCCCGGACGCACGTGCCGCATACGACCGCGGGCACGGCGCCCAGGAGACCCCGCACACCTGGGCGCCCCAGCCCCCGAGGGCATCCCGCCAGGAGTCGAGGCCGCAGACACGCACGTACGGTCATCCTGGCGGATTCTCGCGCGAGCGATACCTCACGCTGATCAGGGAGTGGTCTGGCCGCGGTCGCGAGCTGGAGAACCCGTACGATCCTGCCCTCGTGCGCTCAGCACCGCGCGAGATCAAGCATGCCCTCGCCGACGCCATCGCCGAGGAGAACACGGCTCGGGCACTGTCGACGCTCGGCATCGGCTACACCGTGTGGCACGACGTGGATGCCACGGGCCGCGTCGCCGCCGCATCAGGACGCGTCGAGAAGATCGACCACGTGGTGCTGGGGCCGACCGGGCTCTTCGCCATCCAGTCCGAGGACTGGGCCGCACCCGTCATCGTCAGGCGCGGCGATCTCGTGCCGGAGGGTGAGGCGTCAGGGTTCGAGCGTCAGCCGTTGCACGAGCTCGCCGGGCGGGCGCGCACGCTCGGACGCGCCGCGGCGGTCAAGTTCGCCGTCGCAGCCGTCGTGCTGCCCGACGCCGATCTGGAGCAGCCGATCTACGTGGTCGGCAAGTCACGCGGAATCGCGCTCGTCGTCGTTCAAGCCTCGGTGCTCCCCCATGTTCTGCGCACCGGCATCGCCGACACACCCCGCCCGGACGGCACGGCGCTCTTCGAGCTGCGCACCCGCCTGCAGCAGGCTGTGCGCTTCGTCTGACCCACTCGCCGCGACGTCCCCACATCGATCCCTTCCGTCGAGCCACCACCGAAACGTCGAGCCACCACCGAATTCACGTGGATTCGGTGGTGGCTCGGCGGGTTAGTGGTGGCTCAGCGTGGGCCGAGCTGGTGGCGGGTTACTCGTACTCGTCGTCCTCGCGGGGCTTCACGTACGGGTCCTCCTCGCCGGCGTACTGAGCGGATGCCGCCAGCCCGGCGACCTGCTCGTCGCGCTCGTGCGCCTCGCGCAGTAGGCCCTCGATATGCTGCGCGTTCTCGGGAATCGCATCGGGGATGAACTCCAGCGACGGCGTCAGCCTCGTCGTGATGTTGCGGCCCACCTCGGTGCGGAGCATGCCCGTCGCCGCCTTCAACGCTGCGGCCGAGTCCTCGCGCTCCTTCTCCGTGCCGTACACCGTGTAGAACACGCTGGCGTGCTGCAGGTCGCCCGTCACCCGGACATCCGTGATGGTCACAAAGCCCATGCGCGGGTCGCGAAGACCCTTGTCGAGCCGCCTTGCGACGACCTCTTTGATGCGATCGGCGAGCTTGCGCGCTCGTGCCTCGTCAGCCATGGTTCTACCTCTTCCGGCTCTTCTACCGACTACTTCTCTTACCGCGCCCACGTATGCGCTCCGTCGGCGCTGGGTTCTCGTTCCGTCCGTCCTCTGTCCGGCCTCGTTCCGTCCGTCATTGCGCCATGTGCGCTCTATCGCGCCAACCAGGGTGGCGCAGCAGAGCGCACGTGGCGCTGGTGGTGTTCTGAGGCTAGACGGTCGGCAACCTTCGCGGGTTACGCGCGTGAATTGACGCGCTTCGCGCGCTGTGTTGCTTTACCGAGCCCCAGTCGGGGCGGCGGCGTGTACGGCGGCCCGCCGTGCGTGCCCGGCAGGGACGGGCACGCGAACAAACACGGACGGGCTCGGCGAGAGAACCGCGGGGGCCAGAAATGGCCCCCGCTCTCTGCGCGCTACGCGCGCGGTTTCTCTCGCATTTCGATGGTCTCGATCTCGTCGCCGATCTGGATGTCGTTGAACTTGCCGAGGCCGATACCGGCTTCGAAGTCCGTGCGAACCTCGGTGACGTCATCCTTGAAGCGACGCAGCGACTCGATCGCGAGGTTGTCGCCGACGACGACACCATCGCGGATGACGCGAGCCTTCGCGTTGCGCGTGATGGTACCGCTGCGAACGTAGACACCGGCGATGTTGCCGAACTTCGAGGAGCGGAAGATCTCGCGGATCTCTGCGACACCCGACTGCACCTCTTCGAACTCGGGCTTGAGCATGCCCTTGAGCGAGTTCTCGATGTCGTCGATGGCGTTGTAGATGACCGAGTAGAACCGCACGTCGATCCCCTCACGGGCCGCACGCTCGCGAGCCTTCACGTCGGGGCGCACGTTGAACCCGATGACGATCGCGTTGTCGATCGTCGCGAGGTCGATGTCGCTCTCGGTGATCGCACCCACACCACGGTGCAGGATGCGCAGCTGAACGCTGTCGTCCACCTCGATCTTCATCAGCGACTCCTCCAGCGCCTCGACGGCACCGGAGACATCGCCCTTGATGATGAGGTTGAGCGACTCGACCTTGCCCTCTTCAAGCGCACGCGTGAAGTCCTCGAGGCTGATGCGCTTGCGCGCCTTCGCCAGCTGGGCGTTCCGCTCCGCGGCCTCGCGCTTCTCGGCGATCTGACGCGCCGTGCGGTCTTCCTCGGTGACGAGGAAGGTATCGCCGGCACGCGGAACACTCGAGAGACCCTGCACCTGAACAGGACGAGACGGAAGCGCCTCATCCACGGCGTCGCCGTTCTCGTCCTGCATGGCGCGAACGCGACCATATGCCGTGCCCGCGACGATGGAGTCGCCGACGCGCAGGGTTCCGGACTGGATGAGCACGGTCGCGACAGCACCGCGGCCCTTGTCGAGCTTGGCCTCGATGGCCACACCGCGGGCATCCTTGTTCGGGTTCGCCCGCAGGTCGAGTCCGGCGTCCGCCGTGAGCAGCACGGCGTCGAGCAGGTCGGTGATGCCGATGTTCTCGCGAGCCGACACGTCGACGAAGATCGTCTCGCCGCCGTACTCCTCGGCGACCAGCCCGAACTCGGTGAGCTGCTGGCGCACCTTGGCGGGGTTGGCATCCGGCTTGTCGATCTTGTTCACCGCCACCACGATCGGCACGTCGGCCGCCTGGGCGTGGTTTAGCGCCTCGATCGTCTGCGGCATGATGCCGTCGTCGGCCGCCACAACGAGGATCGCGATGTCGGTCACCTGAGCACCACGGGCACGCATGGCGGTGAACGCCTCGTGACCAGGGGTGTCGATGAAGGTGATCGGACGCTCGTTGCCCTCGTGCACCGTCGTGATCTGGTACGCACCGATGTGCTGAGTGATGCCACCGGCCTCGCCCGCGACAACGTTCGTGTTGCGGATGGCGTCGAGCAGCCTCGTCTTACCGTGATCGACGTGACCCATGACGGTGACCACGGGCGGACGCGCCATGAGGTCTTCGTCGGTCTCGTCTTCGAGCTCGGCCTCGAGGTCGATGTCGAAGCCCTCCAGGAGCTCCTTGTCCTCGTCCTCCGGGGACACGATCTGGATCTTGTAACCCAGCTCGGCACCGAGCACCTCGAACGTCGCCTCGTCGAGCGACTCCGTGGCCGTCGCCATCTCACCGAGGTGGAACAGCACGGTCACGAGGTTGCCGGGGCTGGCGTCGATCTTGTCTGCGAAGTCGCTGATCGAGGCACCGCGACGCAGACGGATGACCGTGCTGCCGTCACCACGAGGAACGCTCACGCCGCCGATCGACGGCGCCTCGCGCATCTCGAATTCTTGCCGCTTCGTACGCTTCGACTTGCGGGCCTTGCTCTTGCCGCCACCGCGGCCGAACGCACCTGCCGTGCCACCGCCTGGGCCACGGCCACGGCCGCCACCACCTGCGGGACGCGGACCGCTGAAGCCACCGCCCGGGCGGTTGAAACCGCCGGCACCGGTACCTGCTCCTGCTCCTGCACCGCCTGGGCGCTGGAAACCGCCCGGACGGCCCCCTGCGCCACCCGGACGCGGACCACGCTGACCGGCACCTGCCGGACGGGGCCCGCCGGGTCGCGGCGAACCGGGACGCGGCGCCTGCGGACGCGGGATGTTGCCAGGGGTGGGGCGCTGGCCCATGCCCTGGGAGCTTGCGAACGGGTTGTTACCAGGACGCGGCGTACCCGCCGGACGCTGGCCCATGCCCTGCGAGCTCGAGAACGGGTTGTTACCAGGACGCGGCGTACCGGTCGGGCGCGGCCCTCCCGGACGCGGAGCGGCATCCGCCGGCTTCTCTTTCGGAGCCTCGGCACGCTCGGCAGGCTTCGCCTCGACCTTGGGTGCAGGAGCGGGCGCCGGCGCAGGCGGCTTCGGCGCTGCGGGTCTCGGCGCACCAGCCGGAACGGTCGCCGGAGTGCCGGCCTGCTTGGAGGCCGGTGTCGCCGCGGGCTTCGCCGGTGCGGCATCCGTCGGCTTCGCTCCGTCAGCAGCGAGGGCAGCCCTCAGCTTGCGGGCGACCGGCGGTTCGATGCTCGACGACGGTCCTTTGACGAACTCGCCGAGCTCTTTGAGCTTCGCGAGCGCGACCTTGCTGTCGACGCCCAGTTCGCTCGCGATCTCGTGTACGCGTGGTTTTGCAGCCACAATTCTCCTGTTCGGGGCTCGCCCGAGCAGGGGCAAGCCTTAGTGGTGGACGGGTCTCATTTCGAGCCGCTCATCAGTTGTCCATTAGCCATTCAGCCTGTTCTCTAGTGGCCGTGTGTCCAGCGGGCCGTCGACCCTCAGCGCACGCCCGAAGGCTCTGCGTTGGATCGCTTTCGTCAGACACTCGGAAGTCGGATGCAGCCACGCGCCACGCCCGGGCATCCGTGCAGACTCGTCCGCGACGAGTTGTGAATTTCGGGCTACAACCCTCAGAAGAGAGGATCGGGGAGCGCGAGAACGGCATCCGACGCACGTTCTCACAGCCACCAGCTTACCCCACTGGCCGCGCGCGCTTGCTCGGACGGCGGAACCATCGGTCGCGAAAACAGCAGGTGTCGCGCTCTCACCGCGAATACAGCAGCATGTCTGCTGTTGCGGGCGACGGTTGCTGTTCTCGCAGCACAAGAACCGACCGCGCAGCGCGCTATTCAGCCGTGTCGGGTTGGATGTCTGTGTTTTCCGGCTGCCGCGTCGGCTTCCTGAGGCTGCCGCATAGGCGATGCCACCGGAATCGCCCGGCTGCCGCCTTTCGCGAAGACCGCTATTCAGCCGTATCCGGCTGGATATCGATCTTCGCGCCCGTCAGCTTGGCGGCGAGGCGGGCGTTCTGACCCTCCTTGCCGATCGCGAGGGAGAGCTGGTAGTCGGGCACCAGGGCGCGAACGGCCTTCAGCGAGTCATCCACGACGAACGCCTTCGTCACCTTCGCAGGCGACAGGGCACTCGCGACGAACGTCGCAAGATCGGGCGAGTAGTCGACGATGTCGATCTTCTCGTTGTTCAGCTCTGCAGTGACGGAACGCACGCGCTGACCCAGCTCGCCGATGCAGGCGCCCTTCGCGTTCACTCCCGGTTGGTTCGCGCGCACGGCGATCTTGGTGCGGTGTCCGGCTTCACGTGCCAGCGACACGATCTCCACGACACCGCTCGCGATCTCGGGGACCTCGAGCGCGAACAGCTTGCGCACCAGCGCAGGGTGCGTGCGCGACACCGTGATCGACGGACCTTTCGGCCCCTTCGACACGCTCGTCACGTAGACCCTGATGCGCGATCCGTGCGTGTACTCCTCGCCGGGAACCTGTTCCTCCGGGGGAAGGATCGCCTCGACGCTGCCGAGATCGACGTGGATCATCCGCGGGTTCGGCCCCTGCTGGATCACGCCGGCGACGATGTCGCCCTCGCGGCCCTTGAACTCGCCGAGCACCGCGTCGTCCTGGATATCGCGCAGTCGCTGGTTGATCACCTGCTTCGCAGCGAACGCCGCGATGCGACCGAAGTCGCTCGGGCTGTCCTCGGACTCACCGAGCACGTTGCCCTCGTCGTCGAACTCGGGCACGTAGACCGTCACGTGGCCCGTCTTGCGGTCGAGGTGCACGCGGGCGGCGGGAGCCTCTTCGCTGTGACCGCGGTCGTGCCGATGCGACGCCTGGTCGGTGTGCTTGAGGTAGGCCGTCAGTATCGCCTGCTCGATGATCTCCACGAGTTCGTCGAACGGGATCTCCCGTTCACGCTCCATCAGGCGCAAGACGCTGAGGTCGATATCCACCTTCGGCCTCCCTATTCAGTTCGAGGATGTTTTCAGTTTCGTCACGCGAACGACGTTGCGCAGAGCGCAGAACGGCACCGCGATCACCATGAGATCAACAACCCAGCATACGTGAACAGGGCTGATGCGGTCACGACCCTGGCACCATTTCCTTGCGGATTCGGCTCCCGATCGACGCGAGTCACGCCGCCGACGGCAGCTCGTTGATCGCGCGGATGAGCCGGAACAGCTCGCCGACGCGGCGCTGGTCGAGCCGCAGCACGAGGCGGGGCAGCTCGAGCTTGTCGCCATCCTGACGTTCGGCCCGCAGCGGATCGGTGCGATGGATGCCCCCATCGGGCGACAACGCACCGAAGTCCTCGTTCAGCCGCATGACCTCCGCATCGGTCGGCTCGTACCGCAGCCGCAGCACGAGCCTGTCCCCCACCCAGCGCAGAGAGTCGTAGTTGCGCCAGAATCCGGTGATCTCGGTGACGGCCTCGGCGACGGAGTCCGTGATCAGCACACGATCGAAGTCGTCGGGCGAGATGACCCCGCTCGGAATGAGCTCCTCGTCGACGAACCGCCGCAGCCCTGCCCAGAACGTGCCCCCCGGACGATCGAGCAGCACGATAGGCGACGGCTCCGCCTTACCCGTCTGCTGCAGTGTGAGCAGCTCGAACATCTCGTCGAGGGTGCCGAAACCACCCGGCAGGCAGATGAAGCCGCTCGACTCCTTGACGAGCATGAGCTTGCGGGTGAAGAAGTACTTCATCGTGACCACATTCGGGTCATCCTGCACCGCCATGCTCGGCTTCTCTTCGAACGGCAGCCGGATCGACACTCCGAGCGAGCGCCCCGATCCCGCGCCCTCCATCGCTGCCTGCATGATGCCGGGGCCCGCGCCGGTCACGACCATCCAGCCCCGCTCGGCGAGCTCCGCCGTCGCAGCGCTCGCCTGTCGGTACAGGGCGTCCTGCTGTCGGGTGCGGGCTGACCCGAACACCGTGGCCTTGGGCACGCCGACGTAGGGCGCGAACAGCCGGAACGCGGCGCGCATCTCCTCGAGCGCGGCCGACGCGATCTTGAGGTCCAGACGGCCCGGCGCATCGGCACCGAGCCCGAGCGAGGTCTGCAGCATCAGTGCGACCAGATCGCGATCGGCATGGATGCCCGCCTCGGCGATCATCCGCCGGACCTCGGTGTCGAGGTCGAAGGCTCCTGGATCGATCGGGCTGTCGGACATGCTGTCAGGATGTCACGCCCGCCAGACGATGAGGCGACGGAGGGATGAACCGCAGGGCGGTATCGTTCCGGTACGTCGCCGCGCTCGAAGCGCGATCTACGCGGATCCGAGAGACACACGCTGGGGGAACTGGTGCAGAGGTTCGACACGATCATCGTCGGCGCAGGCATGTCCGGGGTGACGGCGGCGCGGATGCTCGCCGACTCCGGACAGCACGTCGTGGTGCTCGAGGCGCGCGACCGCGTCGGCGGACGCATGTGGACCGACCGCAGCGCAGGCTTCCCCGTCGATCTCGGGGCATCGTGGATCCACGGCATCGACGGCTCGGCCGTGTGGGACCTCGCTCGCGCGCTGGAGGTTCCGACCATCGAGTTCACGGTCGGCAGCTTCCAGGCTGGTGGGCGTCCGATCGCGAACTTCGACGACGACGGAGCACGAATGGATGCCGCCGCCACCGACCAGTGGATCGCCGACATGGCCACCGCCGACGAGGCCCTTCAGCGACTGGTCGCCACCATGCCTCACGGTGAGACCTATCTCGCCGCAACCGAGCAGGTGCTCGCCGGGATGCCGTGGGATGACGTGCGCATCGAGAACGTGCGCGAGTTCTTCCGCCACCGCGTCGAGGAGCAGTGCGGCGCCTGGATCGGCGACCTCGACGCGCACGGCCTCGACGAAGACCTCATCGACGGAGACGAGGTGATCTTCGGCAATGGATATGACGAACTCCCCCGCGCGATCGGCCGCAACCTCGACATCCGACTGCGCCAGGTGGTTCGCGCGGTGTCGTGGTCGCCTTCGGGGGTCACGATCACGACGGACGAGGAGTCCTTCGAGGCCGACCGCGCCGTCGTGACCGTTCCGCTCGGCGTGCTCAAGTCAGGGGCGATCTCGTTCGACCCGGACCTGCCGGACGACGTCGCCGAGCCGATCGAGAGGCTGGGCATGGGCGTCTTCAACAAGGTCTTCCTCGAGTTTCCCGAACGCTTCTGGGATGACGGCCTCTACGCGATCCGCCAGCTCGGCACGCCCGGCGAGCACTGGCACTCCTGGTACGACGTCTCAGCCGTGAGCGGCAGGCCGATGCTGCTGACCTTCGCCGCCGGCCCGTGGGGACGTGAGGTTCAGGAGTGGGAAGACGAGGCCGTCGTCGCCGACGTGGTCGACACTCTGCGCGGCATGTTCGGCGGGTCGGTTCCCGACCCGATCGCGCGCCGAGTCACGCGATGGGGTCAGGATCCGTACTCGGTCGGCTCGTACTCGTACGTCGCGACCGGTGCTTCGCACCACGACCACGACGCACTCGCCGGTCCTGTCGGAGGGGTGCTGCATCTCGCGGGGGAGGCGACGTGGGGCGACGAGCCTGCCACCGTCGAGGGTGCGTTCCGCTCCGGCCACAGGGCGGCGCAACGAATCCTGGGCCGGGATGTCGACCTGCAGGAGTTCTACTCGCGGCTCCGCTGAGGCCGAGCCGCCGCGACCTCTACCGGCGGCGTGATCGTGCCGCGCTCGGCTCAGCGCGCCGTCAGGCTCTCGACCGCCTCAGCGATCGGCGCCTTGGTTCGCTCCCCCGTTCGACGGTCCCACAGCTCGACGACGCCGTCTGCGGCATCCCTGCCCACGATCACGATGTTCGGCACGCCGATCAGCTCTGCGTCGCCGAACTTCACGCCGGGCGACACCTTCGGACGGTCGTCGTAGAGCACGTCGAGACCAGAGGCCTCCAGTGCCCCCACGAGACCGTCCGCGATCTCGTACACCGCGGCATCCTTGCCGGTCGCCACGACGTGCACGTCGAACGGAGCGACGGTGGCAGGCCAGATCAGGCCCTTGTCGTCGTTGTTCTCCTCGGCGATGATCGCGAGGATGCGCGTCACGCCGATGCCGTACGAACCCATCGTGACGGTGACCAGCTTGCCGTTCTCGTCGAGCACTTTGAGGCCCAGCGCCTCCGCGTACTTGCGGCCGAGCTGGAAGACGTGACCGATCTCCATGCCTCTGGCGAGTTCGACAGGGCCTGAGCCGTCCGGCGCGGGGTCGCCAGGCAGCACCTCGGCGACTTCCACCGTGCCGTCGGCAGTGAAGTCTCGCCCGGCGACGAGCCCGAGCACGTGCTTGCCGTCGATGTTCGCACCCGTGAGCCAGCCCGAGCCGTCGACCACCCGCGGGTCGACGACGTAGCGGATGCCCGTGCGCGACTCCTCGCCGAGAACCGGCCCCTCAGGCGACCACGGTCCGATGTAGCCCTTGACGAGCCCTGGATGCTTCGCGAAGTCGGCATCCGTCGCGGGCTCGACCTCGGCCGGCGCGAAGGCGACCTCGGCGCGCTTCATCTCGACCTCGCGGTTGCCGGGCAGCCCGACGACCACGACCTCGCGCGTTCCGTCGAGATGGGTGAGGGCGAGCACCACGTTCTTGAGTGTGTCCGCGGCGGTCCACGCACGGCCGTCCGGACGAGGGTGCTTCTCGTTGGCGATGGCGACGAGAGTCTCGATCGTCGGAGTGTTCGGGGTGTCGACCACCTCCTGCGGCGTCAGCTTCTCGTAGCCGCGCGTCGGGGGTGCGACGGTCGTGAACGCCTCGACGTTGGCCGCGTAGCCGCCCGCCGACTGCACGAACGTGTCTTCGCCGACGGGGGTGGGGTGCAGGAACTCCTCGCTGCGGGATCCACCCATGGCACCGGCATCCGCTTGCACGATGACGTAGTCGAGACCCAACCGCGTGAAGATGCGCTCGTAGGCGTCACGCTGGGCCTGGTAGCTGGCGTCGAGGCCCTCGTCGCTGGAGTCGAAGGAGTAGGCATCCTTCATCGTGAACTCGCGGCCGCGCAGCAGTCCGGCGCGGGGGCGCGCCTCATCGCGGTACTTGTCCTGAATCTGGAAGATGGTCAGCGGCAGGTCTTTGTACGATGAGTAGAGGTCTTTCACGAGCAGTGTGAACGCCTCTTCGTGCGTCGGCGCGAGCAGGTAGTCGCCGCCCTTGCGGTCCTGCAGACGGAAGAGCAGGTCGCCGTACTCCTCCCACCGTCCGGTCGCCTCGTACGCTTCACGCGGCATCAGCGCGGGAAAATGCACCTCCTGCGCGCCTGCGGCGGCCATCTCCTCGCGCACGATCTGCTCGATCTTGGCCCTGACCCGCAGCCCGAGCGGCAGCCACGCGAAGATTCCGGCTGCCTGACGACGGATGTAACCGGCGCGTACGAGCAACTTGTGGCTCGCGACCTCGGCGTCAGCGGGGTCTTCACGAAGCGTGCGGAGAAAGAGGTTGGAGAGACGGGTGACCACGAGGATCAAGCTTATTCGGTCCATCGGCGCCCTCGACGTGCCGCATACGCTGGTGGGATGACCACCGCGTTGCTGACCGGATTCGAACCGTTTGCGGGCGATCGCCGCAACCCATCGGGCGAAGCCGTTCACCTCGTCGCGGATGCCTGGAACGGGCCGGAGCAGCTCGTCACCGCTGTGCTGCCGACGGCGTTCGGCCGTGGCGCCGACCGCCTCACGGAGCTGATCGCCGCGCATTCGCCTGACGTGGTGATCGCGACCGGCCTGGCGGGAGGTCGCGCATGGGTCACCCCCGAGCGCGTCGCGGTGAACCTCATCGACGCGCGCGTTCCGGACAACGACGACGAGCAGCCCGTTGACGAGCCTTCGCTGCCCGGTGCCCCGGCCGCCTACTTCAGCACACTGCCCGTCAAGCGCATCGTGAACTCGATCGCAGCGGCCGGCATTCCCGCGCGACCGTCGCTGAGCGCAGGCGCCTTCGTGTGCAACCACGTCTTCTTCAGGCTGATGGATGCCGTCACCCTTCGTGCCGAGAACGCGGCCTCCCAGCCTGCGGAGTCCGGCGCGTCGGCTGGAAGCGGCATCCGGGCCGGGTTCATCCACGTTCCGTGGGCCGACGGCTTCGGAGGACCATCGGATGACCCGACGCTGCCCCTGGAAGACATCGTGCGTGCGCTGGAAATTGCGCTGCGCGTGGCGCTCGACGCCTGAGGGTCTCCCTGACCCGGCCTCGTCACTCCACCGCCGCAGCTCTGATGCACTCCAGCGGTCATCAGCTGACGATGACCAACGATGAAGTGTTCGCCTTCACGAAGCGAATTGCCGCCGGGGACCTCGACGACGTCAGCGAGATCGCTGACGAGATTTCGACCCACTCGTCATTGCATTACTAGCCCGAGAGCCGTCGCTCAGGCGGTGACGACCTGCACGGTTCCGGTGCCGGCGTCGGCACCCATCTCGTCCGCGATGCGGTTCGCCTCGGCGATCAGCGTCGCGACGATCTCCGACTCGGGCACGGTCTTGATGACCTCGCCCTTCACGAAGATCTGCCCCTTGCCGTTGCCGGATGCCACACCGAGGTCCGCCTCGCGTGCCTCGCCCGGACCGTTGACGACACACCCCATCACGGCGACACGCAGCGGAACGCTCATCCCCTGCAGTCCCTCCGTGACGCTGTCGGCCAGCGTGTAGACATCCACCTGAGCACGCCCGCACGACGGGCACGACACGATCTCGAGCTTGCGCTCACGCAGGTTGAGCGACTGCAAGATCTGCAGACCGACCTTCACCTCTTCGACCGGCGGGGCGGAGAGCGAGACGCGGATCGTGTCACCGATACCCTCGGCGAGCAGGATGCCGAACGCCGTCGCCGACTTGATGGTGCCCTGGAACGCCGGGCCGGCCTCGGTCACGCCGAGGTGCAGCGGCCAGTCGCCTCGCTCGGCGAGCTGGCGATAGGCCTTGACCATCACGATCGGGTCGTTGTGCTTCACCGAGATCTTGAAGTCGTGGAAGTCGTGCTCCTCGAACAGGCTCGCCTCCCAGACGGCGGACTCCACGAGCGCCTCCGCCGTCGGCTTGCCGTACTTCTGCAGGATGCTCGGCTCGAGCGATCCGGCGTTCACACCGATGCGCAGGGAGACACCCGCTTCCTTAGCGCGCCGGGCGATCTCGCCGACCTGGTCGTCGAACTTGCGGATGTTGCCGGGGTTCACACGCACCGCCGCGCATCCCGCGTCGATGGCCGCGTACACGTAGTTCGGCTGGAAGTGGATGTCGGCGATCACCGGGATCTGCGACTTCTTCGCGATGATCGGCAACGCCTCGGCGTCGTCGCGACTCGGCACCGCGACACGCACGATGTCGCAGCCCGACGCGGTCAACTCCGCGATCTGCTGCAGCGTGGCGTTGATGTTCGTCGTCGGCGTCGTGGTCATCGATTGAACGCTGACCGGGGCGTCACCGCCGACGAGCACCTTTCCCACCTTGATCTGCCGCGACTTGCGGCGGGGGTGGAGCACTTCGGGAACAGACGGCATACCGAGATTGACTGCAGGCACGATGGCCAGTGTACTTTTGCGCGCCCAGAACTGTCGTGCGCGTGTCGTGGGTTGAGGAGCATGCCATCAGCGCGCGTCTCGAAACCCGCCAACCCCCGCATGTCATGTCCAGGAGTTTCGAGACGCGCCGCTTCGCGGTGCTCCTCAACCCACGAGGGGACACGTCACATAGTTACTCGGACGCGACCTCGTTCAGGAGGGTTTGCAGGGCCTCGGCGACGACGTCGGTGTGCTCGATGTGTGCCGAATGGCCGCAGTCCGGCTGGATGATCTCGCGGTACCGGCCCCCGGCATCCGCATACCGGTCGAGCACGGCGCGGGTCTGCGACACCATCGGCTGCGGCGGGGCGACATCCTCACCCGGCCATCCAGGGAGCACCCCCACCTTGCCGAGAGTGTTGAGGTCGAAGAACGACTCGTCCCCGACGATCGCGTCGCTTTCACCGTGAATCCACAGGACCGGCGGCTTGCGATCGAGGTCGACGATTCCCGACACGTTGAAGTACTTCGGCGCCATCGTGTTGAGAACGCCTCGCTCACCGGCCGCCATGCCAGGCCAGTTCGGCGAGGTCACCGTGTCTCCCGGGTAGTTGTCCAGACCCGTCTTGGTGGTCAGCATCGACTCGACCCACAGGTCCTCGTGCTCGCTCGTGTATCCAGCGGCGACGTACGACGACCGGAACACAGCGCGCGGCGACGTGTCCGCGTCGGCCGTGCGGTCCCCCGAGGCCAGCCGCGCGACGAAGTCCGGGTTCGCTCCGCCCGCGCCGACACCCGCGTCGTCATCGGTCAGCCTGCTGCCATCGGCCGCGGTGCCACCGAAGCCGAACGGCGAGACGGGAGAGATGAGCGTGACCGAGTCCACGGCGTGCGGCCGGTCGAGCAGCTGCTGCAGCACGACGCCACCGCCCATGCTCCAGCCGACCAGGTGCACCCTGTCGACTGCGAGCGCGTCGATGGCCGACCACACGTCATCCGCGTAGTCGCGCAGGCCGCGCGTGGCGTCCACCGGAAGCGTCTCGCTGTCGCCGAAGCCTCGCAGGTCGACGGCGAGCGCTCGTACGGTCTTCGGCAGCGCGAGCATGAGCGGCTGCCAGAACAGACTGGACGACACGTTGCCGTGCACGAACACGACGGTGGTCCCCGGTTCGTCGGCCGGCCGTTCCAGCACTCCGGCACGCAGCCGTCCGGTGGGAACCGTCACAGCGCGGATGCCGTCGAAGGTCGAGCTCATCGCAATTCCTCTCCATCGAGTTCGACGCGCAGCGGAGGCTGCGTCGCCGCGATCACATCGTCGATCGTCACGCCGGGCGCGACCTCACGCAGCACGAGGCCGTCCGGCTCAACGTCGATGACCGCCAGGTCGGTGATGACCCTGTCGACGACGCCCCGTCCGGTCAGCGGCAGGGAGCACTCGTCGACGAGCTTGGGGCTGCCGTCCTTCGCGACGTGCTCCATGAGCACGATGACGCGGCCCGCGCCGTGCACGAGATCCATGGCGCCGCCGGGTCCCTTGACCATCTTTCCGGGGATCATCCAGTTCGCGAGGTCTCCCCTCGCCGACACCTGCATGGCGCCGAGAATGGCGGCGTCGATCTTGCCGCCCCTGATCATCCCGAAGCTCAGCGCCGAGTCGAAGAACGCGGCGCCCGGCAGCACGGTGACCGTCTCCTTGCCCGCGTTGATGAGGTCGGGGTCGACGGCGTCCTCGGTCGGATAGGGGCCGACGCCGAGGATGCCGTTCTCGGACTGCAGCACAAGCGTGCGTCCGGCCGGCACGTAGTTCGGAACGAGCGTCGGAAGCCCGATGCCGAGGTTCACGTAGGCGCCGTCCGGCAGCTCCAAGGCTGCGCGCGCGGCCATCTCGGTTCTCGTGAGCGGCATGCGTCAGCCCTCCGATCCCGGGCGAACGGTGCGCCGCTCGATGCGTTTCTCGATGTCGCTGCCGACCTCGACCACCCGATGCACGTAGACGCCGGGAAGGTGGACGGAGTCGGGGTCGATGGCGCCTGGTTCGACGAGGGTCTCGACCTCCGCGATGCAGACCCTGCCCGCCATCGCAGCCAACGGCGAGAAGTTGCGCGCCGACTGGTTGAATACGAGGTTGCCGTGGATGTCGCCGACTTGCGCATGCACGAGTGAGAAGTCGGTCGTGATCGCCTCTTCGAGCACGAAGTCCTTCGAGACCCCTCGCACGTCGAACGGGCGAACGTGCTTGGCGGGCGAGGCGAGAGCGACCGATCCGTCTGGGCCGTACCGCAAGGGCAGACCGCCCTCCGCGATCTGCGTGCCCACGCCGGTCTGCGTGTAGAACGCCGCAATGCCCGATCCGCCGGCGCGAAGCTTCTCGGCGAGTGTGCCCTGCGGGGTGAGCTCGACCTCGAGCTCACCGCTCAGGAACTGCCGCTCGAACTCCTTGTTCTCACCGACGTACGACGAGGTCATCTTGCGAATGCGTCTGGCGCCGAGCAGCAACCCCAGTCCCCAGTCGTCGACGCCGCAGTTGTTGCTCACGATCGAAAGGTCGCCTGCGCCCTGTTCGAGCAGCGCTGTGATCAGCTCTATCGGGTTGCCGCACAGCCCGAAGCCGCCGACCGCTATGGAGTCGCCGTCACGGATGTCCGCGACCGCGTCGGCTGCGCTGCCGACGCGTTTGTCGATGCTCATTCCCGTTCCACCTCATCCTCCGTTCCGGCAGGTACGTTCGTGGCGCCCGTGCCGGTCCCTTCCACCGCGTCGCGCACGATCGGTGCCACCTGACGCATGCCGTGCTCGGTGAGCACGATCGAATAGTGGTTGACGTCGTCGATGTCGTGTCGATGAAAGCGCTTGATCATGCCCGGTGCCGCGTCCACGACCGCCTCCTGGTAGAGGGACACGGCGTCGAGCAGACCACGAGGCGCGTGCAGGAAGTCGACGGGTACGCGCAGCCGACCGAGTGCATCCACGTAGCCGTCGCCGCCATCCTGTTGCACGATGTTCGTCGCGACCGCGTCGAACAGGCTCGACGGCCGGAATCCGCCATCCACCGCGTCGAGGTCGTAGTCGATGTACGCGGCGATCTCGTCGTTCCAGTGATCGCGGAAGGCCGGATGCGCCCGCCAGAAGTCGGCGTACTCCTCACGGCTCGCGAACACCCGGGAGAGCCGCTCCCCCGCGGGCCCGAGCAGGTACGACGGCACCTGGGACTCCGGCACGTCAGCAGGCACCGAGAACGGGATCGGGAGGCCGCCGTCGATCAGCACGAGCGCGGCGACGCGATCGGGGTGTTGATCCGCGGTTCGCACCGAGACGAAGCCGCCCATGGAGTGTCCGACGACGACGGCGCGCTCAACGCCGAACGCGTCGAGGAGTGCCGCCATGTCGTCGGCATGATCGCGGATGTCCCACGGCGGCGGCAGCGCGTTGCTGCGTCCGCGCCCCCGCAGGTCCGGTGCGATGACCCGCACCGCGGGAAGCGCCTCAGCGAGGAGCGGCCACGTGCGGTGCGACGCGCTGATGCCGTGGATGGCGAGCACGGGCATCCCTTCGGCGTCGGCGTTCCAGACACCGCCTGCCAGGTCACCGCCGCGCACGGGCACGCGGAACGTCTCGTATCCGAGGTCGCCGCGTGTCTCGGTCATCGCGCGCTCCACCCGCCGTCCATGGTGTAGCTGGCGCCGGTGACCATGCCAGCGTGCTCGCCCGCGAGCCAGAGCGCGAGCGACGCCACTTCGTCGGGTTCGACGAGCCGTTTGATCGCGCTCTCCGTCAGCATGATCGTCGGCACGACATCCTCCTCGGGGATCCCGTGCGCCTTCGCCTGGTCGGCGATCTGCCGCTGCACGAGCGGAGTGTTCACATATGCCGGGTTGATGCAGTTGCTGGTCACGCCGTGCGGTCCGCCCTCGAGCGCCGTCACCTTCGACAGGCCCTCGAGCCCGTGCTTCGCAGCGACGTAGGCGGACTTGTAGGCGGATGCCCGGAGTCCGTGAACGCTGGAGAGGTTGATGATGCGTCCCCAGCCGCGCCGGTACATGCCGGGAAGTGCGGCGCGGATCAGCAGGAAAGGGGCCTCGAGCATGAGCTTGATGATGAGCTCGAAGCGCTCCGGCTCGAAGTCCTCGATGGGTCGCACGTGCTGGATGCCGGCGTTGTTGACCAGGATGTCCGTGTCGAGCTCCAACTCGGCCAGCGCTCCTGCCTCGGAGAGGTCCACCTGCCAAGCGGTCCCGCCGATCTCGCGGGCGACCTCCTCGGCGGCGTCCCCGTTGAGATCCGCGATCGTGACCGCCGCCCCCGCGCCCGCGAAGGCTTTCGCGCACGCCGCGCCGATACCGCTGGCTCCCCCGGTGATCAGCGCACGACGGCCTGCCAACGAGCCGTCGCCTGCTGGATGATCGGCCATGCCACGCTCCATCCGGATCGTCGTCGACCTGTCGACCGCTCCCGCGCAAGACGACTGTCCGGCACGAGTCACCGGACAGTCACAACAATACGGAGCCCGCCGCCGATTGTGATGCCCTCGCGTGCATCCTGCTCCGATGCGGACAGGATGCAGCCGCCGTCGAGGTGGGCAACCAGCACACACCCAGCGCGACCCGCTCGCCGAGGCGGCGGCGTGTACGGCGCCGTACGCGACTACGCGCACAGCCGACGGCGGCGCGCCGGGCGGGGACCGGCGCGCAATCAGCCCGGCGCGCGAATCAACCAGGCAGGCTGATCGGCTTGACGATGTCGGCGTAGGCCAGCAGGAGGCTCATCGCGCCGAGCACGATGATCACCGCGTAGGTCAGCGGCATGAGCTTGGCCATGTCGACCGGCTTCGGGGAGGTGCCTCGCCTGGTCGCTTTGAACCATCCGCGCTTCATCCACTCCCAGAGCGCGCCGGCGATGTGGCCGCCGTCGAGTGGGAGCAGCGGGATCATGTTGAACACGAACAGCGCGAGGTTGAGCGACGCGAGCAGGCTCAGCATGAGCTGGATCTTCGACATGAACGCGTAGGAGCTGCTGTCGGCGATCTCACCGGCCATCCGTCCGACGCCGATGATGCCGACGGGGCTGGATGCCGAGCGCTCGCCCGATCCGAACGCGGCGTTCCAGACGCCGACCATGCGCTGCGGGAGGTTGATGACGACGCCTGCGACCTGGCCGAGCTGCTGGCCTGTTGCGGTGAACGCCGTGCTGATGGGCTGCGGCTGGAACACCGTGGTCGGCGAGATGCCGATCATCCCGACGTTCCTGACGGCCGTCTTGCCGGTCGCCGAGTCGGTGACCTGGGCCTCGGTCTGCTTCGGAGTCACCTGAAGCGTGACATCCTTGCCGTCCCGCTCCACGACGACCGGCACGGTCTCACCGGCCGTGTTCTGGATCTTCGTGGAGAGCTGGTTCCAGCTGGTGATGGCCGTTCCGTTGTACGACACGATGCGGTCGCCCGCCTTGAGGCCTGCGGCTGCCGCCGGAGCTGCCGGGTCGGATGTCGCACACGTCGCGCTGGTCGATGTGGCCGGCTTCAGACAGGCAGACACCTGCTGCACCGTGGTGCTGGCGGCCTGAACGCCGATGCCGCTGAGCATGATCGCGATCAGCACGAACGCGATCACCAGGTTCATGAACGGGCCGGCGAACATCACGATGATGCGCTTGAACGGGTGCAGCCGATAGAAGGCGCGGTGCTCCTCGCCCTCAGGGATCGTGTCGGCGCTGGCGTCGCGAGCCTCCTGCGCCAGGGCCTTGAACCCGCGCGGCTGCTCTGCTCGCTGCTCCGCGGAGGCGCCGATGCCGCCGTCGGTCATCACGATCGAGTTGTAGAAGCCGGTCGAAGCGTTCCTGGGCGCCTCGCCGGGGTGCTTCGGCGGGAACATGCCGATCATCGCGATATAGCCGCCGAGCGGCAGGGCTTTGATGCCGTACTCGGTCTCGCCCTTGCGGAACGAGAACAGGGTCTTGCCGAAGCCGACCATGTACTGAGTGACCTTGACGCCGAACGCCTTGGCCGCCGTGAGGTGCCCGAGTTCGTGCAGCGCGATCGAGACGGCGAGGCCGATCACGAAGATCAGCACGCCGACGATGAAGGGCAGCACGGATGACATGAGAAAAATGCTAACCGGATGTCACCTGGACGCTTGCCGGATGGAGCCTTTCGACGGCATCCGCTCACGAAACGCATAGCCGCGTCACGTTAGGCTGCATCGACACCCCACTACCGAATGAGGACGGCAGATGGCTACTGGCCGCGGTGCGAACGGGCCCAGCAAGAAAGACAAGCGAGAGGCTGCCCGCGAGCACGCCAGGATCATGCGCGAGGAGGCCGCGAAGAAGGCCAGACGGCGCAAGTGGTGGATCCAAGGATCCGTCGCGGTGGTGATCGTGGCAGTGCTCGCCGTTGTGGCGCTCGTGATCGTCAACTCGATCCCCCAGGGGCAGACCGCAGCCGGGCCGAAGAACATGGCCAGCAACGGCATCGTGATGACATCCACCACGAAGGCCGTCGCAACACCGGCGCTCCAGCCGGGTGAGACCCCGGTGGCGACCGCGCAGCCCGACAAGGCGAGCAAGGCCTACATCACGGTGTACCTCGACTATCAGTGCCCCTACTGCCAGGAATTCGAGACCACGAACTCGGCGCAGATCGGACAATGGCTCGACGCTGGACTCGCGCAACTCGAGATCCACCCGTTGGCCATGCTCGACGCGTCGAGCAACGGCACCAGGTACTCGTCGCGCGCCATGAACGCTGCAGCCTGCGTCGCCAACTACAAGCCAGACGACTACTTTGCGGTCAACACTGCCCTGTTCAAGAACCAACCGGCCGAGAACACCGGCGGGTTGACGAACGCGAAGATACTGTCGATCCTCAAGGGCGCAGGGGTGAGCTCTTCAGAGATCACCAAGTGCGTGAACAACGAGAAGTTCAAATCGTGGGTCACGGCATCGACCACTCGATCGTTGACCAAGCCGCTGGCGAACTCCTCGGTGTCCAAGGTGCAGGGCACCCCGACCGTCATCGTCAACGGCGTTCAGTACCAGGGCTCGCTCACCGACACCAACGCGTTCGCCTCGTTCGTGCAGTCGCAGGTGGGTGCATCGTCGACCTCGACTCCGACGCCCACCCCGACATCCACGAAGTAACGGATGGCCCGGGAATCGCGCTCACCGTAGGGAGACCTCCATGGCGGTTTCACTCGTTCTCGGTGCCGGACTGATCGGCTCACCGCTAGCGCGACGCCTCGCCGAGCGGGGCGACACCGTGCGGATCGGCACGCGCAGCGGCACCGCCGTGGAAGGAGCGCAGCCGCTGTCGCTCGACGCGAGCGACCCCGATGCCCTCAGCCGCGCGGGGGAGCACGCGGACACGATCTTCGTCGTGACCAATCCTCCGTACACGACGTGGCCGAAGGACTGGCCGCCGATCTTCTCCGCGACGGTGAAAGCGGCGGAAGCGACAGGGGCTGCCCTCGTCGTGATGGGCAACCTCTATCCGTACGGAACGCCGACGGGGCCCATGACTGAGCACAGCCGGGAGGCGACCACCGAGACGAAGGGGCTCGTGCGCAAGGCCGGCTGGCGGCTCGTGCGGGAAGCGACCGAACAGGGTCGCATCCGCGGTGCTGAGGTGCGTGCGAGCGACTACTTCGGACCGGGCGCGACGGGAACGGCGCACCTCGGAGAAGGGTTCTTCGGGAGCATCCTGAAGTCGAAGACCGCTCGAGGGGTCGGCAGCCCCGAGCTCGACCACAGCTGGAGCTACCTGCCCGACATCGTGACCACGCTGATCGCCGCGTCGGATTGGCAGGGCGAGTGGGGTCGCGTGTGGCACGTGCCGAGCGGTGCCCCGCACCCCCGCACCGAGATCGCGGCCGAGCTCAACACCACGTATGGCACCTCGGGCAAGGCGGCCGCCATTCCGCAGTGGATGCTGCGGTCGCTTGGCGCCTTCATCCCGATGATGCGCGAGGTGTACGCATCGAGCTATCAGTTCACGACGCCGTTCGTGATCGACGCGACGGAAACGTCCCGTCTGCTCGGCATCCGGGAGACGCCGTGGCACGAGGCGCTGACCACGACCGCGGACTGGTACCGCGCGCGACTCTGAGCCCGCATCCCCGCGCCACTCCCCGTTCCCGTTCCTCTGCCACGCCGGTGCCGAATATCGGAGATTCGGCTCGACACGCCGTCAGCCGGCGGCGACACGCCGAGTTGTCGGGCGGATCTCCGATTTTCAGCAGGGTCGGGTGCGCCGGGCCGCAACACGGGATGTGCTCACGCGGCGGCGATGACGGCGTCTGCGGTCATCCTGGCCCAGCGCTCCGCCTCGGCGAGCTCCGCGAGGTCGAGCTCGCGCGCCGGCTCGTGCCGATCAACCACCTGCTCGATGGTGTCGAGGATGCCCAGAAAGCCGATGCGCCCAGCGTGGAACGCCGCGACGGCCTGCTCGTTCGCCGCGTTGAACACCGCAGGATAGGTGCCGCCCGCGAGGCCGACCCGCTTGGCGAGGCGCACGGCGGGGAAGGCGTCGTCGTCGAGGGGCTCGAAGGTCCACGACTGCGCCGTGGTGAAGTCGAGAGGCACTCCGACTCCGGCGACCCGGTGCGGCCAGTCGAGGCCGAGCGAGATCGGCAGACGCATGTCGGGGGGCGAGGCCTGGGCGATGGTCGAGCCGTCGACGAACTCCACCATCGAGTGCACGATGGACTGCGGATGCACGGCGACGTCGATCCTGTCGTACGGCACATCGAACAGCAGGTGCGCCTCGATCACCTCGAGACCCTTGTTCACGAGTGTCGCCGAGTTGGTCGTGACCACCAGGCCCATGTTCCACGTCGGGTGGGCGAGTGCCTGCTGAGGCGTGACATCCACCAGCTCGTGTCTGCTCCTGCCCCGGAACGGACCGCCGGACGCCGTCACCACCAGCCTGCGCACCTCTCCGGTGTCGCCGGCGCGAAGGGCCTGCGCGATCGCGGAGTGCTCCGAGTCGACCGGCACGATCTGTCCCGGCTTCGCCCGGGAGGTGACCAGGTCGCCTCCGACGATCAGCGACTCCTTGTTCGCCAGCGCGAGAATTCGGCCGGACTCCAGTGCCGCGAGGGTGGGGCCGAGGCCGACCGACCCCGTGATGCCGTTCAACACCACATCGGCGTCGACGTCGCGTACCAGCTGCTCGGACTCCTCGGCGCCGAGCGCGGTGTGCTCTACGCCGAACTCGGTCGCCTGCGCGGTCATTCCGTCGCGGTCGCGGCCGGCTGACAGGCCGACCACTCGGAAGCGATCGGGATTCGCTCTGATGACGTCGAGCGCCTGGGTGCCGATCGAACCTGTGGAGCCGAGAATCAGTACCCTGCGCATCCGCTCATCGTATCCGCGAGGGTTGTCGCATGGCGCTGCCGGCCGAGCAGTCAGCGCAGCGGCCAGGACCGGCTCAGTGGGCGGTCTTGAGGATGTCGATCACGAAGACGAGCGTGTCCGTGCCCTTGATACCGGCCTGAGACTGCCCCTTGCTGCCGTACCCGTCAGCGGGCGGGATGACCACGAGCACCTGCGACCCGACGGTCTGCCCGACGAGGGCCTTCGAGAACCCGGGGACGACCTGCGACGTCTGCAATGTGGCGAGGCCGCGGCCCCAGCTCTGGTCGAAGACCTTGCCGGTGCGCCAGTTGACGCCCTGGTACTGGAGCGTGACGCTGTCGCCCGACGCGACGGTCGGGCCGGTGCCCTTCTTGAGCACCTCGACCTTGGTCGTCGTCGGCGGCGTCGACTTCGGGATGGTGATCGTTGGCTTGCCGTCAGAGGCCAGCTTCACCGTCGGGAAGCCGGCCTGAGCCGGCTGGGGCGCTCCGTCGGCCTTCGTCGGCACGGCGTCGAGGATGTCGACGACGAAGATCACACTGTCGGTGCTCTTGAGGCTGCCGACCGACGACGGGTCCGCGCCACCCCAGGCATCCTTCGCGCTGGCCGTCGTGACGAGACGCGAGCCGACCGGCGCGCACTCGATGGCGTCGGTGAGCCCCGGGATCATCGTGTTGTCGCCGACGGTGATCGGGATCGTCGCGGTGCCCGCGTATCCGTTGCTGGTGAGCTTCGCGCCGCTCGTCGCGTTGTAGGCGACCAGCGCGACGTCGACCGTCGTGCCCTTGTCTGCCTCTTCGCCGCTGCCCTTGGTGATGTAACTGCGCTCGGTGGAGGTCGCCTTCAGCGGCTTCGAGAACGTCACCGTCGGCTCGGCACCCTTTGCTCCGCCCACCTTGACAGCGTCGGAGACGGAGCCGGACTTGGGCGCCGCGCACGCTGCCGAGGCGGGCTTCGACGAGGACGACGGCGTCGAGCTGCTGCCGGAACCCGAACTGGCGCATCCCGCGAGCAGCAGGGTGGCGGCGGAGACGGCGAGGATGGCGGTGATCTTCGTGCGCACGACAAAGCTTTCTGAAGGTGAAAGGGGGATCACCTCAGTGTGCACCACACGGCTCTGCCGACGCTGGGAGCCGTGCCCTCTCAGGATCCTGACAGCGGATTCATGAGGCGCGCAAGGGAACCCGTCGCCAGCGGCCGGGTCAGGTCGCGAGGAATGACGTCAGGCGGCGAGGAGCAGCGCGGAGCCCGTGCCGGGCGGACGATGGGATGACGGCGCCTCGGTCATCCGCGACGCCTCACGACGTCTCGCGGTGAGATCGAGCACCGGTGCGACGCGCTGCGTGGCGGGTGAGCCCTCGACGGCGACCAGCTCTGCATCGGTCTCCCGCATCAGCTCACGGAGGGTGACTCCCAGAACGACGCACACCGTCTGGATGATCTCGCTCGACGGCTCCTTGCGTCCGCGCTCGATCTCGGAGAGGTAGGGAAGCGAGATGGCCGACGCCTGCGACACCTGCCGCAGGGTCAGGCCCTGGGCGAGGCGGAGACGTCGGATCGCGGAGCCGACCGCGTGTCGCAGGAGCATGAAGCCAGGCTACGCGCGGGTCTGCTCCAGCGCCCGTCATCCCGTTCTGCTGTGAGCAAAGTCGCCGTCGGCAGAAGTCGACGACCGCACGTCGCTCGGCGTCACACCATGGTCGCATCAGCATCCCAGCGCACTGCGCGACCGACGAGAGGGTTCCCGTGTCAGACACCGCAAGCATCCCCGCCCACGTCTTCGATCGGCTGCTCGACGACCGCATCGTGTTCCTCGGCGTCGAGGTCGACGACGCCGTCGCCAATGAGATCTGCGCCAAGCTGCTCCTCCTGGCCGCCGCGGACCGCGAGCGCGACATCCAGCTCTACATCAACTCGCCGGGCGGGTCGGTGACCGCGGGCTTCGCCATCTACGACGTGATGCGCTACGTCAGCCCAGACATCGTCACGGTCGGAATCGGCTTCGCCGCCTCGATGGCGCAATTCCTGCTCAGCTCGGGAACGCCGGGCAAGCGCTTCGTGCTGCCGAACACCCGGATCGTGATGCACCAGCCCCACGGCGGCTTCGGCGGAACCGCAGCCGACATCAGCAGGCAGGCGGAGCAGATCGTCAAGTTCAAGAACGAGATGGCCAGGATCACCGCCGAACAGACCGGTCACACGGTTGAGGAGATTCTGCGCGACGGAGACCGCGACGCCTGGTACGACGCCGAACAGTCAGTGCGATACGGGTTCGCCGACGGCGTCATCTCGTCGCAAGACGCCCTCGCCGGATTCTCCTCGCGGAACGATCACGAGCACGGGACCGGCGCCGGTCGTTGATGCGCTCAGCGTGCGTCGCTGCTCCACACCCCATAGTGTCGAAGCATGCCCGAACGCGATCGCGAGTCCGCGCGCTCGGGCACCTGGGCACAGGACGGCAGCGCTCGGAGCCAGGGCACCCTCGGCAGATGGGCGCTCGGGCGATGGGTCGTCGGAGCCTCACCGGGAGACATCGCGATCGTCGCGACGGCGGCTCTCTCCGTGCTCGCGTTCATCGTGATCGCCGCTCTCGTTCCACGGCCACCGGCGGAGAAGACGCCGTCTGACGCGACCTTCTATGCCGGGCTGATCATCAGCGATGCCGCTTTCTACAACCCCGACACCATGACGGGCGACCAGGTGCAGCGTTTCCTCGAGTCGAAGCCCTGCGAGCCGGTCGACGGTGCACCCTGTCTCGCCGACTACCGGCAGGACACGCCCGACGAGCCGATGCAGTACGCGCACTGCGCCGCGTACCACGGTGAGAAGGGGCAGCGCGCGAGCTCGATCATCGTCTCCGTCGCGCGAGCGTGCCGCATCAGCCCGAAGGTGCTGGTGGTGCTGCTGCAGAAGGAGCAGTCGCTGATCACGCATCCGAGCCCCTATGGCTATGAGCGAGCGACGGGTTATGGATGCCCGGACACGGCCGCCTGCGACGCCGACTACTTCGGCTTCTTCAACCAGCTCTACAACGCTGCCTGGCAGTTCCGGGAGTACACCGTCGGCGGCTCCTCGTGGCGATATCACGTCGGCAAGGTGCCCATCCTGTACAACCCGAAGCCGTCCTGTGGGTCGAGCGTGGTCGACATCCGCAACCAGGCGACCGCGAACCTCTACAACTACACGCCGTACCAGCCGTCGCCGGAGACGGTTCAGCACCCCGATGTCGTAACCGACTGCTCGACGTTCGGCAACCTCAACTTCTGGCGGCTCTACACGTCATGGTTCGGGTCGCCGCTGGTCGTCCCTTTCCCTGCGCAGTACGAGGGATGCCTGAACCTCGCGGATGGCGCCCGCTGCTTTCCCGACCCGCTCACCGGTCTCTGAGCAGCCGGGCACGCGGCTCGGCCGCGTCGGAGGCATGCGTCGGCGGGCATATGCCCCGACGTATGGTCATCCCATGACCTCGACGTCGCGTGTCCTCATGCCGCAGAGCCCCGCGATCCAGCAGCGACGCCCAACCGAGCAGGTCACACCTCGACTCGGCTTCCTCTACGGCTTCGGTCGCGTTGTCGTCGCACCGTTCGCCCGCGCTCTCTACCGGCCGCGCGTGATCGGCAGGGAGAACGTGCCGAAGTCCGGCGCGGTCATCCTTGCCAGCAATCACCTGTCGTTCATCGACAGCGTGGTCATCCCCGTCGTGGCGCCTCGACCCGTGCAGTTCCTCGCGAAGTCGCACTACTTCGAGGGCCCAGGGTTGAGCGGCTGGATCAAGCGGACGTTCTTCAAGGCGATCGGCGCGGTCGGCGTGAAGCGCGGAGCCGGAAAGGACTCGCAAGAAGCGCTCGAGCTGAGCCGGGAGATCCTCAGCGACGGCAATGCCTTCGCCCTCTATCCGGAAGGCACGCGCTCGCGCGACGGCCGTCTGTACCGCGGCCGGACCGGTGTGGCATGGCTGGCGCTGACAACGGGCGCCCCCGTAGTGCCGGTCGGCCTGATCGGAACCGAACGCCTGCAGCCCGTCGGCGCCAAGATGCCTACCTTCACCAGGGTGACCGTGACCTTCGGTTCGCCCATCGACGTGTCGTCGTTCGGACCGGCCAGCAGCGGTCGTGCTCGGCGCGAGGCGACGGACGCGATCATGGCTGAGATCCAGCGACTCAGCGGTCAGGTCGAGGCCGGCGTCTACAACGAGGCACCCGCAGAGTAAGGTCGCGGCAAGGTCAGGCCGCGCGAGTGACCGGCTCGTGACCGACCGGGAAGTTCACGGATGCCGCGATGAAGCACAGCCGCTCCGCCTCGTCGTGCAGGCTTTGCGCCAGCTCGATCTGGGCTGAGTCGGTGATCGTCACCTCGGGCCGAAGCGTCACCGAGATGAAGTGGCCGCTGCCGTCCGACGCTGACGCCATGGTGCCGGTCGCCGAGTCGCGGTAGTCGGTCACGACGATGCCGTTGCGCTGCGCGACGTGCAGGTAGCTGAGCATGTGGCACTGCGAGAGCGCCGCGAGGAGAAGCTCCTCCGGGTTCCAGCGCTCTGGGTCTCCGAAGAACGCACGGTCACTGGATCCCTCGATCGGCGGGTTGCCCTCAGCACGAACGATGTGATCGCGCCCGTAGTCGCGATAGCCGCTCGTACCGGTGCCCCGGTTGCCCGTCCACTCGACGGTGAGTGCGTAGTGGTGGTCGACGTTCATGTGCCGATCCTCTCGCACAGTCCGCCGCTTTGCCGCCTCGCGTCGCACGGATCGTCCCGGCACTGCCGCACTTTCCACCACGCTGGCTAGACTCGAAATCACCATGAGCGAGTCGATCCGCGCAGCGCGGGAATCTGCAGCGGGCACGTTCGGCATCGATTCCGCCGTGGAACTCGCGGTCGTCGACCGCAGCGGATTCGTCGAGACACGGCACGCCGGTTCGGCAGTTGTTCTCGATCCGGACGGAGAGCGGCAGCTCTCGCTCGGTGACGTCGACGCAGCCATCCTTCCCCGCTCCACGCTCAAGCCGTTCCAGGCCGTCGCATCCATCTCCGCCGGCGCTCGGCTCGAGCCCGAGCAGATCGCGCTGGCGACCGCCAGCCACGCGGGGACCGCTCGGCACGTCGCGGTGGTGCGGGGCATCCTCGCCTCGGTCGGGCTCGACGAGTCCGCGCTCCGATGCCCTCCCGCGATGCCTGCGGACCGTGCATCACGCGATGAGGTGATCCGGTCGGGCGGTGGCCCTTCTGCGGTGTACATGGAGTGCTCGGGCAAGCATGCGGGGATGCTCGCGGCCTGTGTCGCGAACGGATGGTCGCTCGGTGAGTACACCGACCCCCGTCATCCGCTGCAGCAACACGTCAAAGACGTCGTCGAGCGCCTCACGGGCGAGAAGGTCTCGCACGTCGCCGTCGACGGCTGCGGTGCTCCCGTGTTCGCGATCACGCTGGCCGGGCTGGCCCGTGGCGTGCAGCGCATGGCGACAGCTTCGGAGCAGTCACCGTTCGCGCTGTACCGCACCGCGGCTCTGGTCGCGAGGAGCGCCAGGGAGCACCCCTGGGCGATCTCGGGCAACGGACGCCCCGACACCGTGCTCATCGAACGATTCGGCGTGTATGCCAAAGCGGGGGCCGACGGCGTGATGACCATTGCGACCGCCGACGGCACGACGACCGCTGTGAAGGTGATCGACGGAAGCATTCCGGCGGCGCGCGTCGCCGCGGTTGGCCTGCTGGCGCGGGCGGGCGCACTCGAGCCCAGCGCCGTCGAGTCGGTGCTCGACGAGCTGGGCACCGCGGTGCTCGGCGGAGGTGTTCGGGTGGGCCGCCTCCGCCCGGTGGTGTGAGCACGGCCGGAGCGAAGGCGGCCTTCGCCAAAGACTTCGCGGTCAAGGGCGACCGTGATCGGGACCCGTTGGGCCCGAAACCAAGAGAGAACGGAACGACATGAGAATCTCCATTCCGCGCGAGATCAAGAACAATGAGTATCGCGTGGCCATCACCCCGGCTGGCGTGCATGATCTGGTCGCCAACGGGCACGAGGTGCATGTGGAGCGAGGGGCGGGCGACGGCTCGTCCATTCCCGATTCGGCATACGTTGACGCTGGCGCGGTGATCGAGCCGGATGCCGCGGCGACCTGGGCTGCGGCGGAGCTGCTTCTCAAGGTCAAGGAGCCCATCGAGCAGGAGTTCGGGTTCTTCCGTGACGACCTGACGTTGTTCGCCTACCTGCATCTCGCGGCCGAACCCGAGCTGACCAAGGCGCTGATCTCCTCGGGGATGACGGCGATCGCCTACGAGACGGTGCAACGACCCGACAGAGCACTCCCGCTGCTCGCGCCCATGAGCGAGGTCGCGGGACGGCTGTCCGCGATCGTCGGGGCCAACACGCTTCTCAAGCCGAATGGCGGGTCCGGACTGCTCGTTCCTGGCGTGCCCGGAACCTACCCGGCGAAGGTGACGGTGCTCGGCGGCGGTGTGGCCGGCACCAACGCGGCGTCCGTCGCCGTCGGACTCGGAGCGGACGTCACGGTGCTTGACACCAACGTCGGAAGGCTGCGCGAACTCGACGCGCTGTACGCCGGCCGTATCAAGACCATCGCATCGACCGCGTTCGAAGTCGAACGCGCCGTGCTCGACGCCGACCTGGTGATCGGCTCCGTGCTGGTTCCTGGGGCGAAGGCGCCGAAGCTGGTGCGCAACGACATGGTCGCGAGGATGAGACCGGGAAGCGTTCTCGTCGACATCGCGGTCGACCAGGGCGGCTGCTTCGAGGACTCGCACCCGACGACGCACGACAACCCGACCTTCCGCGTGCACGACAGCGTCTTCTACTGCGTGGCGAACATGCCCGGTGCCGTGCCGCACACGTCGACCCACGCCCTGACGAACGCGACCCTCCCTTACCTTCGCGCGATCGCGAACAACGGATGGCGGGCGGCGGTGGCGAACGATCACGCCCTCGCGCTCGGCTTGAACGTCGTCGGCGGAAAGGTGACGAACGCCGGAGTCGCCGAGGCCAACGGCCTGGAGCAGACCCCGCTGGAACTCGTCGTAGCCTGAACGGATCACGCCGGCATCCTGACGCGTCGGAAGGAACCGTCCGGATCGTAGGCAAGGGCGTGCCCCTGTGCCGTCGCAGGCGGCAGCACGCGGGAGTGCAGAATCGCACGCACCTGAGCAAGCGTGCAGCCGTCGAACACGATCGGGCCGTCGTTCCGCAGCCGAGTGAGGAGCTGCCACCGCGATTGCCAGGCATCCACATCGCCGACGACCGCGATGGGGTCGCTGTTCCGTGAAATGGCGATGTCGGATGACATCGTGAGCGGCGACGCGCCGAACTGCGCATCGACGGCACCGGCGAGCTCCACGACCTGGAGTGCCTGGGCGGAGGATCGCAATCGCTTGGCGACAGCACCCGGGGCGCGCGACACGATGAGCGTCGCCGCGCCGGGAGCGAAAGTAAGAGCCTTCGCGTGATCGTCGGCGGCGCGAATGCCGGTCGTGCCGGGGCGGGCAGCAGCCGCGTCGGCTGGGCCGCCGCCCACGTGGCGGGCGTTCGGCTGCACGCAGGCGAGTGCCACCTGCGCCAGCAGCCCGTGCCAGACGCCTCGACCGGGCGGTGCGGCCTCGTCATAGAGGTCGGGCGGCGCGCCCGCCAACACGTGCTCCTGACGGTCCGCCTGCCGCAGGACGAGTCGCTCTCCGAAGTGACCGGACACTGAGCGGAGCCCGGACGGGAGGGCTGCAGCCGCGCACACGACTCCGATGCCGGCTCGCGGACCGTCGACCAGGAGCGACCTCATCCGTGCGAGCACCTCTTCTCTGTGCTCGTCGTCGAATCGCGTCAACAGAGCGTCGAGATCATCCACGATCACGAGGCATCGCCCCGATGCCTGTTCGGTCCGTGAGGCGGCGTCGAGGGGCAAGGGCGGATCCCCATGAAGGAGCGTGTCGGCGTACTCGAAGGCATCCCATGCCCCCTCGACGTCTGCGGGAACCCGGAGCACAGCTGACCGGCACTGCGCCGCGATCGTGCCGAGCGCGGTCGACTTGCCCGAGCCACGGACGCCGAGCACGAGAAGATGGGCGGCACTGGGCCGATAGACGATGCCCTCCTGGGCCTGATGCTCGGGATCGTCCATTGCCCCGAGCACGACCGCGCCAGGCGGCACGGCTCCGAACGCCGTCAACGGGATGCGATCAGGCAACGCAGGCATCCAGGGAGCACCTGCGCGTGTCGATGCCCCGTGCGCCGCAGCCACAGACGCGACGTCGGCCGGATCGGCGGTCGCCGCCTGGGCGGTCACGATGACTCCATCCTTGGCGACGATGAGCCGTCCGGGGACGGCGTGCGGAAGCCGAGCCGCCGCGTCGGTTCCGAGGAGTGCCGCGCTGTCGCTCTCGGAGGCCAGCCGGAGCGACACGCGTAGCCCGCAGTTGGCCAGAAGGCCGTCGGCGACTACACCGGCGGCACGCTGCGTTCCGAGGATGAGGTGTACGCCGAGCGCTCGTCCGCGCGCGGCGACGTCGGCGAATAACGCGGCGAGCTCGGGAAAGGCGGAGAGCATGGCTGCCGCCTCGTCGACGACGATGACGAGGCGTGCGGGAGCGAGTTCCGAGTCGCGCACGTCGGCTACTCCAAGGGTCGCGAGTTCTGCCTCACGGCGGCGCAGTTCGGCTCGCAGGCTCTTCAGCGCGCGTCCGGCCTCGCCGTGACCGAGGTCGGTGACGACGCCGACGGTGTGCGGCAGCCCCGTGAGACGCCCGAAGGCAGTTCCGCCCTTGAAGTCGACGAGCAGAAAGTTCACCAGCTCGGGAGACAAGCGCGAGGCCATGCCGAGCACCCATGAGATCAATAGCTCGCTCTTGCCGCTTCCGGTGGTTCCCGTGACGATCGCGTGCGGACCGGATGCCACGAGGTCGAGGACGAGAGGGCCGTCCGCCGTGACGCCGACGATCGCGGGCAGACCGCGCGACGTCTCGTGCCGGCTAGCTGTCGGCAGCTCACTGAACGCGACCGCCTCGGGAAGGGTGTCGACGCCCATCACGCCTCTGGTGCGCGCAGTGGAGGCGAGCTCGTCACCGAAGCGTGCCGCCGACCGAGCGGAAATGAGCTCGCCACGCAGGGTGTCCGAGGTTGCCGGAGACGTCAGCATAGTGACCGAACCGGACGCATCCACCCGCACCACCTCGGAGCAACCGGCAGGGAGACGGTCGACCTCGTCGGCCAGGGCCACGATGGCTGTCTCGGTGCGTCGCCCGAAGGGCGACTCGCGCCCGCGCAGATCGCCGTCGGCTGGATGGATGGGGTGCGGGTCCGTCGGGCGAGACGAAGCCGAGCCACCGGGCCGCATCGGTCCGCCGACATCGGGTCCCGCCGCGGGATGACCGGCCTCGGCTCTCTCTGAGGCGTCCGGATGATCGTCGACGATGCGCAGCCGAAGCGGCTCGTCGTCGACCCGAGCGGAATGCGGGTAGTCGTCGAGCCAGTCGTAGGCACTCCCCGGTGGCGCGGTGACCGCGAGGACGCCCGGCGGATGTGCGTCGGTGAGCTGCACGACGAGTCCGCGAGCGAACGCACGTCCCACGACCGGTGGCGCGACGATGCCGATGCCGGCACTCGGGTCGACGGCGACGGGGGCGCCGTCGAGAACGCGGCATGCCCTCAGGAGCTCGCGGTCGTCATCGGTCTCCGAGGTGCCGGAGACGACAAGAACACTGGGTGCCGCTCCCGTGCCGATGCGCACTGGAGTGAACCGCTCTCTCGGCGCTGTCCATCGCCTGGCGACGTGGGCAGGATCGCTCATCAGCGCGTGGGCGGTGGGACGAGCATCGTCCACGAGGGCTCGCTCCCTGGTGTGGGCGAGCGCGACCTCGCCGAGGAATCGCTCACGAGCGAGGTCGTATGCACGACGTTCCGAACGTCGCCGGCGTCGAGCCGCGACTCGGCCATCGACGGTGCTGGCGATCGCGATGACGGGGCTGAGTGCTGCGAAGGCGATCATCATCGGCGATCGCGTGATGGCGAAGAGAACCGCCGCGCCGACGAGGGGCGCCAGTACCGCGAGCATCGGGAAGGGCGCCCGCTGCTGCGACCCCGGTCGCCGAGGGAGCGCCACGGAATCGATCGGGGACGCGTTGGGAAGAGCCATGCATCAACTTCACGCGATGGCGGCAGTCGGGACGCCGTGCGAACGTCGATCCGTGAGATGTCCGGAGTGGGCCGGGCGTGTGGACGCAGTGTGGTGCGGCGTCGACGAGCGGGTCAGCGCACGTCGAACCAGCGGTCGCCGATCTCCACCTTGCCACCCCGCGGAACACGGTAGCGACGACCCGGTTCGCACCGGTGTGGCGCCCCGGCAGGAGGGATGATCACCGTTCCGTTCGCCGAGTAGCGGTCGCAGACCCACAACTCGCCCGATTCCACGCCGAACTCGAGGTGGGTCTTCGAGACCGAACGCTCGTGGTCGGCGATGGACACGAGCTGGTCGAACCGCTCCCCCGGCTGCGCGAACGGACGGCGGCCGAGTAGACCGGCGCCGACCACCACGACGCGCTCCCCGGTCGAGAACGACAGCACGTACGGCACCGGGGCCAGTGAGCCGTCCGTCGGCGGCACAGGCGCCGGCAGTACCGAGAGCTCTGCGGTCACGATCAGGTGCTCGTCCGGTCGGAACGTGGCGGCGTCGGACAATGCCTGCCTCATCGACGGCGACAGCACGGTGGTGTCGGCCGGACGCGGGTCTTCCACCCGAGCGCGCGGCACAGCGAGGGCGTTCACCGCCCGCCCGCAGGTGCCGCAGAACATGGCGCCTTCAGGCAGCACCGCCCCGCATGCCGCGCAGTTCACGACCGTCTCCCCTCGCGCTTGTCGCCTTTACCCCCTCCACGGTAGCCGCCGAGCGACCGCAACGAGATCCGGGCGCGCAACCTCCCCCAGCGCGTCGTGCGCGCATCGAGGTCGCGACGCAGCTCCTCGACCGCACGCCAGACCTGATCCGCGTCTTTGTCGTCTGGCTCCGCCCTGCCGAACGCCGCCCGATCGGCGACCGAGGCGAGCAGAACAGGACGGGGTCCGCCGACGCTCTGGGCCACCTCGCTGCGCGTCGCGGACCGGGGAGGCGAGTAGCCGTGGTCGAGAGCGGAATCCGCGAACTCACTCCATGCACCGGCGATGCGCCCGCGCGGAACCACCTTCGTCGACCTGCGTGCCCTCCGCCTGCGCCACTTCGCCGCGATGACGGCGAGGAACGGGGAGGCCAGCAGCGCGAGTACGAGCACCGTCCACCCGAGCACGGTGAGAACGGCGAGCAAGACATCTATCCATGCCGGCGTGTGATCGTCGCGTTGCTTCGCCACGTGCGACTGCGGCGGCGGGTTGTCCGTGCTGTCCGTGGTGTCCTTCGGAGGCTGCACCACCGACTGGGGTCTGGAGATCTGCTTGGGCTGATCGGGACTCTTCTCAGGGATCGGCCTCACCTGCGGATTCGGGTCGACGTCGACCCAGCCATCCTTCGCGGTCTGCACCTGGATCCACGCGGAGACGTCGCTCCCGGTGAACGTGACCTCGTCGCCCGACGCGCTCTGCGGAACCACGAAGCCTAGAACGACCCGTGCAGGGAACCCGAGCTGGCGCGCCATCAATGCAGCAGCGACGGCGTACTGCTCCTGGTCGCCCACCATCGGGTTCGCGCTGAGGAGGGCGTCGATGCGATCGGCCCCGTGCCCCGACAGGCTCTGCACCTCGTTGCCGATCCCGTGGCTGATGTAGCCCATCGCGACGAGCCGCTGCAGCACGGCGGAGAGCTTCCCACCGGGCGACGACGCGTCACCCTGATAGCGCTGCACGGTCGACGCCAGGTCGGCAGGCAGGTTCGTCAGGGGCGGGAGGGGTGCCGCGCCAGGCTTCTCCTTCGCCAGCTGGTCGATCGTCTTCGACGGCGTCGTCGCGCCCGTCACCTGATACGAGTCGCCAGTCTTCACCGGCGCGGTGTCGGCCATGGTAGCGGTAACCGGGTTGTAGTAGAACCCCTCGCCGAGGGCGCCAGCGTCGCTTCCATCGAACCCGATGTGCTCGAGGTCGCCGAAGGTCGGCAGCCACGGCCCGCTCAGTTCATCCATCGTGATCGAGAGCGTCTGCGTTCCTCCGGCGGACTTCGGCCGAGGAAGCATGTCGGGTACCCGAGCGAATGCACCGGAGTCACCGGGTTGCGTACCGACGGAGTAGACGATGCCGTCATAGGTGTCGAGGGTGGCGATGCGCAGCCTGCGAACGTCACCGATACCGTGCACCGTGAACATGGGCTCGTTCGAGCGGTCGGGCCGCAGGTAGGAGCGGAACGCCGACAACGGGCTGGGGTAGTCGCGCGGGTTGAAGGGCGGCATGGCGGCGGTGCGGGCGACGTTGCGCGCGGCCGCAGGCGGCACCACGTAGGCGATGCCTGCGGCGGCGGCGAGGGCTACTACCAGTACGCCGGCGGCGATCACACTCGACCTGGTGGACGCCCACGAGCGCTCCCCGCGACGCACGCCGTCCGCGTGCTCGCTCGAGAGGGCGACCAGCCGGGAGACGCGTCGTCTGCGGCGCATCCAGACCAGCCATCCGACCGAGAGCGCGGCCGTCACGACCGTGAGGACGACGGGAGTGGCGGACGCGTCGGAGCCCAGCAGGATGGCGAGCACGAAGACGACCAGGGGCGGAAGGAGCGCCAGCTCGGGCAGCCGCGATCGAAGAGCGACGGTGATGGCGACGACCGGAGAGCCGAACGCGAGCACGTACGCGGGAGTGAGCAGGGCCTGGTACGACCCGACCGGCACCGCGATCGTCACCAGCTGCTTCCAGCCGAGCGCGACTGAGTTCAGCAGGTCGGTGAACCCCTGCAGGGTCGGCAGGATGCCCTGGATCGTCTCGCCGGGCACGGCGAGCGGAACGCCGATCAGCAGGAATCCGCCGATCGCGACGAGGGTCGTAACCAGCGAGTTCCACCGCCAGATGGTCGCGCACACGGCAATGGCCGTGCCTGCGATCACGGCGCCGACCGCCATCACCACGAACGCGGAAGACTGATAGACGGGCCAGAACGCGGCGACGCACACGCTGATCAGCACGACGAGGTACAGCGTCGCGATGACCCGGTATGCGACATCCGGCCGTCTCATGCCGCCCTCGATCTCGCGAGGCTAGCGCGCAGGTCGTCGAGGTAGCCGACGGTGAGGATGCTCACATCGCCCAGCCTGCGAAGGCTGGGGCTGTCACCGGCGATGCACCGCACCGCGACCACCTCGACGCCCTGGCGGAACATCGTCGATGCGTGCCGCAGGTGCGCCGTCGTCACCGTCGATCCGCAGACCAGGAAGGCGATCGAGAGATCCGGCGTTCCGTCGGCCGCAACCTTCGCGACGTCGACGATGCGCAGCGCCGAAGGCGCCTTCTCGATGCGGCACAGGGAGTCCAGCAGTCGCGTCGGCGACACAGAGTCGAGCTGGCGCACGTCGTAGACCGCGTTCTTGGCGAACTCCGGGGTCTTCTCGCTGACCACCACGGAGACGACGCGGGTGTCGCGGATCGCCTGCACGCCGAGGGAGCCCGCCGCGCTCACCGCCAGTTCGAACTCGTCGTCCGAGGCGAAGTCGGCCTCGGCGAGGCTCAGCGCGACGAGCAGGTTGCTGCGTCTGGTCTGCTCGAACTGGCGCACCATGAAGGCGCCCGTCTTCGCGCTGCTGCGCCAGTGGATGTGCCGCCGTTCGTCTCCCCTGACGTACTCGCGCAACGCGTGGAACGACATGTCGCTCGTGGTGAGCTCTCGTGTCGGGTTGCCTTCGAGATCGCGCACCAGCCCTGTGCTCATGCTCGGAATGGCGATGGTCGCGGGATGCACGAACAGCTCGACGGTCTGCTGCCGATCGGTCTCGCGTCGCAGGAGACCGACGGGGTCGGCGCGCACCGAGCGGATCGGTCCGATCGTGACGACGCCCCTGTGCGTAGTCGGCACGAGGAAGACATCGCGGAACTCCGCTGACGGCCGAAGTCCGGGCACGGCGAACTCCGCGACACCGTCTCCGACCGGCACCTCGATGCGAGCGGCGAGCAGGCCGTGCCTTGTCGGGTTCGACACCACGACGTCGACCGCGGCCGACGCACCGACGACCACCCTGGGGCTCTGGAGGATGATGTTCGATCGGTATTCGACTGATCCGACCAGGAACAGCACCGCGATCGCGAAGAGCCCGACTCCGAGCCAGGCGAACAGCACGGCCTCTGACCATCCGGCGACGTAGCCGACGACGAACGCGGCGATCGTGAGGATGGCGACGCACACACCGGTGACCGTCATCACTTCGCTCATGGCGCTCCACGCGCGAACAGACCACGCGCTGAATGCTCGCCACGCGCGCACGACCGCCACCACGGCATCCGCAAGCCGTCCCTGACGCGCGCCGACCAGCCGGGTTCGAGCGTTGTCGATCCCGGAGGTTCCTGTCGGCGTCTCGAGCGTCACACCGCGACCCCCTCCGAGGGAGGAGGCGTCTGCAAGATCACGTTCGACACCACGCCGTGCGCGGTGACGCCGTCGAACTCGGCCTCGGTGTCGAGCACGAGCCGATGCGCGAGAACCGGTTCCGCGAGCGCCTTCACGTCGTCCGGGATGACGTAGGAGCGCCCGAGTCCGGCCGCATACGTCTTGGCGGTGCGGATGAGCGCCAGCCCACCTCGCACGCTCACGCCGAGGCGCACCTCCTCGGCGTCGCGCGTTGCATCGACGAGGCGGGAGACGTAGTCGTTGATCGTCGGGTCGACGTGCACGGATCGCGCGAGACGCGACATCGTGGTGACCATGTCGCCCATCACCACGGTCGGCAGAACGGTGTCGTGCGCCGGGTGGTCCGCGCCCTCGAGGATGCGCACCATCGAGGCGTGGTCCGGGTATCCGATGGACGCCTTCATGATGAACCTGTCGAGCTGCGCCTCCGGGAGCCGATAGGTTCCGGCCTGCTCGATCGGGTTCTGCGTCGCGATGACCATGAAGGGCGGGGGCAGGCGATGGGTGACGCCGTCGACACTCACCTGGCGCTCCTCCATCACCTCGAGCAGCGCCGACTGCGTCTTCGGGCTCGCCCTGTTGATCTCGTCGGCAAGCACCACGTTGGCGAACACCGGCCCCTGGAAGAACTCGAAATCGCCGACACGCTGGTCGTAGACGCCGACGCCCGTGATGTCGCCGGGCAGCAGGTCGGGCGTGAACTGGATGCGACTGCTCGTGCCCGAGATGCTCTCGGCGAGGGCCCTCGCAAGCGACGTCTTGCCGGTGCCCGGCACGTCTTCGAGCAGCAGATGCCCCTCGCTGAGGAGTGCGGTGACAGCCAGCCGGATGACGTGCGCCTTGCCAAGCAGCACGCGGTCGACGTTCGCGACGATGGCGTCGACCATGCTCGCGAACCAGGATGCCTGGTCGTCGGTGATCGGCGCGATGGGCTTCTGCGCGGCGGCGGTCGGGGCGTCCGTCATGGCTGTCTCCTGGTCATGGGCGTCTTCATCATGCGAGTCATTGCGAAGGATACGTATTGGTGTAGGTGAAGCCGTTCGCGGTCACGCTCGCGGTCAGCACGGACAGGTCTTGGGTCGTGACGCACTGCTTCGCGGCCAGGGTCACCGTGCCACCCGTGCACGTGACGGTCGCACCGGCGGCGGGGAGAGGCCCGTTGCTCCATGAGAAGGTTCCGCCGGGTCCGGGCGACGCGGCCTGGTATGTCACATTCGTCAAGGTAACGGCGATGGTCGGCGTCGACAGCGCCGGGGACCATGTCGTGTAGGTGGTGCCGTCCGAGTACCGCACGGTGGCGCCGACGTAGACGGTCATCGTCGAGCCATACGAACTCGTGTCAGGCGGAACGATATGGGCGTTCTTGGAGACCGGCATCGCTCCCGACCCCTTGGCGTCGAAAGCGTACGAGTAGGTCACGATCCCGCCTTGATCCACCGATGACGATGCCGATGCGAGTGTCGGGAGATACACGCCAGTGCTCCTGCCGTCGGAATCGAACGGGCTCGCCGCAGCGAATGTGGCGGTGACTGCCGACGGCGCGCTGTGCGACATGGCAGGTGTTGTCGCCGATGTTGCCCCCATCGCGTTCCTGGCGGTCACGGTGAAGTCGATCGACGTGCCCGTCGGCACCTGACACGCGACGCTGGATGACCCAGGTCCGACATCCGCACAGGTACCAGCGCTCGGCACGACGGCGAGCGAGGCGAGTGCGGCACCGTTCGGGTTCACCGACCAGCTGACGGTCGCCTGTCCTGGCGCCCCGAACGAGACCGACGGGCCTGCCGTGAACACCGGAGCGCCGGCCGGCACCCCTGAGCCCGACGCGGAGTTCCACACGGGCTGGGCGCCGTAGAAGTCGTTCACCGCGGCAACGGTGACCTTGTACGTCTGACCGTTGTTGAGTCCGGTCGCCGTGTACGACGTGGTGTCGCCTCCGACGGAGTAGGTCGCCGAGCCGACGGTGATGATGTACTGGGTGACCGCGCTGGCCCCGTTGCCCGATCCGGGCGCCTTCCAGCTGAGGCCGAGACTACCGTCGCCCGGCGTCACCGTGAGGCCCGTAGGAGCACCGGGGATGACGTTCGACCACACGGTGTCGGGGTAGGTTGCGGGGTCCGAAGTGCCGATGGCGTTCGTCGCGGTCACCGCGACGGTGACCCCGTTCCCCGGCCCGTTGCCAGGCGTCTGAACGGTGCAGGTGGTTGCCTGGCACGCCGTCGAGGCGACGGTCACGCCGTTCGACCCGATGAGCGAGACGGTGTAGCCGGTGATCGGCGAGTTGTTGAAGGCGCCGGCATCCCACGCGACGGTGAGCTGTCGGTCACCGACCCCGGTGATGCGCACGTTGGACACCGGCGCGGGCCGGTCCTGCACCGAGATCGTCACCGTTCCCCAGGTGTATCTGCTCGAGTCCCCCGTCGCGTCGGCGACCTCGTATTGCAGCGTCGTATCGATGGGCTGCGCGCTGGCGTCCGCCGTGACGGTCAGACGGGACTTGTCCGCGCTGGGGGTCACGTGCAACCCACGAGGCAATGAGGCGTTCGAGGTGCCGCGCACCGCGACCACCGTGAGCGGCGTCGCGGGGAACGGGTTCGTGGCCGCGTCGTTCGCCAGCACATCGACGCTCGTGGTCGTTCCCCTTCGTGCGACCACGCTGTCGGGCTGCGGCACCGCCAGAGGACGCGTCGACGGCACGACCGTCACATCGACTCGCCCGGCCGTGCCCTCGTTCAGCGCGTCGCGCACACCGACGAGCACGCTGAACTGGGTGCCCTTCGGCGTCTTGTCCGACACTCCGACGGTCAGCGACTGCCCTTGGATCGAGACGGATGCCCCTGCGGGCTTCGGATCGAGGATGCGGTAGCTCAGCTCTGCCTGATCCCGCTCGTACGGATATCTCGTGAGCTTCACCAGGTCGAGGGTCTTCTGCTGCCCTGGCTCGAACTCGACCTGGGCGCCGGTGAACGTCGGCGGCTGGTTATCGCGTGCGGTCACCGTGATCGGCAGCACAAGCGTCACGATGTGACCGGAGGGATCCGTCGCGCTCGAGCCGTCGGTGACCTCGAACGAGATGGATGCCGGCCCGAAGTACCGCGCGGCGCTCGTGTAGACCAGCGTGTGGTCATCCCGAACCAGGCTTGCACCCGAGGCGTGCGTCGCATGAACGTGCGAGGCATCCGTCAGCACCGCTCGCTTGCCGCCGGCGACGACGACGTAGTTGTCGAGGTCGATGACGAGGGTCTTCTCGCTGGGAACGGTGAGCTTGGGCGCGCCGGGCTTGAGCTGCGGGAGCGCGTCGTCGAAGCCGGGAACGCGGATGAAGCCGTACGACACGACGTTCGGATCGTCGGGATGCGCCACTTTGAACGGGATGATCTGAGACTTCTGCTCGATCTGCACCCGCACCTTGCCCGTGCCGGTGATGGCCGCGGTGTCCCCGTATCCGGGCACCAGCGACAGCGTGAGGCTCGACACCGGCCCGTCGGCGAAGAACACGTTCCGCAGCGGGTCGACGGTCACCTGTTTGCGCCCCAGGATGTCTGCGAGCCTCAGCACGGTGTCCTGCACGACGGGTCTGGAGAGCGGGGCGTCCTTGCGCACGACCACGGTCAGGAAGTTGGAGCTTGTGCCGCCTGCATCGTTCTGGACCGTGTAGATGAAGCCGTATCGCCCCTCCTTCTTCGGGGCCACCACCTTCACGACCTGGCCGGAGATCTTCGCGGGCCGGATGTCCGTCGACGTGCGCTGCACCGAGGTGATGTGCAGGTCGCCTCCGTCCGGATCCGAGTCGTTCGCGAGCACCTGCACAGACACCGTTCGGCCGGGGCGCACCGTGACCTGGTCCTCGACGGCGACCGGGTTGCGTGCACCTCCGGTCGGCGGGGCGATGCCCACCCGAACGGTTCCGTCAGCGTGGGCTCCTAGGGCGTCGACCACGGTGTAGTCGAAGGTGTCGGTCCCTGCCGCGTACGCTCCCGCCTGGTACTCGATCCAATCGGATCCGACCGCTGTGACCGCGCCCTTCTGCGGGTTGGTCGACTGCCCGACGAGCGACACGGAGTCGCCGTCCGGGTCGATGCCGTTCAGCGGGATCGGTATGCGCACAGTGCTTCCCGCGAAAACCCGCGCCGTCACGGTGTCTGGGACCGGAGGCTTGTTCGACTCGACATCGAGCTCGCGCACCGCGATCGTCACCTGGGCCGTCGCCCATTGGCCGTCCGCGTCGTCGACCCGGTAGACGGCGGTGTAGTTGCCCGGTCTGTCCGGCGCGAGGTAGCGCAGCTCGTTGCCCGAGGCGAACAAGAGTCCGGCGCCCTTCGGCAGAGGCGTCGGCAGAACGGTGTCGAGCGTCAGCTGGTCGCCGTCGGCCTGCGAGTCGTTCGCGAGCACCGGGATGTCCACCGCATCGCCGACTCGAACGGTCGCGGTGTCCGGGTTGGCCACCGGCGGCTGGCGAACGGCCGGCCTCGGAATCTCGACGACGTGCACGGTCCCCTGCGCCTGTGCCGTCCCGTTGCTGACCGTGTAGGTGAAGTCGACTGGTGCACTGAGCGGCTCGGTCAACGTGACCCTGAGCATCCGCTCGTCCAGCACCTCGACGCGGACGCCGGATGCCTGAGGAGCCGTCGCGCCCATGATCAACAGCACCCCGCCCGCCGGATCGAAGTCGGTGGCGAGCACATCGACCTGCTGCGAGGTCTGCTGCTCGACGAAGGCCGTGTGGGGAACGGTGACAGGGGCATCCCCCGCGTCCAGCGGCACGCTGACCACGACGCGCACCTCGCCGGTGGCCGTGGTCGCCCCATCGGTCACCGTGTACTCCACGTAATAGGTGCCGGGGGTGTCGGACTCGAACGAGAACGTGCCGTCGTCGAAGTTCGGATTGAGCGTCAGATCGGGCTTCTCCGGAACGGCGGTGAGCCGCACTGGGCCGATCCCTCCTCGCACATGGTCGAGGGGCGAGACGGTGATCGCGCTTCCCGCGACCGCCGTGGCGACGAACGGCTCGGTGATGATCGGCACGTCGGTCGGCGGTCTCACGGTGACGGCGAGCGTGCCTGTGCCTGTTGCCTTGCCGTCCGACACCGTGAGCGTCACGTTCTGCTGGCTGGCGCTCTTGCCCGCATCGGTGTAGACGACGCTCCCCTGCGGTGTTGAGACGGCGGAGGCAGGCGCCGGAACGCTCGCGCCGGTGAGGTAGAAGGGATCGCCGTCCGGGTCGTACCAGTCGCCCAGCACCTGGGTGGTGACGCGCCCGCCCGCCGCCACCGTGGCCCTCGTCGTTCTCACCTGCACGGGAGGCGAGTTCTCGTCGGGCGTTCGCACGGTCACCGTGACATGCGCGTCGGCCTGACCTCCACGACCGTCGCTGATCGTGTAGTCGAACTCGATCTGGCCGTGGGCGTCTGCCGGCAGCGTGATCTGCAGCTGCTGATCGTCTGCGGTGCGCTGAATGCGCGCCGTGGCCTGTGGAACAGGCGTGAACGAGTCGATCACCAGAACGTCGCCGTTCGGGTCGTAATCGTTGAGAAGAACGGGCAGCGGGCTCGTCACGCCGGGACGAGCGCCGAATTTGTCATCGACCGCGACAGGGGGTTCCTGGGTCTTGTCGTAGGTCGGCGGCTTGTCCTCGGTGTTCTCCTCGGTCTGCTTCGTGTTGTCGTCGGGCTTCGCGAAGTCCGCCCAGTTGTCGATGAGACCGTTGCCGTGCTGCACCGACCACGACGTGCCGTGGGCGGTGTCGTTGAGCACGACGGTGCCGCCGTTGACACGGAACTCGAGTGCGGCGCCCGCACGCACACCGGTCAGCGATCCGGTGCGTCCGACGGATCCGCCGTGGCAGGAGTGCCAGGTGCGCCCCGTCGTCCACGCGCCGTACAGGCATCCGTTCACGACGACGGGTGCCGCGGCCTGACCGTAATCGCCCGCGAGGTCCGTGTTCACTGCGCCCGCGCCGAACGGCACGGTGTACATGCCGCGGTCGGTGGCGATCGACAGGTCTGAGCCGGTGTCGGATGCCTGTTGCAGGGTTCCGAGGCCGCCCATCGACGCCGGCAGCGTGCGCTTGCCCTCCGGAGTCCGCAGGCTGCGGGAGCTGGGATCGTACAGCGCCCAACGGCCCCCGACGGATGTCAGCTGAAGATCTGTCGCACCGGTGCCCGTAGTCTTCTCGGTCGTCGTCTTCCACGTCTGCGAGACCGAGTCCGCCGAGGCGGCGTCGACGCGGTAGACCGTGCCGGTCTGAGGAGAGTAGGCGAAGAAATCCCCGTCGGGGCTGAGCGAGGTCACGATCCGGCCGCCGAGGTCGATCGTCGGATTCGACGACGACGAGAACGAGCCCAAGTCGCCGAGCGCCACGAGCCAGACCTGCCCGGTCGCGCGGGAGACGATCACCGCGCGTGAGCCGGCGATGCCGACCTGAGCGTCGCGGGGCGGAAGCGCCACCGATCTGCCCGCGGTGACGTCAGCGGCGTTCACGGCTGCCACCGTGTTGTCGCCGCGGTTGACGAGCAGTACGTCATTCCCGCGCTGCTCGACGTCGACGGAGGCGTTACCGGTGGCCACCGCAGAGTTGAGGGCATCGATCTGCGTGTTGGCGCGACCGAGCATCTCGGTGGACGCGTTCGTCACCCACACGGCGGAGTCGCCGAGCACCATGCGCTGTTGCACGAACCCGCCGGAGACGATCGCCACTGTCGAGACAAGGGCAACGACGACCACCCCGATCAGCACGGAGATGGCCATCGGGCGGTGCCGGGCGACGAACGCGCGAATCACTGCGCTGCCGCCGGATCGACGCACTTCGGTGCGCTGGGCGCTCCCGTGCGGCCCGCCCTGTTCACGGTCACCGTCAGGCACACTCGCCGGGCATCGCTGTCGACGGTGAAGGTCGTGCTCCGTTGCATGCTCGGCGCGCCGCCGTCGACGCTCACCTGGTACTCGTCGCTAGCCGCGATTCCGGGGTCCTGCCAGCTGAACTCGATCGCGCCGCCCGCCGTCTTTCCCTGGATGTCATGCACGGCGGGGATGTCGGCCGGTGAGCTCGCACGCAGCAGCACGACGGTCAGGGTGACCACGAACGCCACACCGAGAACGACGCACGCAGCGATGAGCCAGGCGCCTCGTGCACCGATCCCGGACGCGCGACGGTCGGATGACGCCGCGCCCGTCTCTCGCGCCGCCGTGCGGTCGGAGCCGAATGCCTGCTCGCTGCGCCGACGTCGACGTCGATCCGATGGCGACGACGCCACCACGCTCTTCACTCTCGTGCGATCGTCGTCCGGCGCGGCGACAGCCGCTACCCACTCGTCGATCGAGAGATCGGCCGGCGTCGGCACGAATCCGAGCTCGGCTTCGACGGACTGCAGATCCCGGATGAGCTCGAGCACGCTCTGCTGTCGCGCCTCCGGCTTTCGCGACATCGAACGCCGAAGCACCTCATCGAGCCTCTCCGGCACGTCGGGACGCCCGATCGGCGGCGGCTTGGCGCGTTGGATTCGCGAGATGAGCTGGGCCGACGTGTTGTCCGTTCCCTCGACCTCGAAGGGAGACCGACCGGCGATGAGCGAGTAGATGGTCGCTCCGAGCGCCCATACCTCGCTGGCCACGGTGCCGGTCGTCTCGTCGGTGAGCACCTCCGGCGCCGACCACGGCACGGAGAGACCGACTGCCTCCGAGAGCTCCGCGTCGCCGAGCGTTGCCGCGATGCCGAAGTCCGAGAGCACCGGATGCCCGTACGCGGTGGTCAAGATGTTCGAGGGCTTCACATCGCGATGCAGCACACCGGCGCGGTGCGCCGTCTCGACGGCCCCCGCGATCTTGATTCCGATCGATAGTGCTTCTGGCACGGCGAGCGGCGCGACCCGATAGCGCTGGCCCAGTGCCGGCGAGCACAGCTCCATCACGAGGTAGGGCCTGCCGTCGGACGCGACGCTGGCCTGGTAGACCGTGAGCACTGCGGGATGTGTGCTCAGCTGGGCCATGAGGTTGGCCTCCGCCTGGAACATCTGCCGCACGCTGGGGGTCACGACCTCCGCAAGCAGCACCTTCACGGCGACCTGTCGCCTCGGCATGTTCTGCTCGTAGAGGAAGACATCGGCGAAGCCGCCGGAGCCGAGTACGCGCACGTAGGCGAAACCGGGAAGATTGGGCGGCGTGGAGGGCAGCCTCTTGGCCATCACGCCTCCCGTCACGCGCTGATGTTTTCCGAACCCGACCGGAAACGTCCACCCATTGTAGGCAAGCTCGGTTCCGCAATCCTCGGCGGCAGCCGTGAGTGTGGACAGCCGGGTCAATGCCTTTGCATGCCTCGTCTTCCGGCCGGTCGCGGTGAGTCGGGCGTCTCGAGAACGTCGACCACGACGACGGTGACGTTATCGCGTCCGCCGTTGCCGAGTGCGGCATCCAACAGCTGTCCCGCGGCGTCGAGTGGACTGGTACCGACAGTGAGGTAGTGGCGGATGCCGTGCTCGGTGAGCTCCTTCGTCAGACCGTCGGAGCAGGCGAGGAGCCGGGTGCCGGCCGTCACCGGCACCAGGCTGAAGTCGGGAACGGGTTCTTCGTTGAAGCCGACGGCCCTGGTGATCACATTCGAGTGCGGATGCACCTCGGCCTCCGAGGGCGTGATCGCGCCGGCATCGAGCAGCTCCTGCACGATGGAGTGGTCGACGGTGAGCTGCCTCAGCTCGCCGTCCTCGAGTTCGTAGACACGGGAGTCCCCGATGTTGAAGACGAGCCAGTTGGGCTCGCCCTCCGCCATCGTGAGCGCGATGCCCGTCACGGTGGTGCCCGTGCCGAGGTCGGTGTGCCCGACTCCCCTGCCCATGTCGTCGACCGCGTCTCGCAGAGCGGTGTCGACGCCCTCTTCCTTGATGAAGGGAACCGACACGTGTTCCGCGAGCCGCGTCACGACGGCCGAACTGGCGAAGTCGCCGGCGGCGTGCCCGCCCATGCCGTCGGCGACGGCGAAGATCGGCGACTTGGCGATCAGGCTGTCTTCGTTGACTGCGCGACGATATCCCTTGTCGGTCAGCGCCGCCCAGGCGAGCGTGATGCGAGCCCCGTCCTTGCCGGGGACGACCACGTGATGGCGCCTACTGCTACGCCCGATCTGAGTCACTCACGCGTCCTCTCGGGTGTCTTGCGCAAACGCAGGCGACCGGCAATCGCCTCTCCCCGATGGGCGGCTCACGGCGTCACCGGGGTGATGTCGATGATAGTACCGTCGCCGATGTCGACCTCCGCCGCGCCGGGAACGGCGATGGACTCGCCCGGCCGCAGGCGACGCGGTCGTACGCCGGGAAGTGTGACCTCTGTTCCGTTGCGGGACCGCAGATCGGTCACGACGACCACATCGCCCACGCGCTCGACGCGCAGGTGCGATGCGGAGACGAGCGACCGGGGTGAGGCAACGGTCACGAGGAGAGGCTGAACACCGCGGCGCGCTCTCGCCGCCGGTCTCCGCCCGAAGACGATCGGGGCGTCGAGCAGCACGCCCTCCGAGCCGCGAACGCCGACCAGGACTGGCGATGGATGACCGCCGGGCGCGTCTCCGAACGCGTCCGCCACCGCCGCGTCCCACACGTCGCCGATCGACGTGTCGGCCACTGTGGTGTCGCCCACCAGGGTGTACGAGACGGTGGCTTCGCCGCCCGTGATGTCGGCGAAGGGCGCGACAGCGTCCGGCTCGGCAACGCCCGGCTCGGCAACGCTCGGCTCGGCGGTCTCCGACGCCGGCTCCCGCCACGCCGGGACACGGAGCACCGTCTCTTCATCAGGCGCATTGTCCACTGCACCGTCGACGCGGCGAGAGGGTGAGGACGAGGGCGACCGCGAGGGCGTGGGGTCCGCCGAGGGCGCGGGCGTGGAGGCCGCCGAGGGACCGGCATCCCACGCGCCACCGGGTGAGCGCCGCACGGTGTCGTCGAGGCCGGTCCCGCCAATGCTCAACACGGTGTCCTCATCGAGGGCGGCGGCCGGACGAGCGTATCCGGACCGCCCGCCGTTGACCTCTGGCGATCGCAGCTCGGCGAGCGACCAGAGCACCGCCCCGACCCGTGTTGGGCCGAGACCGATGGCCCGTGCTTCCGGCACCAGCCGGGCGACGGCCTCGGAACGCCGGGCGGGTCCGCCGAGCTCGACGGCGATCACATCGCGAAAGGTGGCGATGAGCCAGGGCTGTACCCCTGACGACGAGAACCGCCGCGACCCACCGTCGGAGTAGACGTCGGCGACGGCACGCCCTCGTGCGATCGCCGTGACCCGGCCTCCGGCGCCTTGTGCCTCATCGGTCCCGTCGTCGCCTCGATCGAAGTGCACGACGGCGAATGAGTCCGAGCCGGCGCCTCCGACGGGAATCACCGAGACGATCGACTCGAGTTCCACGTTCCGGAGCCCGACGAGTCGGCCGAGCGCGCCGATGCCACGATCGGCTCCCGTACCGTCGCCCGCCTCGATGACGGCGATGAACGACTCGGCGACGATCGCGATCCAGTCGTCCTCCGGAGGTCGCGGCGGCGGCGCATAGGCATGGCCGACTCGAGGCGCGGGCGGCCTCTGCACATCACCCAACCGTCATCCCCTTCCGGTCGGTCCGGTCGAACGGCGCAAGGCTCGCCGTCGTTTCCCGAGTGTAGTGAGGAGCTCATCGTGCCTCGCTCGTGGCGTGACGCGCGGCGTCACCTGAACCGTCGACATCATCGTCCGCCCGCGGCTCGAGGAAGACCCATTCGGGAAGCATGCCCGCGTCGAGCATCGTCTCGATCAGCTCCGCGAACGGATAGTCCGGGTCGGCGGTCCGCGCCTGGTCGACGTACTCGGCGGCAACGGAGCCGCGGCCGAGCGCCCAGTTCAACCAAGCGAGCGACGACAGAACGGGCGCCCCGTCGGCTCCGGTCACCTTGGCGGCCACCTCGCGCAGGAGGCGGATCGCGCGTTGCACGCCACGCTCCGATGGACGCGTCAACCCGCCCTTCCCCGCCAGCGCGAGCGCTATCTGGTCATCGTCGTGCGGCTTGCCCTGCAGGTGACGCTCCTCGAACCGGAGGGCGCGTCGACCGACGGGTGACCCCCATCCCCACGTGAACAGCGCGGCGTCGCGAGCGAACGGTTGCGACAGCACGTGTGCCGTGAGCGCCGCGGCGACCGGCCCCGTCTCCCCGGCAGACCAGCTCGCGCTGTACTCCGCGAACCACACCGGATCGGGTCGATCGTCCCTGTCGCGCAGCACGGCGAGCGCTTGCGCGGTGCGCCTCTTCGCGGTGGCGGCAGCGACCGGCAACGCCGCCTCCTCATGAGGCGACGGTCTGAGCTCGGTCGCATCAGGGTCGGCCCTGCGCAGGCTGAGCGCAGCGTCGAGTTCAGCCCGATCTCCGTGCCGACGTCCTTCGTAGTCTCCCCACCCGTCCGACGACACGTACAGAGCGTCGAGGAGCGTGAAGCCCGCATCGGATGCCGCGCGCCGAAGTTCTGCAACGACCTCCGTCGCGGGTGCACCGCCCGGTCTCGGGCCTTCGCCATAGGTCACGGCGAGCAGCCCGTCGACACCATGCACCTTGCACACGATGCCGATCAGCGTCGTGGCGAAGCGACGCAGCTCGTCGCTCGCCCCGCTTCCCCGCCGGCCTCCGCCGTCGTCGTCGGGTGGAAGGTCGACCCGAACCGCGGCGCCGGAGGAGCCCGAGCGGAAGGTGACGAGCACGATGCTCGATGTCGGCTCGAATCCGATCAGCTCTGGTATGAGCGCAAGCAGGGAAAGTGCATCAGGTGCGACGACGGAACGGGTCATGGCCACAAGCGTGGTCGGAACCCCGTGTCCGATCTCGTCACCGACGGGCATCCCGTGGCATTCGCCTCCACCCTCCTGGCTGGGGAGGAGAAGACGATCACACGTCGTCTGTGACGGCCCCCGCGAACTGCGCGTTGTACAGCGAGTAATAGGCGCCGCCCGCCGCGAGAAGCTGAGCGTGCGTGCCCTGCTCCACGATCGACCCCGACTCCATCACGAGGATGAGGTCGGCATCGCGGATGGTCGAGAGCCGATGCGCGATCACGAAGCTGGTGCGACCTTCGCGCAATGCGCTCATCGCTTTCTGCACGAGCAGCTCGGTGCGCGTGTCGACGGAGCTCGTCGCCTCGTCGAGGATGAGCACGCTCGGCCGCGCCAGGAACGCCCTCGCGATCGTCAGGAGCTGCTTCTCCCCCGCACTGACATTGGACGCGTCGTCATCGAGCTTCGTGTCGTAGCCGTCAGGCAGCGACCGCACGAACCGGTCGACGTAGCTGGCCTGAGCGGCCGCGACGATCTCCTCCTCCGTGGCATCCGGCCTGCCGTATGCGATGTTCTCCCGGATCGTCCCCGCGAACAGCCAGGTGTCCTGCAAAACCATGCCGATCCTGCTGCGTAGATCGCGCCGCGTCAGCTCGGTGACATCCGTGCCGTCGAGCGTGATCTTCCCCGAGTCGACCTCGTAGAAACGCATGATGAGGTTCACCAGCGTCGTCTTGCCCGCACCGGTCGGGCCGACGATCGCAACCGTCTGGCCGGGTTCGGCGACGAGCGACAGGTCGTCGATCAGCGGCTTGTCCTCGACGTAGCGGAACGAGACGTCCTCGAACTCGAGCCTTCCGCGGGTCGCACCGAGACCGGCCGGCTCCTCAGGATCCTCGGACTGCTCGTCGGCATCCAGAAGCTCGAACACGCGCTCCGACGATGCCACGCCCGACTGCAGCAGGTTGGCCATCGATCCGAGCTGGGCTAGCGGCTGGGTGAACTGCCTCGAGTACTGGATGAACGCCTGAACGTCACCGATCTGGATGACGCCGGCAGCGACCTGCAGACCACCGACGACGGCGATCGCGACGTAGACGAGATTTCCCACGAACTGCATCGACGGCATGATGACTCCGGACACGAACTGCGCTCCGAAGCTGGCCCGATAGAGCTCCTCGTTCTTCGCGGCGAACGCCTCGTCAACCTCACGCTGCCTGCCGAAGACCTTCACGATCGCGTGGCCAGTGTAGGTTTCCTCGACCTGCGCGTTGAGCATGCCGGTGTTCTTCCACTGCGCAACGAACAGCTTCTGCGAGCGCCTGGCGATCAGCATGGTGACGATGAGCGTGAGCGGAACGGACACCAGCGCGATCGCCGCGAGCACCGGCGAGATCACGAGCATGACGACGAGCACGCCGATCACCGTGAGCAGCGAGGTCACCACCTGGCTCATCGTCTGCTGAAGGCTCTGCTGGATGTTGTCGATGTCGTTCGTCACGCGGCTCAGGAGCTCGCCGCGGGGCATCGAGTCGAAGTACTTCAGCGGCAGCCGGTGGATCTTCTCCTCGACCTCTTTGCGCAGCCGGTACACGGTGCGCATCGTGATGCCGTTCAGGATGTACGCCTGCACGTAACTGAAGACCGACGCGGCGACGTAGAGCACCAGAACCAGCAGAAGGATCTGCGCGAGGGCGGTGAAGTCGATGCCGTGCCCTGGGTTGAGGTTGACGCCGCTGAGCATGTCTGCGAGCTGGCCCTGACCGCTCTTGCGCATGCCCTCCAGCACCTGAGCCTTCGTCGTGCCGGCCGGCAAGCTCTTGGAGATCGACCCGGCAACGATGATGTTCGTGCCCTCACCGAGCAGTTTCGGTCCGAGAACGGTGCACGTCACGCTGATCACCGTGAGGAGGAGCACGATGGCGAGCCTGAGCCCGTCCGGCTTCAGCCGTCCGACGAGCCGCCTTGCGCTCGGGCCGAAGTTCTGCGCCTTCTCGGCGGGCATGCCCGCTCCCCCGAACGGGCCGCCGCCGCCAGGACCGCGGCGACGCATCGGCTGGCGCTGCGCTGTCGACGTCTCGCTCATGCCGCCTCCTCCGCCGCCAGCTGCGATGACACGATCTCCGCGTAGGTCTCCGAGGTCTCGAGCAGCTCCTCGTGGGTGCCGGAGCCCACGATCCGCCCGTTCTCGAGCACGAGGATCTGGTCGGCATCCGTGATGGTCGACACACGCTGGGCCACGATCACGAAGGTCGCACCTCGCTCCTTCTCCCTGAGGGCTCGTCTGAGTCGGGCATCCGTGGCCAGGTCGAGCGCCGAGAAGGAGTCGTCGAAGACATAGATCTCGGCGCGCTTGACCAGAGCACGCGCGATCGCAAGTCGCTGGCGCTGGCCGCCGGAGACGTTGGTGCCGCCCTGCGCGATGGGTGCCTCGAGTCCGCCATCCATCGCCTCGACGAAGTCGCGGGCCTGCGCGATCTCCAGTGCACGCCAGAGGTCGGCGTCATCCGCATGCGGATCCCCGTATCTGAGGTTGGAGGCGACCGTTCCCGAGAACAGGTAGGGCTTCTGGGGCACGAGGCCGATTCGCGACCACAGCAGGTCGGCGTCGAGCTCGGCGACGTCGACACCATCGATGAGCACTGAACCGCTGGTCGCGTCGAAGAGACGTGGCAGCAGGTTGATCAGCGTGGTCTTGCCCGCGCCCGTCGAGCCGATGATCGCGACGGTCTGTCCCGGCTCGATGCGCACGTTGATGTCGCTCAGCACGGGGTCCTCTGCTCCCGGGTAGGCGAAGCCCACCTCGAACAGCTCGACCGTGCCGTGCTCGCGAAGCTGGGTCACCGGGCGCTCGGCCATCTTCACCGTCGATTCGGTCTTCAGCACCTCGCTGATGCGGTCGGCGCAGACCGCCGCGCGCGGAACCATGACGAACATGAACGTGGCCATCATCACGCCCATCAAGATCTGCATCAGGTAGCTGAGGAAGGCGGTCAGCGTGCCGACCTGGAGCGACCCGTCGTTGATGCGGAAGGCGCCGAACCAGATCACCGCGACGCTGGAGAGGTTGAGCACCAGCATCACGGTGGGGAACATCAGTGCCATCAGGCGCCCGGCCTTCAACGCCGTCTCGGTGACATCCAGGTTGGCCCGATCGAACCGCTCGCGCTCGATGTCTTCGCGCACGAAGGCGCGCACGACACGGATGCCCGACAACTGCTCGCGCAGCACGCGGTTGACCTGGTCGATGCGGGTCTGCATCTTGCGGAACTGCGGCACCATCCTGCTGATGATGAGCACGACGCAGATCACGAGCACGGGAACACTCACGGCGATCAGCCACGACATGCCGAAATCCTGCTGCGTCGCCAGGATGATGCCGCCGATGCACAGGATCGGGGCGGAGACGAGCAGCGTGCATGACATCAGCACGAGCATCTGCACCTGCTGCACGTCGTTGGTGTTACGCGTGATCAGCGACGGAGCGCCGAACTTCGTGACTTCGCGCTCCGAGAACGCGCCGACGTGCGTGAAGAGAGCGCCGCGCAGGTCGCGCCCGAGACGCATGGCCGCCTTCGCGCCGAAGTACACCGCGACGATGTTGCAGATCACCTGTCCGAGCGTGACGAGCAGCATGAAGGCGCCGTTCGTCAGGATGTACCCGGTGTCGCCCTTGATCACGCCCTGGTCGATCAACTCGGCGTTGAGCGTGGGCAGGTAGAGCGATGCGAACGACTGCAGGAGCTGGAAGACGATCACTCCGAAGAGCAGCAGCCAGTGCGGTCGCAGGTAGTGGATCAGCAGTTTCAACAACATGGTGCGTTCCGGGTCTCAGACATGGGTGGGCAAAGTCTCTTCGACGTTCGAGTCGACCGTTGCGGCCTCGACGGGCTCGTCGTTCTGGTCAACGCCTCCGCGGCGCCGACCGACGCGCAGAGCGGCGCGCTTGACCGCGGCGTCCTCTTCGCCGACACGCGAGTCGCCGGCGATCCCGTAGACGATGAGCCGCACGAGCTCCGCGTCGTCGAACGGAGCGGACCGGTTGAAGGTCGGGACGGCTGTGGCGAACGCGACGAGTCGAAGGTAGGGCGCGACATCCTCGGGCGGAACGTTGAGCCGATCGAGCTCTGGCTCGACCAGCTTCGAGACGATCGTCACGTACTCCCACTTCTGCTGCGGCGGTCTGCCCTGCAGATGCGGCGGCTCACTGCCCGTGTAGCCGAGCGCGGACATGATGCTGATCACGCCGTGGAAGCGCTCGCGGAGCGTGCGCAGGATCGCCGCGATCTTGTCCTCGAGGGGAAGCGCGGCATCGATCGCACCGAGGGCCTCGCGCACGGGCGCCGGATCGAGGTAGACGTCTGCCGCTTCGCGGATCAGCGTCTCCTTGTCGCCGAAGACGCGGAAGATGGTGCCCTCCGCCACGCCCGCCGCCTCGGCGATCTGACGCGAGGTGAGGGATGCCCCGTGTTCGATGATCGCCGGAATGACCGCAGCGATGATGGCGGCCTTGCGCTCCTCAGGGGGCAGGGGGCTCGCTCGATTGGGGATCTTGGCCACGCACAGATCGTAACTGAGTGTGCGCTCACTCCGCAACGATCAGGATGCCGCCAGCACGGTGAACTCGCGTGAGTACGCCGGCGATCCGGCCGCCTCTCGCCAGGTGACCCTGATGCGCGGCGGCGGTGCTCCCCTGGCCGCCATCACACGGAACTGCAACGCGTCGTCGCGCTCCACGTCGCGTGGAATGACCTCGTCGGGACGCACGTACTTCGGCGGAACCGTGGCGTCTGAGAGCAAGGCATCGCGCGCAGCGGAGAGGCCGGTGTTGCGCAGTGCCCAGATGCCGCCCCGCACCCTTTCCAGCCGCCATGCGACCTGCACGACTCGCTCGGTCGCGCCGGTGTCGGCTCCAGCGACGTCATGATCCTCTGCACGTCGCACCGACGCGCGACCGGTTTGCGTCGCGCCTTGCTCTGAGGTCGTCTCCGGCGTCTCGGCAGGGAGAACCGTCGCTACCGGATGCGTCGCGCTCTCGATTGCTGCCCTCGCCTCCGCGTCGGCATGTGCCGCCTTGTCCGAGGCCGCCTCGGCCTCGCGTCGACTCGCGGCTGCGGCCGCGGAAGCCTGTGCCGCCGCCTGCGCTGCTCGTCCGGCCTGCTGCGTCGCGGAAGCAGCCTCGTGCCTGGCCTGCACTACCTGAGACTCCAAGTGATCGACACCGGCTGTCGCAGCGTGACCGGCGGTCTCCGCGCGAGCCGCGCTCTCCGCCGCCACGGCCGCGCGCTCGTCGGCGGCTCTCGCGCGAAGGAGCGCGACGACGGCGAACGCGATCGCGACGAGCGCGAAGACCAGGCAGAGTACATCCAGCAAGACCACAGCGAGATTCTAGGCATTTGCCCTGATGACTCGACGTCCCCAATCCCACGGATCCACCATGCATCCACCATGCGGACACCCAGTGGTCGTGACGTCGGACGCCATGCGTAGCCTCATGGCATGAACGAGTATCTGGTCCGAATCCCGAGCCCGATCGGCAGGCTTGAGCTCACCGCCGACGACGCGAGTGTCACCTCCCTCACCATCGAGCGAGACGGCGCACTCCCCCGCGATCATCTGCCCGATCGTCCGAACGACGTGCTGGCGCTTGCGTGCGACGAACTCGACGAATACTTCGCCGGCACGAGGCGCACCTTCGACGTGCGGCTGAGCACGGGCGGCACCGAGTTCCAGCGGGCGATCTGGGTCGAGCTCGTCGAGGTGCCGTGGGGCGAGCACACCACATACGGCGCCCTCGCCGAAGCGATCGGCAAGCCGACGGCCGTTCGAGCCGCGGGCGGCGCGATCGGAGCGAACCGCATTCCGTTGCTGATCGGCTGCCATCGGGTGCTCGGGAGCGACGGACGCGTCACCGGCTACAGTGCAGGGCAGGGCATCCCCACCAAACTCTGGCTCCTCGAGCACGAAGGGATCACGCTGGCGGCATGAGCGAGCAGACCATCACTCCAGAAGAGAACGTCCCAACGGCGGAGCCGCAGGCGCGGGCGAATGTGCTCGTCGCGGACGACGGAGTCGCGCGCTGCGCGTGGGTCGGTGCCGACGCCGAGTATCAGCGGTATCACGACGAGGAATGGGGAACGCCGCTGACAGAAGATCGCCCCCTCTTCGAGAAGATCTGCCTGGAGGGCTTCCAAGCGGGACTCTCGTGGCGAACCATCCTGTTGCGACGAGACGCGTTCCGCGAGGCCTTCCACGACTTCGACATCGATCGTGTCGCAGCCATGGATGACGAGGATGTCGAGCGTCTGCTCACCAACGCTGCGATCATCCGGCACCGCGGAAAGATCACCGCAACGATCCAGAACGCCAGGGCGACCAAGGCACTGGACCGTCCGCTCACAGAGCTCGTGTGGTCGTTCGCCCCCGAAGGAAAGCGTCCTCGGCCGGACTCGCTCTCCGAGATCCCCGCGGTGACTCCCGAGTCGACAGCGCTGAGCCGCGCGTTACGCAGCAACGGCTTCCGATTCGTCGGACCGACGACGATGTACGCGCTGATGCAATCGGCCGGGCTCGTCGACGACCACGTCACCGGATGCTGGCGCGCCACATCGTGACGAACAGACCCACGTGCCGACGAACAGACCCACGTCCTGACACTGACACGGGTGGGTCGGGCCGGCGACAACGGACATCCGGCGATCCTTACGGTGTGCCTCGTGGTGATCGGCATCGCACTACCCGACCGCAGGCGATCAGAATTCCGATCATCGCACCGTGAACGATCGCTCTGGCGCGCGGAGGGGTCGCACGCCGATCCCGGTTCACCGACCCGACGGTATTGCGTTCGCCCGGGAGGAACAGCCTGGCGGCGTCCAGCACGAGCGCCCTGATTGACGGCCAAGGGTGCGGCGACATTGTGCCGACCCCCGTGGCACACGCCCATGGTAGCTCAGTCCACGACCAGCAGCACCTCGCGGTCGCCTGCGTATTCGGTGCGAAAGCCGGCGGACCGCGCCCAGTCGACGAATCCCGCGACCGATCGCACCCTTGGTCGCTCGAGTGCGTAGGCACGGACGAGCAGGCCCTTCGCATGCTTGTTGAAGTGGTTCAGGGCCTTGCGTCTGCCGTCATCGCCCTCGGTCACGACACGGATGAACACCGCGTCGCCGCGATCGCCGAGCGGGCCGAGTGCCGCGTAGGACTCCGAGCGCAGATCGATCAGCGGTCCAGGCTCGTCGCGCAACGCCGAGGTGATCTCCTTGGCCCAGAGCTCGCGAAGCCGTATGCCTGGAAGCCTGGAAGCCGCCGACATCCGGTAGTCGGGAATGCGGTCGAGCGCCCCGACCGGTCCGAAGACCGCCGAATGGATGACCACGCTGCGCCCGAGATGGCGACGAGCCTCAGCAGGCAGGGTGGCGGCATCCAGCGCGTCGTACAGCACGCCGGTGTAGCGATCGATGGCAGGCATCACCGGAGACTCGCACAGGGCGACGTTGGTCTGAAGCTCGCCGACCAGGGTCGGCGGGATGGCGAGCGCCTTCGCTGCGTGCGTGGCGTCGTCCGAACGGGAGAGCGCGACGAGCGCCCCGGCCGTCGCGCGTCGCGCGTCGGAGAGCGACGGAAACCGCAGTCGGTCGAGATCGAGTGTGCTCCGCCCGCGGCCGCCAGGGCGCTTCGACTCCGACGGCGGAAGCAGGATCAGCACTGCTGCACGCCGAGCGCGTCACCGGTCACGGAACGATGAATCGAACCGCAGCGTCGACGTTCTGCCCGAGCGGATTCACCGTGTCGAGCGTGATGCGGGGCAGCTCCGCGCATTCGCCCTTCCATTCCTGGTAGTCCTCGAGGCTCTGCTCGACGGCGCGCCACGAGGTCTCCTCGACGTGCGGCAGGTTGCGCACGCGCTTCTCGAGCCGCTCTCTGTGGAGGTCGGCGTCTGAGCAGGCCACCTCGATGACGCGAAGCTGAACGTCCGCGCGCGCTGCGAGGTCCCTCCACTGAAGGCGGGCGGGTTCGACGGCGTTGACGGCGTCGACGATCACGCTGTGGCCCGACATCAGCACCTGCTCGGCCAGCGTCTCAGCCACGAGGTAGGCGGCGAGCCCTGTCGGCTGGTCCGAGTCGATGCCGGCGAGCAGGATCGCCGACTCGATCGGATCCACGGACACGATCGTTGCCGCGAGCCGCGCCGCAAGCACCTCGGCGATGGTGGACTTGCCGGCTCCCGGAAGCCCCGCCATCGCTATCAGCATCGGAACACGCATGTCTCCGAACTGTCGTTCGATGCGATCGTCTCGTTCGGCCATCTTGCTCCCCCTCGCCGGATGACGTCTGGTCTAGACCAGCTGCGCCTTGCCCGCGAGCACCGTGAGCTCGTTGTTCTCGAACGAGACGAACCCGTCTGCCGCGTTGGCGATCAGGCGCTCACCACCCGGCAGGGTGATGCGCACCTCGCCCTCGGCCAGCACGCCGAGCAACGGCGTGTGACCGGGCAAGATGCCGATCTCGCCGATGACCGTGCGGGCGACCACCATGGATGCCTCGCCCGACCACACCTCGGCGTCGGCGGAGACGACGCTGACCTTCAGGGTGGCCATGCTCAGCCGTTCTCCTTCTGGATCTGCGCCCACTTCGCCTCGACGTCGGAGATCGGTCCGACGTTGAAGAATGCCTGCTCGGCCACGTGGTCGAAGTCACCACGGCAGATCGCATCGAACGACTCGATCGTGTCCTTCAGCGGAACCGTCGAACCCTCGACACCGGTGAACTTCTTCGCCATGTAGGTGTTCTGCGAGAGGAACTGCTGGATGCGACGAGCACGCGAGACCGTGATCTTGTCTTCTTCGGAGAGCTCGTCGACACCGAGGATGGCGATGATCTCCTGCAGCTCCTTGTTCTTCTGAAGGATCTGCTTGACCGTGGTCGCGACGCGGTAGTGGTCCTCACCCAGGTACCTGGGGTCGAGGATGCGGCTGGTCGACGTCAGCGGGTCCACTGCGGGGTAGAGGCCCTGCGACGCGATCTCACGGGAGAGCTCGGTCGTAGCGTCGAGGTGAGCGAACGTGGTCGCCGGAGCCGGGTCGGTGTAGTCATCCGCCGGCACGTAGATGGCCTGCAGCGAGGTGATCGAGTGGCCGCGGGTGGAGGTGATGCGCTCCTGCAGAACGCCCATCTCGTCGGCGAGGTTCGGCTGGTAGCCCACAGCGGAAGGCATGCGGCCCAGAAGCGTCGACACCTCGGAACCGGCCTGCGTGAACCGGAAGATGTTGTCGATGAAGAGCAGAACGTCCTGCTTCTGCACGTCACGGAAGTACTCGGCCATGGTCAGGGCCGAAAGGGCGACGCGGAGACGCGTCCCCGGCGGCTCGTCCATCTGGCCGAACACGAGGGCGGTCTTGTCGAAGACGCCTGCCTCTTCCATCTCGTGGATCAGGTCATTGCCCTCACGGGTGCGCTCACCGACACCGGCGAACACCGACACACCACCGTGGTCCTGCGCGACGCGCTGGATCATCTCCTGGATGAGAACGGTCTTGCCGACTCCGGCGCCGCCGAAGAGGCCGATCTTTCCACCGAGCACATACGGAGTGAGGAGGTCGATGACCTTGATGCCGGTCTCGAACATCTGGGTCTTCGACTCGAGCTGGTCGAATGCGGGCGCCTTGCGGTGGATCGGCCAACGCTCGGTGATCTCGATCTTCTCGCCGGGCTCGGCGTTGAGCACCTCGCCGATGACGTTGAACACCTTGCCCTTGGTGACGTCGCCGACCGGCACGCTGATCGGCGCACCGGTGTCGCGCACCTCCTGGCCGCGGACGAGACCGTCGGTCGGCTTGAGGGCGATCGCGCGAACCAGGTCGTCACCGAGGTGCTGAGCGACCTCGAGCGTGATCTCGTGCGCCTCTTCTTCGTCACCGGTGAACGAGATCGTGGTCTTCAGAGCGTTGTAGATCTCGGGAAGCGAGTCGTGCGGGAACTCGATGTCGACGACGGGGCCGGTGACGCGAGCGATGCGGCCGACGCCCGGCGTCGTCTCCGCTGCCGCGGCCTGGGTCTCGGCGGTGGCTGTCGGTGTCATTTCTTCTCTCTCTGTTTCGTCTCGAGACGCTTATTGGGAGGCCAGCGCGTCAGCGCCGCCGACGATCTCGGAGATCTGCTGAGTGATCTCGGACTGGCGGGCGTTGTTGGCCAGGCGCGTGTAGTTCGTGATGAGCTTGTCGGCATTGTCGCTCGCCGACTTCATGGCCTTCTGAGTGGCGGCGTGCTTCGCGGCCGCGGACTCGAGCAGCGCGTTGTAGAGCCTGCTGTGGATGTAGGCGGGAAGCAGCGCGTCGAGGACCGTGTCGGGGTCGGGCTCGAACTCGTAGAGAGGGAGCATCGACTTGTCTTCGACCGCCTCGACGCCCTCGACCAGCTCGAGGGGCAGCAACCTGACGACCCGCGGGGTCTGAACGAGCATGCTCACGAAGCGGTTGTAGACGATGTGGATCTCGTCGACGCCGCCCTCCGCGGCATCCTTCGAGAAGGCCGCAACCAGCTCTTCGCCGATCTCGAGCGCGTTGTCGAACTCGGGCGAGTCGGAGATGCCTGTCCAGTCCTTGATGCTCTCTCGCTTGCGGAAGGCGAAGAAGCCGACCGCCTTGCGACCGATCAAGTAGAACACGACCTCTTTGCCCTGCGACTTCAGCAGGGACTCGAGCTCGAGGGCTTCACGGATGACCTGCGAGTTGAACGCGCCGGCGAGGCCGCGGTCGGACGAGAAGATCACGATCGCGGCGCGCTGCACGTTCTCCGGCTCTGTCGTGAGCAGGTGTGTGACGTTGGAGTGCGTCGCCACCGCGGACACCGCGCGGGTGATCGCCTGCGTGTACGGTGCCGACGCCTGCACGCGAGCCTGCGCCTTGTAGATGCGGCTCGCCGAGATCAGCTCCATCGCGCGGGTGATCTTCTTCGTCGTCTGGGCAGTACGGATGCGCTGCCGGTAGACCCGAAGTTGCGCTGCCATGGGACTCCTGTCTAGCTCTGGTCAATCGTTACCGGTCGCTCAGCGACGACCGGTGACGATCTTCTCCTGGTCGACTTCCTCTTCTTCGATCGCCTCGTAGCGCTCGCTGCCCGGCGCCACGAGAGGCTTGCCCTCGCCGGTCTCGAACTCGAGCTTGAAGGCATCCACCTGGCGCTCGAGCGTGGCGACGGTGTCGTCGTCGAGCACGTTGGTGTCGCGGAGGGTGTCGAGCACCGACGTGTTGCGGCGCAGGTAGTCGAGGAACTCCGACTCGAAGCGCAGGATGTCTTCGACGGGAACCTCGTCGAGCTTGCCGTTGGTGCCTGCCCAGATCGAAACGACCTGCTCCTCGACCGGGAACGGTGAGTACTGCGGCTGCTTCAGCAGCTCCGTGAGGCGGGCACCGCGGTCGAGCTGACGACGGGATGCCGCGTCGAGGTCCGACGCGAACATCGAGAACGCCTCGAGAGCGCGGTACTGGGCCAGCTCGAGCTTCAGCGTTCCCGAGACCTTCTTGATCGACTTGACCTGGGCGTCACCGCCGACTCGCGAGACCGAGATTCCGACGTCGACCGCTGGGCGCTGGTTGGCGTTGAACAGGTCGGACTGCAGGAAGATCTGGCCGTCCGTGATCGAGATCACGTTGGTCGGGATGTACGCCGAGACGTCGTTCGCCTTGGTCTCGATGATCGGGAGGCCCGTCATCGAACCGGCGCCCAGCTCGTCGGAGAGCTTCGCGCAACGCTCCAGCAGACGGGAGTGCAGGTAGAAGACGTCGCCGGGGTATGCCTCGCGGCCCGGCGGACGGCGCAGCAGAAGCGACACAGCGCGGTAGGCCTCCGCCTGCTTGGAAAGGTCGTCGAAGACGATCAGAACGTGCTTGCCCTCGTACATCCAGTGCTGACCGATGGCCGAGCCGGTGTAGGGAGCGAGGTACTTGAAGCCCGCCGGGTCAGAAGCCGGAGCCGCGACGATGGTCGTGTACTCCATGGCGCCCGCGTCTTCGAGCGCACCCTTGACGGACGCGATGGTCGAGCCCTTCTGGCCGATCGCGACGTAGATGCAACGCACCTGCTTCGACGGGTCGCCGGACTCCCAGTTGGCCTTCTGGTTGATGATCGTGTCGATCGCGATGGCCGTCTTGCCGGTCTGACGGTCGCCGATGATCAGCTGGCGCTGGCCGCGGCCGATCGGGATCATGGCGTCGATGGCCTTGATGCCGGTCTGGAGCGGCTCGTGCACGCTCTTGCGCTGCATCACGCCGGGCGCCTGAAGCTCGAGTGCACGACGGCCGACCGTGTCGATCGTGCCGAGGCCGTCGATCGGGTTGCCGAGCGGGTCGACGACGCGGCCGAGGTAGCCGTCGCCCACCGCGACGGAGAGCACCTCTCCGGTGCGGGTGACCTGCTGGCCCTCTTCGATGCCGCCGAACTCGCCGAGCACGACGACACCGATCTCGCTCTCGTCGAGGTTCAGCGCCAGGCCGAGCGTTCCGTCCGCGAAGCGGAGGAGCTCGTTCGCCATGGCGCCGGGAAGGCCCTCGACGTGGGCGATGCCGTCTGCTGCGTCGACGACGCTGCCGACCTCGGTCGCCACGACCGACTCCGGCTGGTAGCCGGCGACGAAGTCCTTGAGCGCCGCGCGAATCTCATCGGGGCTGATGCTGATGTCTGCCATTTCGTCTTCCTTGGTGTGTGCGTCTTGTGCCGGGATCAGCCGGCGAGTCGAAGTCGCAGATCCGCGAGGCGGTTAGCGATGCTGCCGTCGATCACCTCGTCGCCGACCTGCACCCGCAGGCCACCGACGAGCTCCTGGTCGACGCTGAGATTGAAACGGGGAGTGCGCCCGTAGCGCGTGGCGAGCAGCGAGCGAAGACGCTCGAGCTGCGCTGCCGACGGCTCGGATGCCGCGGTGACGTTGACCACCATCGCACCAGCGTCTTCAGCGACGATTCCCGCGACGTGCGAGATGAGCTCGCCGAGACGACGCCCGCGCTGGTTCTGAACGATGTAGCGGACGAGCACGAGCGTTGCGTCGCTGAAGCGGCCCTTGATCAGTCGGTCGACGAGCGCGACCCGCGGGGCCGGGTCGCCGAGCTTGCTGCCGAGCGCGAGCTCGAGCTCCGGATCGCTTTCGACGGCCCTGGCGAAGGCGAACAGCTCGGACTCGATCGTTCCGTCATCTCCCGATGCGCGAGCGATGGCGCGGATGCCGATCTCCTCGATGCTGTCCAGCATCTGAGACGGGCTCGACCACCTCGACTCGGCCATGCCGCGAAGCAGCTCGGAGGCCGTCGGCTCGAGCGCGCGGAAGATGGTTCCGATCAGAGCGGACTTCTCGGCCGGCTCCACCGCGGGGTCGGCGAGGATCGACCGCAGCTGCGACGAGCCGCTGATGGCCCGCCCTGCGATCAGCAGCTGCTCGCCGGTCGTCAGGGTCACCCCGGACGCTGCGGCCAGCCTGGCCTCAGCGCGCTCGAAGGACTCTCTGGTCGCGGATCCCACTTACTTGCCCGCCTTCGACTTCTCGTCGGCGTCGAGGTCGGCGAGGAAGCGGTCGACGATGGCGGTCGAACGCTTGTCGTCGGAGAGAACGTCGCCGACGATGGTCGATGCCAGGTCGAGCGCGAGCGTTCCGACCTCGGCACGAAGCGACGTGAGTGCCGCCGCACGCTCCGAGTCGATCTGCACCTGCGCGTTGGCCGTGATGCGAGCGGCCTCCGTCGACGCCTGCTCCTTCAGCTCAGCGATGATCGCCGCGCCTTCGGCCCTGGCCTGTTCGCGGATGCGGCTGGCCTCCGACCGTGCTTCGGCGAGCTGCGCCGTGTACTTCTCGAGAGCGGCATGCGCCTCGTTCTGCGCCTGGTCAGCCCGCTTGATGCCGCCGTCGATGGCGTCGCGACGCTCGTCGAGCAGCTTGTTGAGCGGCGGCAGCACCTTCCAGATGAAGAACACCAGCAGGATGACGAACGCGAGGGTTCCCCAGATGAGGTCCGGTAGCGCCGGGATGACCGGGCTCGGTGAGTCACTCGAGGCAGTGACGAATGCGGACAGCATTCAGGCTCCTTGACTGTGCGGGTTTGACGGTGCGAGCTGTGCCTGTTACGGCGCGGGGAACGGGATGAACGCCACGGCAATGGCGATGAAGCAGAGAGCCTCGGTGAGCGCGACGCCGAGGAACATCAGGCTGGTCAGACGACCCTGAAGCTCGGGCTGACGTGCGACGGACTCGATCGTCTTGCCGATGACGTAGCCCACGCCGATACCGGAGCCGATAACGGCGAGACCGAAGGCGAGCGGGGCGAGGTTTCCGACGACATTCACTTGGTGTGTTCCTTTCGAAGGGGATTGCAGAGATGGCTTTCGACCGGGGAAGGCACTGAACGGATCAGTGCTCCTCGGCGGTGGCCAGCTGGATGTAGATGGCGGACAAGATCGCGAAGACGTATGCCTGCAGGGCGGCCACGAAGAGCTCGAGGACGGTGAAGGCGATGCCGAAGGCGAAGGTTCCGACGCCGAGCAGACCGAGGAGGTTGCCGTCGGCCAGCACGGTGAAGAAGAAGAACTGCGTCGCCGTGAAGCAGAGGACGAGCAGCATGTGTCCCGCGATCATGTTCATCGTGAGTCGGAGCGTCAGGGTGACGGGACGGACGATGAAGGTCGAGAGGAACTCGAGCGGGGTCAGCAGGAAGTAGAGGAACCACGGAACGCCGGGGAGGAACAGCGAGTCCTTCCAGAACCGCCAGCCCTTCTCGCGCATGCCCGCGATGATGAACATGAACCACGAGATGACTGCCAGCACGAACGGCAGACCGATCGCGGCTGTCGAGGCGATCTGCAGTCCTGGGATGGTACCCGTCAGGTTCATGCCGAGGATGAGGAAGAACATCGTGAACAGGATCGGCTCGTACTTGCGGCCGAGGCGCTCACCGAGCGTGTCGTAGATGACGCTGTTGCGAACGAAGCCGACGACGTACTCGAACCCGGCCTGGGTGCGAGACGGACGCAGCTTCATGTTGCGCGTTCCGAGCCAGAAGACCAGGATCAGCAACACCACGACGAGGATGCGCACCGCCATGACGCGGTTGATCTCGAAGGGGGTTCCCGCGAACAGCAGAGCCGGCGGGAAGAAATCATCGATCGAAGGGCCCGTAAATCCCGAACCGTCGGCATTGACAGACAACACTGTAGAAATGAGCATGGGCGTGATCAGGGCATTCTCCGGCGTCTGTCGTTCAAGTTCGGAACGGGTCGGGGTGGCCCAGCCAGCTTAGCAAAGTCCGGGACCTTGTTATGACAGCGCATGATCACGGGTGCGGGTTCTCCTCGGAGGATGTACCCTCACCCGATTCGCCTGTGGGGGCGGCACCGGGAAGCGTCACGTCGACGTAGGGCACTCGCGCGCGCAGGAACGCGAGGCAGTCGATCACGAGCGATCCGATGACGGCGATGACCACCGTGATGAAGAACACACGCCCGTCCAGCCACGTCTGCCTGCCGAGCAGGAGGAGCAGCACGATGAACAGGATGAGCTTGACGACCCAGGTCACGAAGATGATCGCGAAGAACTTGGGCGAGGTCTGATCACCCTTCGCGATCTTCCCGGCGACGAGCATGCTGCCGGCGGTCAATCCGAGGAACACCGCAGCCGTCGCTGCGCCGAGGAGACCCCCGTAGAGTCCGGCGGTTCCATCTACGAGATAACCGATCAGACCGGCGATGACGGCCACCACCCCGGCGAAGATCCCGCCGTCGCGCAGTGCGAGGGTCAATACCGGTTTGGAGCTCATCGGGGCGGGCTTGGCTGGCTCCTGGCGTGCGCCGGAGTCTGTCATGGGGTCTTTTCCTTCCTGGGTGGTGCCGACCTGCGTTGCGCAGGCCTGTGCGGCACCGAGGTCGTCGATGCCTTGTCGAGCGGATCGAGGCTTGGGGAGGCATCCGCGTCATTGAGCTGCTCGCTCGCCGGCGTCGACTCGGCGACGGCCTCGATGCTCTTGCGCCTGCTGAGGGGCGCGAGCGTGAGGGCCGTGCAGACGACGAGCCCGACGCAGAGGAACAGGACCGCCGGCCAGACCGGCTGGAACCAGAAGAGCAGGCATCCGATCGACACGACGGCGGTCCACGCGTAGAAGATCAGCACGGCCTGCAGGTGCGAATGCCCCATGTCGAGGAGGCGGTGGTGCAGGTGCTTGCGGTCGGCGCTGAACGGCGACTTCCCAGCACGTACACGGCGGAACACAGCGAGGCCGAAGTCGAGCAAGGGAACGACGAGCACGGCGAACGGCAGGATGATCGGAATGAACGCCGGGAACAGCGATCTGGCACCGCCCTCCTGGAGCGCGACGGGGTCGATCTGGCCCGTGACCGCGATCGCGGACGACGCCATGAGCATCCCGACCAGCAGTGCACCCGTGTCGCCCATGAACATTCGTGCCGGGTGCCAGTTGAGCGGCAGGAATCCGGCGCACGCGCCCACCAGGATGATCGCGAGCACCGAGGCCAGGCTGAAGTAGTTGGACGGGCTCGTCTTCACCGTGATCAGGTAGCTGTAGATGAAGAACGCGCCGTTGGCGATCAGGGCGACGCCCGCGACGAGGCCGTCGAGACCATCGATGAAGTTGATGGCGTTCATCACGAGCACGATGGCGATCACGGTCATCGCCACGCTCATCCACGGCGATCCGACGGTCACTCCCCCGCCGAGCGGCAGCGAGTAGATCTGCACCCCGAGCCATGCGACGAGCCCGGCGGCCACGAATTGGCCGGCGAGTTTGGTCATCCAGTCGAGGTCCCACAGGTCGTCTGCGACTCCGATGACGACGACGAGCAGTGCGGCGCCCAGGATGGCGAGCACGGGTGTCGGATCGGAGAAGACGACGCCGAGCAGTCGGCCGCCCGGCAGCGTGAAGATCGAGGTGATGAGGAAGGCGACGCCGAACGCCACGACGATGCCGAGGAACATCGCGACACCGCCGAGCCGTGGCGTCGGCCGCGTGTGCACATCACGGTCGCGGATGCGCGGGTACAGCTTGAACTTCAGCGCCACCCGATAGACCACGATCGACAGCACGAACGTGACGATCGCCGTGATCAGGCCGATGACGAGCAGAAGGGTCATGTCTGCTGCTGGTCTTCCGCAGACTCCGACTCGAGTGCGTCCCCGACGACCTCGCGGATCTGGTCGTCGCTGATGACTCCGTGCCTGAGGATGCGCAGCTTTCCGGAGCCGGACGCCAGCGCTGTGGCGTCGACGATGGTCGACGACGTCTCGGTCACGCCCGACTCGGAGTAGTCGCCGCCCACCGCACCTCCGTCGAGGTAGGCGGTCACGGCGTCGCCGAGCATCGCCTGCGCACCCTGAGCGGTCGTCGCCGCGGGCTTGCCCGTCTTGTTAGCGGATGACACTGCGAGCGGTCCCGTCGAGCGCAGGAGTGCGAGCGCGATGGGATTGTTGGGCATGCGCAGCGCGACGGTGCCCTCGGTCTCACCGAGATCCCATGAGAGGGACGGCTGAGCGGGGAGCACGATCGTGAGGCCGCCTGGCCAGAAGGCGCCCGCCAGGTCGCGGGCTTCCTGCGGCACCGTCTCAGCGAGGGCGTCGAGCGTGGCGAGCGCCGGGATCAGCACGGGCGGCGGCGACTGCCTGCCGCGCCCCTTCGCCTCGAGCAGCCGTGCTACGGCGCCCGCGTTGAACGCATCCGCACCGATGCCGTAGACGGTGTCGGTGGGAAGCACGATGAGGTCGCCGTTCTCGATGGCGGCGCGCGCTTGCGCGATGCCCTCGGCGAGGCCGTCGTCGTCTGAGCAGTCGTAGAAGGAGGAGGTCATGACCGATCGATTCTATGGGTGATTGAGGGGAGAGGGATGTGAGCTCGCTCACATCCCCGACCCGATTGAGCCCATGAGCGGCGAAGCCGCGATAGAGGCGATTGAGGAGAGCGCGATGTGAGCCCGCCGCACACACTGCACCGAGCATCCGACTCGTCGCGTCATAACTGTTTACGTCACACACTGTTTATGTTATACATTTCTGAGTACGCCATACACAGTGAACGAGTCGAACAGAAGGGCGACGACGATGACGGCGAAGAACCAGACGCACGGCCCCACCATCGAGGTGACCGGGCTGCGCAAGTCATACGGAAAGCAGCAGGTGCTGACCGGCGTTGACTTCAGCGTGGGACGAGGCGAGATCTACGCCCTGCTCGGCCCGAACGGTGCGGGCAAGACAACGACCATCAACATCCTCTCCACGCTGATCGAGCCGGATGCCGGAACGGCATCGATCGCCGGCGTCGACGTGCTCTCGAGGGCGAAGGATGCCCGCAGCATGTTCGCGCTCACCGGGCAGTACGCCTCGGTCGACGAGTTCCAGACCGGCGCGGAGAACCTCGGGATGATGGCGAAGCTGAACCACCTGGGAAGGGCCGGGCGTCGCGCCAGGGTACGCGACCTGCTCGTGGCCTTCGATCTCGAGGCGGCCGCGGACAAGCGGGTCGGCGACTACTCGGGAGGCATGCGTCGCAGGCTGGACCTCGCGATCAGCCTGATCGCTGCGCCGCCTGTGTTGTTCCTCGACGAGCCGACGACGGGGCTCGACCCGAGGAGCAGGGCGGGGCTGTGGTCTCTGGTGGCCGAGCTCGCGGAGAACGGCACGACGATCCTGCTCACGACGCAGTACCTCGACGAGGCGGAGCGCCTCGCCGATCGGGTCGGCGTGATCGACGGCGGCTCGATCGTCGCCAGCGGAACGCCAGACGAGCTCAAGGCCCAGGTGAGCGGCGACCACCTGGTCTTCTCGTTCGCGACCGTCGACGACGTGCGCCGAGCCGCGCTTCTGCGGCCCCAGTCCGCGCAGCCCGACCTGGAGGAGCTGACGGTGCGCATGCCGACGGTCGACGCCGTCGCCGACATCCGCTCCTTCCTCGCCGACAGCGAAGAGTGCGGCCTCGCCGTGACCGACATCGGAATCGTCGGGCCGACCCTCGACGACGTGTTCCTCACGCTCACCGGACACCAGGCATCAGACGACACCGACAAGGAGAAGGCAGCATGACCACCATCCGACTCGCCCAGCGCCCGGCGGCCCCCCGCCGCCCCGGCTTCGGCTCGGCACTCACCGACATCGCGACGATGACCGGAAGGGAGGTACGGCGCACGCTCCGCAGCGTCGACTCCCTGGTCACCGCGTTCCTCATTCCGGTCTGCATCATGCTCGTGTTCGTCGTGATCTTCGGCGGCGCCATCGAGTCCGACGGCAACTACGTGAACTACGTCGTGCCCGGCACGCTGGTGCTCTGCCTCGGCTTCGGGTCGGCCGCGACGGCCGTCGCCGTCGCACAGGATGTCGCCAGCGGCACGGTCAACCGTGTCAAGACGCTCCCGGTGTTCGGCCCTTCCGTGCTGCACGGTCACGTCGTCGCGAGCGTCGCCCGCAACCTCGCGGCATGCGTACCCGTCGTCGTCGTGGCCCTGCTGCTCGGATACCGGCCGTCGGCCGGCGTCGGCGGGTGGGTCGCCGCGATCGTGTTCTCGGTGCTGATCATCCTGGCGTTCACGTGGCTCAGCGCACTCTTCGGGCTGCTGCTGAGCGTCGACGCCGCCGCGTCGGTGAACTTCGTGTTCCTCTTCCTCCCCTACCTCTCCAGCGGTTTCGTGCCGGTCGACACCATGCCCTCCTGGTTGCGCGGGTTCGCCGAGCACCAGCCGTACACGCCCATCATCGAGACGCTGCGCGACCTGCTCAATGGCACTCCACCCGGTTCGACGCTCTGGGTGGCGCTCGCCTGGCTGGTCGGCATTCTGGTGGTGAGCTACGTCGTAACGTCGATCGTGTTCGCGAGGCGCGTGAAGGAGTGAGCGGGCGACCGTGCGGCCCGGATGCCTACGCGGCGGCTCCTAGACTGGCCGCGTCGCATCCGGGCCGAGGCGTCTGGACACATCACGACGAGGGAGAACGATGACCGACTCAGACGCAGCCGGCGGGCCGGAGCCGGTTCTGCCGCACGCGGTCGCCCTCTCCTGGGGCGTCGCCGAACGACCTCAGCGCGGGCCGAAGCGCGAGCTCAGCATCGAGCGCATCGTCGAGACTGCGATCGAGATCGCCGATGCTGAGGGCCTCGGCGCGGTGTCGATGGCGAGGGTGGCATCCGCTCTGGGGTTCACGACGATGTCGCTCTATCGCTACATCACGAGCAAGGATGACCTGCTTCTGCTCATGCAGGACGCGGTCGCCGACATCGAGCTCGCCGAACCGCCTGAGGATGACTGGCGCGCCGGCCTCAGGCAGTGGACGCTCGCCAACCTGGGCGCCTTCCGGAACCATCCCTGGTATGTCGATATCCCGATCACGGGAACGCCCATCACACCGAACGTGATGCGCCTCATCGACGCGGCGCTGCGTGCGCTCCGGCCCGCGCCGCTGAGCGAGCAGGAGAAGATGGCATGCGTTCTGCTCCTCGCCTCGTATGTGCGGGCTGTCGGGGGCATCCAGGCCGACATCGACACGTCGGGGTCGTCGGACGGCGAGGTGACGGGTGCGTCGTTCGCACCTGCGCTCGCATCGCTCGTGACGCCCGACCGCTTTCCCGATCTCGCGCCGGTCATCGCCTCCGGCGCCTACACCTCCGACGAATTCGACGACTTCGCGTTCGGGCTGGAACGGGTGCTCGACGGCATCCAGCGCTACATCGACCAGGGTGGCGCTCAGGGGACGGAAGCACCCGTTGAGGATCTCGACGCTTCGCTGTACGCCTCGGACAAGAGAGTGAAAGAGGCTGCGAAGGCGCGGCGCGAGGCCGAGAAGTCGCTGCGCGAGGCTCGCAAGCGCGAACGAGAAGCGCTCAGGACCGCCAGGGAACGCGCCGACCGCGAGCGGGAGCGGATCGAACGGGAGCGCGAGCGCACCGAGCGCTGAGTTGTCAGCGGGTGGCCGTGGTGACCCGGTCGCGCATCGTGAGGTCGACGTGCGTGGCGGCGGCACGCCAGCCGTCGGCGGTGAGGATGTCGCGCACCTGCTCCCCCTGCAGCTCGCCGTGCTCGATGGCGACGAGCCCGCCCGGCCTCACCAGGTCCAGCGCGCGGCGGGAGAGCACGCGAACGACGTCGAGACCGTCAGGACCGCCGTACAGCGCGGCGGGTGGATCGAACAGCCGCACCTCCGGGTCGCGAGGAATCGCATCGTCCGGCACGTAAGGCGGGTTCGAGACCACGACCGCCGCGCGCCCGGTCAGCTCGGAGAGCGCGTCGGCCAGATCGCCGTGCACGAGCTCGAGGTTGTCCGCGCCGGACTCCTCGACGTTGCGTGCCGCCCAGGCGTGCGCCTCCGACGAGCGCTCGACGGCGTAGACGGCGGCGTGCCGCACCTCGGTGGCCATCGAGATGGCCACGGCGCCACTCCCCGTGCCGAGGTCGATGCCGATCGGCTGCGGCTCGGCTGCCGCACGGAGCGCATCGACCGCGAGCTGCGCGAGCAGTTCCGTCTCGGGACGCGGCACGAAGACCCCGGGCCCGACGAGCAGGTTCAGGGAGCGGAACGGCGCCCTGCCGGTGATGTGCTGCAGTGGTTCCCTCGTGGCGCGACGAGCTGCGAGTGCGCGGACCTCAGTGGCCTGTTCGGCCGACAGCCGGGCATCCGTCACGACGAGCGCTTGAACCCGGCCGCGGCTCACCTGAAGCACGTGCCCGAGCAGCAGCTCCGCGTCGACGGTCGGGTCGGGGATGCCCGCCGCGGCGAGCCCCTCGGTGGTCTCGACCAACAGGTTGCGCACCGTAGGGGCGTCGGTATCCATGGGCTCTCGCTCTCGGTCGTCACATTCGCCATCGGGTCCGACCGTCAAGAATAGGCTTCAGACAACGGCGTTCCCGCTCTCGTGGGCGTCTGACCCGGCTCCACCGTCTTCTTCTCCTGTGTCTCCACCACGTCGAAAGGCATGTCATGTCCGGCAACATCTACTCCGACATCACCGAGGTCGTCGGCAACACCCCGCTCGTGAAGCTCAACCGCGTGACCGATGGCGCGCAGGCCACGGTGCTCGCGAAGCTCGAGTTCTACAGCCCGGCGGCGAGCGTGAAGGACCGCATCGGCGTCGCGATCATCGACGCCGCAGAGGCCGCAGGTGCGCTGAAGCCGGGCGGCACCATCGTCGAGGGAACGAGCGGAAACACGGGCATCGCGCTGGCGTTCGCTGCCGCGGCACGCGGTTACAAGCTGATCATCACGATGCCGGAGACGATGAGCAAGGAGCGTCGTGTTCTGCTGCGCGCCTACGGTGCCCAGATCGTGCTGACGCCCGGCGCCGACGGCATGCGCGGCGCTGTCGAGAAGGCCAAAGAGATCGTCTCGAACACGGAGAACGCGATCTGGGCTCAGCAGTTCGCGAACCCGGCGAACCCCGCCATCCACCGCGCGACCACCGGACCCGAGATCTGGAGCGACACCGACGGCGCCGTCGACATCCTGGTCTCCGGCATCGGCACGGGCGGGACCATCACGGGCGCCGGGGGCTACCTGAAAGAGCAGAAGCCCGAGATCACGATCATCGCGGTCGAGCCGGCGGAATCCCCCATCCTCAACGGCGGCAACCCTGGACCGCACAAGATCCAGGGACTCGGGGCCAACTTCGTGCCAGAAGTGCTCGACACCTCCATCTACGACGAGGTCATCGACGTGAATGCGGAGGCCGCAGTCGAGACCGCGCGCCGGCTGGCGGCCGAGGAGGGCATCCTCGGCGGCATCTCCTCAGGCGCGGCCGTCAACGCTGCTGTTCAGGTCGCCAAGCGCCCCGAGAACGCGGGCAAGACCATCGTCGTCGTCATTCCCGACTTCGGCGAGCGCTACGTCTCGACGGTTCTGTACGCCGACCTTCTCGACTGAGCTGTCGTGCGCCCGTCCCTGTCGGGCGCCGCAGCCGACAGGGGCGGGTTGGCACGTCTGTTTCGCCGGCCCAGCCGCCGAGACGTGGAGCGTGTCACGTTGCAGAGACAATCGGTCGCGCCCATCCATTCGCCAGCTGACAGAGGAGTTGTCCGATGAGTCTTCTTTCGCGGCTGCGTGAGGACATCGCCAACGCACGAAGCCACGACCCGGCGGCTCGCAGCGATGTCGAGATCGCACTGTCCTACTCGGGTCTGCACGCGATCTGGCTCTACAGGGTCGCGCACCGCTGGTGGGTCTCCCCCGGTCTGAAGCTGCCTGCGCGACTGCTGTCGCAGTTCGCACGGTTCCTCACCGGTGTGGAGATCCACCCTGGCGCGAGGATCGGCCGTCGCTTTTTCATCGACCACGGCATGGGCGTGGTGATCGGAGAGACGGCCATCATCGGGGACGGCGTCATGCTGTACCACGGTGTCACGCTCGGAGGAAAGTCCCGGGGGCGGGGCAAACGGCATCCGACGCTCTGCGACGACGTCGTCGTCGGAGCGGGGGCCCAGGTGCTCGGCGACATCGTGCTCGGGCCACGCTGCGTGGTCGGGGCGAACGCCGTCGTCGTGAAGTCGGCGCCTGCGGACTCCGTGCTGGTGGGCATCCCGGCGCACGCCAGGGGACAGGATGCCGCAACGCGGGCGCAGGAGCACGCCGACGAGGCCTGGCTCGATCCCGGCATCTACATCTGACGCAGTTATCCACAGATTCGCCTCGCCGTGCATGTGCAGCACATGTACCGGGAAGCATGCCGGTCATGCTGCAGGTGCGGAACCTCCCCGACGACGTGCACGCCAAGCTCAAGCAGCAGGCGACTTTCTCGGCTTGACGAGCGAGCGCCATGCGGTCCACAGGCTCATTCACGCGATGTGGCGCCTACGAGACAACATCACCGCGTATGACGCCAGCTATGTCGCCCTCGCCGAGGCGCTCGGCGCGCCGCTCGTTACCTTTGACCTCCGCCTGGCACGCGCTGCCGAACGCTGGTGCGACGTCGTCGTCCCGAGCTGATCGGTCGCCGTGCTCTCCCGTGGCGCGCCGTCAGGCGAGGCCGAGCAGCCTCTCCAGCACCGTGATGACGCCCTCGTCGACGTACGACGGCGCGGCGTGGCGCGCGACCGCCTTCACCGCGGGGTGGGCGTTCTCCATCGCGTAGGAGAACTCGGCGGCCTGCAGCATCTCGACGTCGTTGAGGTAGTCGCCGAACGCCGCGGTCTGTGCCGGCGAGACATCCAGAGCCTTCTGCAGCGCTCGAAGGGCCGTGCCCTTGTTGACGCCGTCTGCCATGATGTCGAGCCAGTGGCCGCCGGAGACCACCACCTGATGCGTTGCGCGGTGATGGGCCATCGCCGGTTCGACGTCGCGTTCGATGTCGCCGAACTCGAAGACGGCGATCTTGATGACGCCCTCCGTGCGATCGGCGAGATCGTCCACCGTCTCGTGCGCGAGGTAGTACTTGGCGACCTCGTCGAGGAACGACCGGTCGTCGCGCTCGACGTACGCACGCTCTTTGCCGCAGAGCACGATCCCTAGGTCGACGCCCTCGGCTGCGAGCCGGTGCACGTCGTCGAGCACCGTGCGAACGAACGACGGCACCATCGTCGACGAGCTCACCTCGACGCCGTTGTGCACGACGTAGGTGCCGTTCTCGGCGATGAACGACATGTCGTCGGCCACGTTCGCGAATGTGTGCCGCAGGGTGGCGTACTGACGCCCGCTCGCCGGCACGAAGGAGATGCCGCGGTCGCGCATCACGTTCAGCAGCGGCCAGAGCCGATCGGGCACGCACCCCTGCTCGTCGAGCAGGGTGCCGTCCATGTCGGCGGCGACGAGGCGAAGATCGGGAAGGGTCACCCTCGCAATCATTCCTCACCGAGGGCGGCGAGCTGCGCCTCCTCGTCGGCCTGGATCGCGGAGTCGATCACCGGGTCGAGCGCGCCGTTCATCACCTGGTCGAGGTTGTACGCCTTGTATCCGGTGCGATGGTCGGCGATGCGGTTCTCCGGGAAGTTGTAGGTGCGGATGCGCTCGGAGCGGTCCATGCCGCGGATCTGCGACTTGCGGGCATCCGACGCCGCGGCGTCCAGCTCCTCCTGCTGCTTCGCCAGCAGCCGCGCGCGCAGCACCCGCATGCCGGCCTCACGGTTCTGAATCTGCGACTTCTCGTTCTGCATCGACACCACGATGCCGGTCGGCACGTGGGTGATGCGCACGGCGGAGTCGGTCGTGTTCACCGACTGGCCGCCTGGACCGGAGGACCGGAACACGTCGATGCGCAGGTCGTTCGGGTTGATCTCGATCTCCTCGGGCTCGTCCACCTCGGGGAAGACGAGCACGCCGGCGGTCGAGGTCTGGATGCGTCCCTGCGACTCGGTCACGGGAACGCGCTGCACGCGGTGCACGCCGCCCTCGTACTTCAGGTGCGCCCACACGCCCTGCGCCGGGTCTGGCGAGTTGCCCTTGATGGCGACCTGCACGTTCGTGTAGCCGCCGAGGTCGGTCTGGTCCTGCTCGAGGAGCTCGGTCTTCCAGCCCTTCGAGTCCGCGTAGTGAAGGTACATGCGCAGCAGGTCGGCGGCGAACAGCGCGGACTCCGCTCCCCCGGCGCCACCCTTGATCTCCATGATGACGTCGCGGCCATCGTCCGGATCACGAGGGATGAGCAGCCGGCGCAGCTTCTCCTGCGCTGCCGCCAGCGACTCTTCGAGCGCGGGCAGCTCCTCGGCGAACGCCTCGTCTTCCTTGGCGAGTTCTCGTGCGGCATCCACGTCTTCGCCCAGCGACTTCCACGACTCGTACGCCGCCCGGATCTGGCTCAACTCCGCGTATCGGCGGTTGACCTTCTTCGCGCGAGCGGCGTCGGCGTGCAGCGCGGGGTCGGCGAGCTGCTCCTGCAGCTGCTCGTGCTCGTCGAGCAGCGTCTGAATCGAGTCGAACACGGGTGCTCCTGAATCGCTGTTGGGTGACGAAATGACGGGAAATGACGGATGCCCACCGCGGCATGCCCACGCGTGTGTTGGGCATGCCGCGATGGGCATCCGAGGAAGCTAGCGGTGGTCGTTCTCGTGCGCGTGCGAGTGCGCGACGCCATGTCCGACCGTGGGAGCCGGGATCGACTTCTGCATCTGCACCAGGAACTCCACGTTGGAGCTGGTCTCCTTGAGCTTGCCGAGCACGACCTCGAGCGCCTGCTGCGGGTCGAGTCCGGCGAGGGCGCGACGCAGCTTCCAGGTGATCTTGACCTCGTCGCCGCTCATCAGCATCTCTTCGCGGCGCGTGCCCGACGCGTTCACGTCCACCGCCGGGAAGATGCGCTTGTCGGCGAGCTGGCGCGAGAGGCGCAGCTCCGAGTTGCCGGTGCCCTTGAACTCCTCGAAGATGACCTCGTCCATCTTGGAGCCGGTCTCGATGAGCGCAGTGGCCAGGATGGTGAGCGATCCGCCGTGCTCGATGTTGCGAGCAGCACCGAAGAAGCGCTTCGGCGGGTACAGCGCCGAAGCGTCGACACCACCGGAGAGGATGCGACCGGATGCCGGCGCCGCCAGGTTGTATGCACGGCTGAGGCGCGTGATCGAGTCGAGCAGCACGACCACGTCGTGGCCGAGCTCCACGAGGCGCTTGGCGCGCTCGATCGCCAGCTCGGCGACCGTGGTGTGGTCCTCAGCGGGGCGGTCGAAGGTGGAGGCGATGACCTCGCCCTTCACCGTGCGCTGCATGTCGGTGACCTCTTCGGGCCGCTCGTCCACGAGCACGACCATGAGGTGGACCTCGGGGTTGTTCGTGGTGATCGCGTTGGCGATCTGCTGCATCACGATCGTCTTGCCCGCCTTCGGCGGTGCCACGATCAGGCCGCGCTGGCCCTTTCCGATCGGGGCGACGAGGTCGATGATGCGCTGCGTGAGCTTGGTCGGCTCCGTCTCGAGGCGCAGGCGCTCCTGCGGGTACAGCGGGGTGAGCTTGTTGAACTCGACCCTGGCCTGTGCCTCGTCGACGCTCTGGCCGTTGACCGAGTCCACCTTCACCAGCGCGTTGTACTTCTGGCGGCCGGTGTTCTCGCCCTCGCGCGGCTGGCGGATCGCTCCGACGACCGCGTCGCCCTTGCGCAGGTTGTACTTCTTGACCTGGCCGAGCGAGACGTAGACGTCGCTCGGGCCCGGCAGGTAGCCGCTGGTGCGCACGAACGCGTAGTTGTCGAGAACATCGAGGATGCCCGCGACGGGGATCAGCACGTCGTCGTCGAGGATCTCGGGCTCGACATCGTCGCCCGCTGCACCACGGCGCTTGCGGTCGCGGTAGCGGTTGCGACCGCCACGCTCGTCATCCTGCGCCTGCTGGCCGCCCTGGTTCTGGTTCTGGCGCTGGTTCTGCTGACCACCCTGCTGCTGACCGTTCTGGCCGCGCTGGTTCTGGTTCTGGTTCTGGTTCTGCTGACCCTGCTTCTGCTGCTGGTTCTGGCCCTGCTGGTTCTGGCCCTGCTGGTTCTGGTTCTGCTGGTTCTGGCCCTGCTGGTTCTGGCCCTGCTGGCCACCCTGCTGGTTCTGAGCCTGCTGGCCACCCTGCTGCTCGCCGTTGTCGCCGCCCTCGCCGTTCTCGGCGCGACGGTTCTTGTTGCGTCCGCGGTTGCGGCCACGACTCTGGCGGGGCTGCTGCCCGCCCTCGGCGTCGGATGCCTGGGCATCCGACGACCTGTCGCCCTGGGCACCCTCGGCGAACTCGGCGCCCTGTGCGTCGGCCGGAGCCTCGGAGGATCCCTGGGAGCCGTTCGACTCGGCCGCGTCGTTGCCGCCCTCGGTCGGCAGATCGGGAAGCCCGGCCTGGCCCGCGTTGACGTGCGTTGCGGCAGAGACGGTGCGTCCGCCGTCGACGCTCGTGACGCGGCGCGAACCACGGCGGGTGCGCGCGGGCGGGGTCTGGAGGTCGAGGGCGGCCTGCAGAGCAGCCTCCGCCTCCTGCGGGCTCAGCTGCGGCTCGGCCGGCACGGACGCGTCGGACGTTGCGGTCTCAGGCTCTGCAGCCTCAGCCTCGGGGATGTCGAGCGTCGCAGCCTCTGGCGCGGGGTCAGCGACAGCTGACGCCTCAGCGGGGACGACGGCGTCGGCGCCGACCGTCTCAGCAGCAGGAGCCGCGTCGGTGCCTGCCTCGTTGCCCGAGGCACGCGCGGCCTCGATCGCAGCGATCAGCTCGCCCTTGCGGAGCTTGCCGGCGCCGGAGACGCCGAGGTTCGCAGCGAGCGTCTGCAGCTGCGGAACGCGCAGGCCGGACAGATCGACAGTGGAGTCCACACCATCGGCGTGGAGGTTGACATCAGTCACGTGAAGAGGATTCCTTTCCTCTGGCGGGCATAGATCCGCCTCGCTCAGAGTGCGTGCCGTGTGAAAGCCGCCCGTTCATGATTCCGCGCCCCGTCGGGGATCGATGCGCGGATTTCGGGCAAGCACGACAGCAAGTGAGATTCTAGAGATTCACCCGAACACCAGATTCGCGTACGTTTCGCGCCGTCTGGCAGGTGGGTACAGTTTACCACCCTCCGACGTTCCGTTTGGCCAACGGCTCAGGCCGTGGCGACATCCGCCGACTGCACCGTTGCGCCGAGAAAGTCGACGGCGAGCAGGAGCGGTTGCCAGGTCGTGTCCGAACGCTCGGCGACCAGCTCCGCAGCGGCGAGACGCTGAGCGGGGTCGCTGCACAGCACGAGGATCGAGGGTCCGGCACCCGAGACGACGGCGGGGAAGCCAGCGTCGCGCAGCGCTGAGATCAGCCGATCGGTCTCCGGCATCGCCTTCGCCCGATAGTTCTGGTGCAGCTTGTCCTCCGTCGCCGCCAGGAGCAGCTCGGGGCTTTGCACGAGCGCAGCGACCAGCAGCGCCGAACGCGACACGTTGAACACGGCGTCCTCGTGCGGAACCGATGTCGGCTGAAGGCTGCGCGCCAGCGCCGTCGACATGACGTGCTCAGGCACGAAGACCAGCGGCGAGACGCCGCGGTGCACCATGAGTTTCTTGTGCTGGGGGCCCGCGCCGGACATCCACGCGATGGTGAGACCGCCGAACAGAGCGGGCGCCACATTGTCGGGATGTCCCTCGAGCTCGGTCGCGAGGGTCAGAAGTCGCTGGGGCGTGAGCTCCACGATTCCCTCGAGCAGGCCCTTGGCAGCGAGGATGCCCGAGACGATCGCCGCGCCGGATGACCCGAGGCCACGCCCGTGCGGAATCGAGTTGTGCGCGACGAGGTCGAGGCCGGGAAGCGGAACGTCGACGGCGTTGAAGGTGTGCGCGATCGATCGCACGACGAGGTTGGTCTCGTCGGTCGGCACCTCGCCCTCGCCGACACCGTGCACCTCGACGGTGGCTCCGGGCCGGTCGCGCACGGTGACCGTGAGCTGGTCGTAGAGTGCCAGCGCGAGTCCGAGCGTGTCGAACCCGGGGCCGAGGTTCGCTGAGGTGGCCGGCACCTTCACCAGCACGCTGGTGCCGGTCGCCGGCGCGACGACCGCGCTCACGCGGCGCCCGTCGGGCTGAGCCCGAGCACCTCGGCGATCTCGGCCGCGTCGACCGGAACGCTCGTCGGCGTGACCTCTCCGCCGCCGGGAACGCGAAGCGCCCACTGCGGGTCCTTCAGGCCATGACCCGTGACCGTCAGCACGACCTTCGAGCCTGCGGGGATGACTCCCGCCTCGGCGCGCTCGAGCAGACCGGCGACGCTGATCGCACTGGCCGGTTCGACGAAGATGCCGACCTCGGCGGACAGGATGCGGTGAGCAGCGAGGATGACCTCGTCGTCGATCGCCCCGAAGTAGCCGTTCGTGGCGTCGCGAGCGGTGAGAGCGAGCTCCCACGACGCTGGGTTGCCGATGCGGATGGCGCTGGCGACCGTGTCTGGGTCCTTCACCGGGTGTCCGAGCACGATGGGGGCGCTGCCTGCCGCCTGGAACCCGAACATGCGCGGCAGCTTCGTCGTGACGCCGCGCTCGGCCTCTTCGGTGTAACCGCGGGTGTACGCGGTGTAGTTGCCGGCGTTGCCGACGGGGATGAAGTGGAAGTCGGGGGCATCCCCGAGCACCTCGACGACCTCGAAGGCGGCCGTCTTCTGTCCCTCGATGCGGTCGTTGTTGACCGAGTTGACCAGGTGCACCGGGTAGTTCGCGGCGAGGTCACGTGCGATGTCGAGGCAGTCGTCGAAGGTGCCCTGCACCTGCAGGAGCTGCGCGTCGTGCGCGATCGCCTGGCTGAGCTTGCCCATGGCGATCTTGCCCTCCGGCACCAGCACGACGGCCTGGATGCCCGCGTGAGCCGCGTATGCGGCGGCCGACGCCGAGGTGTTGCCCGTCGACGCGCAGATGACCGCCTCGGCGCCGTGCTCGATGGCCTTGGAGATGGCCATCGTCATGCCGCGGTCCTTGAAGGAACCGGTGGGGTTCATGCCTTCGAACTTGACGTACACGTCCGCTCCGGTGCGACGCGAGAGCGCGGGCGCCGGGATGAGCGGGGTGCCGCCCTCACCAAGGGTGACGATCGGCGTCGCGTCCGTCACGTCGAGGCGATCGGCGTATTCGCGCAGAACGCCCTTCCATTGGTGCGCCACGTCAGACTCCTTCAACTCGTAAGACAGAGGTCACGGCGACGACCTCTTCGCTGGCGCGAAGGACGTCGACCGTTGCCGCGAGAGCGGACTCGAACGCCTCGTGCGTTCCGATGACCAGCGTAGCCGTGGCAGGGCCCGCTTCCTGACCGGCGGCTTCGGCCACCGACGCGGGAGCGGATGCCTGCACCACCTGCAGAGACGAGGCGACGGTCTGCGTCACTGTCTCCACCGAGACCTCGTTCACGGCGAAGATCGCGGCGATGCGCGAGAGCACGCCGGGGGCATCCGTCACGCGCAGAGTGATCTGATATCTCGTGCGCACCGCCCCGATGTCGAGCACGGGAACGTCGGCGTGCGTGGACTCGGCGACGCCCGGCCCGCCGACGACGTGCCTGCGGGCAGCGGAGACGACGTCGCCGAGCACGGCCGACGCGGTCTGCAGGCCGCCGGCCCCTGCGCCGTAGAACATCAGGTCGCCTGCGGCAGCCGCCTGCACGAAGACGGCGTTGTGCACGCCGCGCACCGCGCCCAGCGGGTGCTGCCTCGGCACGAGCGCCGGGTACACCCTCGCAGAGACGCCTTCGCGGTCATCCTCGCCCGTTACCCGCTCGCAGATGGCCAGAAGCTTGATCACGTATCCGCCCTCGCGCGCGGCATCCACCTGCTGCTTCGTGATCCCGGTGATGCCCTCGCGGTGCACCGACTCGAGCGGAACGGTCGTGTGGAAGGCGAGGCCGGCGAGGATGGCCGCCTTCGCTGCCGCGTCGTAGCCCTCGACATCCGCGGCGGGGTCGCTGCGTTCTGCGTAGCCGAGCTCGGTTGCGACCTCGAGCGCGTCTTCGAGGGTGTCGCCCGCGGTGTCCATGCGGTCGAGGATGAAGTTCGTCGTGCCGTTCACGATGCCCAGGATGCGCTCGACCCTGTCGCCCGCCAGGCTGTCGCGCAGCGGACGGATGATCGGGATGGCGCCACCCACTGCCGCCTCGTAGTACAGCTGGGCGCCGACCTGCTCGGCAACGGCGAACAGTTGAGGGCCGTGCTCGGCGAGCAGCGCCTTGTTGCCGGTGATGACGTCGGCGCCCGAGTTCAGCGCGAGCAGCACGTACTCCCGAGCAGGGTCGACGCCGCCCATCAGCTCGATCACGATGTCGGCGCTGAGAATGAGCGAGCGGGCGTCGGTGGTGAAGAGCTCACGGGGCAGGTCGACTCGGCGCTGGGCATCCGGGTCGCGCACCGCGATGCCGACCAGCTCGAGTCCGGCGCCGACGCGGGCGGCGAGCTCGTCGCTGTGGTCGAGCAGCAGTTTGGCGACCTGGGAGCCGACTGACCCTGCGCCGAGCAGTGCGATCTTGAGGCTTCGGTATTCGATCACTTCTCTTCCCCCTGAGCCGCACGGTCGGCCCGTTCAGCGTGGTCCGCCCGTTGCCCGCGATCGGCACGCGCAAGCGGGCCGGGCGCATCCGCGCTGCGCGCGCCGGAGGCTGCGACGGACGACGATGCGACACTGTGCCTCGCGCCGGCATCCCTGGCCAGCAGGTCGTCCTCGGTCTCTCCGCGTACGATCACGCGGTCGTGCCCTTCGCGCACCGCGACGACGGCGGGTCGCGGCAGATAGTTGTAGTTGCTCGACAGCGACCAGCAGTACGCGCCGGTCGCCGCGACGGCCAGGATGTCCCCTGGCACGACATCGCCTGGCAGGTACTCGGCGTCGACCACGATGTCGCCGGACTCGCAGTGCTTGCCGGCGACCCGCACGAGAACGGGCTCCGCATCCGAGCTCCTTCCGACGACCCGGGCGGAGTAGTCGGCGCCGTAGAGGGCGGTGCGGGCGTTGTCGCTCATTCCGCCGTCCACGCTGACGTAGAGGCGCCTGGCGGGCGTGTCGTCGACATCCAGGTCGACGGACTTGGTCGTGCCCACCGTGTAGAGCGTGATGCCTGCGGGGCCGACGATGTACCTGCCAGGCTCGAACGACAGGACGGGAACGGGGATGTCGGCGCTCTCGCACTCCGCAGCCACCACCTGCGCGATGTGCTGCGCCAGCTGCTCGATGTCGTCCGGCCGGTCAGCTGCGGTGTAGGCGATGCCGAACCCGCCGCCGAGGTTGAGCTCCGGCACGGGGCCACCCGCCAGCAGCCGGGCGTGCACCCCGATCAGGCGCGCCGCCGACTCGCCGAAACCGTCCGCCCCGAAGATCTGCGAGCCGATGTGACAGTGCAGGCCGACGAACTCGAGGGCGTCGTGCGAGCGGATGACCGAAACGAGGCGCTCGGCATCGGAGATCGCGACCCCGAACTTCTGGTCGTCGTGCGCCGTCGCGAGAAAGTCGTGCGTGTGCGCGTGCACGCCAGTGCGCACTCGAAGCCGCACGCGCTGCACCCGACCGTGAGCCGACGCAGCCGCGACGACTCGCTCGATCTCCTGCTCGGAGTCGATCACGATCGTGCCGACCCCGACGGAGACTGCGCGGTCGATCTCGGACGCTGACTTGTTGTTGCCGTGGAACCCGAGGCGTGCGGGGTCGACGCCGGCCGCCAGCGCGACGGCCAGCTCGCCGCCGCTCGCCACGTCGACACGGAGACCCTCCTCGGTGACCCAGCGCGCGATCTCGGTGCTCAGGAACGCCTTTCCTGCGTAGTAGACCTCCGCTGTCGATCCGACACGGTCGAAGGCCCGGGTGAAGGCGTCGCGCACGCGGGCCGCGCGGTCACGCACCTCCGTCTCGTCGAGCACGTAGAGCGGAGTGCCGTGCCGGGCGACCAGCCCTGCGACGTCTACTCCGGAGAGCGCGACGGAACCGTCATCCGCTCGCCTCAGGCTCGTCGGCCACACCCCTTGGGCGAAGGCGTTGGCGTCGTCGGGTGCAGTCAGCCATGCGGGTGCCAGCGGGTTGTCGGCCATGGGTCACCTCGTACTGTCGATGAGGAGGCGAGCGGGCCCGGATTGGCCCCTGAAGCCGGGAAACTGGTGCGCGAAAGCGCGCCACCGAGTCTAACGAGACCCCTGCTGCCGCGAGAAAACGCGTACGTAACACGGAGCGCACCCGCGGTGGAACGATCAGCCGCAGGTGCCCTTGCTCTGCAGCGACGCATCGTCGACCACGAAGTCCGTCGCTCCGACCGAGATGGATGCCGAGCCCTGCTGGACCGTGAGGTCGGTCACCTCGACACCCTTCGGCAGATATTGGGCGACGCAGATCGGGATGCTGTCTGGCAGCAGATCCTTCGCGAACCGCGTCACGTCGAGGGTGCCGCCTCCGGCCTTCACGCTGACGTCGTGCGGAGTGAGAACCACGGTGTCGCCGTTCTTGAGCGTCGGGGTCACCGAGGCCGTGTACTGCACCGAGATGCCGAGGATCTGCCCCGTCCCCTTGAGCCCGACGGTGTTGTCTCCGAGCGTCACGCTTGTCGCGTCGGGCAGCTGCACCAGCTGGTTGACCGAATCCTGGCTGATGACGATGCTGCCATCGATGCGGCCGACCGGTTTGCTGAAGTCGGTCGGCACGTCGTAGGCGACGATGCGCGCGCTGAGCGGCGCGACCTGCACGGTCGCGTGCGCGGCATCCAGATCGACCTGATCGAAGCGGCCGGCGATGAACTGACCGATCACCGAGAACCCGTGGATGGTCACCGTGAGGTCCTTCGCCGTCACATCGGAGGGCAGCTCCTTCTGGATCTGGCTGCTGACCTGGTTCTGCGCCACCTGCCGCACGATCGCATCGGCGATGAAGAACAGGCCGATGACGACCACGACGGCACTGACCGTCCAGATCAGGGCGCGCAGGCCGCGACGGCGAGGCCGCTTCGGGTGCTGCGGCGCCACGGTCGGCACTCCCCCGTTGGGCGGCAAGACCTCGGTCTGCTCGGTGTCGGACTGCGCCGTGCCGGTCGGCGCCGTGTCCATCCGCGCGGAGTCCGTCTGCGCGGCATCCTGCGGCCCCGCCCCAGAGGACGTCTCAGCTCCATCAGGCGAGTGGTTCCACTGATCGTGCGTCGACATGCTTCCCCATTCCTCTGCCGCGACGTGTCGCCGCGGCGGCCTGCGCTACATGCGATCGGGTGACGATACTCCGAGGAGCGTGAGCCCGTTGCGGATCACCTGGCCGGTTGCGTCGTTGAGCCACAGCCGGGTGCGGTGCAGGTCGGTGATCGGTTCGTCGCCGAGCGGGATGACCCGGCAGCTGTCGTACCACTTGTGGTACAGACCGGCGACCTCCTCGATGTACCGCGCGATGCGGTGCGGCTCGCGCAGTTCGGCGGCGAGGGCGACGATGCGCGGGAACTCCTGCAGCGCACCCAGCAGCGCGGACTCGGTCTCGTGCGTGAGCAGCTCGGGTGCGAACGCGGTGCGGGCCACCCCCGCGGCCTCCGCATTGCGCGCGACAGAGCGGGTGCGCGCGTGCGCGTACTGCACGTAGTACACCGGGTTGTCGTTCGAGTGCTTCGCGAGAAGGTCGAGGTCGATGTCGAGCGGCGAGTCGCTCGACGAGCGGACGAGTGCATACCGTCCGGCATCCACCCCGACGGCGTCGACCAGGTCGTCGAGCGTGACGATCGTTCCCGCGCGCTTGCTCATGCGCACCGGCTCGCCGTCCTTGAGCAGGTTCACCATCTGTCCGATGAGGAGCTGCAGATTGACGCCGGGGATGTCGCCGAATGCTGCGGTCATCGCCATCAGCCGGCCCACGTAACCGTGGTGGTCGGCCCCCAGCATGATGATGTTCTGCTCGAAGCCGCGCTCGCGCTTGTTCAGGTAATAGCCGATGTCGCCCGACATGTAGGCGGGCTCGCCGTTGCTGCGTACAATGACGCGGTCCTTGTCGTCACCGAACTCGGTGGTGCGCAGCCAGGTCGCACCGTCGAGCTCGTAGACGTGGCCGAGTTCGCGCAGCCGATCGATCGAGTGCTCCACCGCACCCGAGGTGTGCAGGTCGTTTTCGTGGAAGTACACGTCGAAGTCCACGCCGAAGCCGTGCAGCTTCTGCTTGATCTCGTGGAACATGAAGTTCGTTCCGAGGTCGCGGAACACCTCCTGCTGGGCGTCGCGGTCGAGCGTGGCGAGGTCGCCGTCGTAGGTGTCGACGACGCGGCCTGCGATGTCGCCGATGTAGGCGCCGCCGTAGCCGTCCTCTGGCGTCGGCTCGCCGAGGTAGCTGGCGAGCAGACTGCGGGCGAACCGGTCGATCTGCGAACCGTGGTCGTTGAAGTAGTACTCGCGCGTGACCTCAGCGCCTTCTGCGGCGAGAACGCGCGCCAGGCTGTCTCCGACGGCCGCCCAGCGCACCCCGCCCATGTGGATGGGGCCCGTCGGGTTCGCAGAGACGAACTCGAGATTCACCCGCACACCCTCGTAGAGGGAGCCGTTGCCGTACCCCTCCCCTGCGTCGACGATGGTCTTCGCGAGAGCACCCGCGGCAGCGGCATCCAGCCGGAAGTTGATGAAGCCGGGTCCGGCCACCTCCGCGGCCGCGACGCCGTCGAGCCGCGCCGCCTCACCGGCGATCTCCTCGGCGAGCTCTCTCGGGTTGGTGCCGAGCGGCTTGGCGAGCCGCATGGCGACGTTCGACGCCCAGTCGCCGTGCTCGCGGTTGCGCGGACGCTCAAGCCGGATGTCGTCGCGTGCGATCAGAGGCTGCGTCTCGGTCATCCCGTTCGCGGCTCGCCGGCGGTCCACCACGTCGGTGACGATGGCGTACAACTGGTCGGCGAGCTGATCGGGATTCACGACGACCGATTCTATCGGGCCCACGCGGAGCGTCCGACGAGGGTGCCCGCGCGATGGCCCACCGCCGCCGGAGGAGAGCCTCACCATCACTTGCTATCCTCGTGCGCACGCGCCCCCACCCCCGTTCGGAAGCCATCCTTCATGCGCCCTGACCGTTCCCGCCGCCTTCCACGTGCTCCACGCCTCGCCGGCACCGCCGCCGGACTGGCTCTCGTCGCGGCTTCTGCACTTCTCCTGACCGGATGTCAGGCCTCGCCGAAACCAGCCGCGAGCGCATCGCAGACAGCAGGCTCGAAGGCGTCGACTGGGGCGACGACGGCACCGACCCCCTCCGCCAAGCCGACGCCCGTGACCCTCACTTGCAATCAAGTCCTCACCACCGAACAGCTCTCGAAGATGACGCCGGCCATCGCGGCGGCCTCCGGCTTCACTCCGGAAAAGGGGTCGAATGCGGCGAAGGCCGTCGACGACGCGGGCGTCGCCTGCGGATACACCAACGGGCAGACAGGCAACACCGTCTCGGTATCGATCGCGCGCCCGACGCCCGACGATCTGACCGCACTCAAGAATGCTGCGATCACGGACAGCAACGTGGTGCCCACCTACGGTGTGCCACCGAAGGTGATGGGCTACTTCGCCGTGAGCCAGTCCGTCGGCGTCGCCCAGGCGTTCACGGGCGACTACTGGGTCGTCGTCGAGTCGAAGGACTACATCGAGCCGGGCGACGCGAGCCAGGTGGTCGGAGCGGTGCTCGCCAACCTTCCGGCGTAAACACGACCCAGCCGGGGTGCTAGCCTTGTCGGGCACTGAGCCCCCATAGCTCAGGGGATAGAGCGTCTGCCTCCGGAGCAGAAGGCCGAAGGTTCGAATCCTTCTGGGGGCACCTCACCCCTTCCCCACCCCAGGTCGTCGCTCGTCCCCACCCCCAGGTCGTCGCTCGTCCCCACCCCCAGGTCGTCGCCACTTCGTGCGGCATCCGGCGCGGGCATCCCGCAACAAGTGGCGAGCACGTGGTCGCGGCCCCCGAGCGGGTGGCTGTCGCAGGGCATGCCGCCGCTGCTAGCGTCGCCGGATGACACGAGCGAGCGGCACGGCTGCACGGCGCACGGGCACCCCGACCCCGAGCCTCATCGCATGATCACCGTCGACGAGTTGCGCGCCATCGACGTCTTCGCACCGTTGCCGAGCGAAGCTCTCACCTATCTCGTCGGCGCGGTCGAGGACATCCGTCTCGTGCCGGGCGAGTACTTCGCCCATGAGGGCGACGATCGCGCCTTCTTCGTCGTCGTCGAGGGCGGAGCCGAGATCACGAAGGTGGTCAACGGCGACGAGCTCGTGATCGGCACCCGCAATCCCGGCCAGTTCTTCGGCGAGGTGCCGATGACGCTGAGCGTGCCCTTCCCCGCCAGCGGTCGTGCCATGCACGCCGCCCGCATCATCAAGCTGGATGCCGCCACCTTCTACACGCTCGGCGCGATGGCGCCCGCGATCCCCGAACAGGTGGCCGGTCTCGCGCGCAGCTACCTCGGCGATCTGCAGATGTGGGCATCCACCCAGCCCGACATCGATGTGCACCTGATCGCACCGCGACACGACGCCCGAGCGCACGAAATCGCTGGATTCCTGACCCGCAACCAGGTCGCGTTCGACCAGGTCGTCGTCGAGTCGGCCGAGGGCGGCGATGACTATCCGGTGCTGGAGCTCGCCGATGGGCGGCGAGTCATTGCACCGACGCTTCGTGAGACGGCGATGGCGGTCGGGTTGGATGTCGAACCCGCGACGAGCGAGTACGACGTGATCGTGCTCGGAGCCGGGCCGTCCGGCCTCACGGCGGCGGTGAACGGTGCGGCGGAGGGCCTGCGCACGGTAGTGGTCGAGGCTCACGCCCCGGGAGGTCAGGCCGGAACCTCGACCCGCATCGAGAACTACACGGGCTTTCCGTTCGGTGTCTCGGGCGACGATCTCGCGAGCCGCGCACTGAAGCAGGCGAAGCGGCTCGGTGCCGAGATCGTGGTGACGCGAGTCGTCGAGGCGCTCCACCCGAGCACGTCGTCTGGCCGTCACGAGGTCGTGCTCGACGGCGGCGAGACGCTCGCGGCACCGGTGATCATCCTCGCCACCGGCGTGCGCTGGCGGCGGCTGCCGCTGGAGTCGGTCGCCAGCTACCTCGGCAGCGGCGTGTACTACGGGGCGGCACGCAGCGACGCAGGGCTGGCACACGGCGCCGACATCTGCATCGTCGGTGCCGGTAACTCGGCGGGACAGGCTGCGCTGTTCTTCTCCAGGCACGCACGCTCGGTCACCATGCTGGTTCGGGGCGAGTCGCTCGAGGCCAGCATGTCGCGCTACCTCATCGACCAGCTCGCGGCGAACGACAGCATCAAGGTGCGCACCCGCAGCGAGATCGTCGGGCTGCACGGAGACGACGGGCTCGACGCCCTCGATGTCGCCGACCGTCGCACGGGAGAGACCACGACCGAGCCGTGCACCGTCGTGTTCGTGATGATCGGAGCGGATGCCGTCACCGACTGGCTGCCGCCCCAGGTCGCCCGCGACGCGCACGGCTTCGTGCTCACGGGCTCGGAGGCCGCGAGGAGCGGACGGTGGTTCGGGGATCGCGACCCCTTCGCCCTCGAGACCAGCGTGCCTGGCGTCTTCGCCGTCGGCGACGTGCGGTCCGGCTCGGTCAAGCGAGTTGCCGCGGGTGTCGGCGAGGGCGGCATGGCCGTCGCGTTCGTGCACCAGTACCTGGCGCTGCAGGGCGGATGACCGGCAGGGCCGACCCCGACCGCGAACGTCGCTGCGCCTAGCCGACGGCGTCTGGGCGTACGGCAGCCATGTCGAGGGTGCCGTCCCCGCGAGACACGGCACGTGCGAAGAGGTCGCGACAGACATCCATCAGCGGCACATCCACGGTGGAGTCGCGGGCGGCATTCAGCACGAGGTCGCAGTTCTTCAGCACGTCCGAGATCGCCGCCTGCGGGCTGAGGTCGCCGGCGACGAGCTTGGCCGTCTTCACGCGTGAGATCGGCGAGGACATCTGCCCGCCGTCGAGGATTCCCCGCAGCTGCTCGACGTCGAGCCCGGCCGACCGAGCGAACGCGAACGTCTCCGCCAGGCCTGTGACCGTCGTGATGAGGAACACGTTCACCGCGATCTTCATCGTGAGTGCAGCGGGCACCGCTCCGCAGACCGTGGTGGATGCACAGAGCAGGTCGACGATGGGACGAACGTCGTCCACGGCATCCCGAGTCCCCGCAAGCATTCCGATCAGCTCGCGACGCGTCGCCGGCTCCCTTGATCCGGAGACGGGCGCCTCGACGTAGCGCCCGCCCGCTGCGACCACGCTGTGCTCCAACCCACGCGAGTACTCGGGTGACGTGGTGCCGAGATGCACCAGGGTCGTGCCGGCGACGAGTGCGTCGAAGTCGTCGGTTCCGCGCAGCAAGGTCTCATCGATCACCTGCTCGGTCGAGAGCATCATCAGCACGACGTCGGATGTGGCGAACAGCTCGCGCACCGACGAGGCCGCCTTCGCCCCCTCGGCGACGAGTCGCTCGACCGCCGGCGCCGACCGATTCCACACCGCGAGCCCGACCCCTGAGGCAAGAAGGTTGCGCGCCATCGGCTCGCCCATGATCCCCACGCCGAGGAACCCCACGCCAGGGAACCCCGCCCCGGTCGAACCCTTGCCGTCGTCGATGCTCGTCGCTGTCATCCATCACTCCTCATCGGTTCGAGCCGGCCCGGTCCCGAGACGGCTCCCACCATCGTTCGGCGGCCGCGTGTCGTGGGCAATGCCGGGAAGCGACAGAATCCGAGCAGATCCGGCAAGTTGCCTCCGCACCGAGGTCGGGCAGACGCTGCCGGTCCCGTGCCGGAATTGAGGCGGATGCCTCATGCGGCTCGTCCGCCCCCGGCGCACCCTGAGCACATGACTCACAACACACCGAAATCAGTCGCAGAGGCGCTGGTGCGGGAGGCTGCCACAGGGGCGGTCTCCTACATCGACGCGGAAGACGCGGACGAACGTTTCATCGGATACGGCGCCATGGGCGTACCTTTCGAGTCCGGCCACTATCTCGCCTTGCGTCACATGGTGGCGAGCTCGGTAGGACCGGCATATCGAGCGATCTGGCACCGGGATCCGAACGGCCGCTGGACCATCTACACCACAGTCGCGCCGGAGTTGAGCTGTCCGCGCTACTTCGGGGCGGCAGCGACGTCAGCCGAGCAAGTGCCCGCGATCGACCTTCGGTGGTCATCCGACCACGGAGTCGAGGTGACCCTCCCCGGCGTGCTTCGGTGGCGCCTCGAGCTGAGCGCTTCCCCGGCCACCCGCATGATGTCGGGTATGGCCGGCTCGATGCCCGACAGCGCTTGGGCCCGCGACGCGGTCCTGGCCCCCATGGGTCCCATGGCGGGCGTCATGCTGGGTTCGGGCCGAATCCGCCTGCGCGGCACGACGCCGAACGAGCAGCATTTCAAAGCCGCCCCTCTGAACGTGTGGCGGGTGACGGGTGGGCGTGCCCGGCTGGGCGACGACGACCTCGGACGGCTCGCGCCGCTTCCGGAGCAGACCAGGATGGCCGACCTCTGGCTCCCCCAGCGCGGCATCTTCTTCGCCGGCCGGTTCAGGTTCACGGCCACGCCCGGCACCGCGAGCGCCGACACGACGGCCGAGCTCCATCGCCGCCCCGTCACCAGAGGATGACCGGGCCGGACCGACCGATGATCCGCGGCACGCGATCCGGTCCCTCCGGACCGGCCGCGCTGCAGAATGGTGCCATGGGCGCCGCGGCCGAACGTGCGGGAGCCGGAGAGCAGCCGGCGCGACCGCCGCGGCGCGTCGAGGTGCTGGCCTCGCTGTCGGTGGCCATCGATCTGGGACTCGGGCAGCCCGCCGAGCACATGCTGCGCTCCTGCGTCATCGCCTGCAGGCTGGCCGACCGGCTCTGCTTGACGGAGGAGCAGCGAGCGTGCGTGTACTACTCGACGCTGGTGATGTGGATCGGCTGCCATGCCGATTCTCCGGAATACGCGCGCTGGTTCGGCGACGACATCGCCGTGCGTCGCGACGCCTACCTGGTCGACTGGACGGGTCTCCCCTACCTGCGCTTCCTGCTGGGCAACATCGCTCGCGGGGAATCGCCGGGGACGCGCATGCGTACCGTTGCCGAACTGCTGAGGGATGCCAAAGGACAGCTCGGCATCCTGATCCACTCGCACTGCACATCGGCCGCTGCACTCGCCAGGCACATCGGGCTGGGCGACGACGTGGCGCATGCCGTCGAGTTCACCTTCGAGCGGTGGGACGGTGCTGGGCTCCCGAGCGGGGCGTCGGGCGAGGCGATCCCGATCGAGATGCGGGTTGCGCAACTGGCCGACGTCGCCGAGGTGCATCAGCGAACGTATGGCCTAGACGGCGCTGTCGCGATGGCGCGCAGCCGCAGAGGTGGGCAGTTCGACCCGGCAGTCGTCGACGTTCTACTGGCGGATCCCCAAGAGATCCTGGAGCCATCCCCCGGCGACGACACGTGGGCCGACGCGCTCGCGCTAGCCCCCGACGACGAGCTCCCTCTGACAGGGCCCGCGCTCGACGAGCTCATCTCCGCCGTCGGCGACTTCGTGGACCTCAAGTGCCCGTTCATGCTGGGGCACTCGCGCGCCGTCGCCGCCTTGGCGTCCGCTGCTGCGGTGCGTGCCGGCCTCGGAGACGACGGGGCAGCTGTACTCAGGAGGGCCGGGCATCTCCACGACATCGGCAGGCTCGGGGTCTCCAACCAGATCTGGTCGAAGCAGGGCGACCTCTCCGCCGCCGAATGGGAGCGGGTCAGGATGCATCCGTACCTGACCGATCGCGTGCTCATCCGCGTTCCGGCACTCGACCCGGTGCGATTGGTCGCGCGGGCCCATCACGAGCGACTCGACGGCTCCGGCTATCCGCTCGGGGCGACCGGAGCGACGCTGAGCAGGGGATCACGGCTGCTGGCGGCCTCCGTCGCGTACCAGGACGGGTTGGAGCCGAGGCCCTACCGACAGGAGCTCTCCTCCGACCAGGCTGCGAACCGGTTGCGAGACGGAGTCGCGCGCGGGCATCTCGACGGCGAGTGCGTCGAGGCCGTGCTCGCGGCGGCGCTGGCGGCGGAGGGAACGGCATCCCCGCGCATCCACCGCGACGACGACCTCACACCTCGAGAAGCCGAAGTGCTCGGCCTCGTCGCTCGCGGACTAAACACCAGGGAGATCGCTCTTCGCCTCGTGCTGAGCGAGAAGACGGTGCGCAACCATCTCGAGCGCAGCTACGCGAAGATCGGTGCCTCCAACCGGGTCGGCGCGAGCCTCTATGCACTCGACCACGGTCTCGTCGAGCCCGAGTGAGAGCGGCTCAGTCGCTGGTCACGAAATCGATGAGTTCCTCCACGCGGCCGAGGAACGCGGGTTCGAGGTCGCGATACGTCGACACGGTCGAGAGAATGCGCTTCCACGCCCGTGCGATGTCGGCCTGATCTTTGTGCGGCCAGCCGAGGGACGCGCAGATGCCCTTCTTCCACTCGACGTTCCGCGGGATCGTCGGCCACTGCCGCATGCCGAGCCGTTCGGGTCGCACCGCCTGCCAGACGTCGACGTACGGATGCCCGACCACGAGCACGTGAGCCCCGTGTGGTCCGCGGGCGACGGCATCCGCGATCCGCGTCTCCTTCGATCCAGGCACGAGGTGGTCGACCAGCACCCCGATGCGCTTGCGCGGACCAGGAGCCGTGTCGCGGATGATCGCGTCGAGGTCGTCGATGCCGCCGAGGTACTCGACGACGACGCCCTCGACCCGCAGGTCGTCTCCCCAGACCTTCTCGACGAGTTCGGCGTCGTGCCGACCCTCGACGAAGATGCGGCTGGCGCGGGCGACGCGGGCGGGGGCATCCGCGACGCTGAACGAGCCGGATGCCGTGCGGGTGGGCCCCTGCCGCGTCGCCTTCGACGGGGGCGCCACGAGCACAACGGGCTTGCCGTCCACGAGGTAGCCGCCGCCGAGCGGAAAGGCGCGCACCCCGCCGTGACGGTCCTCGAGCTGTACAAGGCGGTTCTCGATGCCGACGACGGCGCCGGTGTACCCGGAGTCTGCCAGCTCGACGACGAGGTCGTTCTCCGCTGCGATGGTCTGCGGCTTCACGCGGCCGCGGGAGCGCCAGTCGCCGGCGAGCACGTCGCCGCCGTATGGGTCGTCGAAAGTCACCCGTCAACGGTAGGACGCGAACGCAGCGGCGTCTGCCAGGATGCGCCAGCGAGTCGGGGCGAACGGCGTCTCGCGGAAACTGGGTGATCCTCGATTCCCACCCCACACCCGGACGACCACGATGCCAGTATCGGAAGCATGACATCGAAATCGATCCTGTTCATCGGCGGTACCGGCACGATCAGCTCGGCGTGCGTCGCACGCGCGGTCTCACGCGGGGCATCCGTCACCGTGCTCAACCGGGGCAGTTCGCACACGCGGCCGCTGCCCGACGGCGTCGAGGAGCTGCAGGGCGACATCCGTGACGCCGCCTCGGTGGATGCCGCCATCGGGTCGCGCGAGTTCGACGTCGTCGCCGAGTTCATGGCCTTCACCCCCGAGCACGTCGCAGCCGACGTGGAGAGGTTCGCCGGGCGCACCGGCCAGTACGTGTTCATCAGTTCGGCGAGCGCGTACCAGACACCCCCTTCGCGCATTCCGGTGACCGAGTCGACGCCGCTGCGCAACCCGTTCTGGAAGTACTCGCAGGACAAGATCGCGTGCGAGGACCTGCTGGTGCACGAGTACCGCGAGAACGCCTTCCCCGCGACGATCGTGCGTCCGTCGCACACCTACGACCACACGTCCATCCCGACCTCCGGGCACTGGACCGACATCGCCCGCATGCGCGCGGGCAAGCCGGTCGTCGTGCACGGAGACGGCACGAGCCTGTGGACCATCACCCACAACACCGACTTCGCAGTGGCCTTCGACGGCCTGCTCGGCCGGCCCGAGGCGGTGGGCGACACCTTCCACATCACGGGCGACCACGCGCCGACCTGGAACCAGATCTACACCTGGCTCGGCGAGGCTGCTGGTGTCGAGGCGAAGCTTGCGCACGTGCCGTCGGACACGATCGCCCGCATCGTGCCGGAGCTCGGCCCTACCCTGATCGGCGACAAGGCGCACTCGATGGTGTTCGACAACAGCAAGGTGAAGGCGCTCGTGCCGGAGTTCGCGACCACCGTGACGTTCTCCCGCGGCGCCGAGGAGATCGTCGAGTGGTATGACGCGCACCCCGAGCAGCAGCGCTTCGACGCCGACCTCGACGCCGCCTTCGAGCGGATGATCGCGACGATCCCCGCCTGACGCCGAACCGCACTCCTCGGTTCATTAGAACCGCTCCTCTGCGGTTCATAACTCCTGCGGATTCTGTCCCTCGCGGATGGGATCGGCGTCGTTGCGGCGCCTCGACGATGCCCGACCGGCAGATTGCAGGAGTTATGAACCGCGGGGGCGGCGGGAGTTATGAACCGCGCGGGCGGAAGCTATGAACCGGGCGGGGAATGCCCGCCCCGGTCGGACAGTTGCCCTGAAGCATGACGACAATCGGGCTCATCGGAGCAGGAAACATCGGATCGCAGATCGCACGCCGGGCGGTCGCCAATGGCTACGACGTTGTGGTGAGCAACTCGCGCGGGCCGGAGACGCTCGCAGAGCTGATCGCGGAGCTCGGAGATCACGCCCGTGCCGCCACGGCCCTCGAGGCGGCAGAGGCTGCGGACATCGCGGTCGTGACGATTCCGTTCGGAGCCATCGACACCGTTCCGGTCGAGGCGCTCGCGGGCAAGACGGTGATCGACACGAACAACTACTACTGGGAGCGCGACGGACACCGCGCGGAGCTCGACGACCTCTCCGACACGAGCTCGGAGCAGCTGCAGCGCCACCTGACCGGCGCGCACGTTGTGAAGGCGTTCAACCACATCTACGCCTCGGCGATCACCGAGGAAGCGCAGGCAGCGGACACCTCCGATCGCCGCGCGCTCGCGATCTTCGGCGACGACGCAGCAGCCAACCAGACAGTTGCTGCCTTCATCGACTCGATCGGCTTCGACACGGTCGACGGCGGTCCGCTGAGCGAGAGTTGGCGCATCCAGCGCGACACCCCGGGTTACGGCCCGAGGATGACCGCCGATGAGCTGCGCGAGGCACTGGCAGCCACCACCAAGTAGTTCCCGTCCCGTCGTCCCCTGCGTGAAGCGCGCAGGGGACGACGTGTATGCACAGGCGAGCGCGGCACGGCGCCCGCCCACAGTCACCCGCCCACTGTCGCCCACCGGCCGCGACCGCGCGCCAGAATGGGCAGATGCGCTTCCTGATCGTGCCGCAGTGGCAGGGCTCCAGCTCTTCGAGAGCGATGCAGTTGATCGATGGGGCGACGGCGATCGCCGGCGACCTGCCCGCTTCGGCAACGACATTCGTCGACGTTCCTATGGAGGCGGGCGAGTCGCTCGGCACCGGCGTTCACCGGTTGTCGTCGATCGCCTCGGTGCGCGACCGTGCCGGTCTCGCGCTGGAGGTGCTCTCCGCGGCGGGCGACGACCCCGTCGTGACGATCGGCGGAGACTGCAGCGCAGATCTCGCCGCCGTGCAGCACGCCGTCGCCTCTCGCGAGCCGGGCAGCGTTGCGCTGGTCTGGCTCGACGCGCACGGCGACCTCAACACGCCGGAGTCGTCTCCGACCGGCGCCTTCCACGGCATGGTGCTGCGTGCCCTGCTCGGCGAAGGACCCGCGCCGCTCGCCTCGACCGGCGCGTCTCTTGTCCGCCCAGAACAGGTCGTGCTCGCGGGCTGCCGGGAGCTCGACGAGGGTGAGGCTGCCTATGTCGATGAAACGGGCATCCGCGCGCTACCGCCCGAGAGACTGCACGACCCGGATGAGCTAGTCAAGGCGGTCGAAGCGACGGGCGCCGAGGCTGTCTACCTGCACATCGACCTCGACGTACTCGACCCTGGTGCGATCGGCGGCGTGCAGTTCCCTGAGCCGTTCGGGCTCTCCCCCGACGAACTGGTCGGCGCGATCAGGGCCCTTCGAGGGCGATTCGCGCTGGCGGGGGCCGCGATCACGGAGTTCGCGCCGAGGAGCCCGGACGCGGCCGGCGACGACCTGGCGGTCATCCTGCGCGTTCTCGGGGCGCTGAGGAAGGCGCCGACGGCCAAGCCGTAGCAGTTGGTGCACCCGCGGTCAAGCGCGCCGCAGAGCAGCACACAGCGGGCATTACGCCCTAGTCTGCGATGGTGAACGAGATCGAGTACGACGTCGTGGTGATCGGTGGCGGAGCCGTCGGGGAGAACGTTGCGGACCTGACGGTGCAAGGCGGGATGACGACAGTGCTCGTCGAGGCAGAGCTGGTCGGCGGTGAATGCTCGTACTGGGCGTGCATGCCCTCGAAGGCGCTACTGCGCAGCGGAGCGCTACTGCGCACCGTGCGCGACGTGGAGGGCGTGAGCGAGGCCGTGACAGGCGACCTCGACGTCGCCGGCGTGCTGCGCCGCCGCGACCGGGTCACCCACAACTGGAACGACGAGAGCCAGGTCGAGTGGATGACCGGCGCGAACATCGACCTGGTGCGCGGTCACGCCCGCTTCACCGGTCAGAAGCAGGTCGAGGTGACGGGATCTGACGGCGAGGTCACCCGCATCACGGCACGCCACGCCGTCGCGGTCTGCACCGGATCGGCATCGCTGCTGCCGGACATCCCCGGACTCATCGACGCCGACCCGTGGACGAGCCGAGACGTGACCAGCGCCCAGGAGATACCGTCATCGCTCGCCGTGATCGGCGGAGGCGTCGTCGCCGTCGAGATGGCCACCGCCTACGCCGGATTCGGCGTCGATGTCACGGTCATCGCCCGTAGCGGCCTGCTCGGCAAGAACGAGCCGTTCGCAGGCGAGCTCGTGCAGACATCCCTTCAGAACCTCGGCGCCGACGTGCGCATCGGTGTCTCGCCCACCAGCGTCATCCGCGACGGCGACAGTGTCACCATCGAGTTGGATGACGGCACAACGGTCATAGCCGACGAGGTGCTCGTCGCCACCGGCCGAGTGCCGCACACCCAGGACCTCGGACTCGAGGTCATCGGCCTCACCCCGGGTGAATGGTTCACGGTCGACGACTCGATGCGCGTGCTCGACGACGGCGGTCGCGTGTTCGACGGAGCGGATGACGACGCCTGGCTGTACGCCGTCGGCGACGTCACTCACCGTGCCCTCCTCACCCACCAGGGCAAGTACGACGCACGCATCGCCGGAGACGCGATCGCCGCCCGGGCCAAGGGCAAGAAGCTGACGCTGTCGCCGTGGTCGAAGTACGCCGCGACCGCCGATCATGCCGCCGTTCCGCAGGTGACGTTCACCGACCCCGAGGTGGCCTCCGTCGGCCTCACAGCCGCTGAGGCGGAGAAGGCCGGCATCAGGACCCGCGTCGTCGACTACGACATCTCGTGGCTCGCCGGCGCGACCATCGCCAGCGACAAATACGTCGGACGTGCCCGCATGGTCGTCGACGAAGACCGAAAGGTGCTCGTCGGCGCGACCTTCGTCGGGCTCGAGGTCGGCGAGCTGCTGCACTCGGCGACCATCGCGATCGTCGGCGAGGTGACGATCGACAGGCTCTGGCACGCCGTTCCGTCGTATCCGACCCTCAGCGAGATCTGGCTGCGCCTCCTCGAGGGCTACGGGCGACCGACCGAGTGAACGCGGGAACGTGATGACCGAAGAGGCGGGTTCTGGCCGCGGCGGGGCATCCGCCCGCGGCGCGTTCGACGGAGTGCTCGACAGCCTCGTGGACGGCGTGGCGGGCATCGTGCGCGCGTTCGGCGGCCTCGCGTCCGCACTGTGGTCGCTGCCGAGGCTGTTCCTCGTCGATTCCCCGATCTCGAACCTCGGCTATCGCTACGCGACGGCCGTCGGCTTCGCCTGGGGCTTCCTCTGGAGCGTCGGCCGAGTCGAGCGTCATGCAGGGTTGTGGGTGTTCAGCGGGATGCCCCGGAGCACGTTCCGCAGAGGCGGATCATGCATCGGCGGTTGCTACCTCACCGACCGCAACGTCACCGACGACGTGCTGGAGCACGAAGCGGTGCACAAACGTCAATGGCAGCGGTATGGAATGGTGTTCCCGGTGCTGTACTTATTGGCGGGCCGGGATCCTCTGAACAACCGGTTCGAAATCGAGGCCGGCCTCGAGAAGGGCGGATACCTGTGAGCGAGACAGAGAGCAACGGCGAGCCCGAGCCCAGGGCACGAACCATCGTGCTGACCGGGGCGAGCTCCGGCATCGGCGAGATCGCTGCAGAACGTCTCACCGAACAGGGCGCAAGGGTGGTCGTCGTCGGCCGCAACGCAGAGCGCACCCGCGCGGTCGCCGAGAAGGTCGGCGGCGAATGGTTCCTGGCCGACTTCGAGAAGCTCGACGACGTTCGCAGCTTGGCGTCCGACCTGCTGGCGCGGCTCGACCGCATCGACGTGCTCGCCAACAACGCGGGCGGTCTGTACGCGACCCGCGAGGTCACCGTCGACGGGCACGAGCGCACGTTCCAGACCAACCACCTCGCGCCCTTCCTGCTCACCGCCCTGCTGCGCGACCGTCTGATCGAGAGCGCGAAGGATGTCCCCGTGCGGGTCGTGAACACGGCGAGCATGGCCAACCTGTTCGGCTCCCTGAGGCTCGACGACCTCGACTGGCAGAAGCGGCCATGGCGCGGCGGATGGCAGGCGTACGGCACCTCGAAGCTCGAGAGCATCCTCTTCACGCGCGAGCTCGCGGAGCGGATGACCGGCACGGGCGTGACCGCTTACTCGTTCCACCCCGGCACGATCGTGACGCGGTTCGGAGGCCAGTCGCGGTTCATCCGCTTCGGGCACGCGGTGACGGGCGGCCACTACGGCCGGTCGCCGGAGGCCGGCGCAGGGCCTCTCATCGCGCTCGTAGGCGAAGCGCCGGTCAAGGCGCCGTCGGGAACCTACTTCGACCGCTTCACCGCGGCCGGGCGGGTGAACGCGCAGGCGCGCGACCCGCAGCTTCAGCGCGACCTGTGGGCTGCGACGGAGGGACTGCTCGGGCTCGCGTCGACGCAGAACGCGGCCTGATCGAACGGCGTCGTTCTACCGGCGTCGTCAGCTTTCGCCGTGACGCCGACAGTTCGCCGCAGAGCCGTCAGTTCGCGGCGGAGCGGGAGTTCAGCCCGAAGACCGACGGGCTTGTGATGTGCTCGGCGGGCATCCCGGCTTGAGCGGTGAGCACGTCGTAGACGTCGCTCACGCCCTGGAAGCCACCGGTGAGGATCGCCTGGGTCTCGCCGGGCCCATCGCAGAGCATCTCGGCGCTCCACGCACGCACCGCACGACGCAGGGCCTGACCGGGCGCGCACGGCTCTCCCGTACCAGGGCGTCCGGCTCGCACCGAACGCGGCAACCAGGTCACCGTCATGCGCATGGGCACCTGCAGGGCGAAGACATCCTTCGGCTCCGGCACCTCGACGAACACACGGCCCTTCGCGCACAGCGGCAGCAGCGACAGCTCGCTCTGCACCTCGGCGAGCGACGTCTCGTCTGCGGTGACGACGAACTGCACCCGGTCGTCGCGATGGGGGGTCGCTCCCGTGTGCCTGGCGTGGTCGTGCTGCGTCATGATGACTCCAGTATAAGGCGAGCCTTACCTAAGCATCGACCAGGGCCTTCGCCAGAGGCGATCCCTACTAGCCCGCTACAGCGCCACTTGCGCTCTATTGCGCCAACCGAACTGGCGCAATAGAGCGCACATGGCGCGGACCGGGATCGGGCGGACTCGGTCTGGTGCTGACCGGCTGCTACCAGATCTCCGGGTGACGGTCCTGCCAGCGCAGGCGACGCTGCAGCTGCGCCCCGAGGGCCAGGAGCACGGCCTCGCCGCCGGGCCGACCGATGAGCTGCACTCCCCTAGGGAGCCCGTCGGATGCCTGCGCAACGGGCAGCACGATGGCGGGAAGCCCGCTCACGTTCACCATCGATGTGAAGGGGGTGTACTGCACCTGCTGCGCGAAGTTGTGTTCGGCATCCGACTGGTCCCACCACCCGATCGGACGCGGACCGAGCGCCAACGCGGGAGTGAGCACCGCGTCGAACGACGACAGCTGGCGGATGAGCGAGCGCTCGAACGTCGTCAGCGCAGAGAGCGCCTCGCTCAGCTGGCCGGCGGAGGTGGCACGCCCTTGCTCGACGAGCCACCGGGTGAGCGGTTCGAGCAGCTCGAGCGCCTTGCCCTCGGCAGGCAGGCGCGAGGCCCCCGCCTTCCAGAGTGTCGTGAACGCTGCGGCGTATGTGCGGTCGGACTCCAGCGCGGTCTGCTCGATTCCGTGGCCGAGCGCGGCGAACTCCGCGATCGCGAGGTCGAGCGCCGCCAGGGCGTCGGCGTCGACGGTGATCTCGTAGTCGTCATCCCACGCACTCGTCGTCATCGCGCCGAGCTGGTACCTGCCCTCGCCGCGCACTGCGTGGCCGAGGAACGCGGTGTCGTCCTCTGGCGCTCGAACCGCGAACCGGTGGTCGACCCGTCCGTCTCGCCGTGCGATCATGCCGTCGAGCAGCAGGGCTGCGTCTTCGACCGTGCGCGCGATGGGTCCGGCGACACCGAGGCCGCCGAGCGACTCGAGACCGCTGCCTGACGGCACCCTCCCGCGTGACGGCTTGAGCCCGACCAGGCCGCACGCCGCCGCGGGGATGCGGATGGACCCACCGCCGTCCGACCCTGGCGCGAACGGAATCATGCCCGAAGCGACGGCCGCAGCCGCTCCGCCGCTCGAGCCCCCTGCGCCCAGGGTCAGATCCCACGGGTTGCGAACGGGCGGTGCAACGAGGGTCTCGGTGTACGACGGAAACCCGAACTCCGGCGCACCGGTCTTGCCGAGGCTGACCGCCCCTGCAGCGTCGAGGTCGGCCACGATCTCATCGGACTCCTCTGGCACGTATCCGCTCATGAGCCTCGAGCCGTACCCGGTCGGCACGCCTGCGCGATTCCAGAGATCCTTGTCGCCGATGGGGAGCCCCCACAGCTGTGCGGAGTGCGGAACGGATGACTCGACCTGCGCCGCCCGATCGCGTGCGGCATCCGGTGTCACTGTCACGAACGCGCCGACCTGAGGGTTCAGCATCTCGATGCGCCCGAGGTAGTGGTCAGCGAGCTGCAGCGGCGTCAGCTCGGCACGCTGCAGCAAGGTCCACTGGTCGAGTGCGGTCAGATCGTGGATGTCATCGGCCATGCCCTGAGCCTAGGGAACCCGCCCACCTCCCGTCGCCCCTCCGTCCTCCTCCGCCCCCCTGCGCATAACTCCTGCACATCGGCCGCCGCGCCGAGCCGGAACCCCGTATTCTCGCGGGCTGTCCGGGTGGGAGTTCTCGAATTGCAGGAGTTATGAACCGGCCGGACTCAGGCGGACCGAGGCTTACTCGGGAGGAGGGGTTGACGAGGCTTCGTTGGTTAGTTACTCTACTAATGAACCAACCAAGGAGAGTGGTGATCGACGAAGGCAAGCCGATCTTCCAGCAGATCGCTGAGCAGATCGAGAACGACATCATCGCCGGTGCACTGGCAGAAGAGAGCCAGGTGCCGTCGACGAACGAGTTCGCGACCTTCCACCGCATCAACCCTGCGACGGCAGGTAAGGGCGTCGCCCTCCTGGTGGACGAAGGCATCCTCTACAAGAAGCGAGGCATCGGCATGTTCGTCGCCACCGGTGCACGCGAACAGGTGCTGGCGAAACGGCGCGAGAGCTTCCGCGCCGACTTCGTCGTTCCGCTCATCACGGAGGCGAAGAAGCTCGGCATCACTCCGACAGAGCTCAACCATCTCATCACCAACGAAGGAGAAGCATCGTGACCACGACGACCGCTCCCGTGGTCGAGATCAGCGGCCTCACCAAGCGATTCGGTGACGTCACCGCACTCGACGACGTGAACCTCGCCATCAAGACCGACGCCATCACCGGACTGCTCGGACGCAACGGCGCGGGCAAGACGACCCTGATGCAGACCATCACCGGGCAGGATTTCGCGAGCTCGGGCGACATCCGTGTCTTCGGGGAGAGCCCCGTCGAGAACGCGAAGGTGCTGTCGCGGCTCTCGTTCATCAAGGAGAGCCAGAAGTACCCCGACGAGTTCAAACCGAAGCACGTCTTCACCTGCGCACCCTGGTTCTATGAGAACTGGGATGCCGACTTCGCGAAGCAGCTCGTTGACGACTTCCAGCTGCCGGTGAACCGCAAGATCAAGAAGCTGTCGCGCGGCCAGCTCTCCGCAGTCGGGGTGATCGTCGGCCTTGCTGCCCGCGCTCCCCTGACGTTCTTCGACGAGCCCTACCTCGGGCTGGATGCGGTGGCCAGGCAGATCTTCTACGACCGCCTGCTCGCCGACTACGCGGAGCATCCACGCACGATCGTGCTCTCGACGCACCTGATCGACGAGGTCGCGAACATGCTCGAGCACGTCGTCGTGATCGACAAGGGCCGCATCATCATGGACGAGTCGGCCGAGTCGGCACGAGACTCCGCCACGACGGTCGTCGGTCCGCGCGGAGCGGTCGACGCCTTCGTCGCCCACCGCAGGGTGCTGCACCGCGAGGGGATCGGCGGGCTGGCGTCCGTCACCGTCGACCGGCTCGACGCCGACGAACGCAGGGATGCCACGGCGGCCGGCCTCGAGCTGGCTCCCGTCTCGCTGCAGCAGCTCATCGTGCGCTCGACCAATTCCGCCACCGCCGACTTCGGCGCCACCGAGCAGGGAGCCTCAGCATGACCGCCATCAGCACCCCAGCGACCCTCGCGGAGACGAACACCGTTCCCGGGGCAGGCCACCGCATCTGGAACGTGACGCGGTTGCACTTCACCAATCGGTTCAGCATGATCGCGCTGCCGTGGATCATCATCGGCTTCGTGTTCCTGGTGAACATGGTGATCTGGATCTCGATCTTCGCGTCGACCCACGAGAAGCTCGGCGGCACCGAGTGGTCGGGGGCGACGGCGTACATCTTCATCTACTTCGCGATCGCCGCCGTGCAGGCGATGAACCTCACCTTCCGATTCGCGATGGGCATGTCGGCCACCAGGCGCGACTACTACCTCGGCACTGTCACGGCTTTCGCACTGCAGGGCCTGCTGTTCACCGCCGTCTGCACGCTGCTCTCGTACATCGAGGACTGGACGAACGGCTATGGGATGAACGCGCACATGTTCAGCAATGTCTACGTCGGCTCCGGGCCGCTGTGGGAGCGCCTGTTCGCGACCTTCTTCCTGTTCCTGTTCTGCTTCTCGCTCGGGGCTCTCGCGGGCAGTGTGTACGTGCGGTGGCGCGCCAACGGTCTCTACACCCTCGGCGCCATCGTGGTTCTCCTCATCGCGGGGTTCGTGGCGGTCACAACGCTGACCGGCTCGTGGCCGGCGGTCGGAGAGTGGTTCCTCACGATGCGCGCCGTCGGCGTGATCGCCTGGCTGCTCATCCCCACCGTCGTGAGCGGGGTCGTCGGGTACTTCGTGCTCCGCAAGGCGCCATCACGGGCCTGAACGGGTAGCCCCGCCGAAATGGACGAGGCCTGCTGCATCCGCTCCGGATGCTGCAGGCCTCGATTCGTAGACCGTCAACTCGATCGCCTAGTGAGACGCCCGAGCAGTGACTGGTGCCATCACTGTATGCGCGGCCACCGGCATCCGCCAGAGGTTGATCACGAACTGATAACGGCCGCGGGCGAATTCACAGCAACGGCCATCGAACGACCGATCGCGATGGATGTCGCACCAGGAGAAACCCGCTACTTCAGGCTCTTCTGCATGAGCAGGGTGCCCAGCCAGCGGTCGAATTTGTAGCCGACGTGGCCCATGCTGCCGATCTCTTTGAAGCCGAAGCTCTTGTGCATCGCGATCGAGGCCTCGGCGCCCTGGTCGGCGATGACGGCGATCATCTCCTTGAGACCGGCCTGCTTCGACGCGTCGATCAGAGCCTGCATCAGCGCCGTGCCGAGCCCCTTGCCCGTCGAGGCTTGCCCGAGGTAGATCGAGTTCTCCACGGTGAACCGGTAGGCCTTCTTCTGCTTCCACGGCGACACCAGCGCGTAGCCGAGGATCTGCCCGTTCGGCGACTCCGCGACGATGAACGGCATGCCGAGCCGCTGCAGGTACGCGTACTTCGACTTCCACTCGCGCAGGCTCATGGTGTCTTCGTCGAACGTGACGGTGCTGTTCGTCACGTAATGGTTGTAGATCTCGCGCACATGCGGCAGATCGCCCGGTTTCGCGTCGCGGATCAGATACGAGAAGGGCGTCTCTGCGGGGGCGGGCTTGCGCAGGTGCGGCGGCAGCGTTCGCCGCGTCTCGTATTCCTCTTCCAGCACCGCAACAGCGTAACCAGTGCGTGTTGCGCGCGTGTTACCGCAGGCTCCAGTCCACCGGCTGAGCGCCCTGACGCACGAGCAGCTCGTTCGCGCGACTGAACGGCTTCGACCCGAAGAACCCGCGGTCGGCCGAGAGCGGGCTCGGGTGCGGCGAGGTGATCACGGGAGTGGAGCCGAGCAGAGGGCGCAGGTTCGCGGCATCCCTTCCCCACAGGATGGCGACGAGAGCCGTCCCACGAGCGACCAAGGCCCTGATCGCGTACTCGGTCACGCGCTCCCAGCCGACGCCGCGATGCGACCCCGCGGCTCCTGGCCGTACCGTCAGCACCCTGTTGAGCAGCATGATGCCGTGCTCGCTCCATGCGGTGAGGTCGCCGTGCGGCGGCGGCTCGATGCCGAGGTCGGTGCGCAGCTCCCGGTAGATGTTCTGCAGGCTGCGCGGAACCGGCCGCACGTCGCGCTCGACAGCGAACGACAAGCCGATCGGATGCCCTGGCGTTGGGTACGGGTCCTGCCCGACGATCAGCACGCGCACGTCGGCAAGCGGATAGTGGAACGCGCGCAGCACGTTCGCGCCGGCAGGCAGGTAGTGCCGCCCAGAGGCGACCTCGGAGCGCAGCCAGTCCCCCATCGCCGCGATGTCGCCCGCGACGGGTGCGAGCGCTTCGGCCCATCCCGCATCCATCGAGCCGTCGGCGGCCAGCTCCGTCAGCGTCTTCGCCACGGCTAGCGCATGCTCCGAACGAGCACGCCGCGCTCGTCGCGCGTCAGAACCCACACGGTGCCGGCGCCGGCCACCCGAAGGGGTCCCGTTCCGACGACGAGAACCGTCGACTCATCGATCGCCACGGCCTCCCCTACCGCACCGGAATCGACGGCTGCGATCGCCCGAGTGAGCGTGCCCCACTGGGCGGCGTGAACATCGACCGTGACGTCGATCAGCCCGAGGCCGTCGACGATCGTGAGCTCGTCGAGGTCTTCGGATGCCTCCCGGTCGCAGACCTCAACGCCGTCGATGCGCCATCCGCCGAGAAGGGCACGGTCGGGCGCGATCGCGGCGCCGGCGGAGAATCCGAGGTAGGGCGTTCCAGCCTCCACTGCGGTACGGATGCCCGCCTTGAGCGGCTCGATCGCGTCGAGGTACGCCGGGGTGAGGCCACCGCCCACCAGAATGCCGTCCGCGCCGTCGATCGCGGCTGCGGGCATCCGCTCGCCCTCGGCGACGACGGTGTGCAGCACCTCGACGGATCCCGCTCTGGCGAGTGCCCTGGTGAGGTTCTCGCCGTGACCGGGATGGCCGCCCTCGCGCACGGTGAGGAGCGCCACGCGGGGCTGCCGTTCCTCGCCTGCAGCTTCGACGCGAGCGACGCACTCGGCGACGAACGGGCCGTAAACGGCCTCGTCTTCCCCGGGGCGATCCCCTCCTCCGACCAGATGGATGCTCACCGATCCTCCTTGCCTACCGCTTCGCCCTGCACCGTATTCGTCCTACTCCGTCACTTCGAGTCCGACGACGGGTCATCCACCGACGGCGCTTCGAGCAGCCCGGGATCGTCGTTGGGCGACTCGTGCGCTCCGCCCTGTCGCGCGCGAGAGACGGCCTCGTTGACATACGACACGACCGTCGCCGTCGTGACGCCGATGATCGCGATTCCGCTGATCATGAGCAGCACAGCGAGAACACGGCCGAGCGTCGTCACCGGAACCATGTCGCCGTAGCCGACGGTCGCGATCGTCACGACCGCCCAATAGAGAGAGTCACCGAAGCTGAGGATCGTCGCGCCGGGAGCACCGCGCTCGGCCTGCAACTCGCTGATCGAGATGATGTAGATCCAGAGCACGACGAACGACGCGACATAGGCGATCACCCGTGCGCGCACCGCCGCACCGCTGCGCTTGCTGAAGAACGGGATGCGCCGCAACTCCCGCAGCAGACGGAACGGACGGAAGATCGGCAGCAGGGCCGCGAGCAGATCAGGCACGTTGTGCCGCACGAAGGCCCACTTGCCACGAGCGAGCAGCAGCCGAACGACGTAGTCGATGATGAACGCCGCCCAGATGACCAGCAGCACCGTCCAGATCACCCTGACGTCCTGCTGCTCGAGGCTCGTGTTGAGGCACCGGATGCTGTACGCGACGATGAAGACGAGCGAGAGCACCAGGAAGGGCCACCTGCTGATTCGCTCCCAGCGCTCTTCGGCGCGTACGCGCGCCGTGCGTGTCGATGCGGGCTCGGGCATGCCTCAGTCCTCGTCCGCCACCCGCAGCGGCCCGTGGTGGAACCGGTACGACGCGGCCTGGGCGACGGGCTTCATGACGATGAGGTCGAGGTCGACGTGCCGAGGACGCCCGAGAGCGTTCACGATGGTGTCGGCGACATCCTCCGCTGTCAGGGGCTCTGGAACGTCCGCGTACACGGCGTCGGCGCGCTCCTTGTCGCCGGCGAACCTGTTGAGCGAGAAGTCGGTGCGCACCATGCCGGGCGCAACCTCGATGACCCTGATCGGCTCGCCGTTCAGCTCCAGCCTGAGCACCTCCGTCAGCGCGTGCTCTGCGAACTTGGCCGCGTTGTATCCCGCCCCGCCCACGTACACGTTGTGGCCGGCGATCGAGGTGACGTTGAGGATGTCGGCGTGCCCGGTCTGCTTCGCACCTTGGCGAAGAAGGGGAAGCAACGCGGAGACGACTCGCTTGGTGCCGAGGACGTTCACCTCGTACATCCAGATCCAGTCGTCGATGTCCGAGTGCTCGACGGACTCGAGCCCACGAGCGCCGCCCGCGTTGTTGACGAGCGCGTGCACCCCTCCCGTCGCCGCGAGGTGGTCGCGCAGCGCGTCGACATCCTCCTGCTTCGAGACGTCCGCGGTGAACGCCTCTGCTCCGGTCTCGTCGGCGATGGCGCGCAGCTTGTCGGTGCTGCGGGCGACTGCGACGACATCCCACCCGTTCGACCGCAACAGCCGGACCGTCGCCTCACCGATTCCCGAGCTCGCTCCCGTCACCACTGCACGCCTGGATGCCATGCCCACCATTCTGTCCGTCGGCATGCCCTTCCGTCGACACGAGCCGCGGCAGCACCCACGGCGCGACCCGCGCAAGACGTGAGACCGCCTCAGTGACGGTTACGTCGTGTTGCACATATTTTGAGCACCGGATGCCCGGTGCCTAGCCTGGTCTCAACATCGACGCGGACGCAGCGCCGAGCCCTCTGCCGACACCACCTGGAGAGAATCATGACCGACGCCGCTCAGTGGCAGTTCGAAACCAAGCAGATCCACTCCGGCGCCGCCCCCGATCCGGCGACCAACGCCAGGGCGACGCCGATCTACCAGACCACGTCGTACGTGTTCAACAACTCGGACCACGCGAAGAACCTGTTCGCGCTCGCCGAGTTCGGAAACATCTACACGCGCATCCAGAATCCGACGCAGGCCGTGGTCGAGGAGCGTCTCGCCGCCCTCGAAGGCGGCACCGGCGCCCTGCTCGTCGCGAGCGGACAGGCCGCTGAGACGTTCGCCGTGCTCAACATCGCGCAGGCCGGCGACCACATCGTCTCCTCCAGCTCGATCTACGGCGGCACCTACAACCTCTTCAAGTACACGCTGGGCAAGCTCGGCATCGAGACGACGTTCGTCGAGAACCAGGATGACCCGGAGGAGTGGCGCCGCGCCGTGCGCCCGAACACGAAGCTGTTCTTCGCCGAGACGGTGGGCAACCCCAAGGTCAACATCCTCGACATCGAGACCGTCGCCGGCATCGCGCACGAGAACAACGTGCCGCTCATCGTCGACAACACGATCGCGACCCCGTACCTGATCCGCCCGTTCGAGCACGGCGCCGACATCGTCGTGCACTCCGCCACGAAGTTCCTCGGCGGCCACGGCACCACCATCGGCGGCGTGCTGGTCGACGGCGGCACCTTCGAGTGGTCGAAGCACGTCGACAAGTTCCCCGGCCTCACCGAGCCCGACGAGTCCTACCACGGCGTCAGCTACACGGCTGCGGTCGGCGACGGCCTCGCCTACATCATCAAGGCCCGCGTTCAGCTGCTGCGCGACCTCGGTGCCGCCATCGCGCCGAACAGCGCCTGGCTGCTCATCCAGGGCATCGAGACGCTGTCGCTCCGCATCGAGCGTCACGTGCAGAACACGCAGGAGATCGCGGAGTTCCTCGAGAGCCACCCCGACGTCGCGTCCGTGAACTACTCGGGCCTGCCGACCAGCCCGTGGTACGCGGCGGCGAACAAGTACGCGCCGAAGGGCGTCGGAGCCGTAGTCTCCTTCGAGCTCAAGGGCGGTGTGGATGCCGGCCGCGCCCTGGTCGACAACCTCACGCTGTTCAGCCACCTGGCGAACATCGGAGACGTGCGCTCGCTCGTCATCCACCCTGCCTCGACGACGCACTCGCAGCTCTCCCCGGAGGAGCAGCTCACCGCCGGTGTGACGCCGGGCCTCGTGCGCCTCTCGGTGGGACTCGAGAACGTGGATGACCTGAAGGCCGACCTGGAGGCCGGACTCGCCGCGGCCCGCGCCGCCGCGCAGTCGGACAGCGTCTCCGCGTAGTCCCGCTCAGCAACACCAAGCACCCCAGAAGAGGCCCGGCACGTGCCGGGCCTCTTCTGCACCCACCTCTCCGCGTAACACGGCACACAGGGGTGCACCCGTCCGGGCAGAATTGACCTCACCATGGACTGGCAGACCTCAGAAGACACCGTGCCCTCGAGCTTCATCACCGAGGCGCAGGCGCGCTCCCTGCTGGGCAAGCCGCGCGCGAGCGGCGCGTGGCGCGAGGGGGATCCGGTCGGCGAGCGCAGGTTCACCCGCATCGGCCCCGTCGCGTTCGAGAGCGGACGTTCGCTGTCGAGCGCGACAGTGGCGTACGAGACCTGGGGCACGTTGAACGAGGCACGCGACAACGCCGTGCTCGTCCTGCACGCACTCACAGGGGACAGTCACCTGCTCGGGAAGGCCGGCCCTGGGCATCCCACCTCCGGCTGGTGGGGCGGCGTCGTCGGGCCGGGCCTTCCTGTCGACACCGATCGCTGGTTCGTGGTCGCACCGAACATGATCGGCGGATGTCAGGGCTCGACGGGCCCGGCATCCCTTGCCCCTGACGGCGTCGAATGGGGTCCGCGCTTTCCGTACACCACCATCCGCGACCAGGTGAACGCCCAGGCGGCCTTCTCCGATGCGATCGGCATCGACCGCTGGGCCGCCGTGATCGGCGGTTCGATGGGCGGCATGCAATCGCTCGAATGGGCGATCAGCTTCCCCGACAGACTCGACCGCGTCGCCGTCATCGCCGCTCCCCCGTTATCGACTGCTGACCAGATCGCGTTGAACTCGGTGCAGATCGAGGCGATCCGCACCGACCCGCAGTTCCGGGCGGGCCGCTACTACGACGCGGACGATGGAGATGGGCCGCACGCCGGGCTGGCACTCGCCCGGCGCATGGCCCTGCTCAACTACCGCAGCGCGAACGAGCTCAACGAGAGGTTCCAGCGCAGCTGGCAGAGCGGCATCAGCCCGCTCGGCGCAGGCGGACGGTTCGCTGTCGAGTCGTACCTCGACTTCCACGGCAACAAGTTCACGCGCCGCTTCGACGCCAACAGCTACATCACTGTCGTCAACGCCATGACCTCGCACGACGTCGGCCGCGGACGAGGAGGAGTGGATGCCGCACTCGGCCGCGTCACAGCCCGCTCGCTCGTGCTCGGCATCGACAGCGACCGCCTGTACACCGTCGACGGCCAGCGCATCATCGCCGCTGGGCTGGGCGCCAGTATCCACGGAGCGCATCCCATCGTCATCCACTCCCCGTTCGGACACGACGCATTCCTCATCGAGGACGACCTGATCGGACCCCCGATCAGGTCGCTGCTGGAGTCCTGATGCGAGTGCGCCCCGTGCGCAGGATGAACCCGAGCATGTTCGGGCATGAGAAAGTGTCACTCGGGTGACCTAAAGTTTTCCCTAGGGGTACAACTCTCTTTGGCGCTCTGGTCGCGCCGCCACAGAGACCAGCCGGAGGACCGATGACGCGCACCGCCGAGCAGCGTGATCGCATGCTGGCGTCTGCTGCGAGCCTGGTGATCATGCTCGACGCGATCAGCGCTGCCGTCTGCGCCGCGATTCCCGGTGTGCTCCCCGAGCCCGAGTCGACGATCAGCGTCATCGCGCTGTGCCTGCTGCTCGTGGCGGCGGCGGTGTACATGCAGCGCAAGCCGTCGCCCATCCCGGTCGTCGTGGTGCTCGCCGCCTCCGCGATCGGAATCGGCGTCGTCGGCCTCAGCTCGGGCGCGCACGGCACCCCGGCCACATCCGTCGTCGCTCTGCTCGCCGCGGCGAGCGCCGGCTCGGCGTTCCTGCTCGCGGTCGACACCAGGCGTCGCATCATCATGGTGATCGCCTTCCTCATCATCGTCGCGATCGTCGTGCCGACGGCCAGGGGGCTCGGCAGCAACCTCGTCACCGTGCTGTTCGTCGCCATCGGCAGCTGGGTGTTCTGCTCCGGCATCGGCATCTGGGTCGCGCACCTGGTGCCACGCGCCGTCGAGCGCATCGAAGGCATGAGCGACGCGTACCGCACCGAACGCCAGGCCAGCGAGTTCGAGGCCCGTCGCAGGCAGAGCGCACGCCTGCTGCACGACACCGTGCTCGCCACCCTCACACTGCTCGCGCATTCCGGGCGCGGTGTCGGCGAGAACGCGCTGCGCGCCCAGGCTGCGGAGGATGCCGCGCTTCTGCGACAGCTGCGCCTCGGCTACACCCCCGAGCCCGCGTCATCCGGCGACTACCGACTCCGTCAGGTGCAGGAGTCCACACTCGGCAACACGCTCGAGACCGTGAAGCAGCGATTCAAGCGCATGGGACTCGACGTCGCGTGGCATGGAACGGGCCACGTTGTGCTCCCCGCCGAGACGCTCGACGCGTTCCTGCTCGCCCTTGCCGAATGCCTCGAGAACGTCCGCAGGCACTCCGGCGAGACCCAGGCGCACGTGACGATCACGGATGACGACGTGACCGTTCGCGCCATGGTGACCGACTCAGGAGTCGGCTTCGACGTCGGAGCGGTCTCTCCCGGACGACTCGGGTTCACCGAGTCGATCGTCGCCCGCGTGCGAGACGTCGGCGGCAACGCTCGCCTGTTCAGCGCACCAGGCTCTGGCACGACCGTCGTGCTGGAGGTGCCGAAGCAATGAGCAGGCTCGACGCTCGGGCGACTCACGTGTACACCGGTGTCGCCCAGTTGCGCAGGGGAACGATGATCATCGCCGACGCGCTGATCGCCGCTTCGCTTCTGCGGCTCTGCTACTTCGGGCAGTTCTACCCGCGCCCGCTGCTCGGCGTGCTTGCGACGGTGCTGCTGGTCGTCGTCGCTGTGCTGATGTGGTTCATGCCGGCTCCGCGAGAGGTTCCGACCGAGCGGCTCCGCTTCGCCGGCCTGATGGCCGCGTGCGCGATCATCACGGGCCTCGACCTCGCGGGCGCCTGGGCGCCGGGGCCGGTACCGGTCTTCCCCGTCACGTGCATCGGCGTCGGTGGTCTGCTTCTCGCGGCGGTCACCACGCGGCCCGCGCGGGACATCCTGGTGGCGACCGCCGTGTTCGCCGGTGTGCTGATCGTCGTGCTCGGCCTCGAGGTGACCGACCCGATGTCCGCCGCGCCGCGTCTCGCCTTCATCGCCATCGCCTGCGCGCCGCCGCTGGTCGGGATGGCGCTCGTGCGCTCCTTCCGCACGATCGTGCAGTTCCACTCCGAGATCGCGCAGACCCAGAGCACCACGACGACCGACACGTCCGTCGGCATGCTCGCGTCCGAGGAGCTCGAGCGACTCGACTTCGCGGCGGAGCAGCTGCTGGAGTACGTCGCCGCGGGGCGCGCAGAGCTGCCACTCGACGAGGAGACCGCTGCACGGGCATCCGCTCTCGCAACGCAGCTGAGGCTGCATCTCGTCGATGACCGCAGGCAGACCTGGCTGCATCACGCCGTCACCGAGTCCGCCGTGCTCGACTCCGTGACCGAGATCGACGATCCAGAGGGCCTTGCGGCGTCGTTCTCCTCCCGGCAGCGCGACGGGCTGTTCTCGGCCATCTGGATGCTCGTCGGCAGCACCTCGAAGTCCGCAACATCGCTGGTCATCACGATCTCGAGAGGAGCGGATGCCGGTCCTCACGTTCGAAGCCTCAACGTGGTGATCGAGGTGACAGGCGTTCCACGACGGCAGATCGACCCCTCGGCGTGGCAAGCTATTCGCAGGGTCGGGCGCTACACCGAGACCGGTTCGTCCGCTATGGTTCGCATTGAGGTGGACTGCCTTGTCGATGCAACGCAGGATCGATGACGCACAACCACCGCAGCCCGCGATGTTCGACCCGACGCGGGGGAAAGTAGAGACAGCAGCGTGAAGGAATCAGCTCCGACAACGATCAAGATCGCCATCGTCGACGATCACCGCATGCTGCTCGGAGCGCTCACCGAGTGGATCAGGAGCGCTGCGGACGACATAGAGATGGTCGCGGCCGTCGCGACCTGGCCAGAGCTGCTCACGCACGAGGCCTTCCCCGTCGACGTCGTGCTGCTCGACCTCGACCTCAAGGACAACATCCCGGTTTCGATCAAGCTGCAGGCGCTCAAGGCCGCTGGCGTGCCCACCATGCTGATGAGCGCGTACTCCGACCCGAACGTCGTGCGCGAAGCCCTGGCGGCCGGCGCCGCCGGCTATCTCGTGAAGAGCGAGAACGCCGACATGATCGTCGAGGCCATCCGCGCAGCTGTACGCGGCGACTCGTTCATCTCCGAGGAGCTCGACGTCGCTCTCAGCCAGAGCACCACAGGCGCACCGAAGCTCAGCGCTCAGGAGCGGCGCGTGATGGCGTTGTACGGCGCCGGCGAGCCGGTGAAGGCTGTGGCGTTCAAGCTCGGCATCTCCGACGAGACGGCGAAGAGCTACCTCAAGCGCATTCGCGAGAAATACCGCGTCGCCGGCTACGACGTCGGCACGAAGGTGGCGCTGCGCAAGCGCGCCATCCAGGACGGCATCCTGCTGCAGAACGAGTGACCAACGGCGGTGGCTCCGCTGGTCGAGTAGCGCGCTGCGAAGCGGCACGCGTATCGAGACCCTGGCCAGCCGGCCGCGGCTTCATGCCAGCGTGTCGATGCCGCCGGTGTGGCCCGCGACGGGTAGCCCCCGTGCCGCACGCACCCTGTCGAGCGTGAACGAGCCGATCGCGAGGAGCAGTCCGAAGGCCGACAGCACGAGGCCGACCCAGACGGGCGCGCGATATCCGAGGCCCGCAGCGATCGCGACACCACCGAGGTAGGCGCCGAGCGAGTTGCCGATGTTGAGCGCCGAGTGGTTGAGGGCCGCCGCGATGGATTGACTGTCGCGTGCGACATCCATCAGCCTTGTCTGGATGGCCGGCGAGATGGCCGACGACGACGCACCGACCAGGAACACGCCGATCGCGAGCACCACCCAGTTCTGCGCGAGCAGCCCGACGCCGACCAGCGCGGCCATCAGCACGACGAAGAACGTCAGCATGGTGCGCTTCACGCTGCGGTCGGCCATCGCGCCGCCGACAAGGTTGCCGACCGTCATGCCGAGGCCGCAGCACACCAGCATGAGCGGAACGGCCCACTCCGGCAGTCCTGCGACGTCGGTGACGATGGGTGCGATGTAGGTGTAGAGCGCGAACAGGCCGCCGAAGCCGATCGCGCCGATGCCGAGCGCGAACCACACCTGGGTTCGGCTGAAGGCCTTCAACTCGCGCTTCATCGTCGCCTCCGGGTTGCCGGCCTGCCAGGGCACGGCCAGCAGCACGGCGACGAAGGTGAGCGCGAAAATGCCGGCGACGACGAGGTAGGCGACGCGCCATCCGGTCTGCAGTCCGATCCAGGTGATCGCCGGCACGCCGACCACGTTGGCGATCGTGAGCCCTGAGAGCACGAAGGCGACGCCGCGTCCGCGCTTGCCAGGACCCATCAGCGACGCGGCCACGAGGCTCGCGATGCCGAAGTACGCGCCGTGCGGAAGAGCGGCGACGAAGCGCGCGACCAGCACGAGCTGGAACGTCGGTGCGAGAGCGGACGCGACGGTTCCGAGCGTGAAGGTGACGAGCAGCCAGAGCAGGAGCTTCTTGCGCGGCCAGCGAGCACCGGCTGCGGCGATCGTCGGGGCCCCGACCACGACGCCGAGCGCGTAGGCGGAGATCATCCAGCCGGCGTGAGCGTTCGCGTCCGCGGAGTTCACGGCGTAGAGCTTCGGCAGCAGGTTGGCCGCGATGTCGGGCAGCAGGCCCATGGCCACGAACTCGGTCGAGCCGATCGCGAAGCCGCCGAGGGCGAGCGCGATCAGCGCGAGACGGATGCGGGTCGGCGACAGCACTCCACCGTGCGATTCTTCACGCACGTCGGCGCGAGGAGGAACGGGGGTGGGGAGAGTCGCGGACCCGTCGGAGCGGGTGGCCATGTGCCCATCGTAGGCTGCGGATGTTACGACTTCGAATCGATTCGATGACGGCCGTCTACGTCTGCGTCATCGCCCTGACCGCGGTGTGGACGCCGGGCCGGGGAGGGAGGTGGGACCGCGCTCAGTCCTGCTGGGCGTCGATGGCGGCCTCCAGGCGCTCCACCTTGCCGGTGAGCTCCCCTGTGTGGCCGGGCCGGATGTCGGCCTTCAGCACGAGCGACACACGGGAGCCGTACGCTCCGACGGCATCCGTTGCGCGTTTGATCACGTCGAACACCTCGTCCCACTCCCCCTCGACGGTCGTGAACATGGAGTCCGTGCGGTTGGGCAGACCGGACTCGCGCACGATGCGCACCGCCGCCGCGACCGCGTCGTGAACGGAGTCGCCGTCGCGACCTGTGCCGCTGGGGGCTACCGAGAAGGCAACGAGCATGATGGGTTCCTCTCCCTCGTGGTTCTCTGGTCTCGTCTCAGTGTGCGGCCTCGTTCGCGCCTTCGGCCTTGGCCGCGACCCGTCCGGCGAGCGGCCAGACATGGGCTCCATCGACCGCGAGCGCGCCCGCGCCGATGCGCTTCCTGCTGCCGGTGCGCCAGAGAGCGACGACCGACCAGCCCAGCACGACGAACAGCATGATGTTGCGCACGGTGAGCACCCCGATCATCCACGCGTCGAGGTTGAGGATCTCGAGGTAGAGGTACGGGTAGAAGAGCTGCGTCAGCGCAGCGGTCACCGCGACCAGAACGGCGGGCACGAGGAATCGCCGACCGCTCATGACGATGCCGAGGATGACCGGCGCCGCCAGCCAGTCGACGTACTGCGGCGAACCCACCTTGTTGAATGCGATCAGCGCGGTCACGATGGCGAGGGTCAACTGCGGAAGAACCAGCGCCGTCGGCGCCTTGCGGATGACGGCCCGCAGGCCGATCAGCGCGACGACGAGCACCGCGATCGCCAGCGCAGGGGTCATCACCGCTGACGCCACATCGATGTTGGCACCCGTCACCTGGAAGGTCAGCAGCTGCGTGTCGTAGTAGATGGTGCTGCCCGGTGCGTGCAGAGCGGCCGCCCACAGCCATGGCGCGCTGATCGGCGCCTCGATCTGCAGGCCTCTGCCGGTCTGCTGCGAGACGAAGCCGAACAGCTCGGACGCCCCGCCGAACACGACCACCAGCAGCGCAACCACCGCGCTCGTCGCGACCACCCACCCGAGCACGCGCCACCTGCGCCGCAGCGCGATGACCACGGCGAGGATGACGCCGGCCGGCCACACCTTGATCCACGTCGCAACGGCGAGCAGCACGGCGGCGACGCTCGGCCGAGCGGCGATCCAGACCACCGCGACGATCACGATCGCCACGGAGACCGCGTCCAGTCGTCCGATCGCGATCGGGCCGAGCAGCAGCAGGAATGCGAGCCACCACCACGCGGCGATCGTCGGGCGCCTCCTGCCGCGCGAGGTGAGGACTGCGAAGGCGATGACGTCGAACACCGTCACCATGGCGAGCCACGCGACGACGTAGTTGTCGGGTCCGGCGATCAACGGGATGAGCACGGGGATCATCGCCAGAACGGGATACACCCACGGCGCCGTCACCCCCATGAACGCATAGCCGTACTGGGCCTCCTGCGCCCACGGACGGTACACGAGCGTCACGTCGCCGAGCGGCATCCCTGCGCCGAACCACGCCGTCAACCACAGCACGACGTGCACGAACAGGAAGGCGCCCCACTGCGCGTAGACATTGCGGGAGAGCACGACGACCCGCTCGCGAAGGTGTGGTCTGGGCGCGACCGCGACCTCAGTCGCGGTATCGATCGCCATAGTCGTTCATGCTACCGATCGATTCGATGACCCGGCTGCGACCGTCTCGGGGAAGAGTCCGCTCAGCCACCGGCAAGCAGGGCACCGACGACCCTGGGCAGCGCTTCGGCAATGTCGAGCGCCGCGATGGGTCCGCCTCGGAAGGCGTCGCTGGCCGCCCGCCCGGCCAACCCGTGCACCACCGCGGCTGTCGCGGCCAGCCTCGCGAGCACGTCGTGACCCTCCGCGGCGATCTTCTCGGCGTGCGTCGCGACCAGCGCACCGAGCACGCCGCCCAGCACGTCGCCGCTGCCCGCTGTCGCCAGCCAGTTCGTGCCCTCCGAGGCCACGAGCACCTCGCCCGCCGGGTTCGCGACGTGGGTCGCGTGGCCCTTCAGCAGAACCGTGACCCCAGTGAGCCGGGCGGACTCTCGGGCCCAACGCGGGGCATCCGCCGCGATCTGCTCAGGCGACGCCGTCACTCCGTGGGCGGCGAGCACCCTGGAGAGCTCACGGAAGTGCGGCGTGATGACGACCGGGCCGGTCGCGTCCCCGATGAGGTCGAGGGCGCCCGCGTCGATCACCGCTGGGACGTCCTGCGCGAGGGCGACGCGGAGTCGCTCCTCGTTCGCGGTGTCGCGATGTGCGGCATCCATTCCCGATCCGAGCAGCCAGGCCTGCACCCTGCCGTTCGCCGTGACGGTCTCCGGCCTGCGCTGCATCACGAGGCGAGCCGGAACATCGTCTCCGAGGTAGCGCAGCATGCCGACGCCGGTCCGCACGGCGGCCTCGACGCCCAGCACCGCGGCGCCCGGGTACTCGTCGGAGCCGGTCACCACGCCGAGAACGCCCCTGGTGTACTTGTCGTCGCCGTCCTGCGGAGCCGCCAGCCACTCGGACGCCTCGTCGCTGCGCCACCGCGGCAGGCTCGTCTCGTTCGTCATGCCTTCACGATAGGTTGATGGCTGTCGTCGCCCCAGCCCTTCGGGCCGTTCGGGTCGCGGCGACCCAGCGACACCAGGAGGATCGCGCATGCCCATCTCCCTTCCCGGCCGGGTCGTCATCTTCGACTACGGCGAGGTGATCTCGCTCAGCCCGTCGGAGACCGACCAGCAGGCGTTGCTGCGCGTCGCCGGCATCGAGGATGCGCGTGCCGAGACGTTCTGGGCGGCGTATTGGCAGCACCGCTCGGAGCTCGACCAGGGCACGCTGAGCATCCACGACTACTGGCGCAGGATCGAGGCCGAATCCGGCGCCCAGTGGTCTGAGGCCACGCTTCATCTGCTGTGGGTCACGGACTTCCGTGGATGGCTGAGCGTGGAGCCCGGCACGATCGACGTTCTCGTCGACCTGCGCGACGGCGGAACTCGGCTCGCCCTTCTCTCCAACGCCGGAGCAGACTTCGCCAGCTACTTCAGGCACGGCCTGCTCGGATCGCTTTTCGAGCAGGTCTTCGTCTCCGGCGAGCTGCTGCTGGTGAAGCCGGACGCCGCGATCTTCCGCCACGCGCTCGACGAGCTCGGAATCGATGCTGCGCACGCGGTGTTCATCGACAACAAGCCCGAGAACGTCGAGGGAGCAGAAGCGATCGGCATCACGGGCCACGTCTTCACCAGCCCGGCGGCGCTTCGAGCCTTCTTGGTCTCCCTCGCTGACCAGGCGCCGACCGCCTGAGCGGAAACCGCACACGAGAGAACGAGCCTGACATGTCCGACATCTTCGATCCGGTAGAGGTGCGCGGCACGCGCCTGCGCAATCGCATCTTCGCGGCGCCGATGTGCCAGTACTCGGTGATGGGCAGGAACGGGGTGCCGACCCCCTGGCACCTCGTGCACCTCGGGTCCATCGCGGCGGGCGGCACCTCGCTCGTCATCGCCGAGGCGACGGCGGTCGTGGCCGAGGGCCGCATCTCCGATCGCGACACGGGCATCTGGAACGATGAACAGGTGGATGCCTGGCGCCCGATCACGGAGTTCATCGCGTCGCAGGGCGCCGTGCCGGGCATCCAGCTCGCTCACGCCGGCCGCAAGGCGTCGACCTGGTCGCCATGGGGCGAAGAGGGACGCAGCGGTTCGATACCGCACGATCAGGGCGGCTGGACGGCGGTCGCTCCTTCGGCGGTGCCCTACGACGGCCTGGCTGTGCCGGTCGAGCTCGACGCGGCGGGAATCGACGGCGTCGTCGTGGCGTTCGCCGACGCTGCGCGACGCGCCGTCGACGCGGGGTTCGGCATGGTCGAGATCCACGCCGCGCACGGCTACCTGCTGCACGAGTTCCTCTCCCCCGTGAGCAATCTGCGCACGGACGAGTACGGCGGAAGCCTGGAGAACCGAGCGCGGCTGCTGCTGCGCGTGGTGTCCTCGGTGCGTGAAGCGGTCGGCGAGCTGCCCGTGTTCGTGCGCTTCTCGGCGAGCGACTGGGCGCCGACCGGCTGGGACGTGGATGCCTGCGCCACCGTCGCCCGATGGTGCCACGACGCCGGGGCCGACTTCTTCGACGTCTCCTCTGGCGGGAACGTGCCTGCCGACATCCCGATCGGCCCCGGCTACCAGGTGCCGTTCGCCGAGCGGATCAAGCACGAGACCGGTCTGCCCGTCTCCGCCGTCGGCATCATCACAGAGCCGGAGCAGGCGTCGGCGATCGTCACCTCCGGCCAGGCCGACGCCGTCTCGCTCGCCCGCGAGCTGCTGCGCGACCCGCACTTCCCGCTACGTGCCGCACACGAGCTCGGCGTCGAGATCGACTACTGGCCCGGCCAGTACCTGCGAGCGAAGTGGCGCTGAACATGTCCGGATACGACAGGGTTCGGTTCATCGGCTACGCCGTTCCCACGACGCCTGCCGACATGATCCCCGTCGGCGATCCTGACGGCACCGGCGCCGTAGCGGGAACGTACCGTGCGTCGGCCGACTTCCGGGAGGACGTGCGCGGCAGGGCGGCGGCGCTCAAGCGGGCGGTCGACGCCGCCAGGGCGGAGCTCGAGGGAGCCCCCTCCGACGGAGTGCTCAACGTGTTCGTCGCACCCGAGTTCTTCTGGCACGGACCCATCGGCCCGTACGTGCACAAACCGGGCGACGTGGATCCCGCCGACGAGATCCTCGCGTATCTGAAAGAGCAGTTCCCCGCCTCCGACTACCCAGGCTTCCTCCTCGTCCTGGGAACCGTGATCTCCGCGGAGGTCGGTGACATCGACGCCGTTCTCGGCAGCGAGTCGGCGACCGTGCGCAACAGCGTCGTCCGCGCCCTCGGCGAGGGATGGGCGGCCACATCCGGCCCGCTCGGCGACGTCATCTTCGACCAGTTCGTCAACTTCGTCAAGAACTGCCACGCCTACCCGCTCATCGAGGTGCGCAATCGAGCCATGGTCATCAGCTCGGACGGCATCGACGGCGTACTCGACGACATCGGCACGACCGCCATCACGACCGAGAAGTATTACTGCTCGAACGAGGACTTCCTGCTCTGGGATGTCGAAGGCGGGCGCGTCGTCACCGAACAGTTGACGGGGTATCGGGTGCTCGACATCAGCGGCGGCGACTTCAAACGCCACCCGACCGATCCCTACGCGATCTTCAGCCTCTCCGCCGGCGATACGCCCGTGACGGTCGGGGTGGAAGTCTGCCTCGACCACTCCGACACTCGCCTGCGTCGCGGGGCGGCACACAGTGCATGGCAGGCCGACGGCGACGGCATCGACCTGCACCTCGTGCCGTCCTGCGGCATGCAGCTGCATCCGGCGTCCGTCGCCTCGCGCGCGGGAGGCTGGGCGTTCAACTGCGACGGGCAGTACGCGTTGGGCGGCCAGGCGACGGCGGGCTCGCCGCAGCGATCGATGGTCGGCGGGGTCGACTGCGCGTACACCGATTACACGAACCCCGATGCGACCCTGTACGGCGCGCACACGCAACTCGCGCGCATCGGCGAGGCTGCCCTCGGAGGGGAACGCGGAGCGCGGGACTCGCGTGACGCTCGCTTCGAGGGCGCACCGGACGTCGACGTGACAGTGGTGACGCTCGATGCGGGTGCCGGCTTCGACGAGGTCTTCGCCGGTGGCCCCGGCGCCGTCCACATCTACGGAAAGGCGTCACCGCTCCCCCTGCGCACGGCCGCACCGTGAACAGCGCGTCACGGTGATACGTCGTGACGTGTGGACTCGGACTGGACGGTTGACGCGACAGCTCAGTCGCGCCGGGTGGCGTCCTGCACCTCGCCGACGAGCTCCTCGATGATGTCCTCGAGGAAGATCACACCCAGAGTCTTCCCGGCCCCGTCGACACCGAGGCCGTCGGCCGTGCCCTCGACGCTGCGACCGACATGGCTGGCGGAGCGGCGCATCAAGGCGAGCGCGTCCTCGACATCGGTGTCGGGCGCGAGCGACACGAGTCGTCGAATGCGACCGGGCGGGATCGGCCGCGTGTACTCGTCGCCCTCGAGGTCGAGCACGTCCTTCAGGTGCAGATAGCCGACGGGCTCATCCGAGTCGTCGACGATGACGTACCGCGAGAAGCCGTGCTTGGCGACGGCCCGCTCGACGGCAGCCGGGGTGGTCGTCTCGGGGAGGCATACGAGAGAGTCGAGCGGAAGTGCGACATCCCTCACCTTCTTGGCCGAGAACTCGAATGCGTTGCTGAGCGTTCCGGTGCGGTCGGTGAGCACGCCCTCGCGGGTCGACTGGTCGACGATCGTCGCCACCTCGTCGAGCGTGAAGGTGCTCACCGCTTCGTTCTTCGGCGTCACGCCGAACAGCCGCACGATGCCGTTGGAGGTCGAGTTCAGCGCCACCACGATCGGGCGGAACACCCTGGCGACGCCGACGAGCGGCGAGGCGAGCAGCAGCACGGCGCGGTCGGGCACGGAGAACGAGATGTTCTTCGGCACCATCTCGCCGAACACCACGTGCAGGAACGTCACGAGCACCAGCGCGATGACGAAGGCGATGCCGCCGATCCACGCGTCGGACAGCCCGGTCAGCGACAGCGGCGCCTCGAGCAGGTGGTGGATGGCCGGTTCCGAGACGTTCAGGATCAGCAGCGAGCACACCGTGATGCCGAGCTGGGTGGTCGCCAGCATGAGCGTCGCGTGCTCCATGGCCCACAGCGCGGTGCGGGCTCGACGGCTTCCGCGCTCCGCGGCCGGCTCGATCTGCGACCGGCGGGCGGACATCACGGCGAACTCGGCGCCGACGAAGAACGCGTTGCCGAGCAGCAGCACGACGAGCAGCACGATTCCGACCCAGTCAGGCACGGTCGCTCCTCCCTCGCGTGTTGCGCCGCTCGTGGTCTGGGTCGCTGCGGTCGCTATCGCCCTCGTCGTCCGACTCGTCAGGGTCGGGGGTGAAGCGCAGCGTGTCGACGCGCCGGCCGTCCAGGCGCTCGACGCGGAGCATCCCGCCGCCGACCCTCACCTCATCACCGACCACCGGGAGCCGGTCGAGCTCGTTCATCACGTACCCGGCGACGGTCTCGTACGGTCCGTCATCCGGAATCTCGATGCCCGTTCTGTCCTTCACCTCGTCGGGCCGCAGCATGCCGGAGATGGTGGTCGACCCGACACCGCGCACCACGTCGGCACTCGTGTGGTCGTGCTCGTCTGCCACCTCGCCGACGAGCTCCTCCACGAGATCCTCCAGCGTGGCCACGCCCGCCGTTCCGCCGTATTCGTCGACGACCACGGCGAGCTGGTAGCCCTTGACGCGCAGCTCGCCGAGCAGGGTGTCGAGGGTCATGGTCTCCGGCACGCGAACGGCCTCGGTCTGCAGGGCGGATGCCGGCACAAGCTCCCTGCGCTTGATCGGCACAGCGACGGCCTGCTTCACGTGCACGACTCCGACGATGTCGTCGATGTCGTCATCCACCACCGGGAACCGCGAATATCCCGTGGTGCGTGCCAGCGCGAGGATGTCGCTGGCGCTGTCCGACCGCCGAACGCTCGCGACCCTCGGCCTCGGCGTCATGACGTCGGATGCGGTGTGCTCGGAGAACCGCAGCGTGCGGTCGAGCAGTGTCGCGGTGTCCGACTCCAGCAGCCCGGCGCTAGCAGAGCGACGCACGAGGGATGCCAGTTCCTCGGCACTTCGTGCGCCGGACAGCTCCTCCTTCGGCTCGATGCCGAATCCCCGGAGCACCCCGTTGGCGCTCGCGTTCAGCACGAACACCGCCGGCCGGAACACTGTCGTGAACACGGTCTGGAACGGGATGACGATCTTCGCCGTCGCACGCGGAAGGGCCAGCGCGAACCCCTTCGGCACGAGCTCGCCCAGGATCATCGAGATCAACGTGGCGAGCACGATGCCGATGACCGTCCCGATCGGCGAGATGGCGCCCTCGGGTATCCCGATCGCCGTGAGCCCCGGCGCGAGAAGCGACGAGATCGCAGGCTCGAGCAGATAACCGGTGAGCAGGGTCGTCAGCGTGATGCCGAGCTGCGCGCTCGAGAGATGAGTCGAGGTGATCTTCAGCGCGGCAATCGTCATGCCGAGCCGGGTCTCGCCACGCTCTCGCCTGGCTTCGAGGTCGGCTCTGTCGAGGTTGACCAGCGCGAACTCGCTGGCCACGAAGAACCCCGTGCCGATCGTGAGCACGATGCCCGCCGCCAGCATGATCCACTCGATCACGCTCGTCACCTGCCGTTCGGGCGACGACGCTCACGCGGCGAAGAGATGCCACGCAGAGGGCTGGGCGAATGGGCTGAAGGAGGGTCGTCCATTGTCCTCCCGACTATATCGCGACTACGTCGCTCACCGGCTCAATCGGTTCGGAGGACCGAGCAAGCTCAGTCCTCTCTCACCGCAATCGCCCGTACGTATGCCCGGTGCCGCCGACCCGCCGCCGCCCGTCCTCCCTGGCGGTGTGCATAACTCCTGCAGATCGGAGCACGGCCCGACACAGTCGCCCGGAATTCCGCGGACGAGTACTCGACCCTCGCAGAAATTGCAGGAGTTATGAACGGGGAGGGCGGGTGACTCTGTCGTGGGCTGACTGGGGAGGGCCGGTGCCGCTCACCAGCTGACAGGGAGCGCCTTGCCCTCCTCGTAACCGGCCGCGGACTGGATGCCCACCAGCGCACGGTCGTGGAACTCCTTCAGCGAGCGCGCGCCCGCATAGGTAAACGAGCTGCGCAGCCCCGTCGTGATCATGTCGAGCAGGTCCTCGACCGAGGGACGCAGCGGGTCGAGGTAGATGCTCGAACTCGAGATGCCCTCTGCGAAGAGCTTCTTGCGCGCCTGCTCGTACGGCGAGAGCCGCTCGAAGCGCTGCTGCACGGCCTTGGTCGACGCCATGCCCCAGCTCTCCTTGTAGAGGGCGCCCTTGGCGTCCGTCTGGAGTCTTCCCGGCGCCTCGACGGTTCCGGCGAACCACGAGCCGATCATCACGGATGCCCCACCGGCCGCCAGCGCGAGCGCGACATCGCGCGGGTACCGCACCCCGCCGTCCGCCCACACGTGGGCTCCGAGCTCGCGAGCCGTCTCGGCGGTCTCGAGCACGGCGGAGAACTGCGGCCTCCCGACAGCCGTCATCATGCGCGTCGTACACATCGCGCCGGGGCCGACGCCGACCTTGAGGATGTTCGCGCCCGCCGAGACGAGATCGCGCACGGCCTGCTCGGTCACCACGTTTCCCGCAACGATCGGGAGTCCGAGCCTCAGTCCTGCGACGGTGTGGATGGCGCGGCGCATGCTGTCCTGGTCGCCGTGCGCGGTGTCGAGCACGAGCACGTCGACGCCGGAGGCGGCGAGCGCCCTCGCCCTGCCTGCGACGTCGCCGTTGATGCCGATCGCGGCGGCGACGCGGAGCCTGCCGTGACCGTCAAGGGCCGGTTCGTAGATGGTGGAGCGCAACGCGCTCGTACGGCTGATGGTGCCGATCACGCGGCCATGGTCGAGCACAGGGGCGAAGTCGAGGGACGCGGCGTCCAACACGTCGAACGCCGCGCGTCCGTCCGCCACGTCTTCCGCGTCGATCGACGGAAGCGCGCCGTGCAGCAGCTCGCCGAGCCGGGCATCGGGAAGAGCCGCGGCGAGGTCGAGCGCCGACAGGCATCCGACGAAGCGGTCATCCGAGTCGTGCAGCACGATGCCGTGGCCGGCCAGTGGCGGCACGACGGTGAGCGCCTCCTGCACGGTGTCGTCCGGGCTCATCACGAAGGGCGAGTCGAACGCGACCGGCTGAGACTTCACCCAGACGATCGCGGCCTCGAGCTCCTGCGGATGCATGTCCTGCGGCAGCACGCCCAATCCGCCGCGACGGGCGAGGGTGGCCGCGAGGCGCGGACCCGTCACCGAGTTCATGTTCGCCGAGACGATCGGGATGCTGGCGCCCGTTCCGTCGCCTGGCGCGAGCGACACGTCGAGGCGGCTCGTCACGTTCGATCTGCTGGGCACCAGAAAGACGTCGGAGTAGGTCAGATCGTGTGTCGGCGCCGTTCCATAGAACTGCATGTGGCCAACGGTAGGCCATGCCGCCTTCGGCTTGCGAGCTCCTGCAAAGGAGCCGCCCCGACGTCCTACACCCTTCAGTCGATTCGATTAGGCTTGACTTCCGGTCGGACGGCCGGTCGACTGGGCCCTCAGCGATCGGTTTTCCGTGGAATTCCAATCAACGAAGAGAGTGGGCGAACGGCTGTGTCGAGCCAGTTGACCGGTGTAGGAACAGACGAGGGAGCAGCAGGGGAGTTCGGAGCCAACGAATGGCTCGTGGACGAGTTGTACGAGCAGTACATCGTCGACAAGAACTCAGTCGACAAGTCGTGGTGGCCCATTCTCGAGGCCTACACGCCCAACAAGGCCAAGGCACCGGCGACGCCCGCCGCGGATGCCCAGCCGGCCCCCTCCGCACAGCCCGAGGCCGCGCAGGCCGCTCCGCAACAGGCCGCCACCGATGCCGCGACACCGGCAGAGGTTCCAACGGCGCCCGCGACGCAGCCGGCGCAGGCCGCTCAGGAGCAGACCGCCGCGACACCGCAGGTGCCTGCACCCGCCGCACAGACCCCCAGCACCCAGCCCGTCGCACGCACCACCTCGGTCGCTCCGCGCCCGGCCCCCGTGCCGGCCGACGCTCCCGTCACCGCGCCGCAGGCAGTCGTGCGTCCGGCAGCTGAGGAGAAGGAAGAGCCGCAGCCGGTCGTCACCCCGCTGCGCGGCATGGCGAAGTCCCTCGCCACCAACATGGATGTCAGCCTCACGGTCCCGACCGCGACAAGCGTTCGCACCCTTCCGGCGAAGCTGATGATCGACAACCGCATCGTCATCAACAACCACCTGAAGCGCACGCGCGGCGGCAAGGTGAGCTTCACCCACATGATCGGCTGGGCGCTCATCCAGGCGCTCAAGCAGTTCCCGAGCCAGAACGTCTACTACGACGTCATCGACGGGAAGCCCTCCGTCGTCGCTCCCGCACACGTCGGACTCGGCATCGCCATCGACCTGCCCAAGCCCGACGGGTCGCGCGCCCTGCTCGTTCCCGTGATCAAGCGCGCAGAGTCGCTCACCTTCGGCGAGTACCTGTCCGCATACGAAGACCTCGTCAAGCGTGCGCGCACGAACAAGCTTTCGGCGGACGACTTCAGCGGGGCATCCGTCTCGCTCACCAACCCGGGCGGCATCGGCACCGTGCACTCCGTGCCCCGCCTGATGAAGGGCCAGGGCTGCATCATCGGTGCCGGCGCTCTCGAGTACCCGGCGGAGTTCCAGGGCGCGAGCCTGAAGACGCTGACCACGCTCGGCATCGGCAAGACGATCACGCTCACGAGCACCTACGACCACCGAGTCATCCAGGGCGCCGGCTCCGGCGAGTTCCTCAAGGTCGTGCACGAGCTGCTGATCGGCCAGCGGCATTTCTACGAGGACATCTTCGCCGAGCTGCGCATCCCGTACGACCCGATCCACTGGGCGGAGGACATCAGCGTCGACCTGGCGAGCGCCGTCGACAAGACCGCCCGCGTGCAGGAGCTCATCAACTCGTTCCGCGTTCGCGGCCACCTGATGGCCGACATCGACCCGCTGGAGTACGTGCAGCGCACGCACCCCGACCTCGACATCGCCAGCCACGGCCTCACCTTCTGGGACCTCGACCGGGAGTTCGTCACCGGCCGGTTCGGCGACAAGCGCACCATGCTGCTGCGCGACATTCTCGGTGTGCTGCGCGACTCGTACTGCCGCACCGTAGGCATCGAGTACATGCACATCCAGGATCCCGCCCAGCGCGAGTGGTTCCAGCGCCACCTCGAGGTGCCGTACGAGAAGCCGACCCACGACGAGCAGCTGCGCATCCTCGGCAAGCTCAACGAGGCGGAGGCGTTCGAGACCTTCCTGCAGACCAAGTACGTCGGCCAGAAGCGGTTCAGCCTCGAGGGCGGCGAGTCGACCATCGCTCTGCTCGACGCGATACTTCAGCAGGCGGCACAGGATGACCTCGACGAGGTCGCCATCGGCATGGCGCACCGCGGGCGTCTCAACGTGCTCACCAACATCGCGGGCAAGACCTACGGACAGATCTTCCGCGAGTTCGAGGGCGCGCAGGACCCGCGCACCGTCGGCGGCTCCGGCGACGTGAAGTACCACCTCGGCACCGAGGGCACCTTCACCGGCGCCAACGGCGAGGAGATCGCTGTGTACCTCGCGGCGAACCCTTCTCACCTCGAGGTCGTCGACGGCGTGCTCGAGGGCATCGCGCGCGCCAAGCAGGACCGTCGCCCAGCAGGCACCTTCCTCACGCTTCCCGTGCTCATCCACGGCGACGCGGCGATGGCCGGCCAGGGCATCGTCGTCGAGACGCTGCAGATGTCGCAGCTGCGCGCGTACCGCACCGGCGGCACCATCCACATCAACATCAACAACCAGGTCGGCTTCACCACTCCGCCGAGCGAGGGCCGTTCGTCGGTCTACGCCACCGATGTTGCGAAGACCATCCAGGCGCCGATCTTCCACGTGAACGGCGACGACCCGGAGGCCGTCGTGCGCGTCGGCGAGCTGGCGTACAAGTACCGCCAGGAGTTCCAGCGCGACGTCGTGATCGACCTCATCGTGTACCGCCGCCGCGGTCACAACGAGGGCGACGACCCGTCGATGACCCAGCCGCTGATGTACAACCTCATCGAGGCGAAGCGCTCGGTGCGCCGCCTCTACACCGAGGCTCTCGTCGGTCGCGGCGACATCTCCGAAGAGGAGTACGAGCAGGCTCACAAGGACTTCCAGGACCGCCTGGAGCGCGCCTTCGCCGAGACGCACGCCGCGCAGACGGGCTCGATCCCGGTCATCACCGGCGATCCTGCCGCGATCAACGACCTCGAGCTGCCGGATGCACAGCAGGATGCCGCACGCGGCGACCTCGCCACGACGGGGGTGTCCGACTCGGTCATCCAGACCATCGGCCAGGCCTTCGACAACAAGCCGGCCGGCTTCACTGTGCACCCGAAGCTGCAGCAGCTGCTCACCAAGCGCGTGGAGATGACGCAGAAGGGCGGCATCGACTGGGCGATGGGCGAGCTGCTCGCGCTCGGATCGGTTCTGCTCGAGGGCACCCCCGTGCGCCTGGTCGGCCAGGACTCGCGCCGCGGCACGTTCGTGCAGCGCCAGGCAGTTCTGCACGACCGCGTGAACGGTCAGGAGTGGCTGCCGCTGGCGAACCTGAGCGAGAACCAGGCGAAGTTCTGGATCTACGATTCGCTGCTCAGCGAGTACGCCGCGATGGGATTCGAATACGGCTACTCGGTCGAGCGGCCCGATGCCCTCGTGCTGTGGGAGGCGCAGTTCGGCGACTTCGCCAACGGCGCGCAGACGGTGATCGACGAGTTCATCACCTCGGCCGAGCAGAAGTGGGGCCAGCGTTCGTCGCTGGTGCTGCTGCTGCCGCACGGCTACGAGGGTCAGGGACCCGACCACTCCTCCGCGCGCATCGAGCGGTACCTGCAGCTCAGCGCCGAGAACAACATGACGGTGGCGCGTCCTTCGACTCCCGCGTCGTACTTCCACCTGCTCCGCAGGCAGGCGTACTCGCGGCCCCGCACCCCGCTGATCGTCTTCACCCCGAAGGCGATGCTGCGGCTGCGTGGTGCGACGAGCGATGTGGCGGAGTTCACGTCAGGGTCGTTCCAGCCGGTGATCGACGACCAGAACGTCGCCGACAAGGCCGCCGTGAAGCGGGTGCTGATCATGGCGGGCAAGGTCTACTACGACGCGCGGAACGAACTCGACAAGAACCCCAACGACCAGGTCGCGCTTGTTCGGGTCGAGCAGTACTACCCGTTCCCCACCGAGGAGCTGAGGTCGGTGCTGAACGGCTACCCGAACGCTGAGTTCGCCTGGCTGCAGGACGAGCCGGAGAACCAGGGCGCCTGGATCTACATGGCGCTGGAGTCCGCCAAGGCGGGGCTGCCTCCGCTGCGGGTGTACGCGCGCGCGGCATCCGCCTCCCCCGCGACCGGTTCAGCGAAGCGTCACGCGCAGGAGCAGACCGACCTGATCAGGCGGGCGCTCGCGCTCTAGCGGATTCGCCTGCGGCGCACCCTTCTCCCGCCGGTTGCGGAGCGCGCCGCAGGCACGCGTCATCCGCCGGTTGAGGAGCGCGCCGCAGGCACGCGTCTCGAAACCCCTCGCCTGATCGGGGCGAGGTTTCGAGACGCGCCGCTTCGCGGTGCTCCTCAACCCGCGGCACGCGCGTGGCTACGCGGTGCTCCTCAAACCGCGGCATGCGGGCTCGCGCGCCCTAGCTCGAGCCACTCCACGCCGCGGGCACGATGGTCCACATCACGTCGGCGTCGCCCCGGCCGTCGTTGCGCCAATTGTGGGGCTCACGACCGGGGAAGGTCAGGGTGTCGCCCGCCCCGAGGTGTTCCTCGCGGTTGGTGAAGAACACTGTCAGCGATCCCGTGATGACGTGCAAGACCTCGACGTCGCAGTTGATGGTGTAGAGCTCGTTGCCGCCGTCGGCTCCGGACTCCAGACGCGACCGCAAGACTTGCACGCGTGACTGGCTCCGAGGCGACAGCAGCCGCTCGACGAGCCCTCGGCCGCCGAAGTTGATGCGCGGCGCGTCGTCGAGATGCACGACCTCAGTGTCCGCCTCTTCGAACAGCGACCCGACGGGCAATGAGAGCACCTGACACAGGGTGACGAGGGTCGCGACGCTGGGAGACGTCTCGTCGCGCTCGACCCTGCTGACGAACCCCTTCGTCAGATTCGTGGCGGCCGCCACCTGCTCGATGGTCAGGCTCTGAGCCTGCCTGCTGGCGCGCAACCGCGCGCCCACCCTGATCGGAAGCGGCGACGGTGCCGGATGCGGTGCGCGCATCGGGGTCCTCCTGTGTCCGTGTATCGATTCCCATCTTGACAGGGCCCGGATGCCCGCGCAGACTGTCCCACGCAGGAAAGTTGCCTAATAGACATATCTTGTTGTCTCACAGACAAAGTGCAAGGGAGCATCGTGGACGAGCATCGACCGGTCGGACCGCCAGACGCCAGCATCACACCCCGCTATGCGGGGTTCGCCACGTTCGCCCGTCTGCCGAGGCTCGACGACGTCGGCCGCGCCGATATCGCCGTCGTGGGCGTGCCGTTCGACAGCGGCGTGAGCTACCGCCCCGGCGCACGGTTCGGGCCGTCCCAGATCCGCGAGGCATCCCGCCTGCTGCGCCCGTACAACCCTGCGCAGGATGTCTCACCATTCCTGCACCAGCAGGTCGCCGACGCGGGTGACATCTCCGCCAATCCGTTCAACCTCTCGGAGGCCGTTCAGCAGGTCCAGGACGGCGCGGCAGCCTTGAGCTCGGACGGGACCAGACTCGTGACTCTCGGCGGCGATCACACGATCGCGCTCCCCCTGCTCAGGGTCGTCGCGCAGAAGCACGGCCCGGTCGCCGTGCTCCACTTCGACGCCCACCTCGACACATGGGACACCTACTTCGGCGCGCCGATCACCCACGGCACTCCGTTCAGGCGGGCATCGGAAGAAGGGCTCATCGACCTCACGGCGAGCACGCACGTCGGCACCCGCGGGCCCCTCTACTCGCGCGAGGACCTCCGCGACGACGAGCGCCTCGGCTTCGCCATCATCTCGAGCGTCGAGATCGAGTCGGAGGGCCTCCCGCGGGCGATCGAGCGGATGCTCGCACGTCTGGGCGATCATCCGGTCTATCTCTCGGTCGACATCGATGTGCTCGATCCCGCTCATGCTCCTGGGACGGGCACGCCGGAGGCCGGCGGGATGACCAGCCGCGAACTGCTCGCCATGATCCGGGCGCTGCGCCCCCTCAACCTCGTCGGAGCAGACGTCGTGGAGGTCGCGCCCGCGTACGACCACGCACAGATCACCTCCATCGCGGCATCCCACGTGGCCTACGAGATCATCTCCGCTATGACCGCACCATCCGATCACTGACACGAAGAACCCGAAGGACGACGATGTCTTACACCGAAGAGTCGACAGATCGCGAGACTCTGATCGAGCACCACTCGATCGATTACATTCCCCATTCCGAACGACACGGAAAGGTCTGGCACCAGGGCCCGTTCTGGTTCACGGGCAACTTCGTGCTGCCGACCATGGTCGTCGGCTTCGTCGGTCCCAGCATGGGTCTGAGCGTGTGGTTCAGCGTGCTCGCCGTGTTGCTCGGCGCCTGCTTCGGCACCTTCTTCATGGCGTTCCATGCCAACCAGGGTCCACGGATGGGCCTGCCGCAGATGATCCAGTCCCGCGCGCAGTTCGGAAGCCGCGGCGCCATCGTGCCTTTCGCGGCAACCGTGTTCGTCTACGTCGGCTTTCTGGTCTTCGACACCATCCTCGCCACCGACGGCATCAACCTCGTGCCCAGCGCCAAGCTGTTCTGGTACCCGGTTCTGATCGCGATCTCCATCGTCATCGCGGTCGTCGGGCACGATCTGCTCCACTTCGTGCAGCGCTGGCTCACGTACATCCTGGTCGTGGTCTTCGCGATCGTGACGGTCGTCGCCATCGTGCACTTCTCCTCGGCGCCGCTCGTGCACGGCGCGGCGGCGGCGACAGCAGGATGGAACACCCCGGCATTCCTGGTGCAGTTCTCGCTCGCCGCTGGCTACAACATCAGCTACGCGGTCTACGTCTCGGACTACACGCGGTACCTGCCCGCGAACGTCTCGGCACCCAAGCTGATCACCTCGGTGTACGCGGGAGCTGCGCTGTCCGCGTTCTGGCTCATGTCGCTCGGCGCCATCCTGGCCAGCTACATCCCGAACGCCGACCCCATCGCGTCGCTGCGAGAGGTGGGCGACCTGCTCTTCCCGGGATTCGGCACGATCGCCGTGCTCGTCTCGGTGCTCGCGCTCATCTCGATCATGGGAGTCAACGCCTATGGCGCGATGCTCACGGGCACGAGCGCGATCGACGGTTTCAAACAGGTCAAGCCGACGGTGCGCCTTCGCGTGATCGGCCTGATCGTCGTCGGCATCGCCTCGCTGATCGTCGCGCTGCTCATCCCCGACAACTACGTGAACAGCTTCAACAGCTTCGTCATCCTGATGCTCTACTTCCTCGTGCCGTGGACCGCGGTCAACCTTGTCGACTTCTACTTCGTGCGCCACGGAAAGTATGCGATCACCGAGATCTTGAAGCCGAACGGCATCTACGGCAGGTGGGCGTGGCGCGGTATGACCGCGTACGCGATCGGATTCGTCGCGATGATCCCGTTCTTCTCCGTGAGCTTCTTCGTCGGGCCCATCGCTGCGCTCCTCGGGGGCGCCGACTTCTCCTTCGCAGTCGGGCTCATCGTCTCGGGCGGGCTGTATCTGCTGTTCGCCCGTAACATCGATCACGAGGCCGAAGCGAAGGCCCGTGCAGCCAGCCAGCGAGAGCTCGAAGGGGCGTCTCAGTGAGTGGATCGACCGTCACGGTCGCCTGTTGCCAGTTCGCCCCGGCGATCGGAGACCTCGACGAGTCGCTTCGTCGCATGAGCCTCGCGGTCGACGAAGCGGTCGAGCGGCACGCCAACGTCATCGTGCTGCCCGAACTCGCCAACACGGGGTACATGTTCGACGACAGAGCCGAACTGGTCGGGGCGTGCGAGCCCGTGGACGGTCTGACGATTCGGTTGCTCCAGCAGCTCGCCTCGGCCCACGACGTCGTCATCGTCAGCGGCTTCGCCGAGGCAGGCGACGACGGCGAGCCCTACAACAGCGCGGTCATGGTGGATGCGACCGGAGTGCGCGCCGTCTATCGAAAGGCGCATCTCTGGGATCACGAGAAGCCGACGGGGTTCGCCGTCGGGAACGACCGTCCGCCCGTCGTTCGCACCAGATTCGGGACCATCGGCATCATGATCTGCTACGACCTCGAGCTCCCGGAGTACGTGCGGTTCCCCGCTCTCGACGGCGCCGAGCTGCTCTGTGCCCCGGTGAACTGGCCGCTCTTCCCCCGTCCCGCAGGAGAGCGGCCGGGCGAGGTGGTGCGTGTGCAGGCCGACGCCGCAGTGAACAGGATGTTCATCGCCGCCGCAGACCGCGTGGGAACGGAACGCGGGCAGGAATGGCTCGGCGGAAGCGTCATCGTTGATCCGGACGGATATCCCGTGACGGAGCTGCGACTCGGCGAGCTCACGATGGTCGTCGCCGCTGTCGACCTGTCGCTGGCCCACACCAAGCGGATCAGTGCGAACAACGACGTCCACGCCGATCGTCGCCCTGACCTCTATGCCCGTCTCGGCGAGGAGACGGCATGACCGTCGTCACCGTCGCGATAGTGCAGGAGCCGCCTGCACTCCTCGATCTCGACGAATCGCTGCGACGCGCGGTCGAGCATGTGAGGAGCGCTGCGGCATCCGGGGCATCCCTCGTCGTATTCCCAGAAACCTGGCTGACGGGGTACCCGGCATGGGTGTTCGGCATGGCGGGCTGGCGCGACCCTGTCGCTCAGCAATGGCACAGCCGACTTCTCGGGCAGAGTGTCGTCGTCGAGCAGGGCGAAGGAATCGAGGATGACCTCGCCGCGGTTCGCCGGGTGGCGCGCGAGTGCGCCGTGACGGTGGTCATCGGGATCAACGAACGCCCTCGCCGCGGCAGCGGATCGCTCTTCAACTCCATCGTCACCATCGCCCCCGACGGCACGACCCTGAACCTTCACCGCAAGCTCGTTCCGACGCACACGGAGCGGATCGTCTGGGCGATGGGAGACGGCGCGGGCCTGCGCGTCGTCGACACTCCGGCCGGACGCCTAGGGGGCCTGGTCTGCTGGGAACACTTCAACCCCTTAGCGCGTCAGGCGCTGCACGCGCAGAACGAAGAGCTCCACGTCGCACTGTGGCCGGACATGCCGGAGAGCCACCACCTCGCCGCGCGATCGTATGCGCTCGAAGGGCGATGCCACGTGATCTCGGCCGCCCAGATCCTGTCGACGGACGACCTCCCGAACGAGCTCCTCGACGCCTACCGCGCCGGAGTCGGACCGGATGCCCCGGAGTCGGGCCTTCTCTTCGACGGCGGGTCAAGCGTCGTGGGCCCCGACGGGGCGTGGCTGCTGGAGCCGGTCTATGACCGCGCAGGTGTCTTCACGGCGGAGCTCGACCTCGATCACCGCTATCGCGAGACGCTCGATCTGGATGTCGGAGGACATTCGGCCCGCCCCGATGTCTTCCACCTCACGGTCGACACGGAGCGCCGCGACACCGGCGTCAGCTTCGGCTGACGCCTGCGCAGCCCACCGGGTTTCGAGACGCGTCGCTGCTCAACCCACGTCAAACGCAAGCGGCAACGTCGCGAACGCAACCCGCTCTACGAGGCGGCGGCGTGCACGGCGCCGAACGCAACTATCCGTCTACCCGACCGCCGCGCGACGGGCGGGGACCGGCGCGCAAATAGGCACCGCCCAATCAGCGCATGTGCGCTGATTGGATGCTGCGGAGCTGCGCAAGCACCTGAACGCGCAGCTCAGCGGGTGCGGTCTCCTTGCACGCCCGCTGCACGACCTCGGTGAGCACGACGCCGACGTGCACTTCGCTCTGGCAGTCGGAGCACGTCTCGAGGTGCTCGCGGATGTCTGCCGCGTCGTCGGCCTGCAGCTCGTTGTGCAGGTACTCTTCGAGGTCTTGTTTGGCTTTGGCGCAGCCGCAGTCGGTCATGACGTACTCCCAGTGTTCTGCACGGTCGCTGCGCTCCGCCGTCCCCGGGTGCTGGGCACAGCATCCGGTTTCTGCGCGCCGCTGTTCTGCACAGCGCTGAGGCCTCTCTCGTGCGCGTAATCCGTCAACAGCTCCCGGAGCATCCGCCTGCCACGATGCAGACGGCTCATCACGGTGCCGATCGGGGTCTTCATGATGTCGGCGATCTCCTGATAGGAGAACCCCTCCACGTCTGCCAGGTACACGGCGAGACGGAAGTCTTCCGGGATGGCCTGCAGGGCGTTCTTCACGTCGGAATCCGGCAGGTGGTCGATGGCCTCGGCCTCGGCCGAACGCGAGGTCGACGAGGTCGTCGAGGTCGCCCCGCCGAGCTGCCAGTCTTCGAGTTCGTCGATGGCGTTCTGGTACGGCTCACGCTGCTTCTTGCGGTACGTGTTGATGAACGTGTTGGTCAGAATGCGGTACAGCCAGGCCTTCAGGTTCGTGCCTTGTTTGAACTGGCCGAACGCTGCATACGCTTTGACGAAGGTCTCCTGCACCAGATCTTGGGCGTCGGCCGGGTTGCGCGTCATGCGCAGGGCTGCAGCGTAGAGCTGGTCCATGAACGGCAGCGCCTGCTCTTCGAACAGCGCACCCAGGTCCTGACCTGATTCCTCGATTGGGGTCGACATCAGGGCCCAGTCTAGGCTGAGCCCTTGCGCGTCTTCCGTCGAGGCGTTTTCGTACCCGAGGTGCATCGGGGAGAACGTGAGCGGCGCATCCAGCAACGCTTGTGCCATTCGCTCTGTACTCTCCTGTCTTCCGACGACGTCTGTTCGGTGGTAACGCCGATTACCCTAGACAAGCGATGCTGATCTCGAAATATTCCGCCCCGGACTTCGATCCGTACGGCGACAACGCCCCGGTGGAACCGGACGCCCTCTGGCCAGCTCCGATGGCGGGCGGACCGGTGAGCGCTCGCGTCTCGCTTCCCGGATCGAAGTCGATCACCAACCGCGAGCTCGTGCTCGCCGCCCTCGCTGACGCCCCATCGCTGCTTCGAGCGCCGCTGCACTCCAAGGACAGCGCGAACATGGTCGAGGCGCTCAGGGCACTCGGCGTGCGCATCGAGGAGCGTGACGGCGGCGGCTCGTTCGGGAGCGACTGGCTGGTGACGCCGCCGGATGAGCTGACGGGCAGCACGACCATCGACTGCGGGCAGGCCGGAACCGTGATGCGTTTCGTGCCGCCTGTTGCGGCCCTTGCGCTCGGTCCCACAACGTTCGATGCCGATGACTCTGCGCGGGGACGTCCGATGGGCGCCATCGTCGCCGCCCTGCGCGCCCTCGGCGTCGACCTCGACGACGCCGGTCGCGGCGGGCTCCCCTTCACCGTTCACGGAACGGGCAGGGTGGCAGGCGGCGCCATCGAGATCGATGCGTCGGCGTCCAGCCAGTTCGTCTCGGCCCTTCTGCTGTCGGCCCCATGCTTCGAGGACGGCCTGCGCCTCACCCACGTCGGCGAGCGGCTGCCGAGCCTCCCCCACATCGAGATGACCATCGACGCGCTCTCGCACCGAGGCGTGCGCGTCGACACCCCCGCGATCGGCCAGTGGGTCGTCACACCGGGTGCGATCGCCGGACGCGATGTCGACATCGAGCCCGACCTCTCCAACGCGGCACCGTTCCTCGCCGCGGCGGTCGCCACGGGCGGCACCGTCACGGTGACCGGCTGGCCGGATGCCACGACTCAGGTGGGAGCGGAGCTGGCGGTCATCCTGCCTGCATTCGGCGCCACCGTCGAATGCGCCGACGACGCGCTGACCGTGCGCGGGGGCGACGGCATCCGTGGCGTCGAACTCGATCTCTCGGCGGGCGGCGAGCTGGCGCCGACGATCGTCGCGCTGGCGGCCCTCGCCGACTCGCCGAGCACGATCACAGGCATCGGGCACATCCGCAACCACGAGACCGATCGGCTCGCTGCCCTTGCGACAGAGATCCGTGCGCTGGGCGGCGAGGTCGACGAGCTCGACGACGGCCTGCGGGTCGTGCCGCGCCCGCTGCACGGCGGGGTGTGGCACAGCTACGACGACCACCGCATGTCGACGAGCGGGGCGCTGATCGGCCTCGTCGTTCCCGACGTGCGGATCGAGAATGTCGAGGCGACGCACAAGACGCTTCCCCAGTTCACGTCGCTCTGGCGAGACCTGGTCACGGGCGACGGCCACCAGCGCGACCTCGTCGCCGGCGGATGACGGAGCCGACAGCGTGAGCTGGTGGGAGACCGACGAAGACGACGAGCCGTACGAGGAGTATGACGAGTCATCCGTGCGCGTCCGCCCCAATCCCAAGGGCAATCGCCCGCGCAGCAAGATGCGCCCAGAGCACGAGGATGCCGTCGTCGGGCGTGTGCTGGGCGTCGATCGGGGCAGGTACACGGTACTGGTCGACGAGGACACCCCCGAGGAGCACGAGGCGATCGCGGCGCGCGCGAGTGAGTTGCGCAAACAGGCCGTCGTCACGGGCGACAGGGTCGACCTCGTCGGCGACACCACCGGCGAGGAGGGCACGCTCTCGCGCATCGTGCGCATCCGTGAGCGCGGCACGCTGCTGCGCCGCAGCGCGGACGACACGGATGCCGTCGAGCGCGTCATCGTCGCCAACGCCGACCAGATGCTCATCGTCGTGGCCGCGGCGAACCCCGAGCCGCGCACCAGGCTGGTCGACCGCTACCTGGTGGCCGCGTACGACGCGGGAATCGCTCCTCTACTCGTCATCACGAAGACCGACCTTGCCGATCCTGCCCCCTTCCTGCGCAACTTCGCCGGGCTCGACCTGCCGGTCTTCCTGAGCAGCTCACCCGAGGCGGACGGGTTGGATGACCCGGCGTCGGGCATCCCTCTCGACGAACTCGGCGCGGCGTTGGCCGGACACGACACCGTCGCGGTCGGGCACTCGGGTGTCGGCAAGTCGACCCTGGTGAACGCGCTCGTCCCCGGGGCCGACCGGGCGACGGGGCACGTGAACGTGGTCACCGGACGCGGACGCCACACCTCGTCGTCGACCGTGTCGCTGCGGCTGAGAACCCCCTACGGCGACGGCTGGATCATCGACACCCCGGGCGTTCGCTCCTTCGGGCTGGGGCACGTCGACCCCGCGAACATCCTCCGGGCCTTCACCGACCTTGCGGCGATCGCCGAGAACTGCCCCCGCGGCTGCACCCACCTGCCCGATGCACCGGACTGCGCCATCATCGAGGCGGTGGATGCCGGCGAGCTCGGTGAGCTCGGGCAGGCACGACTCGATTCCCTTCAGCGGCTCCTCGCCACCTTCCGCTGACGTCGGCGCGACGCCTCGATTACCGTTGAGGCATGACCGCTGCGAGCCCGACCTCTGCCGACCAGAATGCCTCCGCCCGTCTGAGCGCCGGCGACACCGCCCCCGACTTCACGCTGCTCGACCAGGACGGCGCAGAGGTCTCGCTGCACGACTTCGCCGGCCAGAACGTCATCGTGTACTTCTACCCGGCAGCGATGACCCCAGGATGCACGAAGGAGGCGTGCGACTTTCGCGACAACCTCAACTCGCTGAAGTCCGCCGGCTACCAGGTGCTCGGCGTCTCGAAGGATGCCCCGGCCAAGCTCGCCGAGTTCCGCGAGCACGACGGGCTGAACTTCCCGCTGCTGTCAGACACCGATCTGACAGTGCACAAGGTCTATGGCGCGTACGGCGAGAAGTCGCTGTACGGCAAGGTGGTCACCGGCGTGCTCAGGTCGACCTTCGTCGTCGACGCCGACGGGAGCATCCGCCTCGCCCTCTACAACGTGAAGGCCACCGGTCACGTAGCGTCCCTCCGCAAGAAGCTGGCTGCGTAGGTTCCGCAGTCACTCCTTTTCATCGCGCACGACCTCGCGGGCGGTGGCCCTGGTCACCGATGGAGCAAGCACCAGGCCGATGCCGACGAGGGCGATGACGAGCAGCCACCAGCCCGCCGCAGGGACGGCTGTCACTCCGGTGAAGCATCCGATCGCGACCGCGAGAACGATCACGTGCCAGGTGATGCTCGAGCCCCTCATCCACGATCGACGGCGGGTTGCGGCGATGGTCGTCAGCACCAGCCAGACGGCGCACAGCACCCCGATGACGATCAACGCAAGACCGCTGACCGAGTCGGATGCCGCGACCTGGGTCTCCTGCACAGCGAGCCAGACCACGAGCACGATCAGCCCGAGCGACTCGAGCGCCAGCAGGGCGACGAGGCATCCGAGAAGAGGCGGGAACGTCCGTTCCGGCCGGTCAGCGCTCGTATCGGGCGATTGTTTCCGGTCCGTGTTCACAGCGTTATCCCAATCGAAACTCTTGATTTGGCACTACCAGTATGCGAGCATTTCCTAGTCGAGTTTGACGCTCACAGGGTCGTGGGCAGGTCTCCGTTCATAGGAACTCAGTCCAACAGGAACCTAGTCCCACCAAAGATCATGACCCTGAAACTCGGCGCTCACCCGATCATTGACCGTTCGGTCATGCACGCCGTCGTACGACGCAAGCAACAAAGGAGCACCCTCATATGGATTGGCGCGACAAAGCCGCCTGCCTGACAGCCGACCCGGAACTCTTCTTCCCGGTGGGCAACACGGGACCGGCCGTCGACCAGATCGAGAAGGCCAAGGCCGTCTGCGCCCGCTGCACCGTGACTGAGACCTGCCTGCAGTACGCCCTCGAGACCGGGCAGGACTCGGGCGTCTGGGGTGGCCTTTCCGAGGACGAGCGTCGCGCGCTCAAGCGTCGCGCCGCGCGAGCGCGTCGCGCCTCTTAGTCCCCCACCGGAGACAGAACGACCGGACTCACGCCTTGCGCAGGTAGCGCAGCGGCACCTCGATAGTCACCTCGGTGCCCGTGCCGACCAGCGTGTGCCAGTCGATCGTGCCGCTCAGCTCACCCTGGATGAGCGTGCGGACGATCTGCGTTCCGAGGCCGTCGCCGACCTTGCCCTCCGGGAGCCCCGAGCCGTTGTCCTTCACCTTGACGGTGAGCATCTCCGGCGAACGGTTCGCGATGATCTCCACCTCGCCCGACCGTCCGGCGAGGCCGTGCTCGACCGCGTTCGTCACGAGCTCGGTGAGCGCGAGCGCCAGTGGGGTCGCGTACTCGCTCGGCAGTTCGCCGAAGCTGCCCGTCGACTTCGGATGCGCCGTCGTGTTGTGCGCGCTGGCCACCTCGGCCACCAGCAGCAGCACGCGGTCGAACACGTCGTCGAAGTCGACGATCTGCGCGAGCCCCTCCGACAGAGTGTCGTGGACGACGGCGATAGCCGACACCCGCCGCATCGCTTGACCGAGAGCCTCCCTGGCCTCTTCGGAGTGCGTACGCCTTGCCTGGATGCGCAGCAGTGACGCCACCGTCTGCAGGTTGTTCTTCACCCTGTGGTGGATCTCGCGGATCGTCGCGTCCTTGGTAATGAGCTCCTGCTCCTGGTGCCGCATCTCGGTGACGTCTCGGCAGAGCACGATCGCACCGGTGCGCTCACCGTGCGTGCGGATCGGGATCGTGCGCAGCGAGACGGTCACTCCGCGCGCCTCGATGTCCGTGCGCCAGGGCGCCCTGCCGGTGACCACGAGCGGCAGCGACTCGTCCACGACCGAGTTGTCGGTGAGCACCCTGGTCGTCACTTCGGCGAGGGACTCCCCCTCCAGCTCCTCCGTGAATCCCATGCGGTTGAACGCCGAGAGCGCGTTGGGGCTCGCGAACGTGGTGACGCCGTCGACGTCGAGTCGGATCAGACCATCGGATGCCCGAGGAGCACCCCTGCGCGGGCCCGACGGCGCGCCAAGATCGGGGAAGTCCCCCGTCGCGATCATGCCGAAGAGATCGTTCGCGCACGCGTTGAAGGTGAGCTCCTGACGGCTCGGAGTGCGCGCTTCACTCAGGTTGCTGTGCCGCGTCATCACAGCGATCGGATGCGACACCACCTGCGCGGTCGATGCCGACACCCGGCGAAAGACAGGCACAGCCCGCACCCGCGTCGGCATCTCCTCGTACCAGTCCGGCGCATGCGAGTCGACGATCGTTCCGGTCTGGAACGCCTCTGTCGCGAGTCCTCGCCACTCCGCGCGGATCTGCTGACCGACGAAGTCGCGGTAGAACAGTGTCGCCGCGCTGGATGGCCGCGAGTGAGCGACAGCGATGAACCCGTCCTCGGTGGTCGGCACCCACAGAACGATGTCCGCGAAGGCGAGATCGGCCAACAGCTGGCAATCGCCGACGAGCAGGTGCAACCACTCGATGTCTTCGGGGGTCGAACGGCCGTGCGCGACGACGAGATCACTCAGCGTGGACATCCACACAGTCTAGGAGTGCGCGCTGGAGCTAAAAGCGATGGTCCGGGGACCATCGCCGCGACGCCAGCGCCGAGCGACCTACGCTCGCGCGGTTACACACCTCGGTCCCTTCACACAGCGTCAGCGACGACCCTCGCTCGCGCGTGCCGCCGACGCGCAGTCCTCGGCTCCGGCACCGGCGCCAGCTCCCGCTCGATGAACCGCCGCAACGCGGCGCGGGCCGGCGACTTGGGTGCGGCATCCCTCAGCGTGCTTCCGGCGAGCACCGCGCGGTCGAACGCCGCCGGGTCATCCGGCACCAGCGCAGCGGCCTCGACTCCGCCGAAGCGCATCAGCGTCGACGACACCTGAGCGAAGGGGCTCGCGCCCACCGCGGATGCCCGCACCCGGTTAACGATGACGTGCGCCCGTGTCTCAGGTGCAGCATCCGCAAGGTCGCCAAGCGCCCTGAGCAACCGGGACAGCCCGACGGGGTCGGCCGCCCCGACGGCGACGACGTCGTCTGCGGCGCGGAGCGCGGCCAGAGTCGCCGCGTTGCGCCTGGGTGCGAACAGGTCGCTGGTGATCTCCTCGTCGGTCTCCAGGCTGAAGCCCACGTCGACGACCACATACTCCGCCCAGGTGCGGCAGACGGCGAGCACACGCTCGACGCGGTCATCCGTCAGCTCCGGCCAGCGGGACGCCCGTCCGATGCCGGTGAGAGCCCAGAACGCGCCCCGTGGGCTCGAATACCGCTGAGCGATCCGCGCCAGCTCGTCGTGCGTGAGGGAATCGGATGCCGCCAACCTGCAGGCCGCAGCGAACCCCGGTGCTTCGTCGAGCAGGCCGAGGGCCGGAGCCACCGCGCCGCCGTACGGATCGCTGTCGGCGAGCACCACGCTGTGCCCGAGCGCGGCCAGCTCGGCCGCGATGGTGATCGCGAACGACGTGCGCCCAGGGGCGCCTGCAGGTCCCCATACCGCGATGACCCTGGTGGCGTCCGCGGAGCCGAGGGGGCCGCCGGCGCGCGAGGGCACGACGGGCACCCCGCGCAGCGAGGGTTCGATCGTGCTCCAGTCTCCTGCGGCATCCAACGCGTCATGCACGCCGAGTGAGAGTGCGTACCGCCGCTCCGACTCCGAGGCGACGAGCACCACGAGACGCACACCCGACCGGTCGCACATCGCCACGACCTCCGCCGTGAGCCTCCCCTTGCCCGCGCCGACAACGGCGACGTCCGTCGTGCGCGCCTCCAGCGATGCGATGAGGTCTCTCGCCGTCTCCGTGCGCAGCGCGACGAGGTGGCCGGACGCCGCAGCCTCGGCGGCGACGCGATCCCGCGTGCGTCTGTCGAGGCACAGCGCGAGGATGCTCATCGGCCTGCTCCCGAGTCAGTGCTCGCCGGCACGACCGAGAGCGCCCGGCCATCCGCGATCGCCTGCAGCACGGAGGCCACGCGGTTCGACGGCACCCGCATCTCGATCGACACGGTCGAGCGGTCGGCGACGAGTGAATCGTCGCGCGCCACGGACGCGACAACGGCTCCGGGAACCAGCACGGTCGGCGGGCGGTAGTCCTTGTCGTCTGTGCTGTGCGCCGCCCACACGTCGACGACGGCTCCCTTGTCGACGGCAGCGGCCGCCGGGCCGGAGGCCTTCACGACGACGCTGGTCAGGGCGGCATCCGCCGTCTCCCCCACCGCCGACGCCGGCACCAACTCTCCTCGGGGAACGGAACGCACCACAACGGCATCACGTGGAAGCGCGGCACGCGTGAGGTATACGTCCGACGCCGACGGCACCCGAACGCTGGTCAGCTCAAGGTCGCCAGGGCGAACGCGATCGCCCGCGACCAGCGTGTTGCGGGCCGTGTACACCTCGACGCTCCGGTTCTGAGTGGCGAGCAGCACGCACACGCCGACGACGGATGCGGCGATCAACAGGATGCCGACGACGAATCTCGGATCCACCCAGAATCGCCTCTTGCCCGTTTGGGCCGCCTGACGTGGGCCGGTCGACGTGCTCATGGTCCTCCTCGTCTCGCCCGATTCGTCACGGCGTGGCTGTTCCGTCGTGCCATCCGGCGAGGTCACCATGGTGCCGTTTCTGGACAAGTCGTAGGAAAGTTGTCCACAGGCGCGAGGCATCCGAGGCATCCGGCGATACGCTCAACCCATGACCCCCGAGCGTCGAGACGATGTGACGCGCTTTCTCACCGTCGGCGACGCCGCGGAGGTCTTGAACGTGGCCCCGAGCGATGTGATCGGTCTGATCGACACGGGCGAGCTTCCGGCCATCCGGGTGGGACGACCCGGCGCATGGCGCATCGAGCGGGTAGAACTCGAGGCCTACATCGAGGCGATGTACGAGGAGACGCGCAGGCGATCGCTGTGGGAGCAATCCGACCTCGCGGCGATGCCCGAGGTGTCCGGCGGCCGGGTGGTGTGGCCAGACGGCCGCTGACGTCACAGCCACCCAGCTCAGAGCCGCCGACGTCACAGCCGCACCATCACCACCGCCACCATCGGCACGATGCGGATGCCACGCACGTTCATCGCTCTTCGTGGGACATCCGGCTCGTGCAGCGCCAGGTCGAGGTGGTCCTTCGCGACGCGGTCGATCGTTCCGTGCATCGTGCCCACGAGGGTGACGACGGTCGCGGCGCTGCGCCTTCGTGCGAGATCACGCAGGGCGAACGCCAGCCCTAAGCGGTCGATCAGGCGAGGCGCCGCGTCCTGAGGCCGCTCCTGCTCCCCGTTCGATTCCAGGCTCGGGGCGACCTGGGCCTCCGTCAGACCGACCGAGACGACGGCATCGAGAGGCACGAGCGCACGAGTGGATGTCCGCGCTCGCTCCACTCCGTGCCGCCCCTCCGGAACCAGCTCACCCGACACCCAGTCCCTGCCGAACGTGGCAGGGCGCAGCCTCACCGTGCTGCCGTCCGCCAGCCAGAGCAACAGTGGTGCGCCCGACTCGCCAGAACCGGAGAGCGCCCGCATCCTGTCCCGCAATGCGAGTCGACCGACGCGCAGCCGTTCCTCCTCGACGCGGAGCTCCAGGTCTTCGGCGCCGAGTTCGTGTTCGAGCTGGCTCTCGAGGTCAGCGAACAGATTGTCCCAGCGCATGAGAGGGAACGATAGCGGCTGTCTGGGGAGACCGCTCGCTGTTGTCCACAGGGCACGGAAGCAGTGGACCCCGCTGTCTGGCCACTGGTTGAGTGACTTGCCTAACCCCCGAAGGCGCGGGAATCGGCCCGCCTTTCCCCGCATCCGACCGCAGGGAGTCATCCGATGAGCCAGGTGTCGCCGTCACCGGTACCGCAAGACCAGAGCGTCGAGGTCGCGCCGTCGCGCGGGCGGGATGCCCCGCGACGCTCGGGCGCCAGAAGACGCATCGACGAGGACTTCTTCCTCGCCCAGCCGACCGGTCGCGCCGAGCTGCCCGACCCCGAACCACTTCTGACCAACCTCGCCAGATGCATCCTCGAGGTGCTCGCCGGCGCCCGCGACCTCGAACAGCTCAGCAGGTGGGTGACGGACGAGGTCTACACGACCCTGTTGCACCGCACGGTTCTCGCCGAGCGGGCGCGCCGAGTGAAGGGCATCACCGCGGCCCGGCCCGCGCTCACCGTGCTGAGCACGCACGTCAGCGAGCCACGCGACGGCGTCGTCGAAGCGACGATAATCGTGCGCAACCCGATACGGGTGCGCGCCGTCGCCATCCGCCTGGAGGGCCTGGACCGCCGCTGGCGCGCCTCGGCGATCAGCGTGCTGTAGGCGACACCGCCAAAGCCCGCTGGTCGAGCAGCACCGACCGTAGGTCGATGCGTATCGAGACCGAGCATCCTTCGGCGCGGGTCTCGATACGCGTGCCGCTTCGCGACGCGCTACTCGACCAGCGGGAACGTGCCGCTTCGCGACGCGCTACTCGACCAGCGGGAACGTGCCGCCTCACAACGGGCTACTCGATCAGGGGGACGTGCCGCTTCGCGACGCGCTACTCGAACCGGCGGAGGGTGCGGCAATGAGGTACCCCCGACGTCTTGCCTCGTCGTGGTGTCAGTGGCGACGGTTCTGGGCTCGACGCTCTGCGCGGTTCTGGGGCTCGGGAGCCCCGTCTGACCGCTGGCCGAAGGCACCGCGCTGGGCGGGCTGCTGCTGAGCCTGCTGCTGAGCGACCGCATCGTTCTGCGCCGCCAGCTGACGCTGGCGGGCGCGCTCGGCACGCTCCGTTGCGGCGCGTTCGACCTGACCCCGCTGGTTGCGCACCTCGACGCTGCCGTCGTCGCTGGGGGCGGAGTAGCTGAGCCGCTGCTGCTCGTTCGCGGCGGGCGCGAGGCCCTTCGCGTCGACCTCGGTGATCTCACCGGCCGCCTGGGTGACCTCGACCTCGAGATTGAACAGGAAGCCGACCGACTCTTCGCGGATGGCGCCCATCATCTGCTGGTACATCGAGAAGCCCTCGCGCTGGTACTCCACCAGCGGATCGCGCTGCGCCATCGCACGCAGCCCGATGCCGTCCTTCAGGTAGTCCATCTCGTAGAGGTGGTCGCGCCAGCGCCGGTCGATCACGGAGAGCACGACGCGACGCTCGAGCTCGCGCATCGCAGGGGAGCCCAACTGATCCTCACGACGCTCGTAGGCGAGGTGGGCATCCGACAAGATCTCCCGCTTCATGTACTCGCTGTTGACCCGGCCCTTGTTGCCCACCTCGGCGATGACCTCGTCGATGGTGACGCCGACGGGGTAGAGCAGCTTGAGGTCGGCCCAGAGCGCGTCGAAGTCCCAGTCATCCGCGTTCGACTCGGCGGTGTGCTGGTCGATGACCTCGGCGATGACGTCGTCGAGGAACTTCTGCACACGCTCGTGCAGGTCGTCGCCCTCGAGGATGTGCCTGCGGTCGCTGTAGATCGCCTCGCGCTGGCGGTTCAGCACGTCGTCGTACTTCAGCACGTTCTTGCGGATCTCGGCGTTGCGCGCCTCCACCTGCGACTGGGCGGAGCGGATGGCACGGCTCACTACCTTCGACTCGATCGCGAGATCGTCTGGCACGTTGCTGCGACCCATCAGGCTTTCCGCAGCACCCGCGTTGAAGAGGCGCATCAGGTCGTCGGTGAGTGAGAGGTAGAAGCGGCTCTCGCCAGGGTCGCCCTGGCGGCCGGAACGACCACGCAGCTGGTTGTCGATGCGGCGCGACTCGTGGCGCTCGGTTCCGAGCACGTAGAGGCCGCCGACATCGACGACCTTCTTGGCCTCTTTGTCGACGGTCTCCTTGACCTGCTCGAAGACGGCGTCCCACTCGGCCTCGTACTCCTCGGGGGTGTCGACGGGGCTGAGACCGCGCGCGTTCATCTCGGCGACGGCGATGAACTCGGCGTTTCCGCCGAGCATGATGTCGGTTCCACGACCGGCCATGTTGGTCGCGACGGTGACGGCGCCGAGGCGACCTGCCTGTGCGACGATCGCGGCCTCACGCGCGTGGTTCTTCGCGTTGAGAACCTCGTGGCGAACGCCCTTCTTGGCCAGCAGCCGAGAGAGGTACTCGCTCTTCTCGACGCTCGTCGTTCCGACCAGAACCGGCTGGCCCTTCTTGTTGCGCTCGACGATGTCTTCCGCAACCTGGTTGAACTTGGCCTCCTCGTTCTTGTAGACGAGGTCGGACTGGTCCTTGCGGATCATCGGCTTGTTCGTGGGGATCGGCACGACGCCGATCTTGTAGGTGGACATGAACTCGGCCGCTTCGGTCTCGGCGGTACCGGTCATGCCGGACAGCTTCTTGTAGAGACGGAAGTAGTTCTGCAGCGTGACGGTGGCGAGCGTCTGGTTCTCCGCCTTGACGGGGACGCCTTCCTTGGCCTCGATGGCCTGGTGGATGCCCTCGTTGTAGCGCCGACCGACCAGGATGCGCCCGGTGTGCTCATCCACGATCAGCACCTCGTCGTTCATCACGACGTAGTCCTTGTCGCGCTTGAACAGCGCGTTGGCCTTGATGGCGTTGTTCAGGAACGAGATGAGCGGGGTGTTGGCCGACTCGTAGAGGTTGTCGATGCCGAGGTAGTCCTCCACCTTGCCGATGCCGGACTCGAGCACGCCGACGGTGCGCTTCTTCTCGTCGACCTCGTAGTCCTCTTCGGGAACGAGGCGGGTGGCGAGGCGGGCGAACTCGTTGAACCAGCGATTCGCCTCACCGCTCGATGGACCCGAGATGATCAGCGGGGTTCGGGCCTCGTCGATGAGGATCGAGTCGACCTCGTCGACGATGGCGAAGAAGTGTCCGCGCTGCACCATGTCGGATGCCTGCCACGCCATGTTGTCGCGCAGGTAGTCGAAGCCGAACTCGTTGTTGGTGCCGTACGTGATGTCGGCCAGGTACTGCTCGCGGCGCTCGTCAGGGGTCTGGCCGGAGAGGATGACGCCCGTGGTCATGCCCAGCGCACGGAACACGCGCCCCATCAGCTCGCCCTGGTAGCTGGCGAGGTAGTCGTTCGTGGTGATGATATGCACACCACGGCTCGCGATGGCATTCAGGTAGGCGGCGGTCGTCGCGACGAGCGTCTTGCCTTCACCGGTCTTCATCTCGGCGATGTTGCCGAGGTGAAGGGCCGCGCCGCCCATGATCTGCACGTCGAAGTGCCGCATGCCCAGCGTGCGGACGGATGCCTCGCGCACCGCAGCGAACGCCTCCGGCAGCAGGTCGTCGAGCGACTCGCCGTTGCCGTAGCGCTCGCGCAACTCGGCGGTCTCGTTGCGCAGCTCCTCGTCACTGAGGCCCTGGAAGTCTTCCTCGAGCGCGTTCACAGCACGCGCATACGCTTCGAGCCGCTTGAGCGTGCGGCCCTCGCCGACACGCAGGACCCTTTCGAGAACTGAGGCCACTGATGCACTCCATCAAGGTTTGTGGGGATGCCCTTCAGGGCATCCGTCGTCCGGGCGGACGAGTGCCGGCCACGGGCCGACAACGTGACACATGTTACCGGGCCGTGACCTGTGTATGCCGGACGGCGCCTGAAGATGCGCTGGCCGTACTCCCGCGCCCACCGCGGGTTGAGGAGCACACGATGTCAGCCGCGCGCGTCTCGAAACCGGATGCCGAGGGGGCGGGTTTCGAGACGCGCGCCTTCGGCGAGCTCCTCAACCGGCGGTGAAGACGCTCCGCCTAGGCGGGGGCTGTGCCGCCGCCGGTCGCCACCGCGTGCCCGGCCGACTGCGGCGCGCCGGGCGGGGACCGGCGCGCCAAACAGCACAGCCTCAGCCGCGGCCGAGCTTGCGTGAGGCGGTCGCCACCTCCTGCAGTTCCTCCGCATCCTCGTCGAGCGAGATCACACCGTAGTCCCAGCCTTTGCGGCGGTAGACCACGGACGGACGGTTGGACTCCTCGTCGATGAACAGGTAGAAGTCGTGACCCACGAGCTCCATGTAGTACAGCGCGTCATCCACGGTCATCGGAACAGACGCGAAGACCTTCTTGCGGATGACGACCGGGCAGTACTCTTCTGCCTCCTCGTCCGTCGTCGCCGCTTCGCCGACGACGGGCACACCCCCCGTGCGCACTTGCTCGAGCACCGTGACGGGCGCCGGTGTGACATCCACCCTGCCGAGCCCGACCGTGGATGCCTCACGCACCGACGGCGGCCTGTGTTGTCCTCGATGGATCTTCCGACGATCTTTCGCGCGTCGCACGCGTTCGAGCATTCGCCCGATCGCCAAATCGAATGCCGCGTATTTGTCTGCGGCCGTGGCTTCGGCACGAACCACGGGACCGGGACCCACCAGGGTCAACTCCACCCGGTCATCGCCGTTCTGACCTCCGGACTTCTCGTTGTGCCGCGAGACCTTGATCTCCAGCGAGAGGGCCCGCTCAGCGAGCGAACCGATCTTGGCAGCCTTCTCCGTCGCATACTCCCGGAAGCGATCGGTGATGCCCACGCCGAGTCCGAAGATGTTGATGTCCATGGCGACCTCCAACTTCCGGTGCGGTCGTCGGCCTCACGGTAAGGGCGGCAGGACCGACACCGTTTCCCCTACCGTAGACCGGCTGAACATGGATGTCACCAGCCGTGCGCCGACTATTCGCCGGACGGTTGGCCGGAGGGGGTTGTGAACCCGATGTCCGTTCCGATTCTGCGCGGTGTACGCGCCGCAACGGCGGCCGAAAGCACCAGAGCACCCGCCTCCTCGAGCGCCCGTCGTGCTTCGGAAAGGGTGCTTCCCGTCGTGAGGATGTCGTCGACGATGATCACCCGCTCCCCCGCCACCCACCCGCGTGCCGTGAGCCACCCGACACGGTTCAGCCTGCGGTATTCGGCCGTGAGCCCCACCTGATCGGCAGCCTGTCGTCTGGAGCGCAGGGCGGGCTCGGCGTGCAGACCGCAGTGACGCAGAAGCAGGCCGACCGGCGAGTATCCCCGCTCACGGAGGGCCGCGCGCGACGACGGAATCGTGACGAGGTGCGCGGGGCCGCCCGCGGCGTCCCGCAGCGCGACATCGATTGCCGCGGATAACGAGGGCGCGAGTCGGGAGGCGGCATCGGTTCGTCCTCCGTCCTTGTAGGCGGCGAGCGCAGAACGTACGACGCCGTCGTACTCGTGCGCGTAGGCGACGCTGAGTCCGTTCAGATCGACGGTCTTCACCACGGGCTCGAGCGCCGTGACGCAGGACTCGCAGAGACCTCTGTCCGGTGCCCCGCAGCCGCTGCAGGTCGTCGGGGCGAGCACCGCGATGGCGTCGAGCAGGGCGGAGCGGAGCGCTGGTGGTATCGCGGCGTGTATGGGTCGGGTGGAAGCCGATGCGGCAGGCACAGAGGGGGCGGACGCGGAGTTTGCAGGCGTCTGACGGGCGAGGGTGAGCGGCATGCAGACATCCTGACCTCGACGCCACTTCGAGTTCGCCCGGTTCGGCCCTTCGGTGGAGTGATCCGTGTCGGGTCGCCCTGGGGACGACGAGACACAGACAGCTCTACTGCGGCTTGCCGAGCTGCTGGCCGACGAACTGCACGCCGTCGACACGTTGCTGCCATCCGGTGCCGCGAGGCCACTGCAGCGATCCGGCCGAGGTGAGCACCCAGTAATAGGGGCTCGCGCCCACCGGACCGAGGGATGCACCGCTGTTGGGTCCCGGCTCGAGGTCGTTCTCGCCCCCTACCGTCTGCACGTTGATCGTGCTGTCGGAGGCCGAGCCCATCGTGAGCGCGCCGAGCGAGAGGTCGTTCAGCCAGGAGAGCGAAGTCGCCTTGCCTCCGCTGACCGGTCCGAGGTTGACCGGCGTCGCCACGCTGTCCGGACGGCCGGTCGACGATCGCACCACCCCGGCGACCATGATGTCGGTCGAGCTGTCAGTGCGCACGAGCGCCGCGAGTCGGGTTCCGTCACGCGACATCGCCACGGCGATCAACGACCGCGCATCAGGCCACGCCACCGAGAGGTCGAATGCTGGTCCGCTGGGCCCGAGCACGACGAACTCCGACGGCTTCGACGAGGTGACGCTCCACGCGTATCCCTGGGGATCGAGCGTTGGTGCGATGAGGCCCGCTCGCGAGTCGAACGACACCGGTGAGTCGGCCGTCGACTTCACTACGAAGTTGGCGCGGCCGCCGAGCACCACCGCCGTGCGGTGATCGGCGGAGAGGGTCGCGGCACGCGGCCCGATGGATTCGACCTTGGGCGAGACATCCGGAATCTCGGTGACGCTCGTGCCGGAAAGCAAACCGAACTTGCCCGCCCGCTGCACTAGCGCGTTGGAGTCGACGGAGGGATTCTGGATGGGCGGGTTGGGCAACGGGCTCGGAGAGGGCAGCTGTGCGCCCTCGATCGAGATGCGCACGTCGGTGATCCCCGCCACCGAGGCCAGTGACTGGGAGAGCTGCAGCTCCATGCGCGCGAGCGTGGTGTCGCTCACGGAGCCCGCCGTGCTGTTCAGGTCAACGTTCGCCGCGCCATCGGTCACGGTGACGGAGTCCGAGGTGAGCTGGGCGCCCTGAGGGAACGCTGTGACGTAGGCGCCGCCGAGCCACGACGCAGGACCCAGCACGAGCTCTTTCACGACTCGCGTCTGCAGGGAGGCCGGCGAATCGGGGAACCACCGCTCATCAGGAACCAAGTAGGAGAAATCGGGGCTGAAGAAGTAGAGCGAATGCGGCGAGAACACGCTCGCGAAGCGAGAGCTGTCGATGATGACGCCGTTGGGCGCCTTCGAGATGCGCCACTCGCCCTTCTCCTTGACGAACGAGTACTGCTGCTGGATGCCCGTCGATGACTCGGCACGCCGGTAGGTGCCGTCGGCATCGACGAAAGCCGTCGGCACAACGGTCACGAGCTTCTGCGTCGCGCCGACGGTCTCGAAGTCGCGAGATCCCGTGTCGACCGTGACCGAGGCATCCGGGTTCCACTTGCTGCCGAAGCCAGGAGTGAGGAACTCGCGTGCGACCGCATAGTCGCCTTGCGGAGAGACTGCGGCCTGGATGAACCCGGTAAGGATCTGGTCCTGCGTCGCGCCGTCTTGCGGACTGCTCGGCAGAAAGTCGACCTGACCGAGGCCGGCGTTCTGCGAGCCGAGGGTGCCGACCTCTTTCACGGAACTGGTCTGCGGAATCTGAGCACATCCCGCGAGGATCGCGAGCACGGCAATCGCAGCGATGGATGTCAGGCCTCGCCCGCCCATCCGCCCGGCGCGCGACCCGGCGACCTTCGCTCCTCTTCCGAACCTCATCGCGACGACACCGTCCCCTCGCGTCCCTCTGTCTTGCGGCTCTCTGTCGTGCGGCTCCCCGTGCTCCGTCCCTCTGCGCCGCGTCCGTCGCCCGTGTCGCGGCGATCCTGCGGACGGCGCCCGCGGCCGCCCTCTCTGCGCTCACGTCCCTTCTCCCCACGATCCTTCGATCCGCGCGAACGCACGTCCGACGGGAGCGGCACTCGCCGCCGGCCGCTGTGCTCGTGGCCGATGGGGTGGCCGTCGTCGTCGACCGGGGCATCCTGCGGGGGCAGCGGGACCGGCGAGGTGAGAATCGGCTCCCCCGGCGTTCTCGGCAGCGTGAGACGGAAGCTCGAGCCCTTCCCAGGACTCGACCAGACGTCGAGCCAGCCGTCGTGCTGCGTCGCATCCTCGAGCGAGATCGCGAGCCCGAGCCCGGTGCCGCCGATGGTGCGCTTGCGCGACGGATCGGCACGCCAGAAGCGGTCGAACACGTGGTCGACCTCGTTCTCGTTCATCCCGAGTCCGTAGTCGCGCACCGCAAGCGCGACGGCCGTCTCATTGCTGTCGACCATGACCACGACGGGATGTCCCTCGCCGTGTTCGATCGCGTTGCCCAGCAGGTTGCGCAGCACCCTCCGCACCCGGCGCGCATCCATGTCGACCTCGAAGTAACCGCCCGGCGCCTCAAGGCGCAGCTCCGATCCCTTCGTCGCGGCGAGAGGACCCATGTCTTCGACGGCGTCCTCAGCCAGCCGCGTCAGGTTGGTCGGTTCGAGCTCGAGCACGACGGACCCGGCGTCGTACCTGCTGATTTCGAGCAGGTCGGAGAGCAGGGTGTCGAAGCGGTCGATCTGCGCGTGCAGCAGCTCGGCCGTGCGGGCCGTCGCGGGCGGGAAATCCTCGCGTTGGTCGTAGATGACATCGCCTGCAAGGCGGATGGTGGTGAGCGGCGTGCGCAACTCGTGCGAGACGTCGCTCACGAATCGCTGCTGCAGCTGCGAGAGCGTGGCGAGCTGGGTGATCTGCCGCTGAAGACCGTCCGCCATGCCGTTGAAGGAGCGGGCCAAGGTCGCGAACGCGTCTTCATTGGCGATCGGCATGCGCACCTCCAGATCGCCCTCGGCCAGGCGTCGGCTCGTCTGGGCCGCGATGCGGATCGGGTTCACAACGAGGCGCACCACCAGCACGGTGATCGCGGCGATCAGGAGCAGCAGTGCCAACCCCGTGACCAGCAGTGTGCGCTGAACGAACAGCAGGGTCTGTTCGGAGTCCGAAAGGTCGTAACCGATGTAGAGCTCGTAGCGCCCGGCTGTCGCCAGCTGCAGCTGTGACCCGACGACGATGCCGGGGGTCGTCCCGCCGTCGCCCGCCGGGAGTCCGACGGATTGAGCGAAGAGAGCGTGCGGCGACGACTGCACCGCCTTGCGCAGGGACGACGAGATGACGTTGTTGCCGGAGCCGAAGGTGGAGACGCCGACTGGAGCCGCGGGGTCGATGCCCTGCCCGGGGACGCGGAACGACGCGACAAGGCCGGTGGTCGTCGAGTTCTTCACGTCGCCGAAGACCTGGAGGAAGAGGTTGTCGATCGCCTCGGGGTCGGTGGCGTCGGACGCGTCGAGCTTCTTCTGGGCATCCGTCGTCGCACGTGCCGCGTCGTGGTAGGCCTGGTCGAGACGCGACTGGTACAGGTCGCCTGCAATGACGAACGTCACGACGAGGCCGGCGATGAGCACGGCCGCCCCGGTGAGCGCCACCGTGAAGAGCACCGTGCGGAACTGCAACGACGTTCGCCACAGGTGCACGAGGCGGCCGGGCCATTGCCGCCACCGCCGCCAGTCGACACCCAGGAACATCGGGGGGACGGCTTCCGTCAAGGCGTGGTGCCCGCGCGGTAGCCGACGCCGCGCACGGTCATCACGATCTTCGGGTTGTCGGGGTCGTCTTCAACCTTCGCCCGCAACCGCTGCACGTGAACGTTGACGAGCCTGGTGTCTGCCTTGTAGTGGTAGCCCCACACCTGCTCGAGCAGCATCTCCCTGGTGAAGACCTGCTGCGGCTTGGCCGCCAGGGCGATCAGCAGATCGAACTCCAGCGGCGTCAGGTTGATGCGCTCGTCCGCCCTCCGAACCTCGTGTGCCGCCACGTCGATCTCGAGGTCGCCGACCCGCAGAGTGTCGGCGGCCGGTGACGACGCCGCTGGCCGCAGCCGGGTGCGGATGCGGGCGACGAGCTCTTTGGGGTTGAACGGCTTCACCATGTAGTCGTCGGCGCCCGATTCGAGCCCCTTGACGACATCCGCCGTGTCGGACTTGGCGGTGAGCATGATGATCGGGATGCCCGACTCGGTACGGATGCGCGCGCACACCTCGATGCCGTCCATGCCCGGAAGCATCAGGTCGAGCAGGATCAGGTCCGGCTTGCTCGCGTGGAACGCGTCGATGGCGATCGCTCCGTCGGCGCAGAAGCTCGGTTCGAATCCCTCTGTGCGCAACACGATGCCGATCATCTCGGCGAGCGCGGTGTCATCGTCGACGACCAGGATGCGTGCACTCATGACTGTTCGGGTCCTGATTCTTCTTCAACGCCCACGGCAGACGACCGCGCGGGCGAGATCATGGCACAAGAGTAGCCGACCGTCTTGTGAGGGCCCCGCGGAGGCGCACCGGCGTGTGGGCAGCAGGTGAGCGGGTTGTGTCAGGATGGAGCGGACCCGGACGTCTGCGCCGAAGGAGCCCTTGCCGGCGTCGATGATCTGCGTCGAAGATCCCATCAGCGGAAGGCAGCGGTGAGCGACAACCTCGGCCAGGACGGCGACTCTCAGCCGGGCGCCAAGGCGGGCGGCTCGACGCAGTGGACGGCACCGGAGTCGTGGGCGCCGCCGACCCCGCAGCCTCCCGCATGGCCGCAGCAGACGTGGCAGCAGCCAGCGTGGCAGCAGCCCGCCTGGCAGGTCCCCGGCTGGCAGCAGCCCGCCTGGCAGGTCCCCGGCCAGGCTCCCGGCGGGTGGCAACAGCCCGGCGGCTGGACCCCTCCTCCGAAGCCCGGGCTCTTCCCGCTCCGCCCTCTGCCCTTCGGCACCCTGCTCGGCACCCCGTTCAGGGTGCTGCGGCACAACCCGCGGGCGACGGTCGGCGGGTCGCTGATCGTGCAGCTCATCACGACGGTGCTGAGCGTCGTGCTGGTGGGTGCGACGACGGTGTTCGCCGCCACCCGCATCTCGGCTTCCGAGGGTTCGGCGACGAGCGCATCGCAGGCCATCCTGGCCGGCAGCATCGCGCTCCTGATCGCGGCGTTCCTGCTCACGATCGTCGTCTCGCTGGTCGGCACGGCACTGGTGCAGGGACTCGTCGCCTCAGAGGTGTCACACGGCGCGCTCGGCGAGAAGCTCACCCTGCGCGGGCTGTGGCGTGCGACGAGAGGCAGCCGATGGCGGCTGATCGGCTGGACGGTGCTGCTCGCGGCCGCGGTGACGGCATCCATCGCGCTCGTCGTCGTGGCAGCCATCGCGTCGTCGCTGGCCGGCTCGGTGCTCGTCACCGTTCTGTTCTCGGTGCTCGCCGGGTTCGCCCTGATCGCGCTCTGGGTGTGGCTCGGCACGAAGACGGCGCTCACTCCGAGCGTGATCGTCGTGGAGCGGGTCGGCGTCTGGACGGGCGTTGCGCGCTCGTGGCGGCTGACCGATCGATCGTTCTGGCGCACGTTCGGCACGCTCGTGCTCGTCGCGCTGATCTGCTCGGCCGCGAGCTTCGTCATCAGCATTCCGCTGGAAGTGATCTTCATGATCGTGATCGCGGTGATCGACCCGACAGGCTCGTTCCAGTCCCAGGCGTCGATCATCGTCACGATCGTCTACTACGGGGTCACTCTGCTGGTGAGCATCCTCGTCGGCTCGATCACGTCCGTGATCGAATCGGCCGCCGCCACCACCGTCTACCTCGATCTGCGGATGCGCCACGAGGGCCTCGACTCCGATCTGCAGCGCGCCGTCGAGGACCGCGCGGCTGGCAGGCAGGACAGCGCGGACCCGTTCGCCACGCCCCGGCAGGACTTCGGCCGGCCGACGGGGCAGTCGGCATGGACCGGCCAGTACCGGGGAGCCCCGTGACGGTGACCACGGCACTGACCCGCGTGCTGGCCGACACGCCGCCGCTGGACCCCGATGGGCCGACGGCGCAACGCTGGCTGCGACACGAACTCGCAAAGCCCGAGTACCAGGCCGCGAAGCCCACCTGGTTCGACCGGCTGGCGCAGCAGGTCGCCGAGTGGTTCGGATCCCTCGGGTTTCAGCCTGGAAGCGGCGCCGGTTGGGTGATCGCCGCCGTCGGCATTTCCATCGCCGCAGCGCTGATCATCGGCGCATTCGTGATCTTCGGCCTGCCGCGTCTGCGCAGAAGGCAGCCGGCACCCGTCGTCTTCGAGGCAGACGATCCGCGTGGCGCCGAGCAGTTGCGAAGGGACGCAACGGCTGCCGCACACGATGGACGATACGACCCAGCGGTGCTCGACCTCTTCCGTGCTATCGCGCGATCGCTGGCCGATCGCACCATCGTGCTCGTGCTCCCAGGCACGACGGCGCAGGAGGTGTCGGCGCTCGCGTCCGCCGCGCTCCCCGAGTTCGCGGCGAGGCTGCATTCCGCGGCGCTGCTCTTCGACGGGGTTCGCTATCTAGGCCGACACGGCGACGCAGACGCGTACGCCGGCCTGAAGACGTTGGATGACGACCTGCGATCCGCCCGCCCCCGATTCGGTGCTTCGGACGGCTCGCCCTACGACGCGTCCGAGGTTGCGAGCGGCATGGATGCCGGCTCGTACGCTCCGCTCGGATCGGGCCCGACCCGGTGACCACCACAGCGCCTCCGGTGCCGCTGACGAGCACCCCGCGGCAGAGCCTGCGCAGGGCACGCGGCTGGCTGGTACTCGTCGCGGTGCTCGTCGTCGGCGCTGCCATCACTCTTGCGGTGCAACTGTCGCTCGCGACCTCATCCTCCGATCCGATGGGCGCGAACAACCCGGCGCCGCAGGGCGGTCAGGCGCTCGCGCGCGTGCTCGCCCAGCACGGCGTCGAGGTGAAGACGGCCAGCACCCTGAAGGAGGCGGAACGAACGACATCCGCTCGCGATGACACAGCGGTGCTGCTCTCGGACCCCAACGGGCTGCTGGACACCGACCAGCTGCAGGAGGTGCTCGCCCAGGGTTCGGATGTCGTCGTCATCGGCCCGAACTTCACGGCGCTCTCAGCGATGGCACCCGACATCCACGAGGCAGGCAAGGCGACCGTGTCGTCCTCGCAACGCCCGTCGTGCACCCTGGTCGTCGCCCAGAACGCCGGCCGCATTTCCGGGGTGCGCGACGCATACCGCGCGACCGGGAACGCCACACCGTGCTTCCGGGTGGGTTCGGCGTACGCGATGGCGCAGACCATCAACGACGACGATTCGGTCACCGTCGTCGGTTCGCAGCTGTTCGACAACGAGCACATCGGGCAGGCGGGCAACGCGGCGCTGGCGATCGGGCTGCTGGGCGGCGACCGTACGCTCGTCTGGTATCTGCCGACGGAGGCGGATGTGCAGGCATCCGGTCCGCCGACGCTCGCCCAGATCACCCCGCAGTGGCTCACGCCCGCGATTCTGCTGCTGATCGCCGTCGTCGTCGCTGCCGCGGTGTGGAGCGGACGCCGATTCGGCCCGCTCGTGATCGAGGACCTCCCCGTCGTGGTGCATGCCGGGGAGACGATGCAGGGCAGGGCCAGGCTCTATCGCCGGGCCAAGGCGAGGACGCACGCGCTCGACGCTCTGCGCATCGGCACGCTGCAACGGGTCGGGGCGCTGTGCGGGCTGCCGGCGGCGGCGCACGTCGACCAGATCGTCACCGCCGCGGCCGCGCTCACGGGACGGCCTGTGCAGGAGGTGCGCGACCTGCTGCTCGACGCGATGCCGGGAACGGATGCCGAACTGGTTGCGGCATCGCGCGGACTGCACGACCTGGAAAACGATGTGCGGAGGGCCGTGGCGGGAGCGAGACCAAGCGGCAGCGCCGCAGCGTCGCCGGCACGCGGCCCGGCAGCCCAGGACTCGATGACGCAGGACTCAGCGACCCAGGACTCAGCGACACGAAGAAGAAGGAGTCGACAGCGATGACCGATCCGAGCAGTTCTGCGCAGCCGGGTGGCCGGCCGGCGGACGCGCCGACGACCATGGTGCCCCAGGCGGGAGGCGCGCCCGGCGCCGGCGACCGCGAGGCGTTCCGGCAGGTGCGTGCGGAGGTGGCGAAGGCCGTCGTCGGCCAGGACGACGCGGTGGCCGGGCTGCTCGTCGCGCTGCTCACGGGCGGCCACGCGCTGCTCGAGGGTGTGCCCGGCGTGGCGAAGACGCTCCTCGTGCGGTCGCTGAGCGCGGCGCTGTCGCTGGACACCAAGCGCGTGCAGTTCACGCCGGACCTGATGCCGGGCGACGTCACCGGATCCGTGGTGTACGACGCCCGAACTGCTGCTTTCGTCTTCCGGAACGGGCCGGTGTTCACGAACATCCTTCTCGCCGACGAGATCAACCGCACCCCGCCGAAGACGCAGGCCGCTCTTCTGGAGGCGATGGAGGAACGGCAGGTGAGCGCCGACGGCGAGACCATGCGTCTGCCTGACCCGTTCCTGGTCGCGGCGACGCAGAATCCGATCGAGTACGAGGGCACCTACACCCTGCCCGAGGCGCAGCTCGACCGCTTCCTGCTCAAGATCGTGCTCGACATACCGGGCCGCGACGCGGAGTTCGAGGTGCTGCGAAGGCACTCGGCGGGGTTCGACCCACGGGCGCTGGAGGCTGCAGGCATCCGCCCGGTGCTGGATGCCGCCGGCATCCTTCGCGCCCGCGAGCAGGTTCGTGCGGTGGGTGCCGGACCGGACATCCTCGCCTACATCGTCGACCTGGCGCGCGCCACCAGACAGAGTCCCTCCGTGCGGCTCGGCGTCAGCCCGCGCGGTGCGACGGCGCTGCTCGCCGCGGCGAAGGCGCACGCCTGGCTCGGCGGATACGACGCGATCACACCCGATCACGTGCAGGCCATGGTGCACCCGGCATGGCGGCACCGACTGCAGCTGCAGCCCGAGGCGGAGCTGGAGGGAGTGTCGGCCGACGGCATTCTTCGCTCCGTGCTGCAGCAGGTGCAGGTTCCGCTCTAGGGCGCACGGGTTGGCCATCAGCGGGCGCTTCGTCGCCCTCCTCGCAGTCGGTCTCGTGCCGGTCGTCGTGTTCGGCGACACGGGCGCCGGGGCGTACCTCGCCATGGTGTGCTGGCTGGTCTTCGTGTGCGCGCTCGGTGTCATCGACCTGGTTGCGGCATCCTCTCCGCGTGCCGTGCTCGTGCAGCGGATGCTCCCGTCCCGCGTTCGGCTCGGCGAGACCGTTCCGGCGTCGGTCGTGCTCACCAACGCGGGTCGTCGAAGGCTGCGCGGCACATTGCGCGATGCGTGGCAACCTTCCGCCGGTGCGAGCCGATCCCGGTTGCCCGTCGACGTGCCGCCCGGCGAACGCAGGATGCTCACTCTCGCCCTCACCCCGAGTCGTCGCGGCACCCGCCGCACTGGATTCGTGGTGATCCGTTCGACGGGCCCACTCGGGCTCTGGTCACGTCAGGCCGCGCTCGACGCACCGGGAGAGCTCAAGGTGCTCCCGCCGTTCACGGCGAGACGGCACCTGCCGTCCCGCCTGGCGCGCCTGCGTGAGCTGGATGGCTCCACGTCCGTGATGGTGCGCGGTCAGGGCACGGAGTTCGACTCACTGCGCGAGTACGTGGCGGGCGACGACGTGCGGTCGATCGACTGGCGGGCGACGGCGAGGCACTCCGCGTCGGCGCACGACGGCGCAGGTCGCATGGGCGCAGGCATCATGGTGCGCACCTGGCGCCCGGAGCGCGACCGACGTGTCGTGATCGTCATCGACACCGGTCGCACGTCGGCCGCCCGCATCGCCGACGAGCCCCGCATCGACACCGGATTCGAGAGTGCGCTCCTTCTTGCGGCTCTCGCTGATCGCGCAGGGGATCGCATCGACGCGATCGCGTTCGACCGCCGCGTGCGTGCCAGGGTCGTCGGCGCGAAGGGCGCAGACCTGCTCTCGCGCCTCGTGACCTCGCTCGCCGATGTGCAGCCACAGTTGATCGAGACGGACTGGTCAGCGGTGCCTGCTCAGGTGCGCGCGATCACCCATCGCCGAGCGCTCGTCGTACTGCTCACAGATGCCTCGACACCCGGCTCGTCGGCCGGCCTGCTCGCGGCGCTCCCTCAGCTCACGCGGTCGCACACCGTGGTCGTCGCCACCGTGACCGACCCAGAGGTGGTGGAGGCGACGCGCCGACGCGCGGATGCCGGCTCGGTGTACACAGCCGCGGCCGCCGAGCGCACACTGCTGGACTCAGCCAGGGTGGCCGGGGCGATCCGTCAGCTCGGCGCAGACGTCGTCACCGCGCCACCGGCCGAGCTGCCGCCTGCGCTGGCCGACAGGTACATCGCGCTGAAGGCATCCGGCCGCCTCTGACCTGCCCTCTTCCCGAGCGGCCGTCCCTGACCCGCCCTCTTCCCCAGCGGCCGTCCCTGACCCGCCCTCTTCCCCAGCGGCCGCCCCTCCGGCCGACGCCTGCGCCCGACGCCTGCGCATAACTCCTGCAATTCCGGGCCGGACGCCCCCCGACACGGCGTGTCGTGGCCTCCCGACAGAATCTGCAGGAGTTATGCACCGCGGGCGGGGACAACCGGCCGTCGGGATGGGGGCATCCGCGACATGCTGGGAAATCGCCTGGACCGAACCTGGGAAATACCTTAGCGTCGCAGGTAGGCGCGGGCCGTGCATCAGGGTGCGGAATTCGTCCCGCGGATCATCCGAAAAGGAAGTGAAGATGTCTGAGTCAACTCCCGCGGCGGCCTCGCCTGTGGCCACCGTCTCGCCGTCTCTCGGCGCCCGTCTCGCGGCGGAGGCCTTCGGGACATTCCTGCTGGTCTTCGCAGTCGTCGGCACGGCGATCTACGCAGCAGGATTCCACGCGGGCAAGGGCGGACTGAACGTCGGTTTCCTCGGCGTGGCCCTCGCTCTCGGCCTCTCGGTCGTCATCGGCGCATATGCGTTCGGTCCGGTCTCCGGCGGCCACTTCAACCCGGCGGTCACGCTGGGCCTCGCCACAGCAGGACGCTTCGCCTGGCGCGACGTGATCGGCTACATCATCGCGCAGCTGGTCGGTGGGATCGTGGCGTCGAGCATCCTGCTCTGGATCCTGTCTGGCGCGCCGGGCGCGAAGGGCAACTTCCTGACCGTGCAGTTCCAGGGAGCATCGACCGGATACGGCACGCTCTCGCCGGGCGGATACGGCATCTGGTCGGTCATCGTCGTCGAGATCGTGACGACCGCGCTCTTCCTGTACATCATCCTCGGCGTCACGCACATCCGCGCAGCCGCCGGGTTCGCCCCGCTCGCCATCGGCCTCACGCTGACCGTCGTCGCCCTGATCGCCATCCCGGTCTCGAACGGCTCGTTCAACCCGGCCCGTGCTCTGGCCACGGCGATCTACGGTGGACCGGTAGCGATCGGTCAGGTGTGGGTGACGATCCTCGCCCCCATCGTCGGTGCGCTGATCGCCGGTCTCACCAGCCGCTTCCTGTTCGACGGCACCACCAAGGCCGTTCAGTAATTCCCGCTGGTCGAGTAGCGCCCGCGTAGTGCACGCGTATCGAGTCCTCGGACTAGCCGGGTCTCGATACGGGTGCACCCGTGGTACGCGCTACTCGACCAGCGAGTAAGTTCAGCCGGCGACCAGTCGTCGGGCGCCGGCATCCGACTCCGCCAGGTCGCCCGTCGCCCCGGCCTGTACCGCACGACGCCCCACCACAAGCATGTAGACCAGGAACGCCGCGAGGGCCACCGCACCGATCGCGACCTTCACCCACACCGGCAGCCCGGACGGCGTGACGAATCCCTCGATCAGGCCGGACACGAAGAGGCTGATCGCCACGCCCACCGCGATGGCGAACAAGGCCCTGCCCTCCTCCGCGAGCGCCTGCCCACGAGTGCGGGCTCCCGGCGCGATCCACGCCCAGAAGATGCGCAGCCCGGCAGCAGCAGCGACGAACAGCGACGTGAGCTCGAGCAGACCGTGCGGAAGGATGTACGAGAACATCACGTCAGCACGCCCGTAGTGCACGAAGATGCCGGCAGCCACGCCGAGGTTCGCCGCGTTCTGGATCAGGATGTACGGCACGTACACGCCGAGGATGCCCGTCGCGATGCTCTGCGCCGCCAACCAGGCGTTGTTCGTCCAGACCTGCCCCGCGAACGATGCTGCCGGATTGTTCGAGTAATAGTCGATGAACTGATGGTTGAGGTACTGCTTGAGCTCGGCGTCGCTGCCGACCGCGGCCAACGCTCGCGGATCGGCGACCAGCCACCACGCCGCAAGGGATGCCACGACGATGGTTGCTACCGCCACCCCGAGGGCGACCCAGCGCACACGGTACAGCGCCGCGGGCAGCGACACGGCGAAGAACCGCGCAACCATGCCGGCCGCCCCTGCCGAGGATCCGGTGAAGCGCAGTCGAGCGGATGACAGCGCTGTCGCGAGCCGATCCGTGTAGGCGCTGTCACCGTCGGCCGCGCTCAGCACGGAGAGCTGCGTCGACGCCGACTGGTACCCGGAGATGAGCTCATCCGAGGCATCGCCGTCGAGCCGCCTGCTCTTCGCGAGCGCGGCCAGCCGGTCCCACTCGGCGCTGTGGGCGGCTGCGTAGGCGTCGGCATCCATTCTGATTAGATGGTAGCCATGGCGGGCGAGGTCGCGGGCGGCACCCGGTTCGTCGATACGACGCTGGCGCAGTACGGCGATGCCGATCGGCAGTTCACGGGCGAGGCCGTGTCGCTGGATGCTCGACCGGCGACCTTCGTGCTGCGCGCCGCGGGCCTCGTCATCGACGTGGCTGTGATCTACTCTGTGCTCGCCCTGGTGATCTGGGGCATCTCGGCGGCCGCTCACAGCCTCGACCCCGCTGCGATCGCCTCGCTGCAGGTCGCCGCCGTCGTGCTCATGTTCGTCGTCGTGCCGATGCTCATCGAGGCGCTCAGTCACGGCCGCAGCCTCGGCAAGCTCGCCATCGGAGCGCGCATCGTTCGCGACGACGGCGGCAGCACGCAGTTGCGCCACACGTTCGTGCGCTCGCTGGTCGGCGCTGTCGAGATCTACCTCACGTTCGGCGGCATCGCGGCGATCGCCGGGCTGCTCAGCCCGCGCTCGAAGCGCCTCGGCGACCTTCTCGCCGGAACGTACTCGCAACTCCAGCGGATGCCGGCGGCACCACGACCCGGCCTGGAATCGCCGCCGCACCTGGCCGGCTGGGCGCAGATCGCCGATGTCGCAACCCTGCCGCCGTCGCTCTCCCGCCGCATCGCCGAGTTCCTCAGGCACTCCGAAACGCTGACCCCGGATGCCCGCGCTCGCGTCTCGACAGACCTCGCACGCGAGGCATCGGCCTACGTCTCTCCCCTGCCGAACACAGACGCGTTCTCATTCCTGGTGGCGGTCGCCGCCGAGCGCAGAGACCGCGAGTACGCAGCACTGATGGGCGAGCGAGCGCGCTTGGACTCTGTTCAGGGCGCCCTCACCGCGCTCCCGCCGGGATTCCCGCGGCGGACCCCGTAGTCGCCTGCCGCTGGTCGAGTAGTCGCCTATCGCAGGTCGAGTAGTCGCCTATCGCAGGTCGACGCGTATCGAGACCGCTGAAATGGGTCTCGATACGCGTGCCGCTGGCGCCGCGCTACTCGACCAGCGGAGTGCCTAAGGCCTAATAACGGTACTGGTCCGACTTGTAGGGGCCGTCAGGGTCGACGCCGATGTAGGCGGCCTGCTCGGACGTGAGGCGAGTGAGCTCGACGCCGAGGGCATCCAGGTGCAGCCTCGCGACCTTCTCATCGAGCACCTTGGGCAGCGTGTAGACACCGATCGGGTACGCCTCGGTGTTCGTGTGCAGCTCCATCTGACCGAGCACCTGGTTCGTGAACGAGTTGCTCATCACGAACGACGGGTGTCCCGTGGCGTTGCCCAGGTTCATCAGGCGTCCCTCGCTGAGCACGAGCACGCTGCGTCCGTTCGGCAGCCGCCACTCGTGCACCTGCGGCTTGATCTCCACCTTCTCTGCGCCGTCGAGCGCTTCGAGCGCCGCCATGTCGATCTCGTTGTCGAAGTGACCGACGTTGGCCACGATCGCCAGGTGCTTGAGACCGAGAAGGTGCTCCAGCCGCACGACGTTCTTGTTGCCCGTGCCCGTGATGAGGATGTCCACCTCGCCGATCACCGACTCCAGACGCGCGACCTGGAAGCCGTCCATCGCGGCCTGCAACGCGTTGATCGGGTCGACCTCGCTCACGATGACGCGGGCGCCCTGGCCGCGAAGCGCCTCCGCCGCACCCTTGCCCACGTCGCCGTAGCCGGCCACGAACGCCACCTTGCCGCCGATCAGAACGTCGGTGGCCCGGTTGAGCCCGTCGACGAGCGAGTGACGGATGCCGTACTTGTTGTCGAACTTCGACTTGGTGACCGAGTCGTTCACGTTGATCGCGGGGAACCGCAGCAGGCCGTCGCGCTCCAGCTCGTACAGCCGGTGTGCGCCGGTGGTGGTCTCCTCGGTGACGCCGGTGATGCCGTCGGCGACCAGTGTCCAGCGGTCGGACGACTCGGCGAGCGAGGAGCGGAGCAGGTCGAGGATGACCCGATACTCGTGCGAATCGCCCGGGCCGTCATCCGCCACGGCACCCTCGCCCTCGAACCGGGCGCCCAGGTGCACGAGCAGTGTCGCATCGCCACCGTCGTCCAGGATGAGGTTCGGCCCCGTGAAGTCGGCGTCGGATGCCCCTGCCTGACGATCGGCTCCGGCCTCTGCGCTCCAGTCGAAGATGCGGGAGGTGCACCACCAGTACTCCTCCAGCGTCTCGCCCTTCCAGGCGAACACCGGGACGCCCTGCGGCCGCTCCGGCGTGCCGTTCGGACCCACGACGACCGCGGCAGCCGCTTCGTCTTGTGTCGAGAAGATGTTGCAGCTCGCCCACCGCACGCGTGCACCGAGCGCCACCAACGTCTCGATCAGTACGGCGGTCTGCACGGTCATGTGCAGCGAGCCGGCGATGCGCGCACCCGCAAGCGGCTGCGACTCGCCGAACTCGGCACGCAACGCCATCAGGCCGGGCATCTCGTGCTCGGCAAGCCGCAGCTGGTGCCGCCCCGACTCGGCGAGCGCGAGGTCGCGCACCCGGTACTCGAACTCGCGCGTGCCTGCCTGGCTCGCGCCGGCGGGCGCGGTGGAGAGAGAGGTCATGCGTCCATTCTCGCAGGCGACTCCATCGGTGTTACGACCGTCATGGCCACGGCCCGGCCGGCGTTCGGACGGCTCGCCGGGAGCCGCGAGTCAGTCGAGGGTGCCCCCGACCACGTGGTGACGCACCACCTGCCATCCCTGCGGTGCCGAGAGACGGTCAGCGTGGATCGCACAGAGGTCGTAGGTGTGCGGCTCGTGCGCGATCGACAAGGGACCGAGCACCACCATCGAGTCCGCGTAGTCGTACGTGAGAGTGGCCACGGCTTCACGGGAGCACGCGACCTTGGAGCACGATCTGGCCGTCATCAGTGCACCAGATTACTCGGCGCCACCGACGTCGGCGCGCTGGCCACGCGTCCGCACGCGAGACTGCACGCCCACGCCGTAGCAGCGGGCGCCGCCCGCGGTCTCGGGGCAGCGGTGCAGTCTCGCGAGAACAGTCTGCGCCGACGCTCCACCCCCGCGACGTCGCCCCTAGGATGACTGACATGCCTCGATCCCGGCCCGTTCGCTACGCCAGTCCCGTGCGGCGCTCGAACCGGCACGGCCGGGGTGCACGAGGCCCCGTCACCGGCCCCCATCTGCCACTCCTGCAGGACCGCATCGACGTGTTCGAGATGACCGTCGCGTCGACGGCGGACTTCCTCAAGGGCATCTGGCCCGAACAGCTGTCGAGCATGCGCGTGCAGATCGCAGCAGCCCCGTCATCCGCGCTCGGTCCCGACGAGGTGGAGCGGTGGGGGGTGGATCCCGTGAACAACGCGATCATCCTGTACCGGGTGCCGATCGAGCGTCTCGCCAAGCTGCACCGTGACGACGACCTGCACCGCAAGATGCTCGTGGAGAGCTGCGTGTTCCGCGCGGTCGCCGAGCTGCTCGGCAAGGACCCGTGGGATCTGGCGCCCGGCCGCTTCGGACACTACTGACCGGTCATCCGGCCTGCTGGCGCCGACCGACTACCTCGGGTCCGCCGATCACCTCGGGTAGACGGTGATCGGTTGCGCGAGCGGCCCCGGAGGGTTCAGGGCGTAGGACGATGACGCGCCGTCCGCAGTCAGGCTGATTGATGCCCGCAGACCACTCGTCCCCTGCAGCGTGTACGTCGACTCGCCGGCCACCGACGCCGAGACGGATGACCCGGCCGACACCTTCACCGACTTCGATGCCGAACCGTCCCTTGCGAGCGTCACCGTTGCCGCTGCTCCGGTCTCGTTGTCGAGGTGCAACGTCGGGGATCCACCGGACGCCACCGCCAGCAGCGTCGTCTTCTGCAGCGGCGACGAGGCGACGAACCAGGCGAAGTCCTGCGTGGCGGCCTCGGCCTGCGCCGTCGCCGACTCCCCCTTCGACGGCGCACCGAGGGCGTCGACTGTACGTGCGGCCGCGACGAGCGGGGCATCCGCCTTGACCTGGACTGTGTACGAGCCGTCGATGATGTGGTCGAACGTGACCTCGCGCACCGTGCCGCCCTGCAGGGTTGCCTGGGTGGTCGCGACGATCTTGCCTCCCGACTCGGAGGTGGCCGTCACTGTCGCGTGCACGGTGGACGTGCCGGGTGCCAGCAGCCGCACCGACGGCAGAAGGCTCGACCCGCCGTCAGAGCCGCTGTTCAGACGCGACGTGTTCGCGACGACCATGCCAGGGATGACCAGGTTCTGCGACGGCGACGCGGTCGGTCCCACGAGCTCGACCCCCTGGGGGGCCAGCCCCTGCACCGCGCTCTGCTGCAGCGACGGGTACACGCTGCCGCCCGTCGCCTGCACGTGCACGACGGAGGCCTGCGCGTTCGGCACGATGCCCGCGAGCGGTACGACGAGCTGCGACCCGGCTCGGACGACGATGCCGCGCGCCGCGGGCGCCTGTGCAACGCCCGCTTCGGTATACACGGTGAGGTCGACGGTCGCCTGCACCGCAGAGGGGTTGCTCAGCATCACGAGGCTCGAGGCGCCGAGGGTCGTCGCACCGGCGACCAGCCAGCTGTCCGAGTCGGCCTCACCGCACGCGGCGGCGGCGAGTCCCGCGATGTCGGACTGGGATGCCTCCTGGGACTGCGCGCCCGCGATGAGCGGCCGAACCTTGGTGCCTGACGTCTGCGTGCTGATCAACTGAGGGGCACTGGAGCCCCCGCCCTGCACACTGGGGGTCGCAAGATCCTTGCTCTGGATGGCCGTGGACGCCACAGTCGTCGTGGTCGGCGACCCGAACGAGGAGAGAGACGACGCGCTGGTCAGGTCCGCCTGATCGAGGAGGCCCCCTGGGCAGACGCGCTGCTGGTCGGCGGGAACCGGCGTGACCGTGCGCCCGGGCGGGATGACGTGCACCTGCGGCAGTGGAAGCAGGGCGGCCGCGGCGAGGGCGATGACGGCGACTCCTGTGCCGATGACGCCGGCGAGGATGCGCGCCCCGCCGCGGGCGATCGAACGCTTACTCGGCATGCTGATCGCCCTCCTCGGTCTTCGAGCCGGACTGCAGTGCCTCTGCTCGCGGCTGGGTCGGCCAGTGGGCATCGTCGGTGCGCACGACGGGACCCGTGTCCTCGGTCGGCGCTTCCTCGGTTGTCGCTCCCTCGGTAGGCGCATCCTCGCTCTGGATGTCGGCGCCAGCGGCTTCCTCGGTGCTCGGCTTCCCCGTGCTCGACTCCTCTGCGCTCGAGTCGTCCGGGCTCGGCTCCTCGGCGTCCGAGCCCTCGGTGCTCGAGTCCTCGGTGCTCGAGTCCTCGGCGCTCGAGTCCTCCGACTTTTCGTCAGGAGGTGCGCCATCCTTCTCGGCCTCGGCGCGCTTCCTCCTGCGTCGTGACGCGGCGCCGGGTGGCGAGGTGAGCTCCTCGGCGGTCGGACGGCCCAGCGTTCCGAGCTCGGTGCGCCCGGTCGGCAGCGCGAGCAGAAGTGTCACCCCGAACACCACGCCGAGCAGGATCAGGTCGACCACGCGCTGCCATCCGCCGGCATCCGCCGGAATGGGCACGCTGGTCGTCTGCTTCGGCACGCTCCACAGCATCGAGTCGTCCGTCGAGGCGACCTGCGTCAGAAGGGCGTTGGCGTCGAGCGCCGTCTCGGCCCGCGACTGGGTCGCCGAGGCGCGCGAGGTTCCCTCCCCCGCCGTGGTCTGCAACAGCACGAACGAGACGCCGAAGTGCTTCAGCAGCACGGAGTCGTCCATGCCGCTGATCGACGCGAGGTTGCCGGCGAGCGTCGCGAGCTGCTTCTCCTGGCCGCTGAGAACCCTCGTCGTCGAACTCAGCGTGCTCTGGTCATCGAGCGTCACCCCCGTGCCGTGCACCAGTTGAGCCGCGAGCGTTCCATTGGACTGCGGCGTGAGCTGGAGCGTGCCGGTGCGCGGGTCGGTCTGCGCCTTCGCGGTGACGTAGGCGGGGAGCGTCGTACCCGGTCCGGCGGTGATGGCCGAAGTCTGAAGCGGCACCGCGATCGCCAACGGTGCAACGGCGACCGCGATGAGCACGATCGTGACGGTCGCCGGGATGATGGCGAACCGTCCGAGGGCGACCAGCGCCATGGTCGCCGCAGCGATGAGTCCGAGCCAGAAGAGGCTCAGCGCGCTTCCCGTCCAGAGCGGGACGGGGGACGCGCCGGAAGTCGCGAACGACACCTGGGCGGCGAGCACCGCCGTCGCGAATCCGAGCAGGGCGCCGACGAGGCACAGGGTGGCTCGGATCGTGCCACGCAGGAAGAGTGCGAGGAGCGCGAGGATGGCGAGGGGCGCCACCAGAATCGGCACGATGATCGACGGCACCGTGCCGGGCATCCCGAACTGCGCTGCGATGGTCTGCCATCCGCCGAGGGCCGAATCGGGGAAACCGAGCGCGATGTGCAGCGGATGAGCCATCGGGCCGGGCAGCGGAACGCCGGGGTCGGCGAAGACCGCGAGCGGGGTGCCGCGCATGGTCTGCTGCCACACCAGGGGGCCGAACAGCACGAGGGTCGGAATGGGGATGCACAGCACGCGCCCTACGCCGCGACCGCTGAGAGCCGCAGCGACGATCCATGCCACGGCGAGTGCGGGAGCAAGTAGCGGCGAGCACGCGACGATGACAGCAGCGAGCAGGGCCGTGGTCGCCGCCGCAGCCCAGGAGCGCTTCGCTGCCGTGCCCGCGAAGAACAGCCAGGGCAGCAGCAGGTGCACGATCACTGCGGCAGGCCGGCCCTCCTGCAGGGCCGCGAACAGCATGGGCGCGAGTGCCCAGACGATGGCGAACGTCGCGCGGAGCACCGCCCGGTGGGTGAGCCGCGTTGCGAGGAACCAGCCGCCGAGAGCCGCCAGCGGCAGCGCAGCGAACCAGAGCAGCTCGAGCGAGAACGACGGCTGCCAGAATGTGAGCGAGCCGAGCACGGCGAGCACCGCGCCGAACGGATCGGCAGCTCCGACGAATCCGATGCCGATGTTGCGCCAGCCGTAGCCGACATTCGACCAGAGCGTTCCGATGTCGCTCAGCGGGAGAAGACCCCCGCCGCTGATCTGCGACGACCCGAGCAGCGGCGCGAACAGCGCGATGCTCATCAGCGCCATCGCCAGCACGACCCAAGCGCCGCCACCGCTGAAGAAGTTGACCTCCCGGCGTTCGCCGTGCATGCGAACGAGGCTCGCCTCGCGCTTCTGCGCGCGGGCACGCCGCACCTCGACGTGAGGGATGCGCAGTGGCGCGATCGCGCTCCACTTGACGGTGCGAACCCGTTTGATGGCCGATCGCGCCTGGCCGACGCGGCTCCCGCCGAACGCCGTGGAGAAGGCCGCGGCGAGCTCGCCCCCGATGGCACCCGGCTGCTTGCCGATCAAGAAGCCGATCGATCGGATGACCGCGAGGGGCACAAGAGAGAGCCAGTGGAACACCAGCGAAATGGCCGCTGCATATGCCATACGCCGGTGCAACTGCGCGGCGCGCTTGTGACGGTGCTGGCGTCGCCTCTGGCGTCCCTTCGGCGACCGCTTCGGGCCGCTGACGCCGTCGCCCGCCGAGGCGACCCGCGAGGCGGGAACGATGACGACCCTGTGTCCCGCCAGACGCGCCCGAACGCACAGGTCGAGCCCGTCGTCGAACACCGGGAGCCCCGGATCGAAGCCGCCGAGCGACTCCCAGACGTTCTGCCGGATCAGCATGCCTGCCGCTGGCACGGCGAGCATGTCGCTCGTGCGGTCGTGCTGTGCCTGGTCGAGCTCGTCCTCGACGACGGCGACAGTGGTGCCGTACGGGGTCATCGAAAGCCCGAGCTCACGGATCACCGAGCCGTCGTCCCAGTCGACGTGTTTGGGCCCTGCAACGGCGACGGACGGCGAGACCGCGACGGTGTCCATGAGGCGCGCGAGGGCCTCCGGCTCGGGCGCGGTGTCCTGGCCGAGGAACCACAACCAGTCGTCGTCGGATGTCGCGGGCGGAACGACGCGGGCCGCGACGCCCAGCGCGGTTCCGTACGGAAGCTTCTCGGTGGACGCCAGCAGGTGGTCCGGCGAGGCCTCGGCGGCGACCGCGGTGGTCTTCTCGTCCGATGCGACGCCGATCACGATGAGCGAGTCGACAGGACGGGACTGCGCTGCGACGGCATCCAGGCTGCGTCTGAGGTGCTCGGGGTCGCGGTGTGCGACGAGGATCGCGGTGACTGTCGGAGGCATCGCGGCAAGCCTAGGCAGGAGCGCGCCCAATACCGGGTACCAGGGTCGCGTGCTCCCCGAATTGGTGCAGGAGCAACTCAGTGAACGACGCGCGACCGTAGGCTCAACGACGGCGAAACTCGCGAGCTGCAGCCCGAAACCCTGCAGCTCGCGACCGTTCGACCCGAAACGGCGTCTCTAGGACGGCGCCGAAATCAGCCGGCGCGTCGACGCAGCTTGCGACGTTCTCGTTCCGAGAGGCCACCCCAGATGCCGAAGCGCTCGTCGTTCTGGAGTGCGTACTCCAGGCACTGAGCCCGCACCTCGCATGAAGTGCAGATCTTCTTGGCATCCCTGGTCGATCCGCCCTTCTCGGGAAAGAACGCCTCAGGGTCGGTCTGCGCGCACAGCGCATCCGATTGCCACGACAGAGGATTCTCTTCATCATCCTCTGCGCGCGACGAAACCCCCGGCACCCCCAGCCGAACAGGATCGACGAACCAGTTTTCAGGTACCCCCGGTCGATATTCGCTATTCGCCATATCGATCTCCCCACGTGTGTTGCCACGCGCACCGTGTGTGTTTCCACACGGGGCGTTTCACTAATTACACCGGTGTAGTTCGATCGCGTCAAGTCGCGAATCGTAAAGCCTCAACTCGGGCTGGAGGGTTCGCGACTCGCCGAGAAACCCGCAACGATTTGTCGGAGGGGGTCAGGCGACGGTCGCTCGCTGCCGCGCGTGCCACGCGCTGGCAACCATGTCGGCGAGGCTGTGGCGCATCTTCCAGTCGAGGTCTCGGGCGGCGAGGACCCCCGATGCCACGATGCGCGCAGGGTCCCCCTGGCGTCGCGGCGCGATCTCAGGAGTGAAGTCGATGCCGGTCACCTCGGCGACCGTCGACATGATCTCGCCGACCGAGACGCCGTCACCGCTGCCCAGGTTGTACGCGGCCTCGATCGGGTCGCCCGCCTCGAGCCGCTGGGCGGCTGCGACGTGCGAACGAGCCAGGTCTGAGACGTGCACGTAGTCGCGCACGCACGTGCCGTCGGGCGTTGGATAGTCGTTGCCGTTGATGCGCGGAGTGCGGCCGTCGAGGAGCGCATCGAAAACCAGCGGAAAGAGGTTGTGGGGACTCGTGTCGAAGAGGTCCCCGTATCCGGACCCGACGACGTTGAAGTACCGCAGGCTGGAATGCTTGACGCCGCGTGCGATCCCCTGATCGCGCAGCAGCCACTCCCCGATCAGCTTCGACTCGCCGTACGGCGACTCCGGCGCCTTCGGGGTGTCTTCCGTCACGAGATCGACGTCGGGGGTGCCGTAGACCGCCGCACTCGAGGAGAACACGATCGTGTCGATGCCCGCGCCCTCCATCGCGGCGAGCAGAGTGGCCGTCCCCGTGACGTTCTGTTCATAGGTGTGCAGAGGCCGCTGCACGGAGACACCCGCGTACTTGAACCCGGCGATGTGCATCACGCCCGTGATCGGATGCTCGGCAAAGGTGCGCGCGAGCAGCTCACCGTCGAGGATGGTGCCCCGCACGAACTGCTCGCCCCCTGCGACGAACGACTCGTGCCCGCTGGAGAGATCGTCGATCACGACGGTGTCGATGCCCGCCTCACCGAACGCGCGTACAACATGGGACCCGATGTAGCCGGCACCGCCGGTCACCAACCAAGACATGACATCAAACCTATCGTCGCCACGGGCGACGCTCTGGCGCGCTTACAGGTTCGGCATCGCGACGAAGAGCTCGCCGCCCGGCTGCACGGCGAAGCGCAGATCTCCCTCGTCCGGAGTGATGTAGCAGGCCTGGCCACGCTCGATCTCGATCTCGCCCATGGCGCCCAGCACGGTCGCCGAGCCTGCGGTGCAGAGCACGATCGCCGGCCCGGACGGCTCGAGTGAGGCATCCGCCGTCACGTGCGCGAGCGCGAAGTCGGGCACGTCGGGCGCGAACAGCTCGACGGCTCCGTCGCTCGACGGCGACAGCAGCGGCACCGCGACGGGCGTGAAGTCGAGCACGCGCAGCAACTCCGGCACATCGATGTGCTTCGGGGTCAGGCCGCCACGCAGCACGTTGTCCGAGGCCGCCATGAGCTCGATGCCCGTTCCGGAGAGGTAGGCATGGATGTTCCCCGCCGGCAGGTAGAGCGCCTCACCCGGTTGCAACGAGACCCTGTTCAGCAGCAGCGCGAGCACCACGCCGGGGTCGCCGGGCGCGAAATCCGCGAGCAGTCGAACGATGTCGAGCTCCTCTGCGGACTCGCCCCTCGGCGCGTGTGCGATCTCGGTCGCCTGCTGCACGATCTCCTCGGCGGCGTCCCCTCCCCCGAGCAGCAACCCGACGGCGGCGCGCAACGCGGACTCGTCGTCGTCACCGGCGGCGAGGATGCCCCGCAGCACCTCGATCTCGTCCCGTGGCAGGGCCTCCGCCCTGCCGATCGCGATCAGCTCGTCGATCGCGGCGAGCGAGTCTTCGACCGCGCGGAACCCGCACAGTGCGTCGAACGGGGTGACCGGGTAGATCATCTCCGGCTTGTGGAACGGGTCCTTGTAGTTGCGCTCAGGAGAGTCCAGCGGCACCCCGAGCGCGTTCTCGCGCTCGAACCCGGCGAGCGCCTGCTCGGGCGACGGGTGTGCCTGGATGGACAGCGGTGCGGACGCCGACAGCACCTTGAGCAGATAGCCGAGGTGAGGAGCAAGCTCAGCCCCCCCGAGAACGGGCTCGCGATGATCGGCGCGCTCGATCGCCTCGACCCGCTCCTCGGCTCCCCGCTCGTAGTCGAGCCACTCCCGCCCGAGTGTCGCGCCGGGGTCGGCCGAGATCAGACCCGCCAGGGTCGTCGCGTCTCCGATCGGCGGCACGAGCACGCTCGGGCATCCGGGATGCGCCCCGAGCCAGAGCTCGGCCTCAGGGCGTCCGGAGGCCGTCCTTCCCAGCAGGTCGGCGATGCCGTGCAAGGAACCCCACGCGTAGTCGCGAGGGGTGTTGTCGATGCGCACAAACATCCGCACCCGCCCTTTCGTCTCGTTAGTCGCAGAGTACCAATCGCCTTGGGCGGTCAGGATGCCGCTGCCTAGGCTGTGATGCGCACCTCGGCCACCATCTAGCACTGGAGCAGTCATGGCATTCGAGCCTCTCGCGGCGGACTTCTACGGGTTCGAGAACGAACTCACCGATCAGGAGAAGGACGCGATCGCGGCGCTCCGCGCTTACCTCGAGACGGAGGTGCGGCCGATCGCCAACGAGTACTGGGAGCGTGCGGAGTTCCCGAAGCAGGTCATCCCCGAGCTCCACCGCCTCGGTGTCGCGGCGTTCGCCTGGGACGAGACCAAGCCGTTCCCGAACTCGGCCGTGTTCCGCGGGTTCGTCGCACTGGAGCTCGGACGCATCGACGGTTCCGTCGCGACGTACGTCGGTGTGCAGAACGGACTCGCGGCCGGGGCGGTGAGCGCATGCGGCTCGCAGGAGCAGCGCGACGAGTGGCTGCCGAAGCTGGCCTCCGGCGAGGTCATCGGAGCATTCGGTCTCACCGAGCCGCTCTCCGGCTCGGACTCGGCGCAGGGCCTGCGCACCACGGCGGAGCGCCAGGGCGACGAGTGGGTTATCAACGGCTCCAAGCGCTGGATCGGCAATGCGACCTTCAGCGACGTCACGATCATCTGGGCGAAGGATGTCGCCGACGGCCAGGTCAAGGGTTTCATCGTTCCCACCGAGACGCCCGGCTACACGGCGACGAAGATCGAGGGCAAGCAGTCGCTGCGTGCCGTTCAGAACGCCGACATCACCCTGACCGACGTGCGGGTTCCCGAGTCGCTGCGACTGCAGAACGCGAACTCGTTCCGCGACACCGCCAAGGTGCTGCGCGCCACCCGCGCCGAAGTTGCGTGGGCCGCTGTCGGCCTCGCGGTCGGTGCATACGAGGCCGCCGTGCGTTACGCGTCGGAGCGCATCCAGTTCGGCAAGCCGATCGCCTCGCACCAGCTCGTGCAAGACCTGCTCGCCAAGTCGCTGGCGAACATCACAGCGTCGCTCGGCGTCGTCGTTCAGGTGTCTCGGATGCTCGACGCAGGCACCCAGCGCGACGAGCACTCGGCTCTCGCGAAGGCGTTCGCAACCTCCCGCATGCGCGAGACCGTTGCATGGGCTCGCGAGATCTTCGGCGGCAACGGCATCGTGCTCGACTACGACGTCATCCGGTTCTTCAACGACGCCGAGGCGGTGTACTCCTACGAGGGCACCCGTGAGATGAACACCCTCATCGTCGGCCGAGCGATCACGGGAACCGCGGCATTCGTCTAGGGCGTGCTGCCCACGTCGCTGGTCGAGTAGTGCGTCGCGATACCCGTCGACCTGCAGTCGGCGCTACTCGACCAGCGGGGTTGGGCGTACGAGCGAACGTGGCAACGCACCATGAGCCGCGCATGGAATCGACTCACGTGGCCGACTGGGCGACCGTGACGTCTCGCAGGGTCACCTCCGTGCCGCCTCGCAAGGAGTTGGGGACCTCGGCGATCGCGTCGACGCCCTCGACCAGGGCACGGAGAGCAGGCTCGTCCGCGTCGCCCGACGCGCGCACGTCGTAGTGCACGTGCGTAGACACCGCCGGGGACCCCGAGAAGTCGCCGTCGACGGTGACCTCCACCGACTTGAGCGCGATGCCTGCGGCATCCGCTTCACGGAAGAGGTCGTTGGAGACGCACGCCGCGATGGCGAGGTAGAGCAGCTGACCGCCGTTGAACCCGATGCCGTCACCGCCGGCCTCGGAGGAGCGATCCGCGACGAGGGTGAACGACCCTGCGGATCCGACCGCGGCGCTGCGGCCGGAGATGTTCCTGGTTCGCACGCTGAACATGGGGAAAGGCTAGGCCGATGACAGCCTCGACGCACCCCCGATCGGGAATGCCGTTCGGCACCCCGCCCGCGGTTACAGTGAGACCCATGACCCCTGAGACCAGGCCGGCGACTACGCCGCGCACCGTCCCCTCTGGCCAGGGCTGGAAGCTCGCGTTCGCCGGCTTCACGTTCTTCACTCTGTTCGCCGGCGACTTCTGGCGCGACAGCGTCAGCTGGTACGGCTGGGGCGCCGCCGTGCTGTTCTGCCTCGTCGTCAGCATCGTGTTCCTCGTTCGTACGAGGCCGCGCGTGCCGATCCGCAAGTGGCCGAAGACGCTGCTGCTCTTTCTGCTGCTCTGCGTGGTGTCGATCGCGTGGTCGGCGTACCGGCTCGAGTCCGTCTACGGAACGGTCGCACAGCTAGCCACGGCGACGGCAGGGGCGTTCTTCTCGCTCTGCCTGACCTGGCAGCAGGTCCTTCGGGCGCTCGGCGCGGCCTTCCGGTGGATCATCGCGCTCTCGCTCCTCTTCGAGCTGATCGTCTCGGTGTTCGTGCGCCACCACGTTCTGCCGTTCTTCACCGACTACGGGTCGGGCAAGCTGCCTGACGCCTACTATTGGAGCCGGGATCTGCTGTTCCACGGCGGCAAGATCCAGGGCATCGTCGGCAACAGCGACATCCTCGGCATGATCACGCTCTTCGCGATCATCGTGTTCGGCATCCAGCTCGCCGACCGCACGGTGAACCGCACGGCCGGCATCGTATGGCTCGTGCTTGCCGGAGTGACCTTCCTGCTCACGAGATCGTCGACCGTGATCGCTGCGCTCGTCGTGGTCGTCGCGGTGCTGCTCTTCGCCCTGTGGGGACGCGGGGTCCCGCAGAGCAAGCGGGTGCCCATCTACGCGACGGCCGCCGGCCTGCTCGTGATCGGGGTGGCATCCATCGTTCTGTTCTGGAACGACGTCACCGGCCTGCTGGGCAAGAGCTCGGATCTCACCGGACGCACCGACATCTGGGGCAAGGTCATCGACCTCGCACAGCAGAGGCCGTTCTTCGGCTGGGGGTGGATCAGCTACTGGGCGCCGTGGGTCGAGCCGTTCAAAGGGCTGGCCATCCGCAACAAGGTCGAGTACCTCCAGGCGCACAACGCCTATCTGGATGTCTGGCTTCAGCTGGGCATCCTCGGTCTCGTGATCTTCGCCCTGCTCGTGCTCTCCACGTTCGGCCGCGCCTGGTTCATGGCCGTCGACAGGGCGCCGTTCGACGCGGCGGGCGTCGTGCGATCGGATGTGCGCTATACGGCGATCACGCTGCTCCCGCTGCTGATGATGGCTGCGGCCATCGCGCAATCGCTCGCCGAGAGCCGCATGCTGATCGAGGGCGGCTTCGCGCTGCTCGTGACGTTCAGCATCAAGACGAAGCTCGATCGGCCGTAGGGCCGTCAGTGAGCACCGACGAGGGATACGACCGCATGGCTCAGCCGCGACACGTGCCACAGTGGTTCGCACTGACCCGCGCCCTGTTCGAGTCGGCGAAGTTCTCGCGTGCACTGTCGCTGACGATCGTCGGCGTCGCGTTCCTCACCACGGCCATCCGCGACGTGATCGGCTGGCCGGGTCTGCTCGGTGTGCTCGGTGCGCTCGTCGTGATCACTGCCGGGTCCTTCGTCGCCCACTGGGAGGCGATCGAGTGGCACGGCCTGTTGCCGGTGTCGCTGCTGGTGTTCGTCGGATGGTGCGCGGCGTCGATCGTGTGGAGCGTCTACCAGTGGGCGACGCTTGCGGCCATCCTCTACCAGGTGCTCTTCGCGTTCCTGGCGATCTACCTCGCACTGGTGCGGGACGCCATCCAGATCGTCCGCGTCATCGGCGACGTGCTGAGGGTGCTGCTGACGGCGTCCCTCGCGCTCGAGGTGCTGAGCGGGCTGCTCATCGACACGCCCATCAAGTTCCTCGGCATCGCAGGCAACCTCGCCCAGGGCGGACCGATCTCCGGCCTGTTCGGCAGCCGCAATCAGCTGGGGCTCATCGCCCTCATCGCCGCGGTGACCTTCATCATCGAGTGGCGCACGAAGTCCGTGACGCTCAGCGTCGCCGTGTTCTCCGTCGTGGTCGCACTGCTGTGTCTCGTGTTCTCCAGCTCCCCGGTGATCGCGATCATGCTTGTCGTCGTGGTGTTGGCGAGCGCCGCGCTGTTCGGGCTGCGGCACATCCGCAACGAACGCGTGCGGTTCTACGTGCAGATCGTTCTCGGTGTGGTGACCACCGTGTGCGCAGTGCTCGCCTTCATCTTCAGGGCGCCGATCATCAACCTGCTGCACGGACAGTCCGTGATCACCGTGCGCTACGAGGTGTGGCTGCAGATCTGGCACCTCATCCCCACCAATCCGCTACTGGGCTGGGGATGGATCGGGTTCTGGCGCGGCTCCCTGCCGCCGTATTCGCTGATCAACGCGGCCACCGGATCCCCGCACGCGAACGGGCTGAACGCGTTTCTGGATGTCTGGCTGCAGGTCGGCCTCGTCGGGTTCCTGCTCTTCCTGCTGATGCTCGGCCTCGCGATGTTCCGCTCCTGGCTGCTCGGCTCGAACAAGCGCAGCGTCATCTATGCCTGGCCGCCGCTCGTGCTGATCGCCCTGATCGGCACGGCGATGGCCGAGAGCACCATCCTCATCGAGAGCGGATGGATGCTCCTCGTGATCTGCACGGTGAAAGCGTCGCAGGGGATGTCGTGGCGACAGGCACTGCCTGCGGCGCCGCTGCGCGCCGAAGAGTCTTAGCGCAACGCGTCGACGAGAGCGCCGATCACCTGGTCGACCTGCGAGTCGGTGAGGTCGGGGAAGATCGGCAGGGAGAGCTCCTCGGCGTAGTACGCCTCGGCATTGGGGCACATGCCCCGCTGATAGCCGGCGTTCGCGTACACAGGATGCCAGTAGACCGGAATGTAGTTCACCTGCACGCCGATGCCCGCCGCACGCATCTTCTCGAACACTTCACGCCTGCGCCCGTCGCGCACACGGAGCGGATAGAGATGCCACATCGGATCGGTGTCGGCCCGCTGAGTCGGGGTGCGCACACCGTCCACAGAGGCGAACGCCTCGTTGTAGCGGGCGACGATCTCCGTGCGACGTCGCTTGAACTGTTCGAGGCGCTTCAGCTGCGCGAGTCCGAGCGCGCTGGCGATGTCGGTCAGCCGGTAGTTGAGACCGAACTCGTGCACCTCCTGATGCCACGGGCCCTCGTCGGCCATGGCGAAACGAGCAGGGTCGCGCACCAATCCGATGAAGTGGAACTCGTGCACCTTCTGCGCCAGCGCAGGGTCTTTGCACACGACCGCGCCGCCCTCGCCGGTCGTCATGTTCTTCGTCGGGAAGAACGAGAACGTCGTGATGTCGGCGAGGTCGCCGACGGGACGGCCGAGGTAGGTTCCACCGATCGAATGGGCGGCATCGTCCAGAGTCACTGCGCCGACGCGGTCCGCGAGCGGCTGAAGGCGGTCGTACTCGGCGGCCTGTCCCGCGTAGTCGACGGCCGCGATCACGCGGGTGCGCTCGGTCAGCGCGGCATCCACGGCGTCGGGATCGAGCAGCCCCATCTCGTCGTCGATGTCGGCGAAGACGACCCTCGCACCGAGCATCGAGGCGGTCGACGCCGTGGCGACGAATGTCATCGGCGTGGTGACGACCTCGTCGCCCTCACCGAGGCCGAGCCCGGAGTAGGCGGTGTGAAGGGCCGACGTGCCCGAGGTGACGGAGACGGCTCGGTGGCCTCCGGCGAGTTCGCCGACGGCGCGCTCGAACTCTCCGACGGTCGGCCCGGTCGTCAACCAGTCGCCGCGCAGAATCTTGACGACCGCGTCGATGTCTTCCTCTGCGATCGATTGACGACCGTAGGGAAGCATCAGATGCCCGCCTCGAGCACGGCGCGCAGTTCGTCGACGCCGTACCAGATGTCGTTCTTGTCCGAGGAGCAGTGGAAGCCCTCCGGAACCGGCACGGAGTCCGCGATGGGCACGTAACCCCACTGCGGCGTCTCCGGCTCGATCACGTAGTACTTGCCGCCCTCGATGATCACAGCCCTTCGACCTTCATCCGGGCTGATCATCTCCTCGTGCAGCTTCTCGCCCGGCCGCAACCCGACGTCGACGAACTCGGCGCCTGGGGCCACTGCACTCGCCAGGTCGACCACCTTGTGCGAGGGGATGTGCGGGACGAGCAGCTCGCCGCCCTGCATCAGGTCGAAGGTGTCGACCACCATCTGCACCGCTTCGGGCAGCGTGATCAAGAAGCGTGTGCAGCGCAGGTCGGTGATCGGCAGCTTCTCTCCGCGCTCGCTCATCGCCCGCCACTTCGGGATGATCGAGCCACGCGAACCGGTCACGTTTCCATACCGCACGACCGAGAATCGGGTCGGGTAGTTCGCGGCGTAGTTGTTCCCTAGGGTGAAGATCTTGTCGGCGGTCAGCTTCGTCGCACCATAGAGGTTGATCGGGCTGGACGCCTTATCCGTCGAGAGCGCGACGACCTTCTTGACGCCCGCATCGATCGACGCCTCCACCACGTTCTGACTGCCAAGCACGTTGGTCTTGATGAACTCGAAGGGGTTGTACTCCCCCGTGTCTACCTGCTTCAGCGCAGCAGCGTGCACCACGTAGTCGACGCCGTGCAGGGCGCGGGAGAGCCGGCGCTCGTCGCGGATGTCGCCGATGAACCAGCGAAGGCGATCGTCGTTGTTGAACTGGTTGCGCACCTCGTACTGCTTCAGCTCGTCGCGCGAGTAGATCGCCAGGCGGCTGGGGTTCAGGTTCTGCAGCGCGTAGGAGATGAACGCCTTGCCGAACGAGCCGGTGCCTCCGGTGATCAAGATGCTTGCGCCTTCGAGAACTGACACGCTTGTTCCTCGGTATTCGTAGATGGGAAGGCCAGGGTTTCTCAGAGCTCAACGGCACCTTTCACTGGCGACAACGGCAATCATCCTATCTGAGGGTATGGAGATACCCGCTCGGCTGGCTCCCATGTGCGGTAGTGGGGCGGGCGGGGCTCCCCCGTCACGTGACATCCTTTTACGGTGACCGAAGCACACGTGGTGGCCGTTATCCAAGCGCGAACCGGATCGTCGCGCCTTCCGGGCAAAGTACTGCGCCCACTCGCCGGCAGGCCGGTGCTCGCCTGGATGGTGCGAGCCGCCCGCGCCGCAGAGGGTGTCGACGAGGTCGTGATCGCCACCTCCACCCACGAGGGCGACGACGCGGTGGCGAAGCTCGGCGAGGAACTCGGTGTGCGCGTGATCCGCGGAAGCGAAGACGACGTGCTCTCGCGTTTCATGCTGGCGCGCGAAGCAACGAAGGCGGACGCCGTCGTGCGCCTCACGGCCGACTGCCCTCTCATCGACCCTTCGCTGATCTCCAAGATCGTGGCGCTCTGGCGTTCCGACCCGAGCCTGGACTGGGTATCGTCGACGTTGGTGCGCACACTCCCGCGCGGCCTCGATGTCGAGATCGCGTCAGCGACGGCGCTCGCCGTCGCCGACGAAGAGGCCCGCGACTATCACCGGACGCACGTGACCTCGTACCTGTACGCAAGCGACCGTGAGTTCCGCAAGATGGGGATCGTGGTGTCGCCGCCCGCGAACGACCTGCGGGTCACTCTCGATACGCCGGAGGATGCCGCCGTGATCGAGAACATCGTCGCGGAACTCGGTGATGCTCCTCCCGCCTGGGCCGACGTCGTCGGGCTGCTTCGGACTCGTCCGGATATCACGTCGCTGAACTCGGAGATTCGCCAGAAAGAACTGGCCGAGGGATGAACACCGTCGTCGTTCGTTGCGACGGCACGCCAGAGGGAGGACTCGGGCATCTGGTGCGGGGCGTCTCTGTGGCGAACGCTGCTCGGCGGGCCGGCTGGTCGGCGCTGATCGCAGGGGACGTGACGTCGGCATTCGGTCGCAGTCTTGTCGCCGCCGCGTCCGTGGAGGTCGTCCCCATGCCGCGAAGTCCTGACGAGCTCGTCACCCGGTACGGGGCGGATGTCGTCCATATCGACGACTACGACGAAGACGGAGACGCGCTCGGGGCCATCCGAGCCGCCGGCGCCCTCCTCTCCTCGATGGAGGACGGACCGTTCGGGCGGCGCACAGCAGACGTCGCGATCGATTCGACGCTCGACGCCGAGGCCACGATCCGACCGGCGGACGGCAGCAGCGTCCTTCTGCGAGGGATTGCGTTTGCGCCGATGCGCGAGGAGATCCGTCGTGCACGACAGCAGCGCGACGAGGCGCCCGTGACGGCAACGGAAGACGGTGTCGACATCGTCGTCGTGCTCGGCGGTTCGGATGCCACGGGTTCGTCAGCGCTCGTCGCCACGGTGAGTGTGCGGGCCCCAGGCGCACGAAGCGTGACGGTCGTCGCCCCTGCCGAGAACTGGGACGGGATCCGTACCGCAGCAGGAGAGTCGGTCCGGCTGGTGGAACCGTCAGCAGAGTTTCCGAGCCTCGCGGCACGCGCCCACCTTGTCGTCAGCTCCGCAAGTACAACGGCGTGGGAGCTCGCGTGCATCGGCGTCCCCTCGGTGGTCATCCCGGTCGTCGACAATCAGCGCATCGGCTACGAAGCACTGCTTCGCCGTGGGATCGCCCGAGGAATCGGAACGATCCACGAGGTACGCAGTGAACCGGGTCGCGCCTCAGCGGCGCTCGGAGCCCACGTGTCCGACCTGATGGCCGGCAACGGTTGGGCGGCCACCGGCCGTGGGGCTGTCGACGGCCTCGGGGCACAGCGAATCGTGAAGTCCTGGGAGTTGCTCGGCGCGGAGACCCGCGGCTGAAACCGCGGGGTTAGTGGATCCGGTCGAAAAGGGCCTCCAACTCGGGGTCACCGTGTTCCACGAAGTCCCGGATTTTGTCGAGCTGTATGGCACTCGCACTGAATTGGTTGTAGTTCAGCGTTGTGGTTCGCGTATACGGGTTGCGGATTCTAACTGCATCGCTGCCCATGTAGTTGAGGAAGCAAATCGCCCTGTCACGAAGTTCTTGATCACAGTTGACGACTTCGGGTTTCGACATCATGCGGTGGTAGGCCCTGCGGGAACGCGGGCGAGTGAACCCAATGGGGTAGTCGTAATGTCCCCACACATCACACAACAGAACAGGAATGCCCCATGCCGTCAGTTCCAGCGCGCTGGTCCCATTCCACAGGATGCCGAGGTCGATATGCGCTTGCAGATCGGCGATGGTGAACATGTCGTGCGGCAGGTAGATGACGTTGTTGCCCACGGGTGTTGCGATCAGGTCCCGCAAAGTCGGCACCTCGTCAGACGTCATGGTGAGAGCCTTCAGCGATTCATGCGGGTGGGGCTTGATGAGCAACAAGACGTCGCTGCGGGTGTTCGCATAGCGGACCGTGTCGGTGATCCATTCGCTCATGTCGGCGTGGCACACGCCCTTGGTGTACTTGACGCCTAGGTCGTAGATCACTTTCCCGACCACCAGAAGCACTTTCTTGCCGGCGGCTTTGGCCTCTCGGATGCGCTCCAGCACTTCGTCGCGTTCGGCCGAATCGCCCGAATCGGCGGCATGCTGTGCACGCTTCGCCGTCAGCCACTGTGTGGCCTGCTGCCTCAGCTCTGGCAGACGCGGGAGACTCTCCTTCCAGTACCGCTCGAAGCCCGCCTCGGTGCCGAGAAAAGAGTTCCTGGAGTGCGGGTTTCGCGTCAGGTTCAAAGCAGTGAGCGTCTCGGTGCGGGCGTCGCCGATGTTCTTGAAATAATTGTCATAGCCGGCAGAAACGGCGATGAACTCGACGTTGTCTCGATATCCCTTGGCCTCGCAGAAGATACGGTACGCGCCATTCTGTGGGTAGTGGGAGGCGTTCGCGATGAATCGGACCTTCTTGCCCTCCCGCCGTGCCCAAGCAGCGACTGATTCACAGTATTTCAGTACATGGTCCATATAGGTGATGTAATGGAGCACCGCCTGACGACTGCAGGCGTCAGTCGCGAAGTCGAGGAAATAGGTGAATTGATAGCGGGTGACGTGTTCGAAGACGGGTTGGTAGATGTTGTACGGACCAGCGGTGATCCGTTTGTGGGCGAGATCGATTTTCCAGTCGAAGAACCGCTGCGTAGTCTGCTCGTACCGCAGGTCGTTCGGCGCATCGAAGAGGCCGATCAACTCGTTGAGACCGTCGTCGGCGGTGGGTTCGAAATCGGCAACTCGGGGGTTGACTGCGGCGGCAATGTTGCCACGCCTGCGGGCTTCCAAGAGCAAAGGCAGCGCCAGCGTGCCGTCCACCAACGACCAGGACTCGGGGAAGAGATAGACCGTGTCACCGATCGATCCCTGAGGCTCCATGGCCAGAACGTCGGAGAAGTCGGCCCAGAAGTCCTGGTAGCGCCGGTTCACTCGGAGTGCGTAAATAATTCCGAGTCGCTCAAGACGCTGCGCGGTGGTCTCGGCGGCCTCATACAACGCCAGCGCCTCCTCCATGAGGCTGGCTGCTTGTTGGCTCACCTGGCGGCGCGATACCAGTCGATCTGTGAAGGCGACGTTGAGGTTGTGCCACCGTCGCGGGAAACTGTCGGGAGGCAGGTAACGCGTCGTGGCAGGATGGCCCGGCCGCCCAGCGCTCAGACGTCCGATGAGGTGCGAAAGCGCCCCGTCCTGGTGTGCCTCTGGAGGCAACGAAGCGGCCCAGGCACGGATATCGTCGTCGTAGACCCCGGTTTCAGCCATGGTCCTCATAAACTCCCAGGCCCCCTCACGGGTCTGGCCATGGCAGTTCTTCATCTCCTCGCGACACAGCCCCGGCAGGCCTGGTAGGCCGAGCTCAAGCATCCGAACGATGCCAGAGAGATTGGACAGGTACTCACGCTTACGCTGCCGTCGCCACGCGACGGCAGCATCGTTACCTCCGCTCTCCCGCAAACCGGCCATTTGGGCATCAAGAGCGCTAGCCCAACTCTTGGCTCGAGTCATCAGCGGCCTGACATCAACGTCGAGGCTCAACCTGCCGGAGGACGACGCAAGCATCCGCTTACACAGAGCGGCACGATGGCAGTCATCAAAGACGGGGTCGTAGTGCCGGATCAGTTTCTCGGCTGCGCTGTGACGATAGATCCTCACGTTGAGGAAGATGACTTCTAGCGCGTAGTTCGCCAGTACGTTCTTGTTGAACACCTCGGGGTCCGCGGCCAGGGCGTGTCCGGTGAACAAGGCAACTGATGGCGTGTCCTCACCAGAATCATTGTGGTAGTTGGTTGCTCGATCCAAGGCCTTGAGGTAGGTCGTCACCGAGGTCAGCAGCGCGTCCGCGACAGAGTCGGCACTGCGCTCGACAGTCCTGAGAAGTGCGACCAACTCGGTATCCGTGACCATCGCAGCTGCGAAGTCTTCCCGCACCAAACTGTCCGCCGAAGCATCTAACAGCTGGCTTGCCCGTTCGAGCGAGGAAGCGGGGTCTGGTGTCGAGGTCTCTGACAGCGCGGAACTCCTTCTTCTGGATCATGGCTCGGTCTTTCGTACCATGGCTCGATGGGGGTGGGCGGTACATTCGGCCCGCCGCGTTCATCATCTCAGCGGAGAGTTGAGGTTAGACCGGAAGCCGCCGCCGAGCAACGTCGAGCACGCGTCGAAACTTCCACATCGGCCACCCGAGGATGGCACGAGGGTCGCGGAGGGCGGCACGGACCTTCCTTACCGGCGCCGCCTTCTGGATCGAATTCCCGAAGCTCCACGATGCGTCGGTGAGACGGAATCGAAGGCTGTGGCGGTGCGGGATCAGGCTGAGGATAGCCGAGCGGATCTCGCTCGGATCCGTCAGGTCGTCGCCGAAGAGGCGCATCCGACGCCGCGCGAAGCGCGTGGTGTTCACCGCGGAGGAGGAGAAGCTGACTGCCAGATCGATGTCCGCGGTCTCGGCGATCAGATTCAGCACCTCTGATGGCATGCTTCTGTCCATGACAGGGACCCCGAGCGGCCTGTAATCGACCGTGTCGGCAGGGTGGGGCTTGATGACGCAAACCCCGGCACCGTACTTCGCAACCATGCCCCGGTACATCTCCCGCTGCTCGAACCGTGAGCAGTGGCCGATATGCGCCAAAGGCTGGGTGTACACGAGCACGGTGGATGACGTGAACGGGACCGACGATCCCTCGTAGGCGCTCGCGAAGAACTCCAGCAGCCACTCACGGTGCTCCTGCATCGCTGCGAGCGGATCGAATATTCGGAGCATCGCCATCAGATTCTCGGGTGCGTGTGCAGGATTCGTACCTGCGATGACCTCTGTGACCTTGGGCGACCGGAAGAGCGTGGGGGGAAATCGATCGCCGAGTTGTGCGAGCACTCGGTCCCACTTGCCATACGTGTGATGGATCTCCAGTTCACGACTCAATGAGGCGTAGGCGTCCTCGACGCGTGTAAGCGCCTGGAACGAGCCCTCGATCACATACCACGAAGGAAGAGTGTCGTTGAAAGCAAAGCACTGGTCGTCCTCGCCGATCGCACGGATGATCGAAGAGAACTGCCTTCGCATGATGTGAGGAAGCCAAATATCGGCCGTCGCGGGATCCGCTCCGATACGGTTTTCGATCTCGGAGACGATGTTGCCCATCGTGTAGGTGATGACATTGCCCACCCACGGCAATGCTCGAAGAGCAGTGAGGAAGTCAGGCGAGAACTGCTGATATCCGGTGTAGATGAAGATCTGCGCCGGCCGCTTTCGTTGAGCGGCGAGCAGCAGCGAAAACAACACGTGGTAGTGCGTGTGACAGAAGTAGTCATCCATCGCCGTGCGCAGCGGGACGCTCTGCCCGGGCCGCAACTTGTGGTCCTCGGTGAGCTCGAAGGGGCCTGGGTACAAGCGCCACATGGCGTCCCAGTCACTCTTTTCAAGTGCTCGTGCCTTCTCGTGAAGGTTTCCGTTGCCCAGAGCAACCAGATATGGGCTGCGCTCACGCAGGAACGTGCCCACCTCCTCGAACAGGGCGAGCTGATAATCCCGATCACTGACGGGCCAGGCTCTAAGGAACCTGGTGAGGTCGAGCGCGAGCACTTCGCGCATGAACCGAGGCCTTTGATGAGGCGGCATGTGCCCCCAGCACGCTTCGAGCGATCGAACCTTGTCGTGCAGCCGCTCCACAGACATCGTCGACGACGATGTCGATCGCGTCGTGTACTGGGTCCATTCGTAGGTGGGAACGTTCACGAAATGACTGGGACCGGCTAAGTAAAGGAGAGTCGAGAACAGGCGATCCTCGTAGTGTCCGGTCGTGAACCGGATGCCCGAATCGAGCAGGAACTGCCTGCGGATGATGCGCCCATGAATCATCTGGTCCGTGAACGGATAGTCGATGTGACCGTGGTAGACCCGATAGGTGTTCCCCGGCAGGTACTCAAGACTCATGGAGAGCACCTGGCCGCGTTCGTCGACGAGGTAGCGGCCGCCGACGACCACGTTCGCGTCGAACAGCTCTGCGTGCGCGACCAGCAGGGCGATAGCCTCGTGACGGACGCGGTCGTCGTCGTCGATGAAGAAGACGAACTCGCCGGTTGCCGCGGCCATCCCGGCGTTCCGCGCCATGCCCTGCCCTGCATTGGCCTGCCTAAGGATGGTCACACGTGGATCGGGCTCGGCCTCGGGGAGCCAGTCGGCGACGGGCACCTCGGAGCCATCGTCGACGACGATGACCTCGATCGCCCTGTGGGTGGAGGTGAGGACGGATCTCAGGGCAGGCAGGAGGCGATCCCGATGCGGATTGTGCGTCGGCATGATGACCGACACCGTCAGCTCATGTATTCGTGCATCGGACGCATACCCAGACGAGAGGAACTCTCGATAAGAACCTGCATCGGCAAAGGCATGGCTCAATTCAGCCGTCGCTGACGTCACGCCGCGATTGCGGCGTGCAGCGGCACGGTCACGGCGTTTCATCCTCAGTCGACTCTGGCGAGCATCTTTTCCGCTGTCTCGGTGACGACCTCCGCGATCTTGCGAAGCGACTCATCGACGTCGCTCTCACTGATCAGATAGTCCGGCAGGAATCGCAGGACGGATCCGCCGCTGGTGCCCTGGAGAATGACGCCGTGCTCGAGGAGGCTGTGCACGATGGTCGCATAGATCGGCCGATAGTCCGTGATGCCCGGGATGGAGAGGTCGACGCCGAGCATGAGACCGCCGCCTCGAGGGTTGGCCAGGTAAGGGGTGGTCGCGGCGGTGACAGTGAGCGCGTCCAAGAAGTACGCACTCATTTTCTTGACCTGCTCGAGCACGTCGTGTCGCTCGATGTACTCGATGGCTGTGTTGACGACTGCCGCGCCGAAGGGGTCGTTCTGGTGGGAGCTGTAGTGCGCGGGGAGGCGGCCGGCACGCTCGACCAAAGTGTCGCGGAACATCGCGACGGCCACCGGGTAACCGAGACCGGCGCCCTTGGCGACGGCGACCATGTCGGGTACGACGTCGAAGGTCTGGTATGCGAACCAGTCACCCGTGCGGCCGAAGCCGGTCTGGCACTCGTCGAAGATGAGGAGGATTCCGTACTTGTCGCAGAGAGCCCGCGCCGCGGCGAGCCAACGCGCCGGCGGATAGATCATGCCACCCACCGACACGATCGGCTCGATGAGCATCGCCGCCACATCGTCGGTCGACTGCATGAGCTGTTCGAGACTCGCGAGCGAGGCGCCGAGCTGTTCGTCCGTCCACTCCGCTCCCGGCACGGGAATGGGGTAGATCGACGGGACGCGAGGGACGGTGTAGTTGCCGCCCATCGTCACGCTCTGAGCCCCCAGCGTGAGTCCGTGATATCCGTAGTCGAAGCAGATGATGCCGGGCTTCCCCTGGATGTGCTTCGCGTTCCGAAGGCAGAACTCGATGACCTCGGCACCCGTGCTGAGGATGATGCTCGACGCTTGCATCTCTCCGCTGATGCGGTGCAGTGCCTCGGCCGCCGCGAGGACCTCGTCGCTGACGATGGCAGTGCTCGTGTTGACGAGCGTCTCGGTCCGACGCGAGATTTCGTCGTGGACCTCACTGTTCCCGTTGCCGAGAACTGTGCAGAACTGCCCAGACGTCAGGTCGACCAATCGGACTCCGTCTTGTCCGAAGACAGCGCTGCCCTCGCCACGCGTGATCACGACATCCTCGAAAGGGATGACGGGAATGAGGTACTTCGCATGCATGGTCAGGCTCCTTCGAAGGTGAAAGCTGTCAGCACGGCATCCGCCTGCCGCTCCAGGTCGGCACGGTCGGTGCCACGGACGATGAAGAACCCGCGCTTCATGAGCTCGGGGCCATTGGTCACGGGCCTCATTGTGCGGCCGACGATCCATTGCTCGTATGCGACCAGATCGGCGACCGGCTCGAGCGATGACACATCCGGCGCCGCGGCGACGGTGCCACGGTCGAAATCGAAGAAGCGCATCAGGAGGGCGTCGTTCGTGCCGGGTACGAAGCGTGCGGCTCTGGCACCGTCGCGGACGGCGACCAGGAACTCGCGAATGGGATCGACCCCCGATGCGAGGGGAGTGAACAGATCGTGCAGGTGATGCCCCGATGGGCGGGCTGACATTTCGACGACGAATGCGCGGTCATCCTGCTCGATGAGATCCGCGTGAAGCAAACCGTTGGTGATGCCCAGAGCTTCGACGGCCGTGGTGAGCGCCGTCGTCGCCTTGGCCTGCATGGGATGGTCCTCAGGCATCGAGTAATACCCGATCGCCTGCCGGTACGGCAGCGGCGTGTTGATCTTCTCTCGCAACAGGATCACCTGGAGCACGCCGTCCACGACAACGGCGTCGATGCCATATTCGATACCCTCAGCGAATTCCTCGATGACGAGGTCGTCGCCAGAAGGCAGGACCGCCGCCAGGGTGTTCTGAAGCTCGTCCGGAGTCAGGCAGACGGCGACACCGCGACTGCCCGAACCGAATCGGGGTTTCACGACGACGGGGAACGCTGCAGGAATCGCGTAGTCTTCGCTGCCGGCGGGAATGAGGATGGCGCACGTCGAACGCAGCGAGTGCTCTTCCATCACCCGGTGGAACTCGTACTTGTCGGTGCTGAGCCGAGCACTCGTCTCGCTCACTCCCGGCAGCCCGAACCGATCGTTCACCACGCCCGTCGTCGTGAGGTACCGGCCGATGGGCACAGGGATGACGACATCCGGCGCGCTCCCGAGCGTCGCGATGACCGCGTTCGGGTCCGTGATGTCGACCACATGGCTTTCATCGGCTGCGCGCAGACCGGGCGCCGCGGGATCGCCGTCGAGGGCGACCACATCGTAGCCGAGCTCCTTGGCGATCCCGATCCCGTGCAGTGACTCAGAGCTCGCGCCGATGACGGCAGCCTTCACGGCCGCACCAGCACCTTGATCGCCTGACGGGAGTCCATGAGCTCGTACGCCGAGGCGACATCTTCGAGCGCCACTGTTCGGTCGAAGACCTTGCCTGGCTGGATCTTTCCGTCGAGCACCTCGGGAAGCAGCACATCGAGGTAATGACGCGCCGATGCCATGCCGCCCTTGACGCCGATGTTGCGCGTGAAGAGGTCGCGAACGCTGAGCTCAGGGCCGCCGACGGGTACGCCGACGAATCCCACGTTGCCGCCACCTCGAACGATCGCGAGGGCCTGCTCCATGGACTCGTTGGTACCGACGCATTCCAATGCGGCATCCACGAGGTCTCCGTCGAGGAGAGATCGGATGGCGGCGGTTGCCTCCGGGCCGCGATCGGCGATGACGTCCGTCGCACCGAACTCGCGCGCGAGGGCAGCGCGATCCTCGTGGCGGCTCATGACGATGATGCGGCGAGCCCCGAGCATGCCGGCGGCCAGAACGGCGCACAGCCCTACTGCTCCGTCGCCGACGACGGCGACGACGTCCCCCTCCCCGACATGCGCGGAGGTCGCGGCGTGGTAGCCCGTGGCCATCACGTCCGACAGCGCAAGCAGATGAGGGATCAGGCCACGCGCCTCTGCCTCTTGCTCGGAAACGCCGAGGGGGCGAAGCGATGCCTGCGCTAGAGGAATGCGAACGCGCTCACCCTGCGCTCCGTCGACCTGCTGCCCCGCGCGATCGAGCCCGCCCACCAGGGTCATGGATTCGCATACTGACGGATATCCCGCGCGACAGGCCTGACACGTGCCGCAATTGAGCGAGAACGGAACAACCACGAGGTCGCCGACCCGAACGGAGGTGACGTCGCTGCCGAGGGCTTCGACCACGCCGACCATCTCGTGTCCGATCGGGCGCGGTGAGCGCACAGGGCTCACACCGCGGTAGTTCCACAGATCGGAGCCGCACACGCAGGCCGCGACGACGCGAAGCACTGCATCGCCGGGGCTCAGCACCGTGGGAGTGGGCCGATCTTCGACGCGCACGTCGAGGTCCCCGTGGATCACTGCCGCGCGCATGCTGTCAGACCACATCCCAGGTCAGCGGTGTACCCCGCGTGACGTCTTCGGTGAAGGTGCGACCGAGAACGACATCGAACATCTTGGGCTCGAGGCCGCCGGCCGGGCGGATGGAACGCACGTTCTGCTCCGTGACGAGGTCGCCCGCCTTGGCATCCTCGACCACATAGAGCGAGCGGCGAAGACGCAGGCTCTCCGCCTCGTGCTCGGTCGGACCGATCCGCGGGACGCCGAGCGCCTTCCACGCGGCGTAGGTCTCGTCGACCAACGACTTCAGCTCGTGCGGCTCGAGCGAGAACTCGGAGTCGACGCCGCCATCCTCGCGCTTCAGCGTCACGTGCTTCTCGATGATTGCTGCACCGAATGCGACCGACGCCACCGAGACGCCCACCCCCATCGTGTGGTCGGACAGGCCGGCGACGACGTTCCACGTGTTCTGGATGATCGGAAGCTTGCGCAGGTTCGTCTCCTCCGGCGGCGCCGGGTACGAGGAGGTGGTTCCAAGGACCGCGATCTGGTCATTGCCCTCGGCGCGCAGCGTCTCGACGGCGAGATCGATGTCCGACACGGTTGCTGCTCCCGAGCTCAGGATCACCGGCTTGCCTGTGCGAGCGATCGCGCGGAGCAGCGGAATGTCGCCGATTTCGATGGAGGCGACCTTGTAGACCTCCGCCCCCAGATCCTGGAGTAGCTCAACGGCGGACGCGTCGAACGGGCTGGAGAACGGGATCAGTCCGTGGCTGCGCGCGCGGTCGAAGATCGCCTCGTGCCACTCCCACGGCGTGCTCGCCTCGGCATAGAGGGAGTAGAGATTGCGACCGCCCCACAACTCGTGACCGCTGGTGATGCGGAATTCCGGTCCGTCGTGGTCGATAGTGATGGTGTCAGCGGTGTACGTCTGAAGCTTGACCGCCGGAGCACCGGACTCCGCGATCGCGTCGACGATGGCGAGCGCCCGACCGAGGTCACCGTTGTGGTTGCCGCTCATCTCGGCGACGACGAATGGCCGATATCCCGGCCCGACAGAATATGGCCCTACACGGAACTCGGGCTGAGGCTGGGATGTCATTCCTCGCAGTCTACCGATCGCAGATTGGGGTTGCTCACAGGTAGGTAAGACCGTATTCGGTCAGACAGTCCCCGGCTTCATGGGAGCTCTTCTGGAACGATCGGCTTCGGTAGCCGGTCTGTGGTGGGCGGGCACTCGGGAAGCCTTCCCGGCAGGTGGCTCAATGGGTGCTTGAGAAACGCCGACGGAGCGACCTTCGAGACGGCCTCCTGTACCCCTGCCTCCCGTTTCACGAGACCGAGCACTGCACCGGCCTTCCGCACGGGTGCGCCGACCCAGTAGTAGATCAACGGAGCCGCGTGACGCCGGTCCCAGCCGAGTGCGATGCGCAGGTCGCTCGGGTCGAGGAGATGCTGCCGCCCCAACTCGTCGAGCGCGATCGCCTGTCGTGCGCCGGCGGCCTCGTCCTGGAAGAACTCCGGCCACAGCTCGCGCCGTCGAAGCAATGGTTCCTCTCCGAGTGATCCGAAACGTACCTCTGGCCCGTAGACAGCGGTTTCCGTACCCTCGGCTGCGGCGTACATGATCGCCGTGGAGAGCTCGTTGGAGACGACTCGGGAAGCAGATCTCACGAGGCGAAGAATGCGCCCGAGGAACAGAGGATCACGTCGGGCGCCTGCGGAGACCACTGTGTGCCCGAACGACGCCCAAGCACGGAGCTTGTCGGGCTGCCCCAGGTCCTCGGGGTGCAGGCAGATGATCGCCGGACCCTCGCGCTCCGCAATCTCGCGTGCCAGAGCGACGTCGTCTCCCCCGATGCTGACCAGGCGTGTGTCGTGTACGGGAAAAGCGACGGTCTGCTTCGTGCGTTCAACGGGCTCATCGACTGTTCGGGCACTGAGATAAAGGAAGGGTGCGCCGACGGCGGTCGTTTCGAAGGGATCGGTGGACGGATCCCAGCCGCGCGCGGAATGGCTCCACACGAGACGGCGCGCACCCCTCGGGAGACGCGCGAAATCTCCGAAGTGTACGAGGTTCGGCGACTCCACCGTCCACCCGTGCTGCAGGAGCCCGTTGATGTGCCGGACCGACGTGAACCCTGCGTGCGCCGCGAGAGCCGCACTATGCCCGTAATAGTGATTCTGGATATCCATGCTGCTCAGATGTTGTCACGCGCTGCGGCCACAGCGGGTAGCTCGGCGGACAGCTTGCGATGGACTGGCACGGATGCCAATCGTACCGAACCCGTGCCCCGTGCGCCGGGGCGCTGTGGCACAGCCTCTGACGGTTAGAGTGACCGGGTGAATCCACGGCAATCCGCGACGCTCGCAGAGGCGCCCGTCGCGTCGGCCTTCCATGGGGGCTCTCCAACGCCCCGTCGCGGAACTGCCGATTCCTTGCTCAAGCTCGGCGTTCGCTGGCTACCGCTGATCCTTGCGTCGATCGCCATTGTGCTGATAACTGCTCACTTCGATACGCCTTGGTCTGCCATCGGGTTGTACGTCGTGTATGTGCTTCTCACGGCGGTCGTACCGGGAACGCTGCTGTGGCGCATGCTGGGCATCCGTCCTACTTCCGCTCTCGAAGAAATCGCAGCCGGCAGCGCGCTCGGCCTCTCGGTGCAGGTGCTGCTCACCTTCACGCTCGGCCGCATCGGCGTATCGCCGCGCCTGGCCGTGCTGTGGTGCGTCATCGTCATCGTCGCGAGCATCGCCGTTCCCCGCCTTCGTCGGAACTGGCGGACGCAGGCTCGCCGTCCGGTCTCCCCCTGGATGTCGTGGATCGTGGCGGGCGCGAGCGTGACGGCTGCCTGGTGGGTCGCCAACACGGGATTCCGATTTGACCCGATCGCCCAGGTACCAGGGTTCCCAGGCCAGTACTTCACGCCGAACCCCTATGTCGACTTCCCGTTTCACCAGGCGCTCTCGGGAGCAGTCTTGAACGGGAGCCACGTATTCCCGTACGTGACCAGTGTTCCGCTCCAGTACCAGATGATGGTGTACGAGCACATCGCGGATCTGACCCGCTGGACCGGCGTGGATCTGACGCTCGGGGTGGTGCGGCTCAACACGTTGCCGCTTGTCGTGCTCGCTGTCGTGCTGTGCGGTGTGCTCGCCTATCGCATAACGCGATCTCCCGCGGCGGGTGCACTCGGTGCCGTACTCGGGTACCTCGCCCAGTCTGCGGCGCTGTTCGGCGGAGTGGCAGGCAGCCCGTTCTCGGGGGTCGCGTCACTCGGCTATTACCGGAGCCCTACCCAGACCTTCGGCCAGCCGATCTTTCTTCTGCTCTTGCTGCTCACCGTCGTCCTTCTGCGCCAACGACGGGTGAGCGCATGGGTATACGTTGCTACAGCAGCCGTCGCCTTCGTGGCGGGCGGCGCGAAAGCGACCTTTCTGCCGTTGATTCTGAGCGGACTGGCACTGGTGCTCGTGGTCGGATGGCTTGTGCGCGCTCGGAAGAGCTGGACGACCGTGACGCTGCTCGTCATCTGCGGCGCGGCGTTTGGGGCAAGTCTCCTCATCGTTGAGGGGACCAACTCCCGTGGCCTCACGATCGGTGACGGTACCGACCTGCTCGGTCGACTCAGCGTGGCGCCGGCGCTGGGTCCAATCGTTGATCACCCCGTTGTGCGCGACGCGGCGATCACGTTCGCCATCTCGGTCTGGGTGCTGGGCGTGATCCCGATACTTGCGGCCCTCATACTTCGACGACGCGATCTTGCGGTTTGGCTCTTCGCCGGAATCGGTATCGCTGGAATTGGCGCGGCGATCTTCGGGTCGCACCCCAACCTCAGCCAGGCGTACTTCCTTCGTGGCGCATCGTCGGTTCTCGGTGTCCTTGCCGCGGTCGGTCTCACTGAGCTGGTGCGTCGCACTCGTGGGCGTTCCCTAGCGTGGGTCACGCTCACGGTCTCGCTCGTTCTGGGGCTCGCGGTCGCACTCGTGATCAGAAACTACGCGACGCTGCCGACCACCTTCAGCGGCATCCTGGCCACATATTGGAAGATGTTCTGGCCATATGCCGCGGTCATCGCGGTAGGCCTTGTCGCAGGTGCCGCGGCTTACGCGGCGGTCCGTCTTGGCCGTCGGCGAATGCCTATCATTGCCAAGGTCGCCGCTCTGCCACTCGCAGTTCTTGTCACGTTCGGTGTGGTGCAGGGGTCGGCGTTCTCTGCCGTTTACCTCTACGGCCTGAAGCCCCTGACGACTCCGGCGTACGGCGAGGGCTTTGCCTCGGGAATCACGATCCCTGCGGACGGGGCAGAGGCAGCACGCTGGCTGCGAGAGCACTCCGCGCCGACAGACACCGTCGCAACGAACATGCACTGCCTTCCGCTGACCGCGACCCGGCACGGCTGCGACCCGCGCAACTTCTGGCTGTCGGCACTCGCCGAACGCAACGTGCTCCTTGAAGGATGGGCATATTCGACGCCTTCGCCGAAGGTCGCTCCCGGATTCGAAGACTCCGGCCCGTTCTGGGACCCTGCTTTCCTCAAACAGAACGATGCGGCGATCACCAACCCGTCGGCTGAAACTGTCAAGTGGCTGAAGGACCACGGGGTGAAGTGGGTGTTCGTCGATGCGGATTCTTCATCGCCCTCGCCCGAACTCGGGAACTATCTCCAACTCGAGTTCCAGCGCGGCCCGTTCTCGGTCTACCGAGTGCCCTGAATCCCGATGCGCCAGCGTCGGGCGATGTCCTGCAAGCAGGCGTCGATGCCGACGACGAGGGGGGTGAAGTCTCTGCGGTCGATGTCGGGCCAGACGATCGACCGCATGCGAAGATCCCGCGCCTGGATCTTGCGGTACGGCGATGCAGCGAGCACGACTGGCGGCCTCCTGTTGGTAAGCAGGCGGAACTCGCCGAGGAGGCCGGCAATCGACACCGCGCGACCCGACGCCAAGATCTTGATCGTCGCTGCCGGAGACTGTGCGGCAGCTCGCCCTGTCATCTCGACGACCATGGCTGCGGCGTCGTCGGCGAACAGATAATCGCGAAGCGTGTCGAGCGGAACGTAGATACCGAGTGGCCGACGAGTCTGAATCGACAAGCAAAGCTGCGAGATCAGGCCCTGGGCTTTCGAGAGGTTCTGGCCGGGCCCGTAGAGGTTCGCGATCCGCCCGATCGCGACGCGCACCCCCGCGACCGTCAACTCTGCGACCTCCCGCTCGGCATCGAGCTTGGCATGCCCGTAGGGTGCGAGCGGAAGCACAGATGAGCTCTCTGTGAACGGGGGCTGATGGGCGCCAGAGTAGAGCGCGCCAGCAGAGGAGGCGAAGAAAACGGTGCCGTCAACGCCACGACCAGACTTCGCAATCGTCTCGCAGAACCGTCGGAACGTCAGGAGTTCGGACTCGAGTGCGACCTGCGGCGTGGACGGGACGCCGGCTCCCGCGCACCAGTAGATCCGCCACCGTCCTTCCCGTTCGATGACGCCTTCGACCGCCTTGGCTACGTCGTCACCTTCGGAAGCGCTGCCCCAGCGCACTTTCGCCAGCTGCGGGACAGCAGCCTGTCGGCTCAGTTCCCTGCAAACAGCGGAGCCCAGCAGGCCGCCGTGACCGAAGACGAGCGTTGAAGCTTCTGCGGCCGGTGCGGGCACACTCAATCGCCGCGCACCTCAGGCCTTGGCGCCTGCGAGGCCGCGATGTGGCGGCGGCCGAGTGGGCCGTCGGCCGGGTCGGAGACGATCAGATACGGAGGCTTTCCCATTGCCTGGTTCACCGCGACGCCGAGGTATTCGGCCACGATGCCCAGGAACACGAGGACGATTCCACCCAACACCAGGACCACCACCATGAGCGACGCCCAACCCTGAGGCCAGGAGCCCCCGCTGAGCTTGATCACGACAAGGACCACCGCGAACACCACACCGAGGATGGCGATCACCGCGCCGGTCATGCTCACGACCCGCAGGCCACGGGTACCGGAGGTCAGCACGAGGCGCCAGAAATGCGACAACAGACTGCGGAATCGATACCCCGACGGCCGATCCTCGGTGCGAAGCTCGACCGGCGCCGTCACGATCTCCCCTGCGACCCATCCGAGCGCGACGTCGAGGTAGACACCCGACCCCGCATAGGCCGCGAGCGAGCGTCCGACCTCCCCGAGGATCAGGCGGAATGAGTGATACTGCCTGGCGGCTCTGCTGCCCGTCATCGCATCGACGACTCGTTTGGATGCGACGGAGGTCAGATTTCGGAACGCGGAGTGCGGCGCGAGATTGGTGGGCGCCGCGTACGCGACCGTCGCGCCGGCATCCAGCGCAGCATCGAGCAGAAGGCCGATCTGACCTGGATCGTACTGGCCGTCCTCGTCGATGGTGGCAATCCAGTCGCCGCCCGACGACGCAATGCCTGCGAGTGTTGCTGCGTGTTGGCCGAAGTTTCGACTCAACCAGACCGGCTTCACGAACGAATATGTGTCGCGGAGCCCACGCATGACGACATCGGAGTGATCCGGCCCATGATCGTGAACGAGAAGCACCTCAGAGACGATCGCGGGATATCCACCGGGCGTCGTGAAACCATCGGTCAAGGGCACGATCTCCGCGATGAGCGCCGGAAGTGTTGACGCACCACGATAGACGGGAACCACAATCGAGATGGTTTGTGGCGACACCGGGATGGAGGCGATGCCTCCATCGGTCGGCACTGAGTCAGGGGTCACCACGGTTCGACTATAGTCACAAGTCGTGTTGGCAGAATCCGGGCGCGATGACGATGAATCCGACGCGCCCGAACGTGGCGACGACCCGGTTCCGGACCCCGCGCAGACGGAGCGAAGCCGCGGATTGTTGTCGCGGATCATCCGTGACCAGCGCGTCGCATTCCTGCTGGTCGGCGGTTTCAACACTGCATTCGGCTACGCCATGTTCGTGCTGTTCCAGTGGCTGTTCGGTGACTCTCTCGGCCGTTTCGGCTATCTGGTGTCGTTGGTCTGCTCGTACGCTGTCGCCATCTTCGTGGCCTTCCTGCTGCACAGGTACCTGGTGTTCCGCGTGCGTGGCCACTTCTGGCTCGACCTCACCCGATTCACGCTCGTCAACCTGCTGACGCTCGGCATCAACGCCGTCGTGCTGCCGCTCGTCATCGAGGTCACGGGAGCCCCACCGGTGATCGCTCAGGCCGGCGTCGCTCTGTTCTCAGCGGTCGCGAGCTACGTCGCACACAAATATTTCTCATTCCGACGCGCGGCTCATTAGACCCGGCTCTCATCGAGTGCGTCGCCGAGTCCGTCACGAGCTGGGCCATGGGGGGAAGCCTGTTGATCGGCGTTCCGGTGATCGCCGACTTCTTCAGGACCGGCGAGGTCGCGCGCTTCCCCTCCGCGATCCTTGCGACGGCACTCGTGCTCATTGCGGGGCTGACGTTGCTGCTCGGCTTCGTCCTCGACGGAATCACGCGATCTCGCCGAGAGAACGCCCGTCTCAGCTATCTGCGCTATTCGGCTCCCTCCCGGCGGGGTGAGCGTCGGACCGATTGAGTGCAAGACCATGTCGGGCCACCGTCACCACCGGCGACGTTCCGCCCGTCTCAGAGGCGGCTCTTGCGCAGCGCCGCCGCCGCGTCCGTGACGAGGTGGAGTGCTGCACGCGGCGCCGACAGGCCCTCTTCGCGTCGCAGCACGTGCCACACCGCGCGTGCCGCGCTCCAACGTTGAGCCGAGTGCGAGCCCGGCTGTGCCGCACGGTAGAGCGCGAGCGGCTCGTCGATCCCTGCCGCGGCTCCGCCGGTCCGCAGAACATGCAGCCACAGCGCCCAATCCTCAGCGCCGGGCACATCGGGCATGGCCACCGGACCGGTCTGCTGAATGTCGACGAGCGCCGTCAGACATCCGATTTCGTTGCTACGCAGCAACTGCCGGTAGGTGAGTTCCGTCGGCACGTGCACCACACGCTCTCCTGGCACCGCGGCGGAGGCCGGACCCGCGAAGTCGGCCGCGACCCGTTGGTACGCGCTGTAGACAAGGGCAGCGCCCGTTCTGCGTGCGACGTCGAACTGTCGCTCGAGCTTGGGCGCGAACCACAGGTCGTCCGCGTCGCAGAACGCGAGGTAACGGCCGCGCGCCTGCGCGATGCCCGTGTTGCGCGCGACGGCCGGGCCGCCGCTCGCGGCACGACGAATGACCCGAACTCGGGCGTCGCCCGCCGCAAGTTCCTGTGCAACCGTCGCCGTGTCATCCGTGGACCCGTCGTCGATGATGATCAGTTCGAGGGAGTCCACGGTCTGATCAAGTACGCTTTGAGCCGAATCACGCAGGGTCCGCGCACTGTTGAACGCAGGCATGATCACCGTCACCTCGGGATGCGGGCCCTTGTCGATCGTCACGAAGAACGATCGTAACGATGGCGTGAGACCAGAGCATCCGCTGGGCTGAGCAAGCGACCGGCGTGACGGAACGTAGTGAAAGAGGAACTGAGCTTGGCTGATCCGAAGTCGGGGGCGACCATGGCACCGCGCCTGAGCTCTGAGGAGGCAGGAGCGCTCGCCCTGAAGTCCGGGCTGCGGGAGATGGGCGTCCGCCCTCCGATCGGCCACTACATCAAGGCGGTATGGGGACGTCGTTCCTTCATCTGGAACCTCTCGTCATCGCGCGCCTACGCGCGCAACCAGGGCTCGTATCTCGGCCAGTTGTGGACGCTGCTGAGGCCGATCCTCGACGCGACCGTGATGATCATCATCTTCGGGTTCGTGCTCCATGGCAGTGCCCCAGGCATCCAGAACACAGCCGCATTCATCCTCATCGGCTCGTTCGCGTACTCCTTCTTTCAGCAGATCGTTATGGCGGGGCTGGGCTCCGTTCCCGCCGACCTCGCGCTCATCCGCTCGCACCAGTTCCCTCGTGCCGTCGTGCCGCTGTCTGCTGTCACGACCGAGGCCGTGTTGTTCGGTCCGACCATGGTGTCGATGGTTGTCCTGGTCTTCCTGACCGGCTTCCTGCCGGACATGGGCGGTCTCGTGGTGCCCCACTGGTCGTGGCTGCTCCTCCCCGTGGCGGCCGTGCTGCTCACGATGTTCTCCGCCGGAGCGGGCATGTTCTTCTCCCGATTGGGCGCGCGGGCGCCCGACATCGCGAACGTCGTGCCGTTCTTCCTCTCGCTCGGACGATTCGCCTCGGGCGCGACCTTCTGGATCGCCGGACTCACCGGAGAGCACAGCTGGTTCCGCCCGTTGCTGCTGTTGCAACCCGTGCAGATCTATTTGGAGCTGTTCCGTGGGGTGTTCGGCATCGAACCGCTCATCCCCATGACCCTCGGCGTCTGGGTGCTGGCCATCGTCTACGCGATCGGCGGCCTCGCCATCGGATTCCTGTTCTTCTGGGGTGCAGAGGAGACCTACGGTCGTGACTGACGACATCGACTACGAGATCGACGCCTCCGACCTGCCGAAGCGGGCGGAGAGGCACGCCCTGGGCTCCCCCTCGGTCGTCGTCGACGACGTGCACATCACCTACAAGGTCTTCGGCGCTCGCAAGGCCGGCACCACCCAGACCAAGACGTCCCTGTTCAACAAGGCCGTCAGCTTGGGCCGGCCGGACAGCGGACCCATCACCGAGGTGCCCGCCGTGCGAGGTGTGTCGTTCGTGGCGCACCACGGAGAATCCATCGGCATCGTCGGTACCAACGGCTCAGGCAAGTCCACGCTCCTGCGCGCGATCGCCGGTCTTCTTCCGCCCACCAAGGGACGTGTCTTCGTTTCAGCAGAGCCCGCACTGCTCGGGGTGAACGCCGCGCTCCTGCCCAGGCTCACGGGCGAGCGGAACATCACGATCGGCGGGCTCGCTCTCGGTCTCAGCGCGCGGGAGGTGCGGGATGGCACGCCGGCCGTCGCCGAGTTCGCCGAGCTCGGCGACTTCCTCTACCTGCCGATGAGCGCGTACTCCTCGGGAATGGGCTCCCGGCTGCGGTTTGCGATCTCCACGATGCAGACTCCCGACATCCTCATGATCGACGAGGCCCTCGCCACCGGCGACGCCTCGTTCCGCAAGAAGAGCACCGAGCGCATCGAGCAGATCCGTGACCAGGCGGGAACCGTGTTCTTCGTCTCGCACTCCCTCGGATCGGTACGAGCGATGTGCACCCGAGTGCTGTGGATCAACAAGGGTCTGCTCGTCGCCGACGGAGACGTGGACGAGGTCTGCGATGCGTACAACGATTTCGTCCAGGGTCGAACGGATGCCTCAGCAGGCGCCAACCTCGGCTGAGTTGTCAGCCCCGCCGCAACAGGCGAAGGCACGCGGCGCCTCGCCCGAAGCCTCGCCGTCGCCGATTCCGCCCTCTGCCAGAATGGATGCCATGAGCACGGCCGCCCCTTCCGACCAGGACGGGTCGACCATCGATGACGTCTGCATCGTCGTTCCGCTGTACAACGAGGCCCCGGTCATCGGAGGCGTCATCACCCAGTTGCGCGAGCGGTTCACGCACGTAGTGTGCGTCGACGACGGCAGCACCGACGGCTCTGCGGCGATCGCCGAATCCGCGGGAGCGCGCCTGCTCCGGCATCCGGTGAACCTCGGGCAGGGCGCGGCGTTGCAGACCGGCATGTCGTACGCACTCGGTCAGCCGGGCATCGCTTATCTCGTCACGTTCGACGCCGACGGGCAGCATCGCATCGAAGATGTGATCGGCATGCTCGAGATGGCTCGGGAGAAGGACCTGGCCATCGTGTTCGGCTCTCGGTTCCTCGACAACCGCACGAAGGCGGGTTGGGCGAAGCGGATCGTGCTCAAGACGGCGGTGTGGGTCACCAACAAGACGACGGGGCTGAGGCTCAGCGACGCGCACAACGGCCTGCGGGTCATCCGCACGGATGCCGCCAGGCACGTCAACCTCGTGCAGGACCGCATGGCGCACGCGACGGAGATCGTGCTGCAGCTGTCGCGCACGAAGCTGCCCTGGGCGGAGTACCCCGTCGAAGTTCTCTACACCGACTATTCGCGCGGCAAGGGCCAGTCGCTGCTGAACTCGGTGAACATTCTCGTCGACCTGCTCATCCGTTAGGACCTCAGCCATGTGGATCAAGATCATCCTGGTGGTGGTGATCATCATCATCGGCCTGCTGCTCGTTCGTCCCCCGAGCGGCGACAGGCACCTCGCCCTGCGGCGCCTCTTCATGGTGTTCCTGGTCGCCGTCGCGATCATCTCCGTGCTGATTCCGCAGTGGCTCACCTGGCTCGCCCACCTGGTCGGAGTCGGTCGCGGAACCGACTTCCTGCTCTATGCGCTGGTGATCGCCTTCCTGGTGTTCGTCTCGACCGCCTATCGACGCAACGTGCTGCTCGACCGCAAGATCACGCAACTCGCTCGAGCAGCGACACTCGCAGAGGGCCGGGCTCAGGATGCCGAACGACGCGCCGCCTCCGCCGACTCGGCGGCCGATGACGCCAGGGTGTCCAAGGACTCGTAGCCGATATCGCTGGTCGAGTGGCGCCGACCGCAGGTCGACGCGTATCGAGACCGAGCACCGATTCGGATACGGGTCTCGATACGCGAGCCGCTTCGCGGCGCGCTACTCGACCAGCGACAGCTCAGCAGGCGGTGATCTTCAGCAGGCGAGCGTGCCCCTGGTGATCGACCTCTGTCGCCACGCCAGCTTGCACCAGGCCGATGAGTCCCGAGTAGCCTGCGACGAAGTTGAAGCCGTAGCCGGTATTCCCCGCGTCCTTGGCGTAAACGCCGAAGTCGAGCACGTACCCGACGTGCAACGCTTGCACCGCCTTGCACACAGCTGGGTCGGAGTTCGCCTTGTTCAGGCCTCCGTTGATGACGTCGGAGAGCGGTGAGATGCGCGCGCTGAAGTGCGGGTTCAGCACAGGCCGGTTCGCGAGCGCGTAGGCGTACGCGGTTCCCGTCCACGGGTCGCCCGCGATGAGCGTTGTCGTCGGCACCTCTGACGGAAGCCGATCGATGAGGGTGCGCTCGTCGTCCGACAGGATCGGCGCCTTCGGTCCGGCCGTGTACGTCACCCGCGTGGCGGCCACCTGATGCCACACCGCCGTTCCCTGGGTCGCCACGATGAGCACGACGATCGCCACAGCTCCGAGCACCGCAGACGCAGTGGCGCCGAGGCCACGCGCAGCGCTCGTCGTGGCACCGGCATCCACTCGGCTCGTGTTCCGCGAACCCAGGAGCGTGACAACGAGCTCCCAGAGCCAGACGGCACCGATGACGGCGACCGGCACGCTGACCACGGTGAAGAGCGCGTAGAGCCGCGGCGGGTCCCTGTAGAAGAGGCCGGTGATCATCCACCGGAGCGACCACGATGGAAGTGAGGCCGCGACGCCGAAGAGGAAGAGACCGATCAGCCAGGAGCCGAGATACCAACGCGTGCCCGGTCTGATCACGAGGCGCGCGACGCCGAGGACGGTGAGGATGCCCGCAGCGATCGCCAGCGGAGCACCCGACTTCGAGTACGTGATCGCCTGCCACAGCGCGACCGGCGGGTTGGTGTAGTTCGCCCACGGCGTCGTGGAGCCGAGTCGTCCCTCGTAAAGCCACGCGGCTGCCAGCACGAGAAGCACGATCGCGAAGATCACCCACACGAGCAGCTTCCAGCCGACTCCGCTCAGACTGCGCGCGAGGCCGGCGGTCAGCGCAGCGAGGAGGGGCGCCAGCAGCGCGGCCCATGCGAACACGACGGCGGGCTGGGCCAGTCCGATCGCGACCAGAGCCATGATCAGGAGCCACCCGTTGGCGATGGTGGGTCGCCACTCGAGGCGGAAGCCGTGCCGCAGAACCTTGGCTCCGAGGGCGATGGCGAGAGGCAGGAAGGCCAGCGCGAGGAAGTAGGGGTAGAGCACCCCGAAGGTGACCATCAGGAGCGGGAACCCCGGGAGTGCAGCCGCCAGCACACCGGCAGCGACCAGGGTGGCGCGGCTCCCCGGCAGCAGCGTGCGAGCGAGCAGGATGACGCTCGCCGGCCACGCGAAGGCGGCGATCGCCATGTTCGTGATGTTGGCTCCGACCGGGATCGACACCCCTGTCGTCTCGATGACAAGCGAGGTCAGCGAATGCCATGCCGCCGGGTAAAAAGCGTGCGTTCCCGGCAGGGTGACGAGCTGATCGATGTGGAACGAGGACGCGTTGCCGGTGTTCTCGATGTAGCGCAGCGCGTTGAGATGGAAGATCGCGTCGAACGTCTGCGAGATCGACTCGGGCGAGACGAACGCGATGGCCGTCTGCACGAGTACGACGATCGCGGGGATTCCGATCGCGGCCGCCAGCACCCAGTCGAACCTGCGGCGACCGTCACGCGACCGGTCCACGTCCGCCCTCGGACGGGGATGCCTCCGCACGATCAAGGCGCGCACGCCGGCCACCGCGAGAACGACGACGAGCACGGCGAGCATCACCCAGATCGGCGACCAGTCCACGTGAACCACCGGGAGCACGATCGCCAGAACGGCCAGGAGCGCGACGGTTACGGCGGGTGCCGAGGCGTAGAGCACGATCCCCCGCACGCCCGCGACGGCGCCCAGCAGAACTCCGGGAATGTAAAGGATGGCCAGCGCGGCGATGAACGCGGGAACCACTTCGATCCAGGTCACGGGCGCTCGGTCTCCTGCCCGCTCGGCTCGATGCGGCTGGCACGCGCGTTCCACGCCGACTGCACCATGTCGGACAACGAGAGGCGGGACCGCCATCCGAGCTCGCGCTCCGACCGCGAGACATCCGCCACCACGCTAGCCGGGTCCCCCGGCCTCGGGTCTGACACCACAGCAGACAGCGGCCTGCCGGAGACCGATGCCAGCGCGTCGATCACCTCGCGAACGCTCACACCTGTGCCCGTGCCGATGTTGTACACGTCGTGCTGCAGCGCGCCGGCCAGCGCACCGAGCGCCGCGACGTGGGCCTCTGCGACGTCGAGCACATGCACGTAGTCACGCACCCCGGTTCCGTCCGGGGTCGCGTGCTCGTCACCGTAGACGATCGGCGGTTCGCCGTGGAGAATCCGTTCGATGGTCACGGTGAAGAGGTTGCCCACCTGGTCATCCGAGAGGTCAGGCCATCCGGCGCCGGCGACATTGAAGTACCGCAGGCTCAGCGACGGGATGCCCGCCACTGCCGTAGCCGCACGTGTCAGCCATTCGCCCGCGAGCTTCGTCTGACCGTAGGGATTGATGGGCGCGGCGGGGGTCTCCTCCCCCACTGCATCGCCGGAGACCTCGCCGTAGACGGCCGCCGACGACGAGAACACGAACGCGCGCACCGCAGTACCGCGGATGCCGCCCAGCACGTTCCCGAGCGCGCCGAGGTTCTCTCGGTAGTAACGCTCAGGCTCCCGGACCGACTCCGGAGCGCTCTTCAGCGCGGCGAAGTGCAGCACGCCATCCACTTCGTGCCGCTCGACGACTTCACGGACCAGGTCTTCGCTTCCGGGCGACGCGAGGTCCGCCTCCACAAGGGTCGCGCCCTCGATCCGGTGCCGACGCCCCGTCGAGAGTCTGTCGATGACGACCACCTCGTCGCCGCGGGCCAGGAGGAGGCGGACGACGTGGCTGCCGATGTAGCCCGCTCCGCCCGTCACGAGAACAGACACCCGGAGATCGTACTAGGTCGTGTTGTGCCCCGCCGGTCGGGGTCTCGATACGCGTGCCGCCGACGCGGCGCGCTACTCGAACGGCGAAGGGGCGCGGAGGTCCTACTATGTTGCGATGGCCTCATGAGGCGCCCGAGCCGTCCGGCGGGGCCGCCAGCGGCGCGTCTCATCCCCGAAAGCAGAGGTACTCATCGTGAATCCGGCGAGACGCCGATGGTGAGCGCGCGAAGCATCACACGCACGTTCAGCGGATACGGCCTTTCGGTCGTCACCGGCGGCATCATCAGCATCGCGGTCATCCCGGTGGTCATCATCGTGGCGGGGCCCAACACCTGGGCGACCATCGCCGTCGCCCAGGGCGTCGCAGGGTTCGGAGTGGTTCTCGTGGGAGCCGGGTGGGGCGTCACCGGCCCCACAGAGGTGGCGCGGATGGATGTCGCCAAGCGCGGCCTGTCGTACATGGAATCGCTCATCAGCCGAACGTGGCTCCTGATCGGGATCGGCGTCGTCTGCGCCGTGATCACTGTGGTGCTGCTGCCCCAGCAACCCGTCATCGCCATCGTCACCCTGATCGCGGCACTGCTTCCCGGACTCTCCGGAGGCTGGTTCTTCGTCGGCGAGGCGAGCCCGTACCGCTTCCTCTTCCTCGAGACCCTGCCGCGCCAGGTCGGATCGGTGCTCGGCGCGCTGATGCTGTTCTGGACGGGCAACGCCCTGTGGTTCGTCGGGTTCCAGCTCGTCGGCGGCATCATCGCCACGGTGATCTCGAGCGTGAGCATCCTTCGCCGGTATCCGGGGTGGACCGTAGACCTCTCCCTCGTCAGGTCGATCACCCGGCTGCGCACGCATCTTCCGGCCGTCTCGATGTCGGCCGTCTCGACCCTCTACGTGAACCTGCCGATCATCGTCGTGCAGATCTTCCTGCCGAGCCTCACCGCCGTCTACGCATTGGCCGAGCGCATCATGAGACTCGCGCTCTACGCCACCCGGCCTTACGTGCAGGTGTCACAGGGATTCGTGCCGCGCAAGGATGCCGCCGAGCAGCTGCGGCGGGCCCGTCGCGTGACCACGCTCACGATCTACCTCGGTCTCGCGGGAGGTGTGCTCTACGCAGCGCTCGCGCCGTGGGCAGGACTGCTGCTCTCCGGCGGCCAGCTCAACATCCCGTATCCCGTCGCGATCTCCATGGGCGTCGCGCTCGGGGCGATGCTCATCTCGCAGGTGACCGGGTTCGCGGTGCTCACCACGTACCGCCTGACCGCTGCCCTCGCCTGGAGCACCGTCGCCGGCGCCATCGTCGGCGCGGCCGGTCTGATCCCCGCCGCCCTGGTGTTCGGACTCATCGGCGTCACGACCGTGCTGGCGCTCTCCGAGGTCGTGGTGCTGATCTATCAGCTGATCGTGATGAACAGAAAGATCTTCAGGGTGGCAGTGTGACGATCGACATCATGATGCCGTTCTACGGCGACCCCGCCCTGTTCAGGCAGGCCGTAGACAGCGTGCTCGCCCAGACGTCGCCCGACTGGCGTCTGACCGTGATCGATGACTGCTATCCCGACCCGGCACCCGGCGAATGGATGCGCAGCATCGACGACCCCCGCGTCACCTACGTGCGCAACAGCGAGAACCTCGGCGTCACCGGCAACTTCCAGCGGTCGATCGACCTCTCGAGCGCAGATCACGTCGTGATCATGGGATGCGACGACCTGATGCTCCCGAACTACGTCGACGAGCTCGACAAGGCGATCAGCCGATTCCCGAACGGCTCCTACTACCAACCGGGCGTCGATGTCATCGATGCGAACGGCAAATCGGTCCTGCCGCTCGCCGACCGGCTCAAGGCTGTGCTGCGGCCGAAGATCGCCGACATCGCGGAGCTGCGAGGCGAGTCCCTTGCCGTCGGGCTCTTGCACGGCGACTGGGCGTATTTCCCCTCCATCTGCTGGCGTCGAACCGAGCTGGTCAGCCGAGGATTCCGGCCAGAGTTCGAGGTGTCGCTCGACCTTGCGCTGCAGATGGAGATCCTCATGGACGGCGGGTCGCTCGTGCTTTACTCGGCAACCACGTTCCAATACCGGCGGCACTCGGCGAGCGTGTCGTCGTGGACCGCCTCGAATGGCGACCGGTTCGAGGAGGAGGCGGCCGTGTTCGCGGAGACAGCGGCGAATGCCGATCGGATCGGATGGAAGCGGGCTGCCCGTGCGGCGCGGGTGCACGTGACATCGCGGCTGCACGCGCTCACCAACCTGCCGGGAGCCCTCGTTCAGCGCGACCGGCCAGGCATCCGCACTCTGCTTGCGCACACCTTCCGCTGAGTTCGATCAGGTCGCGGAGCGCCGACGCCGCGCACGGTGACCGGCGACCAGGATGGCGCGCACGAGCATCCAACGTGCCTTCAGCACCGCACCAGGGCCACGAGGCCGAGACGGCGACGTGTTCGCGTCGTGAAGCCGTCTGAGCACGGTGACCTGTTCGAGGTGACGCATCGTGCCGCCGGCGTTGCCGCACAACGCGATCCAGAGGTCGTGCGACTCGGTGAGGAAGGCGGGGAAGGGAACGATCCAGTCGCGGGCCCGTGCGGATATGGCCATGGCGCACCCGAAGTAGGGCATCGCGCCGGCCAGCACCCCCAGGGAGTTGCGCACGCCGTGCGTCGACGTCGAGGCGCTCAGGCGCCAGTCCGGGCTGCCGAACGGCGTCGGAAGCGGCCGGTGGTCGGGGTACAGGGCGAGGTTGGATGCCACGACGTCGTCGTGCTGCAGGGCATCCACCAGCATCTCCAGGCGCCCCGGCGTCCAGACGTCGTCCTGGTCGCTGAGCAGGAGTGCCGATCCGCGGGCTCGTTGCAGCGCTTCGCCGAAGGTGGCGACGTATCCCTGATTGGTCTCGTGCACGGAGACGCGGATCCGCGCATCGCCGAAAGCTGTGACGACCGCCACGGTGTCGTCGGTCGACGCGTCGTCCACCACGACGACCTCGCCGTCGGCGGGAAGCTGCTCGAGGATGGAGCTGAGCTGCTCCTGGACGAAGCGCGCTCCGTTGTAGGTGGCCATGCAGACGCTGACCGAGACCGGCGTTCCTTCAGCCGCCATTGACATCTCCCGCCGGCTCGTGGAGACGCGTCCTGCGCGCCAGCTCCCTGTGGAGCACGGAGTACTGGTACACGGCCACCACAGCTTCGGAGGCTGCGACCGACCACGCGACGAGCGGCGGAAGGTGCAGAGCCGCGAAGAGGATGATCAGGGGTGCTCCCACCGCTGCCCCGATGACGGTGGAGGCTGCGAGCGAGCGAGCACGGCCGACGGGGACCAGGCAGGCGTAGCCGATCACCGCTGAGGACGCCACGAAGACGAACGCCGTGCCGAGCGGGATGCTCAGCGCGAGCGGCACCACGATCTCGCCACCCGACAGCAGCAGGGCGAGCGGCTGGGTGAGGAACGCGACGAGGGCACCCCCAACGACGCCGAAACCGAGTCCCGCCCAGGTCGCATGCCTCATGCGGACGTAGGAGTGCTGTTCGCCAGCTTCGGGGACCCATCCCTGCAAGAACTGCTGAACGGGTGAGAACGCCACGTTCGCATACCGGAAGAACCGATCCGCGAGGGCGTACACCGGCACGAACCCGGGCAGGAAGATCTGGATCGAGAGCAGCGGAAGGTTCACGTAGAGACCCGACGTGAGAGCGCTGGTCACTGCGTGACGCTGGCCCGCAAGGCTCGCCACCACCGCCCGCGGGGATGCCTTGCCCCGGATGTCGGCGCCCGAGCCGCGCAGCACGACGAAGGCGTCGATGAGAACGGCGACGAGACTGCCGGCCGCCTGCACGATGAGGAAGGCGATCAGGCTGTGGGTCGTCACGGCGGCGACGAGCCCGAGGAGCGTGCCTGCGAGCGTAGGAAGCGAGTCGCAGACGAAGAGACGCCACGGACGGGCTTCGCCGACGAAGTACCAGCTCGCGCCGAGGAACGGCAGCAGATAGGTCACCGAGCCGACGAGGGCGACAGTGACGTCGCCCCTGGTCAAGAAGGTGAGCACGACGCCGCTGACCACGACGCCGATCACGAAGAGGAACGAGCGCGCGACCAGCGATCGGGCATAGAGCTCCGGACGGTCGGTCTTTGCTGCCGCCGCTACGGACGAAGGCCCGGTCGCGCCCCAGCCGAACGCGACCATGATGCCCACCAGCTGAGCCGTCGCCTGTACGACAGCGAGTGAGCCCCATTCGGCGGCGCCCAGCGAACGCACGAGCAGCGGAATGGTGACGAGGCCGAGCACCGTGCTCGCCGCCACCGGCACAGCGAAACCGGCGATCCGCTTTGAGATACTGATGAGTGCGCGCCGGGCCACTGGTCTTCCCTCGAGTTTCGGACCACCAGAGTCTACGGGCTCTCCAGGCGCGATCCGCCGCGAGACTCAGCCCGACACAGGAGCACGATGGATGACCATGCCGGCTTCGGCACGGTGGCCATGGCCGCCTACAACCCCGACCCCGAGCTCTTCGCTCGTCAGCTGAGATCGATCCAGGATCAGACCCACCGAGACTTCGAGTGCCTGATCTCCGCCGACGGGAACCCGGACAAGGTGCGAGCCCTCGTCGAGGAGTCCGTGCCGGGCGACGAACGGTTCCGCGTGATCGGGTTCGAGGAGCGCGTCGGCTTCTACGCCAATTTCGAGCGGGTGGTGGCTGCGGCGGCCCCTGAGTCCACCTGGATCGCCCTCAGCGATCAGGACGACTACTGGTTGCCGCAGAAGCTCGCGACGCTCCTCCCCCATCTCGGCACGCACTCGCTGGTCTCCGGCCAGGCACGGATCGTCGAGTATCCCTCCGGACGAGTCATCTCACCGGACACCGGGCGTCTCGACCTGGCTGCTCCGTACTTCACGCTCACCAACCAGTTCACCGGTGGCATCTGCGTGCTGCGGCGCGACGTGCTGTCGGTCGCCCTTCCGTTCCCCCGCATGTCGACGCCGTCGGAGGTGCACGACCACTGGCTCGCTCTCTGTGCCTCGACCCAGTCGGGAGCGCTCGTTACCGCCGATGTCGTGCAGGACTATGTGCAGCACGGCGGCAACGTGATCGGCGAGATGCTGTCCGATGAGGGCAGCCGCATCCGTCCTTCGTCGAGCTGGGCGACCGTGCGTTCGATAGCCGACCGCTACGAAGGAGGGCACGGCCCGATGGCCGTGGCGAGATCGGTGTTCAAGGTCTCGGTCGGATGGCGCCAGCTCATGGTCGAGACGCTTGCACTGCGCGCCGCGGACACCCAGGAAATGCGGCAGCTCGTCGCGCTCTACGGCAGACGTCGCAGGCTCGCGCGCACGTTCCGTTTCATCCGCGAGGCCCGCCGTCGCGACCTCGTCGCCTCGCGGAGCGTGCTCGAGTACCTGGGCGGATGGATCGCCGGCTGGTTCGTCGGTGGCAGGTCGTTGGGGACGCCCAAGCCCTGAGGGCTACCGTCATCCCTCGGATCTTGGTGGTGCAGGCTGTGGTCTGTCGACCCGTCGGCCGCGCCACGAGATGGTCGACGCCTTCTCGTTCAGAGCATTCGGAATGCGACCGGTCCCGCCCTTCCGGCCGTCTCTCCACCCGCACCTCAGCACGGAGACGAGAGCCGATCTGGGACGAGCGAAAGCCACGGCGACCACGAAGTGCGCGACATCCCTGTTGCGTTCGCGTCGCAGAAGCGCCTTCGCGGCGTGCCGGTAGCGCCGGGTCACGATGACGCGATTCCGCGCCCGGTAGTAGTACCTGAAGGGGGTGCTCAACGTGGTGCTCACCCTTCGCCCGAGCACAGACATCGACTGGAAATGCCCGAGCTCGTGGGGAAGGTCGAGGCCGGGGGCCGCGACCGAGACGAGTCCAGCGGCGATGGCTCTGAGGTAGAACTCCACGTCGACGAGGTCGATGAAGAGACCCTCGTCGAACGCACCGATGCGCTGAAGAGCGGAGCCGGTCACGAGCATGCCCGATTGGATGGGACGCAGCGCCTCTCGCAGGCCGGGCGCGAGCTCCGGTCCGGTCTGGTCGACGCCCGCGAAGGTCTCAGGCGCGACGATCGCGACGGGCAAGCCGGCGGACTCCGATTCGCGGAGCACCTCCAGCAGTCTCGCAATGAACCCTCTAGGCAGGACGCTGTCCTGATCGAAGGTGACGACGACGTCGGACGGGCTCGGGTCGGCGGCCGCGATGCCGGCGTTGAGTGCCGCGGCGATCCCCCTGTTCTCCGGAAGCACGACGAGTTGTGCGCCCGCGCGAGACAGGTCGGAGTGCACCGGATCGAAGCCATCGCCGCTGCCGTCGTCGACCACCACCACGTCGTCGGCCTGCTCGATGATCTTCGCGACGTTGTCGACCACATCGCCGCCCGGCCGGAAGACGGACACCACGGCGACGACACGACGGTCGGGGGAAGCGCTCACCCGACGATTCTTCCGCACCGGCCGACCCGCCGGCCTCACACGGTTCGGTCGCCACGCCGCCACCCGCTCACCCGGTAGAATCCCGGGCATGTCCACCGCCCTCGAGCGCACGCTGATCGTCATGCCAGCGCTCAATGAAGAGTCGAGCGTCGGGGCGGTCGTCGACGAGGTCTTCCGCACGCTGCCCGGCGTCTCGTGCATCGTGATCGACGACGGCTCGAGAGACGGCACAGCGCGCATCGCCAACCACGCCGGCGCCACCGTCGCGCAGCTGCCGTTCAACCTCGGCGTCGGCGGAGCCATGCGACTCGGCTTCCGCTTCGCGCTCGAGAACGGCTACGACAATGTCGTGCAGGTCGACTCCGACGGTCAACACGACCCGGCTGAAGTGATGACGCTGCTCGCGGGCCTCGACAAGGCCGACATCGTCATCGGCGCCCGCTTCGCCGGAAAAGGGGCGTACGTGGTCAAGGGTCCGCGACGCTGGGCGATGTCCCTTCTCTCGGTCGTCATGAGCCGCGTTGCACGCACCAAGCTCGACGACACCACGTCGGGTTTCAAAGCGATGGGACCACGCGCTGTTGCACTGTTCGCCTCGAACTATCCGGCCGAGTACCTGGGCGACACGATCGAGGCCCTCGTCATCGCAGCGAAAGCGGGTCTCACCATCACCCAGGTGCCGACGGAGATGCGAGAACGCACCACGGGCGCTCCGTCGCATAACCCGATCAAGGCCGCCGTCTATCTCGCCCGCGCCGCGCTCGCCCTGCTCGTCGGCCTGATCCGCCCATCCACCCCGCGGCCCGGAGATGCTTCATGACCGTCGCCAGCTACGTTCTCGGCGTCGTCGCGTCGCTGCTCGTCCTCATCATCGTGATCGAAATGCTCCGTCGCAGGCGGCTGCGCGAGCGTCATGCGCTGTGGTGGCTGATCGCGGGCATCCTCGCCCTCATTGCGGGGCTCTTCCCCAACACCCTCGCGTGGGCGGCACAACTCGTCGGCGTGCAGATACCGACGAACCTCGTGTTCTTCGTCGGCATCGCCATCCTGTTCCTGGTGTGCCTTCAGCACAGCTCCGAGCTCACCACCGTGGAGGCGAAGACCCGAACCTTGGCTGAGCAGTCCGCGATGCAGGAGCTGCGCATCCGCGAGCTCGAACGACAGCTGATCGGAAAGGACAGGCTGTCGTCCGATCCCGACGAGAGCTGACGGCAGCACGGCAAGCGACACGTTCTCGTCGCACCGAATCGCACAGAGTTACCGGATAAACTCCATCGGTCCCTGCACGCATCCGGCATTCGCCGACACGTCTGCGTGCCCAGCAGAGTTCGAAGGGTCTCGCGTGCGCATAGTCGCGGTGGTCGTCGCCTACAACAGGCGCGAGCTCCTGCTCGAATGCGTTGATGCTCTCGCCGCTCAGACCCGCGCGCTCGACGCGATCGTCGTGGTCGACAACGCCTCCACCGACGGCTCGGGAGACGCCGTCGCGACCGCGCACCCGGAGGTCGACCTTCTACCGCTCACGGTGAACACCGGAGGGGCCGGCGGCTTCGCGGTCGGCATCGAGCATGCCATCTCCGCACAGCACGCCGACCTGATCTGGGTGATGGACGACGACACCATCCCCACCCCGACCGCGCTGCAGGCGCTGTTGGATGCCCGTGCCGCGGCCCGTGAGACCCCCGCCATCCTCGGCTCGCGAGTGGTGTGGACCGACGGGCTCGATCATCCGATGAACACACCCCGCCGCAAGCCTCTGGCCTCGGCGGCCGAACGTCGGGATGCCGCCGCCGCTGGGGGCGTGCCGGTGCGATCGTCGTCGTTCGTCTCGATGCTCGTCGACGCCGCCGCCATCCGCGAGGACGGCCTGCCGATCGCCGAGTACTTCATCTGGAACGACGACTTCGAGTTCAGCGCCCGCACCCTGCGCGAGCGGCGTGGCCTCTTCGTGCCGTCGAGCGTCGTACTGCACAAGACCAAGGCGCGAGCCGACACCGACGCCGACCCTGGCGAGCGCTTCTACTACGAGGTGCGCAACAAGATCTGGCTGTTCCGCGCCTCCCCCGCGCTGGCGTGGTACGAGCGCCCGCTCTACCTCGCTGCGACCGGCAGGCGGTGGCTGCGCACGTACCGCCGGTCATCCGATCGCGCGACGATCGCCCGCACCTTCCGTTCGGGCTGGCGGGACGGCTTCCGCGACCGTCCGCGCAGCAACAGCGCCTACCTCGCCTCGCTCGGGCTCGACGCCACTTCGATGGCGGAGTTCGAGGTGACGAAGCGATGACGTCGCTCCCCCGGTTCTCCCTTCTGCTCCCGGTCTATGGCGGCGACTCTGCGCCCTTTCTGCTCCGCGCGTTCCGCAGCTCGGTGGTCGACCAGACGCTGAGGCCGTCCGAGGTGGTGCTGGTGCAGGACGGCCCGGTCTCCGCACCTTTGGTCTCCGCGATCGCCGAGCTCGACAGGACAACGCCAGTACCGCTGCGCATCGTGATCCTGCCCGAGAATCGCGGCCTGTCAGAGGCACTCACCGCAGGCCTCGCGGAGTGCACCTTCGAGACCGTCGCGCGCATGGACGCCGACGACGTCTCCGAGCCGAACCGCTTCGCCGTTCAGCTCGAGCTGATCGCGCAGGGCTACGAGCTCGTGGGCAGCGGGCTCAACGAGTTCACCGAGACCGATGACGGCGAACGCCTCGGCGTGAGGCGCGTTCCCCCCGTCGAGCCCGACGAGATCCGGCGATACGCGCGCTTCCACGACCCGTTCAACCATCCGACGGTCGTCTACACGAAGGCGGCTGTCGAGCGCGCGGGCGGATACCAGCCGCTCGGCATGATGGAGGACTACTGGCTCTTCGCGCGCATGCTCGCAGCCGACGTGCCTGCCATCAACACGTCTGAGGCACTCGTTCGCTACCGCGTGTCGTCCGGCGCATACAAGCGTCGCGGCGGGCTGAAGCTGCTTCGAAGCGAGTGGATGCTCCAGCGCGCGTTCGTGAAGAGCGGTTTCACCTCCCGCGGGCAGTTCCTCCGCAACATCGTGGTGCGCGGCGGCTATCGGCTCGTGCCGGAGCCGGTGCGTCGCCGGGCGTATCGCTCGATGATCGCGGGCGAGCGCAGCGTGGCAGACGGAGCCTCCACGAAACCCTGAGAGTGTCGCGTCAGTCGCAGCCGGTCACCTTGTAGAGCTTCGCCGGTCCCTCCTGGTCGACGAGCGTGAGCACCGGGCTGTTCGACAGCCCGTTCATGCCCGCGTTGATCTGCGCCTTGCCGAAGACCCCGACGTCACCGAAGTCGAGCGCGTACTTCACGTTCTCCTTCTGCAGCGCAGCGCACACGTCGGATCCGGGCGTCGCGTAGCGCAGGCTGGAGAGGATCAGCGCCTGGGCGTCGTTGCGAGGGCCGTAGATGTGCGGCACGAGCGGTAGGCGATCGGCGAGCGCCCACACGAGCGAGGCGCCGGTCCACGGGTCTCCTGCCACGACGGCATCCTGCGGCACTTCCTTGGGAACACGATCGAGCAGCGCGCGTTCGTCCGACGACAGCAGCCAGGCGTTCGGTCCCTGGGCGAACGATGCGGTCGCCCAGCCCGACATCGAGGCGAGCGCCGGTCCCGTCTGCGCGATCACGGTCGCCACCAGCGCAACGACCAGCCCGACGGCGGTGCCGACGGCGACCCAGCCGCGATGCCTGGTCGTTAGTCGCATGCCGAACACCGTCGCCAGATCCGCCACCCACTGGATGCCGATGACGGCGAGTGGCACGAGAACGACGGGGCCGAGCGCGACGAGGCGGTGGATGTCGCCGTACCAGGTTCCCGTCACGGCGAAGCGCCAGCGGCCTTGGGCCATGATCGCGGTGGCGACGTAGAAGAACCACACCAGCGCAAGCGAGCCGACGAGCCAACGGTTGCGCCGTGTGACGAAGGTGGCGACGACGCCGAGCAGCACCAGCACCGTCATCGCAGTGGCCGCCGGGGTGTCCTGCCCGTTCGTGACAGCGGCGACCAGTGCGTCCCCGAGCGACTTCGTCGGTCCCCACGTGGCGGAGGCCCGCGGCGGACGAACGACGATGAAGAGGATGAGCCCGACGACCACGACCGCAACGGTGATGATCACGCCCCGACGCATGCGCTGACGGGACGCCCCCTGCTTCCTGGCGTCCTTGAACCAGCGCCAGCCGAATGCGAACATCAGCGGGAATCCGACGACAAGCAGCGACGCGAACGCGTTCGGGTGGGCCAGCGCGATCCCGGGAAGCACCGCGATGAACGCTACCCAGGCGAGCACGCGAGACAGGGTCGGCTTTTTCGCGAAGCCGACGGCGAGTACGAGCAGGCCGAGCGCGGCGGGCAGCCCGGCCAGCCCGAGGAGGTTCGGATACAGAACCCCGTAGGTGACCAGCAGCAGCGGGAAGGCGGCGAAGCTCGCCGAGACGATGCCCGTGACGAGCAGCGCCACGGGCCGAGGACCGAGGATGACCCTAACGAGGAGCACGCAGCCCAGCGGCCAGATCAGGCCGCCGATCACGATGTTCAGAGCGTTCACGGCGACCGGGATGCTCGCCCCTGAGTAGATGGTGGTGAGGCTGGCGAGAACGTGCCAGAGGTTCGGGTAGAAGCCCCCGGGACCGCCGAACGCCGCGTTGAGGTTGATGAAGCTCAACGGGTTCGCGTCGTGGGTCGCGATGATGTAGCGAACGCCGTTCAGATGGAAGACGTCGTCGAACGTCTGCGAGACGGCGTCGGGGCGCACCAGCGCGGAGCCGAAGCGGATGCCGAACGCGACAAGCGCGACAGCGACGGACACCAGCGCGGCCATGCTCGGCCACACACGGTCACGGTATGGCGCAGGCGCCGGTCGTCTCCGCAGCACCAGGATCATGACGCCCGCCGCCACGACGACGACGACGAGGGCACCCACTGCCGCGCTCACTCCGGTGAAGGGAATGTGCGCGAGACCGAACGCCAGCGCGACGACCCCGAACACGGTCATCGAGAGCAAGGGGGCGAGTGCCCATGCTGTGATGCCACGAGCTGTGGCCGCATAGGCGACGACGAGCCCCGGCAGCAGAACGACGACCGCGGCCGCAAGGACCGCGGGCACGATGACCCACCAGCTCATGCTCGCGGATCACCGATGATCGGTCGCGGGCACCCGCTGCGAACGAGGGGCGTCAGGCGAATCACTGCGTCACGATATCACCCGGTGAGACCGCCAAAGCTGTGATGGTCGCCTTACGCATGAGACGTGTCGCAGAGAACCGGCGAAGGCGTCCCGTAGACTCGATGGCTGGTCGTGGCAGCGATCCGCGCGCCGAATCCACAAGCGAAGGGACACGCGTCAGTGAACCCAGATCTCGTCGTCGTCGGCTCCGGCTTCTTCGGACTCACCATCGCCGAGCGCGTGGCCGACGATCTCGGGCTGAAGGTTCTCGTGATCGACAGGCGCCCGCACATCGGCGGCAACGCGTACAGCGAGGCCGAGCCGGAGACGGGCATCGAGGTGCACAGGTACGGTGCCCACCTCTTCCACACGTCGAACGTTCCCGTCTGGGAGTACGCCAACCGATTCACGAGCTTCACGCCTTACGTGCACCGCGTCTACACGAACTATCGCGGTGAGGTGTTCCCGCTCCCGATCAACCTCGGAACCATCAACCAGTTCTTCCGCTCGGCGTACAGCCCGGGCGACGCCCGCGCGCTCGTGGCGGAGCAGGCCTCGGAGTTCGACACCCAGGGCGCTGCGAACCTCGAGGAGAAGGGCATCTCGCTGATCGGACGCCCGCTCTACGAGGCGTTCATCCGCGACTACACCGCCAAACAGTGGCAGACCCCCGCCGACGAGCTTCCCGCCGAGGTGATCAGCCGACTCCCGGTGCGCTACACGTACGACAACCGCTACTTCAACGACACGTTCGAGGGTCTGCCCGTCGACGGCTACACCGCCTGGCATGAGCGGATGGCCGATCATCCGAACATCGAGGTGCGGTTGAACACCGACTTCTTCGACGAGTCGCAGCCGGTGAACAAGAAGTCGGTCGTCGGGCGCATTCCCGTCGTCTACACGGGACCCGTCGACCGCTACTTCGATTACTCCGGTGGAACCCTCTCCTGGCGCACGCTCGACTTCGAGCGGGAGGTGCTGCCGATCGGCGACTTCCAGGGCACCCCCGTGATGAACTACGCGGATGCCTCGGTGCCGTACACGCGCATCCACGAATTCAGGCACTTCCATCCCGAGCGCGACTACCCCACCGACAAGACGGTGATCATGCGGGAGTTCTCCCGCTTCGCCGGCCACGACGACGAGCCGTACTACCCGGTCAACACCGCGTCGGATCGCGAGAGCCTGCTCGGCTACCGTGAGTTGCAGGCCGGCGAGCCGAACGTGTTCTTCGGCGGCCGGCTCGGCAGCTACCAGTACCTCGACATGCACATGGCGATCGGGTCCGCGCTGTCGATGTACTCGAACAAGATCAAGCCGCTGCTCTCCCCGGAGGTCTGAGAATGCCACGGACGCCTACCGTCGACGCTTCGATGGATGTCGCACCAGAGCCGGCTGCCGCGACCGAGCCTGGCACCCGGTCGGGCACGGTCCTGCAGAGGGTGATCTTCCCCGAGCACGCCGATCCGCAGGCGCTGCCGTTGTTCCTCGACCCCGAAGTGTGGTCGTGGTCGGCGCGCGAGGAGTCCGACAAGGAGCGCCTGGCGAGGATGCGGGGCGTCGTCTCCATCCGGCAGCCGAAGACGGCGTCACGACTCACCGACCGCAACGGCCTCGGCTGGCTGCGCGGCAGGCGCGGCCTGCGCATCCCTTCGTTCAAGTCGACGTCGCTCGCCACCTACTTCAACGCGTTCCCCGCCAGCTACTGGAAGGCGTGGACGTCACTCGAGGCCGTCGAGCTGCGCATCCAGACCGCCGGCACCGGACGCATCGTCGTGTACCGCTCCAACGCGCGGGCGGTCATCCAGCGCGTCGACTCCGCAGAGGTCGACGGGCCGACGACGACGACCTTCACCATTCCCCTGACCTCGTTCCTCGACGGTGGCTGGCTGTGGTTCGACCTCGTCGCCGACGAGCACGCCTTCGAGCTCGTGCAGGCCGACTGGATCGCCCCAGAGGGCACGGCACGACGCGCAAACGACCGCGCGACCGTCTCGATCACCACGCTCAACCGCGGTGACTACTGCTCGAGGCTTCTGGCGGCGATCGGCGGCGACAAGGATGCCCTCGCCGTGCTCGACCGGGTGCTGGTCGTCGACCAGGGAAGCGAGAGGATCGCCGACGATCCCGGTTATCCGGAAGCAGTCGATGCGCTCGAAGGCAAGCTCACTCTGATCGAGCAGGCGAACATCGGCGGCTCCGGCGGGTTCTCGCGCGGCATGCTCGAGACAGTGGACGCCGGCGAATCGGGCTACGTGCTGCTGCTCGACGACGACATCGAGATCGAGCCGGAGAGCATCCGTCGCGCCGTCACGTTCGGGAACTTCTGCACCAAGCCCACCATCGTCGGTGGCCACATGTTCGACATGTACGACAAGCCGCAGCTGCACGCCTTCGCCGAGGGCATCAAGTGGTCCCCCTTCATGTGGGGGCCGTTCACGCCGGAGCGGCACGACTTCAGCGCATCGAACCTGCGACAGACGCCGTGGATGCACCGCCGCTACGACGTCGACTACAACGGCTGGTTCATGTGCCTCATCCCGGTCGAGACGCTCAAGAAGGCCGGCCTCTCGCTTCCCGTCTTCATCAAGTGGGATGACGCGGAGTACTCGCTGCGCGCCAGGGAGCACGGCTACCCGACGGTCAGCCTGCCGGGCGCAGCCGTCTGGCACGTCTCGTGGGTCGACAAGGACGACACCCACGACTGGCAGGCCTTCTTCCACGAGCGCAACCGGCTCGTCACCGCTCTCCTCCACTCACCGCACAAGCGAGGCGGCCGCCTGTGGCGCTCGATGCTCGCCAGCGACGTGAAGAACCTGCTGACGATGGACTACTACACGATCGCGATGCGCATGTCGGCCATCCGCAACGTCTTCGAGGGGCCGAAACAGCTCCATGCCGACATGCTCGACCGGCTTCCGAAGGTGCGGAAGTTGGGGGCGGGCTTCACGGAGGCGAAGCTCGTCAAGGACTCGGCGCACATCCCGCACTTCCCGGCGCGTGAGATCACCGAGCTGACCCAGCGCACCGTCGATCCCGGCCCCCACGGCGTCTCGTTCGTGCTCTGGCTGGCTCGGCAGGTGGCTCGTCACAGCCGCAAGGTGACGAGCGACGTGAGCAAGCCGCACGGCCACCTGACGTATCAGGATGCCCGCTGGTTCGAAGTCCCCAACTGGGACAGTGTGCTGATCTCGAACGCCGAGGGATCAGGCGTCACCTGGCACATCAGGAACCCCAAGAAGTTCCGCATGCTCCTCCGCGACTCGATCCGGCTGAACCTGCGCTACCGACGCGAGTGGGATCGTCTGCGCGCGCAGTACCGCGAGGCGCTCCCCGAGATCACGTCGATCGACGCCTGGCGCGCCACGATCGAGGGCACGAAGAAACCTTAGGCCTCGTCGACGAGCTTCATCAGGTACGCGCCGTACCCGCTCTTCACGAGCGGCGCCGCCAACTCCCTGAGCTGGTCGTCGTCGACCCATCCCGCCCGCCAGGCGATCTCCTCGATGCAGCCGATCTTGGTGCCCTGACGGTCCTCGATCACGCGAACGTACTCGGATGCCTGCATCATCGACTCGAAGGTTCCGGTGTCAAGCCACGCGGTGCCGCGGTCGAGCACCTGCACGTTCAGCGTCCCCGCCTGGAGGTAGCGTTCGTTGACCGTGGAGATCTCCAGCTCACCGCGAGCACTCGGCTCGATGCTCTTCGCGATCCCGACGACGTCGTTGTCGTAGAAGTAGAGCCCGGGAACCGCGTAGTTGCTCTTCGGCTGCGCCGGCTTCTCCTCGATCGAGAGCGCCTTGAAGTCTTCGTCGAACTCCACGACACCATAGGAACGCGGGTTGCTCACGTGGTACGCGAAGATGGTCGCGCCCTCGTCCAGGGTGACGTGGCGCAGCGCCGTGCCGAGGCCGGTGCCGTGGAAGATGTTGTCGCCGAGGACGAGCGCAACCGACTCATCGCCGATGAACTCCTCGCCGATGATGAACGCCTGGGCCAGTCCGTCGGGCGACGGCTGCACCGCGTACTCGATCTGCAGGCCGAGCGCCGAGCCGTCGCCGAGCAGTGCGCGGAACTGCTCGTTGTATTCGGGTGTCGTGATGATCAAGATCTCGCGGATGCCCGCCATCATCAACGTCGACAGCGGGTAGTAGATCATCGGCTTGTCGTAGATGGGCATCAGCTGCTTCGAGATGCCCTTGGTGATCGGCCAGAGCCGGGTGCCCGATCCGCCGGCGAGGATGATGCCGCGCATGTCAGTTCTCTCCGTTCAGCGAGGCATAGAAGGCCCTGGCCTCATCCCATGTGGGTAGCAGCCCTGACGCCGCCGCCTCGGCCAGCGACGGAGCGTCGGTGTCCTTGGGCGACAGCAGCAGCTCCCCCGCCTCCCCGGGGAACTCGAGCGCGAGCTCCGGATCGAGCGGGTTGATGCCGTGCTCCCTCGTCGGGTTGTAGACGTCGGTGACGAGGTAGCTCACCGTTGCGTCATCCGTCAGCGCGACGAAGCAGTGGCCCAGCCCTTCTGCGAGGTAGATGGCCTTGCGGTCGACGTCGTCGAGCCGCACCGTGTCCCAACGGCCGAAGGTGGGCGAGCCGACGCGGATGTCGATCGCGTAGTCGAGCACGGCACCACTGGTGCAGGTGACGTACTTGGCCTGGCTCGGCGGAATGTCGGCGAAGTGGATGCCCCTCACCGACCCCTTGCGCGACACCGAGGTGTTGCCCTGCTTGAGGTTCAGCGGGTGTCCGACCGCCTCTTCGAGCCGGTCGAATCGGTACCACTCGAGAAAGACGCCGCGATCGTCCCGGTGCTGCACCGGGGTTATCTCGTAGGCGTCGGGCACGGCGAGCTCGCGGATTTGCACCGGCCGAGTCTATCAATGAGCCTTCGATAGACTGCTCGCCAGTCTCCCGAACAGGAAAGCACCTGCCTTCTATGAAGATCCTCGTCACCGGCGGCGCCGGGTTCATCGGCTCGAACTTCGTCCACTTCGTGATCGACAACACCGAGCACTCGGTCACGGTCCTGGACAAGCTCACCTACGCAGGCAACCTCGCCTCGCTCGAGGGCCTGCCCGCCGAGCGGTTCACCTTCGTTCAGGGCGACATCGCCGACGCGCCTCTGGTCGACCGGCTCTTCGCCGAGCACGACGCGGTGGTGCACTACGCGGCGGAGAGCCACAACGACAACTCGCTGAACGACCCGTCGCCGTTCGTGCACACGAACGTGGTCGGCACGTTCACGCTGCTCGAGGCTGCGCGGAAGCACGGTATCCGGTTCCACCACATCTCGACCGACGAGGTCTACGGCGACCTCGAGCTGGATGACCCGAGCCGGTTCTCCGAGTCGACTCCGTACAACCCCTCGAGCCCGTACTCGTCGACCAAGGCGGGCAGCGACCTGCTGGTGCGCGCGTGGGTGCGCTCGTTCGGCGTCAAGGCCACGATCTCGAACTGCTCCAACAACTACGGCCCCTACCAGCACGTGGAGAAGTTCATTCCGCGCCAGATCACCAACGTGATCCGCGGCGGGCGCCCCAAGCTGTACGGTACGGGCGAGAACGTGCGCGACTGGATCCACGCGGACGATCACTCCTCCGCCGTGCTGACCATTCTCGAGAAGGGTCGCATCGGCGAGACCTATCTGATCGGCGCCGACGGGGAGAAGAACAACAAGCAGGTCGTCGAGCTCATCCTCACCGAGCTCGGGCAGCCCTCCGACGCCTACGACCTCGTCACCGACCGTCCCGGCCACGACCTGCGCTACGCGATCGACTCCACCAAGCTGCGCACGGAGCTCGGCTGGACCCCCCGCTACGAGGACTTCGCGGCCGGTCTCGCGGCGACCATCCAGTGGTACAAGGATCACGAGGGCTGGTGGGCGCCGCAGAAGCAGGCGACGGAAGACCGCTACAAGGCCCAGGGTCAGTAGCCATGCGCTATCTGGTCACCGGGGCATCCGGAATGCTCGGTCACGATCTTCAGCGCGCTCTTGCGGGCCGTGACGTGACGGCACTCTCGCGCTCCGAGCTCGACGTGACGGACCGCACCGCGGTGCTGACTGCGGTCGCCGGCCACGACGTCGTGGTGAACGCCGCCGCTTACACCAAGGTGGATGACGCGGAGACGCACGAAGACCTGGCATACGCGGTCAACGCCGTCGGCACCGAGAACCTCGCCGTCGCTGCACGAGAGGCCGGCGCGAAGCTCGTCACGATCTCGACGGACTACGTCTTCCGCGGGGACGCGACGACGCCGTATGAGGAGCGCGCTCCCCGCGACCCGCTGAACGCCTACGGCAGAACCAAGGCCGCGGGCGAGGAGCTCGCCATCGCGGCGCATCCCGACGGCGCCTTCATCGTGCGGACCGCCTGGCTGTACGGAGCCGACGGCCCCAACTTCGCGAAGACCATGCTGCGGCTCGCCACGACCCACGAGACCGTCACCGTCGTCGACGACCAGCTGGGCCAGCCGACCTGGACGGCAGACCTGGCGGAGCAACTCGTCGCGCTTGTCGATTCCGATGCGGCCGCCGGGGTCTACCACGGCACCGCGAGCGGCGAGGTCACCTGGTTCGGATTCGCGAGGGCCGTCTTCGAGCTCGCAGGGCTCGATCCTGAGCGGGTGCAGCCGACGACAAGCGAGAGTTTCGTGCGCCCGGCGGCCCGTCCGGCATATTCTGTGCTCGGTCACGAAGCCTGGCAAGCCGCCGGACTCCCCGAGATGCGAGACTGGCGTGACGCTCTGACCGACGCGTTCGCCGACGGGGTCTTCGAGGCAGAGGCCACGGGCTGAAGCGCCACAAGCCGCGCCGCGCCTCACCCCGCCACCGCACCGCGAACCGCCGCGCGGCGCGCGCCACCGGACCCGCCGCATCGCTTCGCCAAGCACCGCGCGCTACCGCGACGCTGGCTGCGCAGGTCCGGCACGTTGTGCAGATCCGGTAAGTCATGCGGTCAAACCGTATCGAGCGCGGCCTCCAAGGCGGGGCGTGCGCGAGGCGTCGAGCCACGCCGGAGGAACGAACCAAACCTTCGCCGCCGTGCGGAACGCGCCAGCACCCTCAACTCTGCTCCGCGCACCGGTGCCGCCGATATCGGTGACGCTGTCACCGTCGGCGCCTTCGATGCGGATTTCCCACCCGTCGTCGTGTATTCGGTGATGGCAGCTGGTACAGAGCAGGACGCCGTTGCTCAGGTCGGTGGGCCCGGCATCCCTCCTCCACCATGCGATGTGGTGAGCCGCCGTGATCGAGGGTGGCGATCCGCAGAACGAGCATCCGCCGTCCCGTTCCGAGAGCGCGAGCTTCTGCGCCCTCGTGAACGCCCGCTTAGCGCGGCCCCAGTCCAGGATCTCGCTGTCACCACCGAGCACGCACGGGATGAGCTGCGCGTCCGCCGCCATTCGTCGCGCCGTGCCGATCGATATGGGCTGTACGAGTCCGTCGATCTCGGCAGAACCGGTGCCTGACCGCAGATCGTCCAGGCTCATCCGCACCACGACGGTCGTGCTGGGCGCAGTCGGCACGCTCTCACATCCGATGACGTGCCTGCACAGTTCGCTCAACACATCGGCGCGCATCTGCGAGATGCTGCGTCCATCCGTCTCGGACACGCTTGTCCCGTCGTCACGGCGGCGCAGCATCCCGGAGACGATGCCCTGCACAGCAGCGACGATCGGCGCCCCACCTTCCGGGTCGAACGTGCCGTTGACCCGGATCGCACCGTTGCGATCCTGATGGATCGTCAGCCCACGATCGGCTCGCAGCTGCTCCTCCCGTGGCTGCACACCGTCGGGGTCCAGTATCGCCTCGGCACGATTCACCAGGGCATGCAGGTGGTCCATGTTCAGTCCGGGCGCCGCGTCGACCAGACGCACTTCCATTTCCTCCAAGGACACCGGGTCGGTGCGCGGCCCGACCCGATCGAGCATGCCGATGATCGCCGATGCCTGCAGAGTGCTGAGCAGGCCCGCTTTCACCGCCTCACCGACGTGCGGATGCCGGGCCGGCAGCGCCTCGCCGCTCATCGCCATCCTCGGTGCGGTCGCCTCCCCCACCGCCACCATGCGAATCGCCTCACCCGTGCTGGTGCCCGTCGTCGTCGAGATCATCACGCCCGGCGTACGGAAGCCCTGCTTCTTCGCCAGAGAGTCCCGGCCCAGTTCCTGCCTCGACTGCCGCGCGATCTCCGCAGCGACCGGCAGGAGGGCCGCGTCTACCGTGCGGCGCAGCAGCCCAAGCGCATCCATGGTCGAGACCAGTTCCCCGGGCGCCATGCCCGCGGCATCCCATGTGCTCGACGCCGCGCGTGCGGCATCCAACGCCGACTGCACCGCATCGAGAAGCTCTTTCATGCAGCAATTCTATCTGTGAACTTAGTCTGTTACTAGTACCTATGTTCGATCTGTGGAGAGCCATTTTTGCGGCAAATTCCGTGGACAGTAGGCCCATTCGGGCTATCTTCGAGCGTTCACCAGAAATCCATCCACATTCGTATCTCTGTCCAACAGCGGCGTATGCTGTGTGTCTGTCCACGTACGGCATCGCCGCCACCGCCTTGACGCTCCCGGCTCCACAACCGAGTGAACGTGGATGCGACGCTCCACCCATCCCGCATGACGACACCGGATCGCGAAGATGCGAGACTTGCATGACGCGCGGGCGCGCGGGCGAACGAAAGGCCTTCGATGACGACCTTGCGGGTGATCGTTGAGGATGTGCTCACCGACGTGCCGGACGGCGTGTCGCGTTACAGCCTCGAACTGACCAGACAGCTCATCGCCACCGCTCCGGCGGGATGCGTCGTCGAGGGCGTCGTCGCCGCACACAACGACAACGATCGACGGCTGCTGCAGCAGCTGCTTCCCGGCCTCGCCGGCGTTCATGCCTTGCCCGTCGGGCCGCGCGAGCTGGCGCTTGCATGGCAGATGGGCGTGAAGCTCTCGATGGGAGGCGGGCTCATCCACGCGCCGAGCCTTCTCGCCCCGCTGTTCAAGCACGACTCCTCAGAGGGCCTCGACCAGACGACCGTGACCATCCACGATGCGTCGGCATGGACGGCTCCCGACTCCGTCGGTGTCGTCGAGGCTGCGTGGCAGAAGGCCATGGTGAAGCGGGCGCGCAAGTTCGCTGACGCCATCGTGGTGCCCACCCACGCGGTCGCCCAACAGCTCGCGGAGGTGGCGAAGTTGGATGACCGCATCCGAGTCATCGGCGGCGCGCCGTCCGACACCCTGCGACTGCCGGCGGACACGGATGCCCGAGCCGCCGCCCTCGGGCTGCCGGAGCGCTACGTCGCGACGGTCTCGAGCCTCGACCCGCGCAAGGGCCTGCGTCAGCTCGTGCAGGCCATGGCAATCCCAGCCCTCTCGGGCATCCCTCTCGTCGTGGTCGGTCCAGAGGAGTTCCGCGGCGAGCGCGTGAGCACCGTCGCGATGGAGGCCGGGCTGCCAGAGGGCCGCGTGCGAACACTCGGCACGCTCGGTGACGCCGACCTGGCCGTCGTGCTCGCCAAGGCGGACGTGTTCGTGTATCCGAACCTCGCTTCGGGGTTCGGCCTGCCCATCGTCGAGGCGATGCGCTTCGGCACACCGGTCGTGCACTCGGACGATCCGGCGGTCGTCGAGGTCGCCTTCGGCGCGGGCGTCACGGTTGCCCGCGAGGACGCCGCAGGCTATCCGGGCCGTCTCGGTGAGGCGATCGCCGAGCTGCTGAACGACACGGCCCAGCGCGAGCGGCTGCGTTTCGCAGGCATGGACCGCGCCGCCGCGTTCAGCTGGCGCAGCTCCGCCGAACTGGTCTGGAAGCTCCACGCGGAGTTGTGACGGGGATTTGATATCGTCCATCGACCCCGAAAAAGGATCGTGATGACCACTTCCCCGCGCCTCGTCGCGTTCGATCTCGACGACACGCTCGCCGCCTCCAAGTCGCCGCTCGACCCGGCGATGGCACGTCGGCTGATCGCCCTGCTCGACGTGGTGCCGGTGTGCATCATCTCCGGGGGGCAGTTCGGGCAGTTCTCCGCCCAGGTGGTCGAGCACCTCGCGGATGCCCCGCACGGGTCCCTCGAGCGCCTTCACCTCATGCCCACCTGCGGCACCCAGTACTTCCGCTTCGCCGATGGCGCGTGGGCTCGCGTCTACGCGCAGGACCTCGCGGACGACGAGAAGGCAAGGGCACTAGCCGCACTGGAGTCTGAGGCCCGTCGCCTCGGATACTGGGAGACCGAGACGTGGGGTCCGATCCTCGAAGACCGCGGCTCGCAGATCACCTTCTCGGCTCTCGGCCAGTCGGCGCCCGTCTCCGAGAAGGCCGCGTGGGATCCGACCGGCGAGAAGAAGAACACGCTGCGCGCCACCGTGCAGGAGCTGCTGCCCGATCTCGAGGTGCGTTCAGGCGGGTCCACATCTGTCGACATCACCCGCCGCGGCATCGACAAGGCGTACGGCATCGGCAAGCTCTCCGAGCTCACGGGCATCCGGCTCACCGAGATGCTCTTCATCGGGGACCGCCTCGATCCCGACGGCAACGACTACCCCGTGCTGGCGATGGGAGTGCCCACCAGGGCCGTCAAGGGGTGGGAGCAGACCATCGAGCTGCTCGACGAACTGATCCCCACGCTCGCGACGCCCGCTGCCGGCTGAGCGCCCACCAGCTCGGTGCGCCTGTGTACCGAAGTGACGCCTGCTGCGACCGCGCAGAGGACCGCACCGAGGAGGGCGCTGAGGGCGGTGCTGAGGACGACGCCGAGACGACGATCAGCGCCGTTGCGACGCATACCAGCGCGATCACTCCTGCGGCGACGGTGAATCCGGTCGCGAGAAGGATCAGAACGCCGATCACGGCCAGCACGGGCGAGACGGATGCCGCGACTCGACTCGTGACACGTGTCGGTTCCGGCCGCGACCGGCCCACGGCCTCCCATCGGCCGGCACCCCAGGTCACGAGTGCGACCGCGACCACCACCCACGCCAGCCACAGCGGCCGCGATTCCCACCATGCCTGGCTGAGCGGCTGAGGGAGCCAGGCGTGGACGAGTAGCAGCCCGCCTGCGGAGAGCACCAGCACCAGCATGTGCCAGAGGTAGATCGTCATAGCCCGCGCATTGATCGCGGTCGTGGCGGCTCCGAGCCACCACAGCCCGTGCATCCTGCGCAGCGTCGGCCGTGCCAACTCGAACAGGGCGAGCTGGCCGACACCGAGCAGCACGAGCGCGCAGGACGGCGGGTTGAGGTCGGAGAGCAGGTCGAACGAGAACACTCCTGCACCGCACAGCACCGCGAGCGTTCCGTACGCCGCGACCGCGATGGCGGCCACAGCGACACGCGAGCGGGGAAGCCGTCCGTCTGCGAGCCAGAACCCGAACTGCTGCACCAGCAGCCACACGAACGCGAGGTTGAGGAAGCCGATCGCCGTCAGCCCGGTGGACGCCCCGAGAGCATCTACCGCGGCCGCCGTCCCGACCAGCGCGACGACGGTGCCCACCGGAGCCCGCCTGTGCGCAGCTGCCATGACGGGAACGAGTGCCGTGGTGCCCGCGTACACCCCGAGGAACCACAAGGGCTGACTCAGCCGGAACCCGGCAATCCCCACCAGGTCGGCCGGCACCCCGAACATCGAGAGCGCCGCGAGCACGACGACCATCGCGCCGATGGCCACGACCGACGGCCCGAGCAGTCGTCGCATGCGTATGCCGACGTAGCCGGACGCCGACATCCCTTGCTCGCTCAGGCGCGACCACTGCGTGAACGCCGAGAAGCCGCCGAGCACGAAGAAGAGGGGCATCACCTGAGCAAGCCAGGTGAAGGGCGCCAGCCCCGGCCAGCCCTCCAGCGCGTTCTCGAGTACCGGACCGCCGGCGCCCACCATCACGCCCACCATGAGTGCGTGCAGTACGACGACGACGCAGAGGCACCACGCCCTGGCGAGGTCCACGGCGGTGTCGCGGCCCGCAGGCCTACGTGGTGCGGCCTGCGGTGCTTGTGATCGGATGTCGACGGACACGGTTCGTTCTCCTCCCGGTCGACCCGATCGGGCCGCCGAGGAGAACGTACGAACGGGGTGTCGTCGCCCGAATCACCGCGTGGAGCCATTCCCCACCCGTACCGCGGTATTGCGCGCGCACCCGCCGAACGAGTACCGCGCCGCGCAGCGGCCCGCACCACCGCCGCTCGAGTAGCGCATCGCGCAGCGGCCCGCTACGAGGCCGGCTCGACCAGCCCTGCGTCGTACGCGAGGATGACCGCCTGCACGCGATCCCTCACGCCGAGCTTCGTGAAGATGCGGCTGACGTGCGTCTTGACGGTCTGCTCGGCGATGAACAGCTGCGACGCGATCTCGCCGTTCGAGAGGCCCTTCGCGATCAGCACGAGGATCTCCCGCTCGCGCTCGGTGAGATCGGCGAGCGCCTGGGCTTTGCGCGGTGCCGACGGCCGCTGCGATGCGAACCGCTCGAGGAGCCGGCGCGTCACGCTCGGCGCGAGCAGGGCGTCCCCTGCAGCGACCACCCGTACGGCGTGAACGAGTTCGTCGGGGAGGGCATCCTTGAGCAGGAACCCGCTCGCCCCCGCCGCGAGGGCGTCGTACACGTAGTCGTCCGCGTCGAACGTGGTGAGCACGAGGATGCGGGGCACATAGGGCTCCCCTCGGCTCGGATTCACGAGCTCGCGAGTCGCATCTATGCCGTTGAGGTTCGGCATGCGCACGTCCATCAGAACAACGTCGGGTCGCAGCTCTCGCGCGAAGTGGACGGCCTCGACGCCGTCCGCAGCCTGTCCGACGACCTGGATGCCCGGCTGGGCGCCGAGGATGGCCGAGAATCCGGCGCGCACCATCGCCTGGTCGTCGGCGACGAGCACGGTGACCGTCATGCGTGTCCTCTCACGGTCGGGTGGGGATGGTGGCGCGCACCGCGAATCCGCCGTCGTGCGTGCCCTCGGCTTCCAGCGTGCCACCGTGCAGACCGACACGCTCGCGCATTCCGCGGATGCCGTGTCCTCCGCCCGTCTCGCTCGCCCCGCCGGCCGCATCCGGCGCCCGATCCGGCACGCCGTTGCGCACTTCGATGTTGATGACGCCGTCGGTCTGCCGCAGCGTCACGAGCGTGTCGGCGCCGGTGGCATGCCGAGCGACGTTGCTGAGGGACTCCTGCACGACGCGGTAGACCGTGAGCGAGGTGACCGGATCGAGCGAAGCGACGTCGTCGGGCGACATCCCGTCGTCCAGACTGACCCGAGCACCTGCGCGGCCCGCCAGTTCGACGAGCCGAGGGATGTCGGTCACGCCCGGCTGCGGCACCGATTCAGTCGTCGTCTCCTCGTTGCGCAGCACGGCGAGCAGGGTGCGCATCTCAGCCATCGAGGTGCGGGCCAGCGCGGCGATCGCGTCGAACTCGGCTGCTGCGTCGTCGGGCAGCGACGGCATGCGGTAGCGGGCTGAGGATGCCTGCACCTGGATGGCGCTCATGCCGTGCGCGACAACGTCGTGCAGTTCACGTGCGAGCCGCGTACGGTCCTCCGCCGCCTCACGACGCGCCAGCTCCGCCGCGGAGACCGCTCGCTCCTGCACCAGCTGTGCGCTCACCGCCGCCCACTGATTGACGAGCGCGCCGACCAGCAGGGATGCCCCGCTGAGCGCCGTGAAGACGATGAGGTCGGCCGTCACCGCGCCCGGTCCCGGGTGCGAGACCACCAGCGCGATGACGAGCGCGCCACCGGCACCGACGACAGCGGCGACGAGGCTCAGCCACCATCCGGTGCGCACGGCCACGAGAAGGATGACCAGACACTGGGCGATCATCGACATGACGGCCACCGGCCAGGGCTGCAGCGGCGTCGACAGCACCGAGAAACCCAGCAGGCCGACGACGCTCAGGATGACCGCGACGAGCGGCTGGATCAGGCTGAGAACGATCGCCGCACCTTGCACAGCCGCCAGAACCAGGGCGATGACGACGGGGACACCGTAGTACGTGGTCCCCAGCGTGGCCTGCACGGGAACGGTCACCGCGAGGCCGCACACGGCGACGGCCCAGAGCAGCGCTCGGGGTGCGTCGAGACGACGCCTCGACCGCACCGTTGTCGCGTTCGTGTCGCTCATTCCACCTCGCTGTATTCCGCAGCACGCGTCGGCCGCACCTCCGCCGCCCGCTCGGGCTCCTCAGCGCGAGCCCGGCGACGGGAGGCGATCCGCATCACCAGATCGATGATCAGACCGGTAGCCACGCCTGCCGCGATGCCGACGAGCATACCCAGGGCAGGGTTGCCGTGAAGCCAGTGGCCGGCGATCAGTCCGATGCCGACCGAGTACACGGCCCAGGTCACACCGGCGATCACCGACAGCCCGAAGAACCGACGACGCGGGAATCCGGAGGCCCCCGCGACCAGGTTGACGGCGACCCGGCCGACCGGGATGTAGCGCGCGGTCATCAGAATCACCGCAGGACGCCTTGCCATCCCGCGCCCGGCAGCGCCGAGAGCAGCCTGCATGCGACGTCCGCGCATCCAGGCGAATCTGTCGATGCCGACCAGGCGGCCGATGGCGAACGTGATGTTGTCTCCGGCGATCGCGCCGATCGCGGCGCACGCGACGACGAGGGCGATGTCCGGCCTGCCGAGCGACACCGCCGCCGCAGAGGCAGCGATCACGACCGACTCGCTCGGCACGGGCGGCAGGAAGGCGTCGACCAACACGAAGAGCACGATCACGACGTAGATCCACGGCGTGCTGACCGCTGACTGGATGAAGGCGTTGACGGCGTCGATGATGGTGTCCCTCCTCGATGTGCCACTCTCTGACGTCATCCAGCCTTCCGAATCCGCACTCCTGAGTCGTCCACCCGTGGTATCAATCGCCCCTTACCTCAGAGGGATCTCTTCGAGGGCGCCGGCGCCGGATACCCTGATCGAATGAGCACGACCGAGGTGCGAGAGGGCATCGCCGACCGACTCTCGCGCATGGTGCAGGTGCCGACGGTCTCCGCACTTCTCGAGCAGACAGGGCCGACCGTCTTCCACGACTTCGAGGCGCTGCTGCGGGAGCTCTACCCGTTGGTCCACGAGCGTCTGGAGCTCGAGAAGGTCACCGACTTCGGGCTCCTCTTCCGCTGGGCGGGCGCGACGAGCGGTTCGCCCGCCGTGCTGATGGCTCACTACGACGTGGTCCCCGTCGGCGACGAAGCTGCATGGAGCCGCCCGCCGTTCTCCGGCCTGATCGCCGACGGCATCGTGTGGGGACGTGGAACGCTGGATGACAAGGGTGCGGTCTGCGTGCTGCTCGACGCAGCCGAGAACCTGCTCACCCAGGACTACACGCCCGCCCGCGACGTCTACCTCTGGCTCGGCGGCAACGAGGAGACGTACGGAACGGCGGCGAAGACTGCGGCCGCGTTGTTCGTCGAACGGGGGATCCGGCCGTGGATCGTGCTCGACGAGGGCGGAGCCGTCGTCGACGAGCCGCTCGCGGGCATCCGCATGAACGCCGCCATGGTCGGGGTCGCCGAGAAGGGCACGGCGACCCTGCGGCTGACGGCCCGATCGCAGCCCGGCCACGCGTCTGCTCCCCCGAAGCTCACCGCGACGGACAGCATCGCCAGGGCGGTCGGCCGCTTGCGCTCGCACCCCTTCCCTGCACGGATGCCCGCGGTCGCCCGCGACATGCTGCGAGCCTTCTCCTCCGGCACCACCGGCATGCGGCGTCGTCTCCTGCGGCTCGCGGCCGCGGCGCCCTGGCTCGGAGCGCGCGTGCTCGCCCTGATGGGCGGCGAGGCTGCCGCCGTCGTTCGCACGACCGTCGCCGTGACCGTGCTCGACGGCGGGACCGCCTCGAACGTGCTTCCCGAGCGGGCGTCGGCCGTGCTCAACGTGCGGATCGCACCGGGCGACTCCACGGCGAGTGTAGCGCGGCGGGTGCGCAGGGTCGTCCGCGACGCCGGCATCTCCGTGCGGGTCGAGGACCATTCCGACCCCTCACCCGTCTCGGCAACCGACAACGAGCAGTTCGCCATCGTCGCCGAGGCGGTGGATGACGCGTATCCGGCCACCCCGAGCATCCCGTACATCCAGCTGAGCGCCACCGACGGCAGGCACTTCCACGCGATCTGCGACGCGACGTACCGGCTCGCCCCGCTGAGCATGACGGGAGCGCAGCGCGAGAGCATCCACGGCATCGACGAGCACGTCACCATCGACGCGCTGCAACGCGGCGAGCGCTTCTACCGCTCGCTGATCCGATCCCTTCCCTCCGCGGGTTGAGGAGCACGCCGAAGGCGCGCGTCCCCCCACCGCCGGTTGAGGAGCACGCCGAAGGCGTGCGTCTCGAAACCCGCCCGCAAACATCGGGGTTTCGAGACGCGCCGCTTCGCGGTGCTCCTCAACCCACGGCAAGACGCGCGCGGCTACCCCGCGAGCTCCTCAACCCACGGAACGCCCCGCACGCGCTGGTACGGCTAGGCTGCTCCGGCAAGCCTCGATCGGCGAAGGAGCCGCTGCATGTCATCCGCGCTTCCCACAACACGGGTCGGAATGCGCTCGATCGCCGCCGTGGTCGGGTTCCTGGTCTTCGTGGAGTTCACCTCGGGCGTGATCCAGGGGTACTACACGCCGCTGTACCACGACATCGCGATCTTCCTCGGCGTGCCAGACCCCGAGCTGAACTGGCTCGAGGCCGCGCAGCTCGCCGCGTCCGCCATCGCTGTGCCCGCGTTCGCGAAGCTCGGGGATCTCGTCGGCCACCGCCGCATGCTCCTCATCTCCACCGGCATCACCGCAGTCGCGTCGCTCATGCTGGCGTTCTCCGGGGTGTTCTGGCTCTTCCTCATCGCCTGGGCCGTGCAAGGCTTCTACACGGTGTGGCTGCCGCTGGAGATCGCGATCGTCTTCACCAGGAGCCAAGGCCACGAGGCGCCATCGGCTCTGACCCGCCGTTCGGCGGGTTTCCTGGTCGGAGCCCTCGAGATCGGCGCGATCGCCGGCGCACTCTCCTCAGGCGCGCTCGACGGGGCGTTCCCGCTGCCCGTGCTGCTACTCGTTCCCGCGGTCGCCGTCGTGCTGTGCTTCTTCGTCGTGCTCTTCGGCATCAAGGAGTCGTCGGACGCCGTCGCACGCCGCGCCGCCAAGGCCCCGTTCGACACCGGCGGCCTCGTGCTGATCACGCTCGCCCTGCTCGGCGTGACGGGTGGCCTCAGCCTTCTGAGACTCGACGGGGTGGCCTCGCCCTGGCCGTGGATCGCGCTGCTCATCGGCGTGCTGCTCTTCGTGCCGTTCTGCATCTACGAGCTGCGTCAACGCGAACCGCTGATCGACGTGCGGCTCTTCCGCTCGGCCTCGCTGTGGCCGGTGTTCGTCACCGCGGGCCTCTTCGGGGTGAGCGTGCTCGGCGCACAGGTCCCGCTGTCCACATTCGCGCGAACGGATGTCGATACGTACGGCTACGGACTGGGAGCGTCGGCAGGCCAGACCTCCATCCTCGTCGGGGTCTATCTCATCGCCCTTGTGGCCGGCGCGATGCTCCTCCCCGTCGTCACGAGGTGGATCATGCCGCGCATCGCCCTGATCGGCGCGAGCGTGCTCGTCGCCATCGGATACCTGCTCTTCATCCCGTTCCACACCGGCTACACGCAGGTGCTGCTCAACATGGTGATCGCCGGCCTCGGCTCCGGAGCGCTCGTCGCCGCGTTGCCGGCCGCTGCGGCATCCGCTGCTCCGCTGCACAGCACGGGCGTCGCGACCGGGCTGACCAACTCGGTGAAGACCGTCGGAGGGGCCATCGCTTCAGCCGTCTTCGGCATAGCGCTCGCCAACCCGAACGCCTCCTCGACCGATACGGCCGGCACCCTCAGCGGGTACTACACCGTGTGGATCGTGTGCGGCCTCACGGCCGCCGTGTGCGCCGTGCTGCTGCTCTTCGTGCCGAGGAATGCTTTCGCGGATACGGCCGACGTGTGACGGCTCGCAGCTTTCCGCCGTACCAGAGTGACCTCGGCATCAGCCATGAGCCGTTATTCTTGATTGGCTCCTCGCCTTCCGCGATCTGATGGGAACCCGGCTTGACACACACATTTGAGAACGATGTCGTCGTCGTGGGCGGTGGTGGGCACGTCGGTCTCCCCCTGGCCATCGCGCTTGCGGACCGAGGCTCGAAGACCGTCGTCTACGACATCAACCCGACCACCGTCGAGACGATCCTCCGCGGCGAGCTGCCGTTCAGCGAACCGGGCGCGGAGCCCGTTCTGCGCAAGGCACTCGACGCGGGCACTCTGACGGCATCCATCGACCCGGCCGTCGTGGCGACGGCACGCAACGTGGTCGTGGTGATCGGCACCCCCGTCGACGAGCACCTCAACCCTGATCCCAACGCCATCCCCAGAGCGTTGATGCTGACGAGCGACTTCTTCCGCGACGGCCAGCTGCTCATCCTGCGCAGCACCGTCTACCCGGGGGTCACTGCTCTGGTCGAACGCACCATCGCGGGGCTCGGACTCGACATCGAGGTCGCATTCTGTCCGGAGCGCATCGCGGAGCACAAGGCGATGGAGGAGCTGTTCTCCCTCCCCCAGATCGTGTCCTCGCACTCGGAGGACGGCCGCCGCAGGGCCGCCGAGCTGTTCTCGACGCTGACGGATGAGATCGTCGATCTCGAACCGGAAGAGGCGGAGCTCGCCAAGCTGTTCACGAACACGTGGCGCTATCTCAAGTTCGCCGCGGCCAACCAGTTCTACATGATGGCCAACGATCGAGGTCTGGACTTCGAGCGCATCCGCAAGGGTCTGACGCACAACTATCCGCGCGCCAAGGACATGCCTGGCGCCGGCTTCGCCGCTGGTCCGTGCCTGTTCAAGGACACGATGCAGCTGGCGGCGTTCAGCGACAACAAGTTCTCGCTCGGGCACTCGGCCATGCTGGTCAACGAAGGCCTGCCGCTGTACGTCGTCACGCAGCTCGAGAAGGCGTACGACCTCGAGAACCTCACGGTCGGCATCCTCGGCATGGCCTTCAAGGCCGGCTCTGACGACATCCGGTCCAGCCTCTCCTACAAGCTGCGCAGGGTGCTCAAGTTCAAGGCGAAGGCGGTCATCGCGACCGATCCGCACGTCACGGAGGAGACCGACGACACGCTGCTGCCGTTGGACGCAGTGCTCGCCAAGGCCGACATCCTCGTGATCGCGACTCCTCATGCCGAGTACCGCGGCCTGCGCACCGAGAAGCCCGTCGCCGACATCTGGAATCTTCTCGGCGACGGAGTGCGGGTGTGACGGAGTCCGCGCGTCCGCGGGTCTCCATCGTCATCCCCGCCTACAACGAGGGCACGGCGATCATCCCCGGCTTGGAGCGCATCGTCGAGGCGGTCACTCTGGACTACGAACTCCTCGTGGTCGTCGACACCCCAACGGACACCACGGTGGAGGCCGTCGACGCCTTCCACACAGACCACCCGCAGGTCTCGATCGCCATCAACGACTACGGCCGAGGTCCGGCGAACGCCATCAGGTACGGAATCGACCACGCATCAGCGAAGACCACGGTCGTGACCATGGCCGACGGGTGCGACGACCCACGGCAGATCGACGACCTCGTGCGTCTGGTCGAGCGAGGTGTCGTCGTCGCTGCCGCGTCGCGCTACATGGCAGGCGGACAACAGGTGGGCGGGCCCCGCCTCAAGTCCTTCCTCTCGCGAACGGCAGGCAAGTCCCTGCATTTCTGGTGCGGCATCGGCACTCGCGACGCCACGAACTCGTTCAAGGCCTACAACAGCGAGTTCGTTCGCGAGGTCGGCATCGACAGCCGCGACGGCTTCGAGATCGGTCTCGAGCTGACGGCGAAGGCCAAGCGACTGCGTCGGCCGGTCGCGGAGATCCCCACCATCTGGCTCGACCGCACGTTCGGCGAGTCGAACTTCCAACTCGGCAAGTGGATACCCAAATACCTGCGCTGGTACCGCTTCGCCTACGGCCCCCAACTCACGCTCGAGGAGTTGAGGGCCAAATCCCAGAACCTCGAAACAAAGGACGACGCGCAATGACGAAAGTACTGGTCACCGGCTCGAGCGGATTCATCGGCGGATACATCGTCGAAGAGCTGCTCTCCAAGGGATATGAGGTCGTCGGAGTCGACAACTACTCCAAGTACGGCGAGGTCAAGAAGTCGTACGACGACCACCCCGACTACAAGCTGGTGGTCGGCGATGTGCAGGACACCGCGCTCATGACGGAGCTGCTCGCGGATGTCGACCACTTCATCGCGGGAGCCGCGCTGATCGGCGGCATCTCGTACTTCCACACCTACGCGTACGACCTGATCGCCCAGAACGAGCGCATCATCGCCTCGTCGGTGGATGCCGCGATCGCCGCGCGCAAGAAGACGGGCCGCCTGCAGAAGGTCACCTACATGTCGTCGTCGATGGTGTTCGAGTCGACCGACCGTTGGCCGAGCAAGGAGGGTGACGAGCGTGAGGTGCCGCCGCCGCTCTCCTCGTACGGATTCCAGAAGCTCGCCGTCGAGTATTTCGCCCGTGCCGCATGGGACCAGTACAAGCTGCCGTACACGATCCTCCGTCCCTTCAACTGCGTCGGCATCGGAGAATCCCGTGCGCTCGGCGATGTCGAGATCGACTCCGGCAACGTCAAGCTCGCCATGAGCCATGTCGTCCCCGACCTGGTGCAGAAGGTCCTCAAGGGTCAGGACCCCCTGCACATCCTCGGCAACGGAGACCAGATCCGTCATTACACGTACGGCGGCGACCTCGCGCGAGGCATCGTGCTCAGCCTCGAGCACGATGGCGCCTACAACAACGACTTCAACATCTCCACGGCTGAGGGCCACTCGGTGACCCAGCTCGCCGATGTGATCTGGCGCAAGATCAAGGGACCGGATGTCCCGCTGCGTCTCGTGAACGACCCCGGCTTCGAGCACGACGTGCAGAAGCGCGTTCCCGATGTATCGAAGGCCAAGGAGGTTCTGGGCTTCGAAGCGACGACGACACTCGATGAGATGCTCGACGAGGTCATCCCCTGGATCACGAACGCGGTCGACGAGGGCACGATCTAGCACCGCGACGTTCTCTGTCCACCATCAACGTGAGGGCGACGACCAGCGAATGAGCACCGCAACGTCGGAATCGACCGTTCCCCGGGCTACCCGGACCACCGCAAGGTCCAGGCTCCGCACGGTGGTCCAGTGGCTGGGCACCGCCACGGGCGTGCACTACGTCATCCTGGTCGTCGCGGCGCTCTTCCTGCTGTACGAGTCCCGTCATCAGGGGCTGTTCTACGACGACTGGACCTTCGTCGTCGCCGATCATCCGAGCATCTGGGCACCGCACGTCGGGCACTGGAGCACCGTCCCGATGCTGCTCTACCTGGGCATCCGCAACATCTTCGGTCTCGACAACTTCCTTCCCTTCGCGATCCCGGTCATCATCGCGCAGCTCGGTCTCGCGACGCTGATCTGGCGCATCATGCTGAAGGCAGGCGTCGCACCGTGGATCGCGACGGCGGCCAGCGCGCTGATCTGCTTCCTCGGCGCAGGAGGAGAGAACATCCTCTGGGCGTTCCAGGTCGGCTTCATGGGAGCGATCGCCCTGTCCCTGATCGTGATGCTCCTCCTCATGCGCGAGCGCTTCGGGGTGGGAGAGACGATCGGGGTGATCGTGCTGTCCATCCTGGCGCTGGCGACCTCGGGGACATCCCTCCCGATGCTCGTGGGCGCCGGCGTCGTCGCCATCGTCTATCGAGGTTTCTGGAAGGCGGTGCTCCTCTTCGTTCCCGGCGTTCTCGCCTACGGAATCTGGTACGTGGTCGTCGCGCTGCACAGCCCGTCGAACGACTTCCACGCCACCTCGCTGTTCCAGTACCTGACGAAGGGGCCGCCGTACATCCTGAGCATGCTCGCCGGCGGCACCGGAAACGTCGTGGGGATCGCCGCGCTCGGCGAGGTGGTGTTCGGCGTCGTCGTCGCGTGGTCGTTGTTCCGCTTGCCCACCGCTCCTCGACGGTGGACGGCGACCTACGCCTGTCTTCTCGCCGCAGTCCTGTTCGCTGCGCTCACCGCCTACAGCCGGCTGAATCTCGACAGCGCGACGGCCAGTCGGTACGTCTTCATGGTCACCGTGCTGTTCCTGCCCATGGCGATGCTCGCACTGAGCACCCTTCGCGACCGGCTCGGCCTGCCCGTCGTCGGCTTCGTGATGGTCATCGCGCTCGTCGTCGGCTACAACTTCACCGTGCTCATGCCGATGCTTGCCGGTAGGTCAGCGGAGGTCGCCCAGGTGAGGCAGGAGTTCTCGGCGGCCATGGACATCATCAAGAGCGGCCAGGGCGGCTATTCGTCGAGCGCCACCCCTGCAGCGACCTGGGCACCCCAGGTCACGATGGCGGAGCTGAAGCAGATGATGGATCGCGGATGGCTGCACCCTACGGACTTCGACGAGGCCGCACGTCTCACGGTGCAGGCCGCGCTCTTCGTGCAGATCAAGCCGTCGTCGGCGCCTCTCACCACGCTCGGATGCGTCACGGCTCCCGCGAACACCGACAACATCGATCTCGGATCCACGGCCTATCTGCAGGCGCCGGGGCCCAATCAGATCCAGTACACCGTGACCGACGGCGCGAACATCGGACGACAGGTGACCGTCACATTGGCCGGAGGGTGGAACAAGCTCACCTCCACGACGGGGAACGTGCGCCTGCTGGGTTCCGCTGGATCGATCCGGGTCTGTCCGCGCTAGCCCGGAGGACTCAGAGTCGAGCCGGACTGGGCAGAGGCTCCTACGGTTTCGGCGTCGCGGTAGGCGGGCTGACCGCCTTCTTCACCATGGCGTGAATCTGGTCGAAGTCCGGGTTCGCCGGATCCACCGTCGGCGGAACAAGCTCGAGGTTCTGCACGGGCAGCGTGCGGGTCTTCATGCCCAGGTCGACGAAGTACCCCAGCATGGACTGCGGGATGTCGGTCTTCACCACCTGCTGCCCGGCTTTGGCGATGTCCTGGAACTTCGTCACCACGTTGACGGGCGTGAACTGTTTCAGAATCGCGTCCTCGAGAATGCGCTGACGTGCCATGCGGTCGTAGTCGCTCGTCGACTCCCGAGACCGGGCGTACCACTGCGCGGTATACCCGTTCATGTGCTGAACTCCGGGCTCGATCCATCCGGTGACGCCGACGAGGTTCTCATCACCGCCGATCGGAAGCTTCTCCTTCACGTCGATGGTGACGCCGCCCAAGGCATCCACCAGCTGCTGGAAGCCCTCCATGTCGATGAGCACGTAGAACTGGATCTTCAGCCCGGTGACGCCCTCGAGTGCATCGCGCATCGCTTCGATGCCCGGCTGGCTGTTCTGCTTCGTGGCGTTCGGGTAGAGCTTCGGCTTGTACAGCTCGACCTCGGTGTAGATGGAGTTGAGCTGACACACGTCGACGTCGCACGTGTCGTTGTAGCCGTAGCCGTTCGGGTAGATCTTCTGCATCGGCGAACCGTCGCTGAACGGCACCGGATCGAGGTCGCGCGGAACGCCGATCGAGACCGCCTGACCTGTCGCGGCGTCGATGCTGAGAACCGACATGCTGTCGGGCCGCATGCCATCACGGCCCGGGCCGGCGTCGCCGCCGAGAAGCATGATGTTGTAGCGTCCGTCGACGGGGGCCACGGATGCCCCGGCCGAGAAGATCCCGGACAGGGCCCCACGCGCACTGCCTGCCAGCACCGCGCCGTACGCGGCCGTACCCGACACGGCGACGAGCAGCACGACGGCGAAGGCGGCGATACCGGCGCGTGCGGCGGGCCGCGCCCTGACGAGGCGCACAAGTCGCAGTGTGTCGAGAGTCAGCACGATCCAGAGGATCGCGTAGAGCGCAAGCAGAACCTGCAGCACGAACAGCGCGAGGGTCTGCGTGAAGAAGCCGACCACCGCCGTCGGCTTCACGAGATAGAAGATGAACACCACGATCGCGGCGGCCCAGAGCACGAACGTGCAGATCAGTCCGAATCGGCCGAGCTTGCGGTTGCCTGCGAGCACCTGCACGCTTCCCGGCATGAGCAGGTTGAGCACCACGAGCCACCAGCCCCGTCGCGTCATCACGTCGCGAGACTTGACGTTCGGGTACCGCATCGGGTTAGCGATGGTCATAACGTCGCCTTGAGGTCGGCGTTCTTCTGTTCGACCAGTTCGATGAGCCCTGCCGCGTAGTCCGCCAGACGCTCGGACAGAGCGGCATCGCTCGTGCCCAGAATGCGCGCTGCGAGGATGCCCGCGTTCTTGGCGCCGCCGATCGCGACGGTGGCGACGGGGATTCCGGCGGGCATCTGCACGATCGAGAGCAGGGAGTCCAGGCCGTCCAGCTTGGCCAGCGGCACCGGAACTCCCACGACGGGAAGCGTCGTCATGGAGGCCAGCATGCCGGGCAGCGCGGCCGCACCGCCCGCTCCTGCCACGATGACCTTGACGCCCCGAGCTGCTGCATCCTTGCCGAAGGCGATCATCTTCTCCGGCGTGCGATGCGCAGAGACCACCTCGACCTCGTACGGCACGTCGAACTCGGCAAGAGCGTCTGCCGCTGCCTTCATGGTGGCCCAGTCGGAGTCCGACCCCATCACGATGGAGACGAGCGGGGACGCCGGGGAGTTCACGCTGGGCATGCCTTCCAGGCTAGGTGTCAGTCCTGGAAGAACCCCGCTGCGCCACGCGCCTGGTAGGCGACCTCGTCCAGATCGTCGCCGCAGACGGTGACGTGACCCACCTTGCGGCCGGGACGCGACAGCTTGTCATAGCTGTGGAACTTGGCTGTCGGATGCTCCCGCATGGCCTTCTCGTAGCGGTCGACCATCGTGGCGTCATCCGGCCCGCCCAGCACGTTGATCATCATCGACCACGGCTCAAGGGTGCCCGTGGAGCCGAGCGGGAGGTCGAGCACGGCACGCAGGTGCTGCTCGAACTGGCTCGTCGTCGAGCCGTCGATGCTCCAGTGCCCGCTGTTGTGCGGACGCATCGCGAGCTCGTTGACCAGCACGCGGTCATCCGTCGTCTCGAAGAGCTCGACAGCGAGCATCCCCGTGACACCGAGCCCCTCGGCGACGCGCACCGCGATGTCCTCGCTCACCTGGGCGACGTTTCCGGCGGAGTTGGGAGCCGGGGCGACGACCTCGGCGCAGATGCCGTCGCGCTGCACTGTCTCGACAACGGGCCACGCCACGATCTCGCCGGACGGGCGCCTCGCCACCTGCTGGGCGAGTTCGCGGCGGAAGTCGACGAACTCCTCCACCAGGAGGGCTCCGCCGTTGCCGTCCTCGGCGAGCGCGGTGAACCAGTCGTCGACATCGTGCGGGGTGCTGATCACCCGCACGCCCTTGCCGTCGTAGCCGCCGCGGGCGGTCTTCGCCACGGCACGGTCGCCGTGGTCGGCGAGGAACTCGGCCAGCTCGGCCGGCGTCTCGACGGCCGCCCAGTCCGGCACGGGGAGCCCGAGCTCGGAGAGCTTCGCCCGCATCAGCAGCTTGTCCTGCGCGTACAGCAGCGCATCAGGTCCTGGATGCACAGGGATGCCCGCCTCGACGAGAGCCCGAAGTACCGGCTGTGGCACGTGCTCGTGGTCGAACGTCACCACGTCGACCGTGCGTGCGAACGCCAGCACCGTGTCGAGATCGCGGTAGTCGCCGACAGCCGAGGCGGCGATGGCTGCCGACATCCCCTCGGCCTCCGCGAGCACGCGGATGCCCACACCGAGCTCCAATGCAGCGGGGATCATCATCCGCGCGAGCTGTCCGCCACCGATCACACCGACTGTCTTGGCCACCGTGAAAGCCTATCCGGGCAGGGACGAGACGGTGGATGCGCGAGGCGCACCTTAGAATCATCGAGGCCTCCAACAGAAACGATCCCCGATCCATGCGATTCCTCAAGAGCGTCTACGACCGCCTCGTGCGCTATGCGCTGAAGTTCGGCGTCGTGGGGATCATCGGATACGTCGTCGATGTCGGCGTCTTCAACCTTCTGCGTCTGGGGTCCGCGGGTACCGACAACTTCTTCCACAGCCCGCTCGGCGCGAAGACCGTGTCGGTTGCGATCGCGACGCTCGTGACGTGGTTCGGCAACCGCTACTGGACCTTCCGCGAGCACCGCCGCAAGAACTTCATGCTCGAGCTGTTCGAGTTCACCGTGATCTCTGTCGCGGGGCTCGGCATCAGCCTTCTGTGTCTCTGGATCTCGCACTACGTGCTCGGTTTCACCTCGCTCGCAGCAGACAACATCTCGGCGAACGTCATCGGCCTCGCACTCGCGACCCTGTTCCGGTTCGTGATGTATCGGTACTGGGTGTACGGCCATCACCGCAAAGACGGCCTGACCGCCATCAAGCAGCGGGAGGCCGAAGCCGCCGCCCTCTCCATCTATGAAGACGATGAGGATGCCAGCAAGGATGCTGCCGGCCTGAGCTGACGCGAACGCGTCTCAGTGCGCACGCTTAGAGCAGTCTTCGCAAACGCTCAGCAACGCCACCGCGTTCCAAGGCGCCTCATTGGCCGCCTCGATAGGCTCGCCGCTCGGGGCTTGGAATCGCACGCCCCTCTTCAATCGGACGGGTGGACACCATGACAGAAACGGTCGACACCCGCACAGGCGAGGTCGAAGCCCCTCGTCGCGCCGGGTGGCTCGCTCAGCTTCTGCAGCTGATCAAGTTCGGTGCCGTCGGCGGCGTCGGCTTCATCGTGAACTTCGCGGTCTTCAACTTGCTGTGGCTCACGGTCTTCAATCCGTCGCGCATGCCGCACGGCCCGCTTCTGGCCACCGCGGTGGCGACACTGGTCGCGATCGCCGTCAACTGGGTCGGCAACCGCTACTGGGCCTTCGCCTCCGACCGTCAGTCGAACACGACACGCGAGGGCATCGAGTTCCTGCTCGCGAGCTTGATCGGCATGTGCGTCCCGCTGCTGTGCATCGGCGTCTCCCGATACGTCCTCGGGCTGCACTCCCTCCTCTCGGACAACATCGCGAGCAACGTTGTCGGACTCATCCTCGGCACGGTCGTGCGATACGTGCTCTACCGGTTCTGGGTCTACTCACCGCGACGTGCACACCGGTCACCGAGCATCCCGCCGCGGCGCCGCGAGGAGCCAGTGCGGACTACCGCCGACTCAGCGGACCGGGCCTTCTGAGCTCACTTGGCCGCCGGCAGGCCTCGGCGCGAGCTCGGAATCGGACGGCCAGCCGACACCGTACTTCCGTTGGCTGTTCTCCATCAGGTCGTGCAACGCCTCGGTGACCATGTGCGCACGTGGCACGTCGCGCAGCCTCGCAACTGTGGTCTGATCGGTGGCGGTGATGACGATGTTCCCGCTCCGAAACGCCGACTGCAGCCATGAGGTGCGAACGGTCACGCTGTAGCCGCGGCTGTGCAGCAGCTCCCGGCGCTCGCGCACGAAGAGCCCGGTGCGCACGATGAGGCGACGGGTGGTCACGGTGTATCGCGTGGTCAGCCACTCGCCGAGGGGGAGCAGAAAGAGCAGCACCGCGAGCAGTGCTGCTCCCGCCCAGATCGCGATGGAAACCCAACCGTCGAAGACGGTGCCGAAGTAACCTGCCGCACCGCAGATCGCGATCAAGGCGACCGACGGCCAGAACATGTGGCGGGCGTGCCGACGCAGCCTGGCCACCACGCGTTCGGCGGGCGGCACCGCGTACCCGTCGGTCAGTGCCATAAGCCCATTAATACCGCAGGTGAGTCACATCACCCGCGGCAACAGGCGTGCGACGACCATCCACGTTCACGACGATCCGTCCGCTGGTGTCGAGTCTCTCGGCGACGCCGATCACGGGGGCGCCTCCCGGCAGCTCGACACGCACGGTCTGACCGAGAGTGCTGCACGCCGAGCTGACGGCATCGAGCAATCCTGCGTCGTCTGCCGCGCCGGCCGCCGCGGCGAATGCCCGGTAGAGCTCTCGAAGTTCGGAGAGGTAATCGGCGAGCACGTCGTCTCCACTCGCCGTGGCTCCCTCGATCGTCATGGAGGTCGCGGTCGGCACCGGCAGCTCAGCCTCGCTGAGGGTCAGGTTCACGCCCGCGCCGACGACAACCGCACCGTCGCCGTCGCTGACGAGTTCGCTGAGGATGCCGCAGAGCTTCTTGTCACCCACCAGCACGTCATTCGGCCACTTGAGCCCTGCCGCGACTCCGTGCTTACGCACGCTGCGGGTCATGGCGACGCCGGCCATCAACGGAAGCCAGCCAAGGGAATCGGGCCGCGTGATTCCTGCTTCACGCGGCCAGAGCAGCACAGAGATCGCCAGCATGGTTCCCGGAGGAGCGGTCCATGCGCGCCCGAGACGGCCACGTCCTGCTGTCTGCGTGTCGGTCACCACGACACTGAACTCCGGCCACTCGTCACGACCCCCTTCACGAGCTCTTCTCGCGAGCTCGTCATTCGTGGATCCCGCGCTGGCGAGCTGCACGAATCGGGCGGCAAATGGCGTTGATCTGGTGAATTCCATGCTGCAATCTCCTACGAACGTGCTTCGCTACCGGTATCACGCTCAATTCACCCTAGGTTTAACACTGCCGTTCGGGATCGGCATAGGGGGACACTCGTGGCTGTTCGGGGCTCAAAACGTCGCATAATGACACTCGCGTTCGCGTGCTGCAGCGCTGCAGCGCTCGGCTTCGCGCCGACTGCGGCCATGGCGACCACCGCGCATACCGATTCGACGCCACCTGCCGTCTCCTCCACCGACGGTGCTACCAGCGCACCCACCGACACACCGCCCGCCACGGTCGCACCGACCCCGACGCCAACGCCCACCAGCTCCCCCACGAGCACACCAAGCGCGACGGCGACGGCTACTCCCGACGAGACCACTCCGACTCTCGCTGAGATGAACGCGACTCACAACCACACGATGGGGTCGACCATCCCCCGTGATTCGGCTGCGGCGCCCAAGGCGAATGCGAGATTGTTCGCGGCGGCCGCTGCCCCGGCTGGCGTACAGGGGCTCGACGTGAGCGGATGGCAATCGCTGACACGGGCCAATTGGACGACGATCTGGAACAACGGCGCCAGATTCGCCTACATCAAGGCGACGGAGAGCACTGACTACACGAGCGGCGAGTTCTCCGAGCAGTACAACGACTCCTACGCAGCCGGACTGATCAGGGGCGCCTACCACTTCGCAACGCCGAACACGTCTTCCGGCAACGCGCAGGCGAACTACTTCGTCGCACACGGCGGGGGGTGGTCTGCCGACGGCAAGACCCTGCCGCCCCTGCTCGACATCGAATACAACCCCTATGGCGCCACCTGCTACGGCCTGAGCCAGGCGCAGATGGTGTCGTGGATCACCGACTTCTCGAACACGGTGCAGGCGCTGACGGGACGACTCCCTGCGATCTACAGCACCACCGACTGGTGGACGCAGTGCACAGGCAACAGCGCCAACTTCTCGAAGAACCCCCTGTTCATCGCCCGCTACACGTCGAACCTCGCAGGGGGTCCTGGCACCCTCCCCGCCAGCTGGTTCCAGTACACGTTCTGGCAGTACGCCGACTCCGGCACGTTCCCGGGCGATCAGGATGTCTTCAACGGCTCGCTCCTCAACCTGCAGACCTTCGCCAAGACGAATCCGGTCAAGACGACTCAACCCGCCGTCGCGCCGGCAATCGGACGCAACGTCGCCACCGCAGAGACCACTGCGGGCAAGGTGTACGTGTTCTGGAAGGGCAACAACGGCGACCTGTGGATGAAGACGAAGTCCGGCTCGACCTGGTCGAAGTCCACCGATACCGGCAAGTGGATCGGGCCGGGCACCGGCCTCAGCGCTGCGGTGAATGCCTCCGGCGAATTCATCGTCGGATGGCGCGGCGGTGACTCCGGCGTCTGGGTCACGACCAGCACGAACGGCAGCACGTGGACCGCGATCGTCAAGGTCACGGCGCCCGGTGTGGCGGCGACCACGGCCGGCCCGACCTTCGACATCGCGAAGAATGGCACGGCGTACGTGTTCTGGAAGGGCCAGAACAATGGGCTCTACCAGTCCATTCGTACCAACGGCAAGTGGTCCAACTACTACTCGATTCCGGCGGATGTCGGCCCAGGAGCAGCGCTCTCCTCGGGCATCGACGGCGCGGGGTGGACCTACGTCTTCTGGCGAGGCGGAGACAACAATCTGTGGGAAGCCAACTGGACGGGCAAGGCCTGGACGACCCAGCACCGCATCATGACGACGGGTGCTTCCGGCGGGGTGAATTCGGAGGTCGGCGTGGCCGTCACGGCAGGTGCCGTGCAGTACGTCTTCTGGCGGGGCAACGACTCCCGCCTGTACCAGACCTTCTGGGATGGGAAGGCGTGGAGGGGCTACTACCAGCTGCCGGCGAACGTCGGTCCCGGCACGGCGGTCTCTGCTTCACTCGACGCCAAGAACGCGACGTCGGTGTACTGGCAGGGCGGCGACAACGGAATCTGGGGTGCGTACTGGACGGGAACCGCGTGGACGGGCGCCCAGGCCGTCCCGGCCGGCTGACATACGACCCGGCGTGCGCGGGATCTCAACAGGTAACGGGCGCCTTTTGTGCGATTCCGTCAACGAGATGCGCCAAACGCCTGCTTGTAAGGTGAACGGGTGACCGACATCTCCACCACGGACGCCGACAACACCGCAGACAGCGAGGCCGTCTCGCAGGACGCCGGGCCCGACGTCTCGACGGCAGGCAAGATCGCCGACCTGAAGCTGCGCTACCACGAGGCCGTCACTGCCAGCGGGCAGGCGGCGATCGAGAAGCAGCACGCGAAGGGCAAGCTCACCGCGAGGGAGCGCATCGACCTGCTGCTCGACCCCGGCTCCTTCGTCGAGTTCGACGAGTTCGTGCGGCACCGCACCCATGCGTTCGGCATGGAGGGCAAGCGTCCATACGGCGACGCCGTCGTCACCGGCATCGGCACCGTGCACGGCCGCAACGTCGCGGTCTTCAGCCAGGACTTCACGATCTTCGGCGGATCGCTCGGCGAGGTCGCGGGCGAGAAGATCATCAAGGTCATGGACCACGCCCTGAAGATGGGTGTGCCGATGATCGGCATCCTCGACTCCGGCGGAGCCCGCATTCAGGAGGGCGTCGTCGCGCTGGGCAAGTACGGCGAGATCTTCCGGCGCAACACCCTGGGCTCCGGCGTCATCCCGCAGCTCTCCATCGTGATGGGGCCGGCCGCGGGCGGTGCCGTGTACTCCCCCGCCCTCACCGACTTCGTGATCATGGTCGACAAGTCCAGCCACATGTTCGTCACCGGCCCGGATGTGATCAAGACGGTCACCGGCGAGGATGTCGGCTTCGAGGAACTCGGCGGTGCACTCACGCACAACAAGGTGTCAGGGGTGAGCCACTACTTGGCATCCGACGAGCAGGATGCCCTCGATTACGCCCGCGCGCTGCTGAGCTTCCTCCCCGACAACAACCTCACCGATCCTCCGGTCTACGACGCGGAGTCGGAGCTCGAGATCACCGACGCCGACCGCAAGCTGAACGAGATCATCCCCGACTCGCCCAACCAGCCGTACGACGTGACGACCATCATCGAGCACATCGTCGACGACGCCGACTTCCTCGAGGTTCAACCGCTCTTCGCGCCGAACATCGTCATCGGCTTCGCCCGCGTCGAGGGCCGCTCGGTCGGCATCATCGCGAACCAGCCCAACGCCATGGCGGGCACGCTGAACATCGACGCCGGTGAGAAGGCCGCGCGGTTCGTGCGCTTCTGCGACTCGTTCTCGATCCCGATCCTCACCCTCGTCGATGTGCCCGGCTATCTGCCCGGCACCGATCAGGAGTGGACCGGCGTCATCCGCCGCGGCGCGAAGCTGCTCTACGCATACGCGGAGGCGACGACGCCGCTGGTCACCGTGATCACGCGCAAGGCTTACGGCGGCGCGTACATCGTGATGGGCTCCAAGCAGCTCGGCGCCGACATCAACCTGGCCTGGCCGACCGCTGAGATCGCCGTCATGGGCGGGCAGGGTGCGGTGAACATCCTGTACCGCGGCGAGATCAGGCGCGCTGAGGAAGCGGGAGAGGATGTCGCAGCCGTACGCGCCAAGCTCGCGAACGAGTACACGTACAACGTCGCGTCCCCCTTCCTTGCAGCAGAGCGCGGCGAGCTCGACGGCGTGATCGAACCGGCAGCGACGCGTATCGCCGTGGTGAAGGCGCTGCGGGCACTGCGCTCCAAGCGGGCGACGCTGCCGCCGAAGAAGCACGGGAACATTCCGCTGTGAGCAGGGATATGTCCTTCAGGAGTGCCGTCTGATGGCCAAGCATCGCGCGGCATCCGAGCTGGATGCCTCACAGATCGTCTTCACGACCCCTGGGCTCTCCGACACCGAGATCGCCGCCGTCACCGCCGTTCTCACCGCCGCCGTGCACGAGCAGGCCGCCGGGGACGAACCGCAGTCGGACGAGTCCGTGCAATCCGCCTGGCAACAGAGCCAGCGAGCCCTCCGCGCCCCCCTCCATCGCGGAGTCGGAGCCTGGCGGAGCTTCGGCTAAAGGGAGCCTGGCGAGACCGCTTGTTGAGGAGTACCGCGAAGCGGCGCGTCTTGCCGGCGAGCTCCTCAACCAACGAATGTCGAGCACTCCGAGCGCCCCGCGGAATTGTCCCCCGGTTGTCCCCCAAAATGACGACTATCCCTCTTGCGAAAACCCGGCGATCATAGAGATTGCTAGGTGTCTCTCTTCTGAGATTCACGGCCATTCATTCGCCGACTAGGGTAAGCGGGCGAGTGTTTTGGGGGCGAGTCGGGACGATATTCGGGTTGTCGTCCCGACTCGGGACTTAAGAAAGCCGCCGGTCGCAGACCGGCGGCTTTCTTCCATTTCCGGAATCGTTCTACCGCCGCGATGGCTCGTGACGAGGAATCTCCAGCCAGAGTTCCACCTCGTCGTCGGCGCCCTCCGAGTCGGCCGCAGCCGTGTCGATCGCATTCCTCGGGCCGACGCTGCCGTCGGTCGGCGCTGCGATCCGCAAACCCGACCTGAGGCCGACGACGGTCACTGCCACCGGAGACGCGCTCTCGACGGTGCGCACCACGAACTTGTCCGCATTCGAGCGTCCGATCGCCTCAGCCAGGCTCGTGTGGATGCGGGTGAGGTCGCCGGCATCGAGCTGGTCGAGTCCCCCGTCATCCAGCAGCACGACGTTCGCCCCCCTGCGCCTGGTCTCGAGGATGGCCCCCCGAACGGTGTCGTCGAGCAGTGCACGCCCGCGGATCTCATCACGCATGCCCGCCTCCAGCAGCAGGCACTCCGCACGCTCCTCGTCGGTGAGCACGCCGCCACTCTGTGCGATGCGGATGAGCATCGGGGCAGCCCGCTGGTAGGTCTCGTCCAGGCGCCGCTGACGCTCGATGACGTGCGCCTCCTGTTCGGCATGCCACTCGACGACCTGACGCTCTGCGCGGGCGAAGCGTGCGGCATCCCTCGTCATCGCACCGAGAGCCCTGGTGACGACCGCCGCCGCCGCGACCCAGACCACGCTGCCGATCACCCCGTACGAGCCCAGCGCGACCACGCCGGCGACCGCGACGGTGTATCCGGCGAGGAATGCGATGCCGATCCAGGCGAACGGGCTTCTCCTGCGCACCGTGACGATCGTGAGCAGGGTCCCGATCGCGGCCACGTACCAGGTGGCGTATCCGTTCTCCTTCGCGGCATCCAGCTGACTGGAGACCAGCAAGGGCATGGCGACCGACACGGCGAGGTCGAACGCGGCAACCCACACGGCCATCACGATGGTGCTCGTGCCGAGCAGCGAAAGTACGGTGGCGACGGCGTACAGGGCAATCGCCACGATGACGGGCGCGGGATGCCGGTATGCGCTCATCGACGAGACGCCGAGAACGATGTGGTACGCGGAGAAGAGGGCGGTGAGCGTCACCAGCACGCCGCGAGACACGGTGATCACGGTTGCATCGCCTCATCCGGTCGGGGCTGCCAGCGCAGCTCGACGGTGGTCCCGCGCCCCGGCACCGAGTCGATGGATGCCACGCCACCGGCGAGCGCGACCCTCTCGCGAATCGACACCTCGAGCCCCAGCCGCTCAGGAGGTATGCGGCTGATGTCGAAGCCGTGGCCGTCATCCGCCACCACGATGCGTACCCCGTCGTCGACCGCCTCGATGGCGAGGCTGCGACGCACGAGCACCCCTCCCGCGTGCTGTGCACTGTTCACCATGGCCTGCACGGTGGCCGAGTACAGCGCCTCGGCGACGCCGACCGGGACGAGAACGTCCCCCGGCACGCGCGGCACGATCGAGAACGGAACCGTGAACGATCGGGCGGCAGAGACGATGCGATCACGCAGCCTGCTCATCGGGATGGCGTCGAGCGATCGGCCCGGCTGCGCGAGAGGAGCTGACGTGTCGAGGTGTCCGAGGGCGTCCTGCGCCATCGACGCCGCTATCCGCATCGCCTCCGGGGTGTGGGCGTTGGCCGCCGAGAGCAGAGTTGTCAGCACGCTGTCGTGCACGATGGCATCCACTTCGACGCGTTCTGCTTCGAGCGCGTGGGCGCGAACCGCGATCTCGTAACGTTCCAGTGCAGCGGCTTGGCGGTCATCCACCTGACTTGCGGCCTGGCGGATCATCGTCATGATCGCCAGCAGCAGCGAGGCGAAGATCATCGCGTAGAGCGCATCCAGCACTGCGAGCGTCACGGAGTCCGCGCCGCTCGTGATGATGAGCACCGCACCGTAGAGCGCGGGCACGACAACGGTGTACACCAGCGCCCAGGCGAACGGCATCGCCAGTGCCGCGCACGCCGTCGCCACGGTCAGCAGATACCAGAGCCACGGCCGCATGCCGTTGAAGTAGGCAGCGTCGGTGATGCCGCACACCCAGAACGCCAGGGCGCCGACATAGGCGAAGCAGAACGTCAGCGCAGCGGCTCGCACGGTGCGGCCGAACACGGAAGCGACACCGAGCCAGGCGAGCGAGGCGAAGAGCACCACGGCCACGGTCGTCGTGTACGCGGGATGGAGATACTGCGACTGCACGACGATCACGGGGATGACCTGCAGCCCGAACACCCAGCTGAACCCTGCGATGGCACGCGCCGCAAGACGCTCCACCCGAGCCCTGGTGAGTGGGCTCGCCGTCACCGCCGCCGGGATGACCGGGGCCGCGTCGGTGTCAGTGTCGGCCATTCGCCGTGCCGGCGGCACCCGGTCCGTCAGGGGCGAGGCCAGGCAGGATGCCGTCCTCGACGGCCCGACGCAGCAGGTCGACCTTCGTGGGGGCCGGCCTTCCCACCTCGACGTACTTGGTGCGCACACGGTCAAGGTACTCGCGCGCCGTCGAGTGCGCGACGCCGAGCTGCTCGGCCACCGCCTTCAGCGGCAGGCCGGATGCGTAAAGATGCAGCACATCCCGCTCACGACGGCCGAGTTGCGCCTTGGCGAACTCGCTGTCGGCGTCGATGGCGCTCGCCCACTCGAGGTTGTTGAGCACCTCTCCCGCCGCGACCGACTTGATGGCGGCGATGAGCGTAGTGGTCGGCGCAGACTTCGGGATGACCCCTGCAGCACCCGCAGCGAGCGACTCGCGCACGCTGGCCACCTGATCGGCGATGCTGTGCACGAGCACGCCGGCGCCGGTCGCCTGCACCTGCTTCACGTTCTCCGTGATGCTGGAGCCGTCGCCGAGCGACAGGTCGAGAACGACGACGTCGCATCCCACCTCGGGCAGCGCGTCGAGCACGGCTCCGACGGTCGCGCCGGTGGCGACGACCTCGTAACTCGCGTCGCGACAGGCGGCCTGAAGGCCGAGACGGACGGACTCGTGATCATCGACGATCGCCACCCGCACCATAGACAGCAGTCTATTCGTCCGGCACGCCCGTCCCCGCCGGGCATGCCGCGGTCGACCGGCCGCGTGGTTGCGATCGATGCGCCGTCACGGCCGCCGCATCTGTGCCGGTCCGGCACGCCCGTCCCCGCCGGGCATGCCGCGGTCGACCGGGTGCACGGTTGCGATCGATGCGCCGTCACGGCCGCCGCATCGGCGAGCGTGTTGCGTTGTGAGATGGCTGATGTGCGACGGAGGTGCGCTACTCGACCAGCGAAGACTCAGTCGGCGCGGACCAGGGAGGCGACCATTTCCACGTGGTGGGTGTTCGGGAAGAGGTCGAAGGCACGCGCCTGGCGCAGCTCGTATCCACGGTCACGGAACCAGCGAAGGTCGCGGGCGAACGCGACAGGGTCGCAGGCGACGTAGACCAGCTGTGCTGGCGCCAGGCCGGAGAGCAGGTCGACGACCTCGCGTCCCGCACCGCTCCGAGGCGGGTCGAGCACCACCGTCGCGTCGCGCAGGCGCGATCGCTCACCCTCCGTTGATCGGTTCGCGAGCTCGCGCAGGTAGTTCTCGACCCTCGAGGTCACGGTCTGGGCACCGATCCAGTCCGCGAGGTTCGCGGCTGCGTGGTCCGTGGTGTCCTCGTCGGACTCCACGCTCGTGATGCGCGTCGTCGGGCCGAAGCGGTCCCCCACCGCGGCGGCCAGCAGGCCGACGCCGCCGTAGAGGTCGAGATTGAAGGCACGGGGGTCGAAGAGTGCGGCATCCACTGCGTCCTGCACGGCCTCGGTGAGCACGCGTGGCGCGTGCCGGTGCACCTGCCAGAATCCCGTGGCCGAGAGCGCGAAGCGGCGGTCGCCCACTCGTTCGTGGATCTGTTGCGGACGATGCGTCGGCGTGCGCGAAGCATCGCGACGCACGACGGAGACGAAGCCCTCGCTGGTCACGGTCACGTCGATCGAGCCCGCGCTGCTCCGCGGCTCGTCGAGCGGGGCAGCCCGCTCGACGGCCTCCGTCGCCAACGGCAGATCGTCGACCGGGATGACCCTGTGCGACCTCGCCGCGAACGGCCCTACCGTGCCCGACTCGCCGATCTGCAGCCTCACGCGAGTGCGCCAGCGGGTGCCGTCGCGCTCGTCATCGCCAGCGACAGCCTCGACCTCGGGCGCATCGTCGACGCCGGCCATGCGCGAGAGTGCATCGGAGATCACGCTGTGCTTGAGCTCGCGCTGGTGGGCCAGGTCGATGTGGCCGAACTCTGCGCCGCCCGGTCGCTCATCAGGACTGCGGTCGATCGAGGCCGCACCCCAGACGTGAGGCCGGCGGTGGTCCGACGGTTGCAGGACCCGAATGGTCTCAGCCCGCCAGAATCTGTCGTGGCTGGTGTCCGACACGCGCGCGAGCACCCTCTCACCCGGAAGGGTGTCGCTGACGAAGACAACGCGGCCCTCATGCCTGGCGACGAACACGCCTCCGTGCGCGACCCCCGTCACGTCGAGCTCGAGCTCGATCGACTCGGCGGGCGGTCGAGGAGCGGGTCGACGAGTCGGGCGGCGGCGGTCGGGGCGGGGCATCCTTCGATGCTCGCATATCGGCGCGTCCCGTCGCGCCGCGAGAAGACGGTCGGCGTGGCGCATCCCGAGCTCTGCGAGTCCGTTCACCCAGGCACACCGGACGCCCAGTGCAGGCTCACCCGACGCCCAGTGCGACCTCGTAGGGTCATCCTCTGCGCCGCGCGACCATTGGGCACCTCCATGGCAGCCGAGTGACCGCGGTGACCGCGCCAGGGGGCGAGACACGGTCGGAGAGACGAGGAGCGCACGTGACGTATTACAAGAACGGACGCCCGATCGATCCGAAGAAGCTCGCCAGGGTGAACAAGCCCCGCGACCCAGGATCGCGTGCCGCCAAGGACAGTCTCGATGAGGAGGTCCGCGTTCCTCGTGATACCCGTGCTCCCGCAGCGGCGGGTGGTCCTGCGCCTCGCACCTCGGCCCCTCGCGCATCTGTTCCCCGCGGACCTGCGCCGGACCGACGCGCACGCGTCCGACGCCGCAGGCGCATCGCGGGAGTCATCGCAGCGTGCGTCGTGCTGCTGCTGATCGGCACCGGCGTGTTCGTCTATTCGCAATACCAGCAGCTGTCGAACGGCATCCACCGAACGAGCCTCGGGCCGGTGCAGAACACGGCCGAGACGAACATCCTCGTGATGGGGCTCGACAGCCGCCTCGACGAGAACGGCAACCCGTTGCCCGCCGACGTGTACAACGCCCTGCACGCCGGTACTGCCGACGACGGTGGCTACAACGCGAACGTTCTGATGCTGCTGCACATCCCGGCCGGCGGCGGGCATCCTGTAGGCATCTCGATCCCCCGCGACGACTGGGTCAGCCTGCCCGGCTCCCCCGACGGCACGTCGATGGGCAAGATCAAGCAGGCGTACGGGCTGCAACTCGACGACACCCTCACCCACCTCACGCAGACCCAGCCGAACCTCTCGCATGCCGACGCCTACCAGCAGGCGCGTTCTGCCGCACGGGTCGAAGAGGTGAAGACGGTCTCGCAGTTCCTGAACGTGCACATCAACCACTTCGTCGAGGTGACGATGGGTGCGTTCTACCAGCTTGCGGTGGCGGTTCAGCCGATCCAGGTCTGCCTCAACGAGGCGACGGCCGACAGCTACTCCGGCGCGAACTTCGCCAAGGGACTGCAGCAGATCTCGGCGGCACAGGCCGTCGCCTTCGTTCGGCAGCGGCGCGACACGACGAGCTCCCCCGTCAACCTCACCGATCTCGACAGGGAACGTCGTCAGCAGGCGTTCATCATCTCGCTCGCCAACAAACTCGGGCACGAGAACGTCTTCAACCAGTTCGGCGTCATGGAGAAGATGCTCGGCACCGCGAAGAACGACATGGCTGTCGACACCGGCCTGAACCTGCTCAGCCTCGCGTCGGACGCGAAGCGGTTCAGCGGAGGCGGCATCAGCTTCGAGACACTGCCGATCTCGTCCTTCGGCTATGTGGACGGTCAGGATGTCAACCTCGTCGACCTCGGCCAGGTGAGGGCGACGACAGCGCAGCTCATCGCGGCGTCAGACGCTTCCGCCTCGCCCCCCACTCACCCGGCGACCTCGGGCGGGCAGGGCAAGAGCTCGGCGGCACCGGCGAAGACCCCTGCACCGTCGAACACCTTTGGAACGAACGGCGTCATCTCGTCGTCGTCGATTCCCTGCGTGAACTGAGATTGTTGCGCGAGCCCAGAGCACTGCATGAGCTCAGCTGCCTGCATGAGCGCAGCCGCGGGCACAATGGGTCAGGTGCGCCTGTATCTCGCCTCCACCTCGCCGGCCCGTCTCGCCCTTCTGCGCTCGGCCGGAGTCGAACCGCTGACCATCTCGCCGGGCGTGGACGAACCAGCAACGGTCGCCGCCGCGGAGGCCGAGCTCGGGCCCCTTCCCGCCGCCGATATGGTGCAGCTGCTGGCACGGGCGAAGGCGGAGGCCGTGGTGGGTGGCAGCGTCGGAGGTGAGCGGATCGACGGGCTCATCCTGGGCGGCGACTCCGCGTTCGACATCGACGGGGTCATCCACGGCAAGCCGCACGAGGCGTCGGTGGCTCGAGCGCGCTGGCACGCGCAACGCGGACGCACGGGGGTGCTGCACTCCGGACACTGGCTGATCGACCACACGGGCGGTGAGCCGCGGGCAGCGGTCGGAGCGGTCGCCGAGGCGTCGGTGACGTTCGCGGACGACATCGACGACGCCGAGATCGACGCGTACGTCGCCACAGGGGAGCCGCTCGAGGTGGCCGGTGCCTTCACGATCGACAGTCTCGGCGGGCCGTTCATCACGCGGGTCGCCGGTGATCCGAGCACGGTCGTCGGGCTTTCGTTGTCGACGCTGCGCGCGCTGGTGAAGCAGCTCGGATACGAGTGGACGGACCTCTGGAATCGCGGCTCGTCTTTGTAACCCGTTGTAGGCATCCGAAATGCCTGCGAGTCAGGTTTGTGCACACCATTCAAACCCTCGTTTACTCGTCTCAATAGGCTTGGAGACTGTGCCAGACATCTCGAAGGTCCTGATTGCCAACCGCGGCGAGATCGCCGTACGAGTCATCCGGGCCGCCCGCGACAGCGGGATCGCGTCGGTGGCGGTCTACGCCGACCAGGATCGTGACGCCGTGCATGTGCGCCTCGCAGATGAGGCCTTCGCCCTCGACGGAGCGACGAGCGCCGACACCTACCTCTCCATCGAGAAGCTGCTCTCGGTCTGCCGTCGTTCCGGTGCGGACGCCGTGCATCCCGGCTACGGCTTCCTCGCCGAGAACGCCGACTTCGCACGCGCCGTCATCGATGCAGGCCTGATCTGGATCGGCCCGAGCCCCGAGGCCATCGAGCGTCTTGGCGACAAGGTCTCCGCACGTCACGTTGCCGAGAAGGTCGGTGCGCCCCTTGCTCCCGGCACCCTGAACCCGGTGGAGAACGCGCAGGAGGTGCTCGACTTCGTCGACGTACACGGCCTGCCGGTCGCCATCAAGGCGGCGTACGGCGGGGGCGGACGAGGACTGAAGGTCGCGCGTGATCGCGACGAGGTGGCCGAACTCTTCGAGTCGGCGACGCGTGAGGCGATCGCGGCGTTCGGTCGCGGAGAGTGCTTCGTGGAGAAGTACCTCGACAAGCCCCGACACGTCGAGACCCAGTGTCTCGCGGATGCCCACGGCAACGTCGTCGTCGTGTCGACCCGCGACTGCTCGCTGCAACGACGTCACCAGAAGCTTGTCGAGGAGGCGCCTGCGCCCTTCCTCTCCGACGAGCAGCGCGAGCAGCTCTACACGTCGTCGAAGGCCATCCTCAAGGAGGTCGGCTACCTCGGCGCCGGCACCTGCGAGTTCCTCATCGGCCAGGACGGAACCGTCTCGTTCCTCGAGGTGAACACGAGGTTGCAGGTGGAGCATCCCGTGTCCGAGGAGGTCACGGGTATCGACCTGGTGCGCGAGCAGTTCCGTATCGCGGAGGGCGGAGTGCTCGACTACGACGACCCCGCGCCGCGCGGCCATTCGTTCGAGTTCCGCATCAACGGCGAGGACCCCGGGCGCGGCTTCCTACCAGCTCCCGGACCGGTGCACGTCTTCAAACCGGCCTCGGGCCCTGGGGTTCGCGTCGAGTCCGGCGTTCAGTCGGGCGACGTGATCTCCGGTGCGTTCGACTCGCTGCTCGCGAAGCTCGTCGTCACCGGCTCGAGCCGCGAGGAGGCACTCGAGCGCTCGCGCCGTGCGCTGGACGAGTTCGAGGTGGCCGGGCTGCCGACGGTGCTGCCGTTCCACCGCGCGATCGTGCGCGACCCGGCGTTCGCACCGGAGGACGGGCATTCGTTCAGCGTGTACACGCGCTGGATCGAGACGGAGTTCGTGAACGAGCTCGAGCCGTGGAGCGGTGAGTCCGCGGACTCGCCAGAGGCCGAGTCGCGACACAGTGTGGTCGTCGAGGTCGGCGGAAAGCGCGTCGAGGTCAGCCTGCCGACCCGTCTGCTGATTTCCGGCGGCCGGGCATCCGTCGGGCATGCGCCGAAGCGCAAGTCCGCAACCCACTCGGTCGCGACTGCCACGGGCGACTCGATCACGGCGCCGATGCAGGCGACCGTCGTGAAGCTCGCCGTCGGCGAGGGCGATCAGGTCGTCAAGGGCGACCTCGTGCTCGTGCTCGAGGCGATGAAGATGGAGCAGCCGCTCACCGCCCACAAGGACGGAACGGTGACGGGCATCAACGCCGAGGTAGGGACGACGGTCTCGAGCGGCCACCTCCTGCTCAACATCGTCTGACCCGTCCCCGGCCTCGTCTGACCCGGCCCGGGTAGTGACCCGTCCCGGCCGAGCGCGGGCCCTGCCCTCACTAGCGCCATTTGCGCTCTATTGCGCCACTCGTACTGGCGCAATAGAGCGCAAGTGGCGCCGTTGTCGGCACGGGTCACTCGCGACCGGGAGCACACGCGACCGTGCGTCAACGGATCGTCCTGGGCCGACGAACGATAGGAAGGCCGGCGTCGAGAAGGATGGCCCGCATGGGCGCTCGGTTCCAGGCATCGGCCCAGTCCCAGTGCGCCGGGGTCCACTCCATGCGGCGGATCGCATTGTCGCGGCGTTTCTCGGCCTTGACCCGTTCCTCGAGCGTGCCCGCTGACGGATACCGAGGGTTCACATACTTACCCCACCCGTCGGCCTCGCCCCCGACATGCCACTCGGGCCACCCCAAGTCGAAATAGACGGTCTCGCCGTTTGCGAGAACAAGCGGGAATTGCAGTTCGGGCTCTGGAAAACCGAGCTCCTCCGATGTCACACGACTCATGGTCTCGAACGGGCTGGCAGCCTGAGTCGTCGACGCGGCGAGAACGCCGCGCACACGGGCCGAACCGCGGTAGGGCATCCGATCGTTGTGAGCCGCCATCAGCTCATCGAGGGTGACGAGCCCAGCCCCATTGCCGAATCGCTCGATGTGAAGCGCCGCGTCGACCATCACGAGAGCCGTGATGAACGGCGCGGTCCTGCAGACCTCGATCAGGGTGTCGACGAGGTCTGTCGTCCGGAAACCGTCCAGTTCGATCACGCGTTCATGGCCAGTCCGTGGGATCTCGACCACTCCGTTGCGCCGACGCCCGCTTCGACTCGGCGACAGAAGGAACACGGTTTCGGGAACGAGGCCGACCAACGGCAGACCATGGCGAACCGCGGCCGAGACGCCCGCAAGTATGGCGTCCTTGCGAACCGCGACGGCTGCCGCGATGCGCATCAGATACTGATCCTCGCGGGAAAGCTGTCGAAAGACCTGCGCGTCTGCGTACGCTCCTCGTCGAAGACGGATCAGGCCTCCTCGGCCCTGGTCCGCCCGGAGTGCCGGGTACAGCCCAAGAGCCTCGCGCTGGGCGGATACGACCACGGGAAGTCCGAGGCCATCGGCTGAAGTTGTCACGCGGTAAAGCCTCGCCAAGAGCGAGGTCTGCTGTCCTCGTAGCCCACGAGTGCGGGAGTACGCGTCCGATCGACGCCCTGGGGACGAAGAGACAGTCAGGACCGACCCAGCCCCGCTGGATCGGTCCTGAAGTTTGCGTCAGCCCGCCAGCCGGCCGTGTCGGCTGGCGTCGCGCTCTATTGCGCCATGTGCGCTCTATTGCGCCAGCAAAAGTGGCGCAATAGAGCGCACATGGCGCTATTGGTAGTGGGGGTCGGCCGGTTCTTGCCGGGAGGGGTCGGGCAGAGGTCAGCCCTGGCGAGGGTCCGCCGGGTGAGTGTCTGGCTGCTGGGGTCCTGCGACGGCGGGGCCGGAGCCGCCGGGTCGGGTTGCCGCGAGCGCCTACAACACGATGTGCATCGCGCGCGCGGCGTCCGTGATGGAGCTGGACAGCGACGGGTACACGGAGAAGGCGCGCGCCACCTGGTCCACCGTGAGCCGGTGCTCGACGGCGAGCGCGACCGGCAGGATCAGTTCGCTTGCTCTCGGCGCGACGATGACGCCGCCGATCACGGTGCCGCTGCCCGTGCGGGCGAAGAGCTTCACGAATCCGTCCCTGATGCCCTGCATCTTGGCGCGAGGGTTCGAGTTGAGGGCGAGCTTGTAGATGTCGCCCTGCGCGATGCCCTCTTCGATCTCGCGCTGGTTCCAGCCGACGGTGGCGATCTCGGGGATCGTGAAGATATTGGAGGCGACGTTGCGCAGCTCGATGGGCGTCACAGAGTCGCCGAGCGCGTGGAAGATGGCGGTGCGCCCCTGCATCGACGCGACGGATGCCAGAGGCAGTACGTCGGAGCAGTCCCCGGCCGCGTAGATGCTCGGCACCGACGTGCGCGCGACGCGGTTCACACGGATGTGCCCGCTGGGCGTCAGCTGCACGCCTGCCTCTTCCAGCCCGATGCCTGCCGTGTTGGGGATGGACCCCACGGCGAGCAGACAGTGCGAGCCTTCGATGGTCCGTCCGTCGGAGAGGGTCGCGATCACGCCGTTCTCGGTGCGCTCCACCTTGTCGGCGCGCGACTTGGAGAGCACCGTCATGCCCTCGCGCTTGAACACCTTCTCGAGCACGGCCGCGGCATCGGCATCCTCGCCTGGCAGCACGCGATCGCGGCTGGACACCAGCGTCACCTTGGCGCCGAGGTAGGTGTACGCGCTCGCGAACTCGGCGCCGGTCACCCCCGAGCCGACCACGATCAGGTGGTCCGGCACCGTCGTCAACGAATACAGCTGGGTCCAGGTCAGGATGCGCTCGCCATCCGGCATCGCCGTGGGGAGCAGTCGGGGGCTGGCGCCGACCGCGACGACCACGGTGTCGGCCTCGACGCGGTCGAAGTCGGTTCCGTTGTCCTTCGACGTGGAGACGATCACGGCGCCCGTGCCGTCGAGCCGTCCCTCGCCGGTCACGATGCGCACGCCGGCGTGCACGAGGTCGCTGCGCATGTCTTCCGACTGCTGACGCGCGAGTCCGAGCAGCCGCTTGTTCACCGCAGAGAGGTTCACGGCGACCTCGGGGCGCATCGGCTTGCCGCTCTCGTTGCGCGTGAAGAACTGCACGCCGAGATCGGCTGCTTCGCCGATCGAGCGGGTGGCATCGGCGGTGGCGATCAGCGTCTTCGACGGCACGACGTCGGTCATCACGGCCGATCCGCCGACGCCGCCACGCTCGACGAGCGTCACCTCGGCGCCGAGCTGAGCGCCTGCGAGGGCGGCTTCGTATCCGCCTGGCCCTCCCCCGAGTACGGCGATGCTCTGCTTGCGCTCGAACTCAAAGGCCATGCTGGCAAGTTTATTCGCTACCTCGGCAGGCTCATTCGGTCGGCGACCTAGGCGGGTGTCGTTCGACCATCGTTCCCCTGCTGTTGGTGTCGTCCCTGGGCGGCTCACGCAACAAATGCGCATCGTGCGCGACGCACGTTCTGCGCTGTTTAGAGTGGTCTGCATGGCATCCGACGACGCATCCAACCCGTTCGACGATCCGGCGGCCGACCCGTTCGAGATCGCGCGTGTCGCGGTCGAGCAGATCGCGCTTCGGAGCGGAGTCGAGCGACACGACATCGCTCTGACGCTGGGCAGCGGCTGGGGCAAGGCCGCCGACCTGATCGGCGAGACGGTCGCGACCATTCCGGCCACAGACATCCCGGGCTTCAGCCGATCGGCCGTCCCCGGCCACGTCGGCACCATCAGGTCCGTGCGGCTCCCGAACGGCAAGCACGCGCTGGTGCTCGGCGCCCGCACGCACTTCTACGAGGGACACGGGGTGCGCCGAGTGGTGCACGGTGCGCGCACGGCGGCAGCGGCCGGGGCATCCGTCATGATCCTCACCAACGGCGCCGGCGGCATCAAGGAGACCTGGGGTCCTGGCACACCGGTGCTGATCAGCGACCACATCAACCTGACCGCGGCGTCTCCTCTCGAGGGCGCGACGTTCATCGACCTGACCGACCTGTACTCGCAGCGGCTGCGCGACCTCGCACACGAGGTGGATGCCTCGCTCGACGAAGGCGTGTACGTGCAGTTCCGGGGGCCGCACTACGAGACCCCGGCCGAAGTGCAGATGGCGAAGACCATCGGCGGACACATCGTCGGCATGTCCACGGCGCTCGAGGCGATCGCCGCGCGGCAGTCCGGCATGGAGGTGCTCGGGATGTCGCTCATCACGAACCTCGCCGCAGGCATCTCGCCCACGCCGCTCAGCCACGCAGAGGTCATCGAGGCCGGCAAGTCCGCCGAACCGGTGATCAGCGACCTGCTCGCGCGCATCGTGGAGCGACTGTGAGCGGCGCGGTGGAGAACGTCCCTGTGGAGGATGGCACGCTGGGCGGCGCCGTGAACGGCGTCATCGCGGCGGCACGGGCCTGGATCGACGACGACCCTGACGCCGAGACCCGCGCCGAGCTGCAGGCCATCGTCGACGAGGCGGCCAGGGGGTCGGCGGAAGCCGAAGCCGAGTTGCACTCGAGGTTCGATTCCCGTCTCGCGTTCGGCACCGCCGGCCTGCGCGGCGAGCTCGCAGCGGGACCGAACCGCATGAACAGGGTGCTCGTCGCCCAGGCTGCTGCGGGTCTCGCAGCGTTCCTGACGGAACGGGCATCCGCCGGCACGACACCGTCCATCGTGATCGGCTACGACGGCCGCAAGAACTCCGCGGTCTTCGCCACCGACACCGCCGAGCTGATGGCGGGCGCCGGTGTGCGAGCCGTGCTGCTCCCCCGCCTGCTGCCGACGCCCGTGCTCGCCTTCGCGGTGCGACACCTGGACGCTTCGGCCGGCGTCATGGTCACCGCCAGCCACAACCCGGCACGCGACAACGGCTACAAGGTGTACCGCGGCGGCGCGGACGACGGATCGCAGATCGTCCCGCCGTCCGACGCGCAGATCGCGGCGCACATCGAGCGGATCGCGCAGGGCCGGGTTTCGGACCTCCCGCGTTCGGACGCATACGAGATCGCCGACGAATCTGTGGTCTCGGCGTACGTCGCAGCGACGGCATCCCTCGCCGGGACGCTCCCGTCGCCGAACACCACGACGGAGCCCTTGAAGGTCGTCTACACCGCGATGCACGGTGTCGGCTGGCAGACGGCCCGGTCGGTGTTCGAGGCCGCGGGTCTCCCCGCCGCGACGTCGGTGCCGCAGCAGCAGGAGCCGGATCCGGACTTCCCGACCGTCGCGTTCCCCAACCCAGAGGAGCCGGGCGCGCTCGACCTGGCCTTCGCGCTCGCGAACGACACCCGCGCCGATCTTGTGGTCGCGAACGATCCCGACGCTGACCGTCTGGCCATCGGCATCCCCGATCCCGACACCGGCGGATATCGCCGGCTCAGCGGGAACGAGGTCGGCATGCTGCTCGGCTGGGATGCTGCTGCGCAGGCCCGCGAGTCGAGGAGAGCAGGTGCGTTGGCGGCATCCATCGTCTCCTCGCCTGCACTGAAAGCCGTTGCGGATGCCTACGGCTTGGGATTCGCAGAGACCCTCACGGGCTTCAAGTGGGTGAGCCGCGTTCCCGGGCTGCTGTTCGGCTACGAAGAGGCGCTCGGCTACCTCGTGAACCCGCGGACGGTGCGCGACAAGGACGGCATCTCTGCGGCAACGGCCGTGATCTCGCTCGCCGTTCGGCTGCACGCCGACGGACGCACGATCGCCGACCGGCTGGACGAGTTCGTCGAGCGGTTCGGCGCCTACGCCTCGGACCAGATCTCGATCAGGGTGACCGACCTCGACAGGATCGGCCGCATCATGGCCGCCCTGCGTGCCCAGCCGCCGACCGAAGTGGCCGGTGTCGCCGTCACACGGATCGACGACCTCAGCGCCGGATCGCCCGAGCTGCCGCCGAGCGATGTGCTGCGCATCCTGCTGGCAGACGGTTCCCGCGTGATGGTGCGTCCGAGCGGCACGGAACCGAAGCTGAAGATCTACATCGACGCGTTCGATGACAGCGGCGCCGATGTGGCGTCACGTCGTGCCGTCGCACAGGCGCGCACCGCGGCTCTCGGCGACGGCATGCGGGCACTCACCGACGCAGCGTAGTCAGCCCCCGTGGGTTGAGGAGCCGGTGGCGAGAACAGCGTCAGCCTAGGGCCTCGTCGAGCTTGCGCTCGAGCTCCTCGGTGTCGAAGTAGTTGTCGATCACGACGATGTCGGCGTTGGTCGGCGGAATGCGTTCGACGAGCTCCGGCGAGGTGAGGATGACCTGGGCATCCGCTCCCGTCGTGGCGACGCTGGCCACGTCGGACGCGCTCACATCGGCCGAGATGCCGAGCCGGTCGAGCACGCGCTCGGCGTTGAGCTTGAGAATCGCCGACGTTCCCACGCCGGCGCCGCAGATCGCGACGATCTTCACGTGAAGCCTCCTTGGCGTTCGCCCGCGAGCATGCGGGAATCCGGGGCTCAACGGCCCCGCTGTCTGCTGTCTAGCGAGCGGGTTGCGCGACGTCGTCTGCGGCGTCCGCGACACCCAGCACCCGCCACACCTCTGAGGCGCTCGTCGCGCCGGCGAGGGCCGGGATGGCTTGGGGGTCGTTGAAGACGTTCGCGAGCTCGGCAACCGAGTTGACGTGGGCATCCGCCGTCGCGACGGCGAGACCGACGACCACACTCACAGGGTCGTTGTGCGGGTGCCCGAAGGTCACCGGAGTGGCCAGCGTGACGACAGAAAGCCCGTCCGTCAGCACGTCGGGACCGGGCCGCGCGTGCGCGAGAGCGAGCCCAGGAGCGATCACGATGTACGCGCCGAACTCGTCCACCACCTGGATCATGCGATCCGTGTAGCTGCCGCGTGTCGCGCCCGACCGACGCAGCGCGTCACCGGCGAATCGCACCGCGGCACGCCAGTCCCCAGCGTGCACACCGAGGTCGATGGCAGCGTCGGGCAGCGGCGGAAGCGACATGAACACAAGCGTATCGCTCCACTGGTTCAAGGCTTGCTGAAAGTGTCGTGCTCCGGCTTCAGCGAGCCTCAGGATGCCCGGTGCCGAGCCTCACGAGAACCGACCTCAGGCGGCCTCGAACCCTGCCGAGATCGCCTCAGCCAAGTCCTCGCGGTCCTCGATGGGCAGGAAGGCCGAGCGGGCGGCGTTCAGCTGGAAGGTCTCGAGGTCGTCGAGGTCGTAGCCGAACGCATCGGCGAGCAGCGAGAGCTCCCTGGTCAGCGTGGTGCTGCTCATCAGGCGGTTGTCGGTGTTCACCGTCACGCAGAACCCGAGCTGGTAGAGCAGGTCGAACGGGTGGTCGAGCAGATCATCGCCCCACGCCTCGATCGCTCCGGTCTGCAGGTTCGACGACGGACTCAGCTCCAGCGCGATCTCCCGGTCCTTGACCCACTGCGAGAGCCGTCCGAGCGAGACGTAGATGTTCTCGTCATCCTGCCGTTCGACCGTGATGTCCTCCGCAAGCCGAACGCCGTGACCCAGCCGAAGCGCACGACCGTCGATCAGAGCGCTCTGGATGCTCGCGAGCCCGTCCGCCTCACCCGCATGCACCGTTGTGGGGAAGTACTGCTCAGCGAGGTAGTCGAACGCCACACGGTGGTTGGCGGGCGGGAACCCGGCCTCGGCGCCGGCGATGTCGAACCCGACGACGCCGGCATCCCTGTGCCGCACGGCGAGCTGAGCGATCTCGAGCGCGCGGTCGGCGTGGCGCATGGCCGTGACGAGCTGGCCGACACGGATGCTCATCCCATTCGCCCGCACATCCGCGACGCCCTGGTCGAGGCCGCTCTGCACCGCTTCGACGGCATGGTCGAGGCTCAGGCCCCTCGCCAGGTGCTGCTCCGGAGCCCAGCGGATCTCGCCGTAGATCACGCCGTCGGCGGCGAGGTCGAGCACGAACTCGCGCGCGACGCGTGCCAGGCCGTCGCGGGTCTGCATGACCGCCGTCGTGACGTCGAAGGTCTTCAGGTATTCGACGAGGGAGCCGGAGTCCGACTTCTCGGCGAACCAGTCCCTGAGCGCGTCGGGGTCGGTCTGCGGCAGGTCGAGTCCGATGTCGTCGGCGAGCTCCACGATGGTCTCGGGGCGAAGGCCTCCGTCGAGGTGATCGTGAAGCGACACCTTGGGAAGGGTTGACACGTCCACCCCGTCCACGAGGTAGGCGTTGGTGCTCGAAGGCTCTGCGGTGCCGGATCGGTCTGCGCTCATGCACCAAGGCTATCCAGCGCGTGGGGCCGGCACACCCCCGGCGCCATCACCGTCACCGAGCCACCACCGAAGCGTCGAGCCACCACGCGATCCGCGTGGATCAAGTGGTGGCTCGGCGAGAAGGTGGTGGCTCGGCGAGAAGGTGGTGGCTCGCCGAGAAGGTGGTGGCTCACGGAGGAGGGGTCGGAGGTGGAGCGGAGGTGGATGATGGGGGGGGTCGGCGGCTCAGCCGACTCGGTCGACCACGAGGGGGCCGCGCGGCGGGGCGCTGTCCCCGATCTCCCATGCGCCGTCCAGGGCGTCCAGGGCACGTTCGAAGCGCACCGGGTCATCCGTCGACAGCGTGAAGAGCGGGGCGCCCTCGACGACCGACTCCCCCACCTTCGCGTGCAGGTCGATGCCTGCGGCGTGGAGAACGGGGTCCTGCTGCCGCGCCCTGCCGGCGCCGAGGCGCCACGCAGCAACACCGAAGGCAAGGGCATCCTGCCGCGACACCACACCTGACCGTGATGCGGTGACGACGTGCGTCTCGCGGGCGTGCGGCAGCGGGGCATCCGGGTCGCCGTCCTGAGCTCGGATCAGCGCACGCCAGGAGTCCATCGCCCGCCCGGAGCGTAGCGCCTCCTCGACGTCGGCGTCCGGCTGCCCGACGAGCCGCAGCATCTCTCGCGCCAGAGCCAGGGTGAGCTCGACGATGTCGGCCGGCCCGCCTCCGGCGAGCACTTCGACCGACTCGCGCACCTCGTTCGCGTTGCCGATCGCACGGCCGAGCGGTGCGTTCATGTTGGTGAGCAGCGCGGAGGTGGCGACACCGGCATCCTGACCGAGCTCCACCATCGTGCGGGCCAGCTCGCGCGCCTTGTCGAGGTCGCGCATGAACGCGCCGGAGCCGAACTTCACGTCGAGCACGAGGGCCCCGGTGCCCTCCGCGATCTTCTTGCTCATGATCGACGACGCGATGAGCGGGATCGCCTCGACAGTTCCCGTGATGTCACGGAGGGCGTAGAGCTTCTTGTCCGCTGGGACGAGTCCAGGGCCCGCCGCGCAGATCGCCCCGCCGACAGCCCTCAGCTGAGCGAACAGTTCCTCCGTGGTGAGCGCCGCGCGCCAACCGGAGATGCTCTCCAGCTTGTCGAGTGTTCCCCCGGTGTGGCCGAGCCCGCGACCGGACAGCTGAGGAACCGCGACACCGAAGGATGCCACGAGCGGCACCAGCGGCAGCGTGATCTTGTCTCCGACGCCCCCGGTCGAGTGCTTGTCCACCGTCGGCCTGCCGAGGTCGCCGAAGCTCATCCGCGCGCCGCTGGCGATCATCGCGAGCGTGAGGTCGCGGATCTCGCGTCGCGACATGCCGTTGAGGAGCACCGCCATCGCCCATGCCGACATCTGCTCATCCGCGACGTAGCCACGGGTGTAGGCGTCGACGAGCCAGTCGATCTCGGGCGTCGACAGCTCGCCGCGGTCGCGCTTGGTCCTGATCAGGTCGACGGCATCGAATTGCTCAGCCATGGAACTCCTTGAGGTCTCGCGGGCCGAAGGCGTCGGGCAGCACCTCGTCGATCGTGCGGATGCCCGACACGGTCTCGAGCATCATGCCGGGCACCGAGTGCTCGTAGAGCAGCTGTCTGCAGCGGCCGCACGGCATGATCACGTCGCCCTCCCCGTTGACGCAGACGAAGGCGACGAGGTGACCGCCTCCCGTCATGTGCAGCATCGAGACGAGCGAGCACTCCGCGCACAGGGTGAGCCCGTAGCTCGCGTTCTCGACGTTGCAGCCGGAGACGATCCGGCCGTCCGTCGCCAGCGCCGCCGCGCCAACCGGGTAGTGCGAGTACGGCACGTAGGCGCTGCCCATGGCGCTCACGGCCTCGGAGCGCAGCGCTCCCCAGTCGACCTCGCCGTTCAGGGGCGTCGTCTCGTCATCCATGGTTCTCGATCGTTCCTTACGCGACATGCGGGCGACGCAGCATCGTCACGACTTGATGTAGGGCTTTCCGGATGCCGCCGGCCCACGCACATAGCCCACGAATCCCGCGACCGCGAGGATGGTCACGACGTACGGCAGCATGAGCAGGAACTCGCTGGGTACAGGGGATCCCACAGCCGCGAGGGTGTACTGCAGGTTGCTCGCGAAACCGAAGAGCAGCGCGGCGAGCGTCGCCCTGATCGGATCCCATCGGCCGAAGATGACCGCCGCGAGGGCGATATATCCCTGACCGCCCGTCATGTCCTCGCTGAACGAACCGACCGAGCCGAGCGTGAAGTACGCACCGCCGAGTCCGACGATGGCGCCCGCCAGCGACACGTTCCAGAAGCGCGTGCCCGTGACGTTGATGCCGACAGTGTCGGCGGCCTGAGGATGCTCGCCCACCGACCGCAGACGCAGTCCCCATCGCGTGTGGAACAGACCGATGTACACGGCGGCGACGGCGATGTACATGAGGTACACGATGACCGACTGGTCGAAGAGCACGGGCCCTATCACGGGGATCGCGCTGAGACCGGGGATCGGCACGGCAGGCAGCAGCGGCGGGTTGTTCAGGAACGACGCGTCCTTGGCCAGCACCTGGCTGTAGAAGAAGTTCGTCAGGCCGAGCACGAGCACGTTGATCACGACGCCGACGATCACCTGATCGACGTAGTACTTGATCGCGAACGCCGCGAGGATGAACGACACGAGCACGCCGGCGATCAGGGCGGCGACGAGGCCGAGCCACACGGACCGCGTCATGCTCGCCACGACTGCGGCGAGGAACGCGCCACCGAGCAGCTGACCCTCTATCGCGATGTTCACGACACCGCTTCGCTCCGAGATGACGCCGCCTAGCGCACCGAAGATGTACGGAACGCTGAGGCTGACCGCGCCGAGCAGCAGGCTCGTGATCGGCAGCGGGCGCGAGTTGTCGCCTGCCGCCCAGGTGAGGAACGCCACGACGAAGATGAAGGCGAACACGCTCGAGAACCACAGCGGCACCTTCGCGTTCCTGCTCACGAGCCACCAGCTGAGGCCCGCCATCAGGACGAGCACGATGGTCAGGATGACGCAGGTCAACGTCGTCGGAACGACGAGCTGCGGCAGGCTGGGTGCAACCCGTCCGCCCGCGAACGTGAAGGTCGTGTCTCCGCCGCGGCGGAACACGATGAACAGCACGATGGACAGCAGTGCGACCACCGACAGGATGATCGGCGTCTTCCAGCTCTTGACGACCGTCTTCTCGAGAACGATCGGCGCGGCATCCGGCACGATGTGTTCGGTCGTGGTGGTCACTTGGCCGTCGCCTCCTGTGTTGCGGTCGGAGCGGGAGTCTTCTTGCGCGGCTTCGCGCCTGGAGTCGGGAGCCGGAAGATGGCGCGCACCAGGGGCGGCGCGGCGATGAACAGCACGATCAGCGACTGCACGACGAGCACGATGTCGATCGGGATGCCGTTGGCCGCCTGCATGAGGAATCCGCCGGCTTTGAACGCGCCGAACAGCACGCCGGCCACGAAGATGCCGATCGGTCGGGAACGTCCGAGCAGCGCGACCGTGATGGCGTCGAATCCGATGCCCGCGTCGATGCCCGAGCTGAACCCACCGGTCGTCGTGCCCAGCACCTGGTCGGCGCCCGCGAGACCGACGAGTCCGCCGCTGATCACCATGGCCCAGATGATGGCCGAGTTCACGCTGATGCCTGCAACGCGTGCCGCGTTCGGGTTCTCGCCGACTGCGCGGAACTTGAAGCCGAGGCTCGAGCGTTCGAGAAGCCACCAGACGACGATGGTCGCCACGACCGAGACGATGAAGCCCCAGTGCAGCTGATACTGCGGGCCGAACAGCGGAGGCAGGATGGCGTTCGGCAGGATCGCGGGCGACTTCGGGTTGTTCGTGCCGTGCTCCTGCAGGGCGCCGGGTGTGCGCAGCAGGTAGCTGATCAGGTAGAAGGCGATCCAGTTCAGCATGATCGTCACGATGACCTCGTGCGCACCGGTGCGCGCCTTGAGCACGCCCGCGATGCCCGCCCAGATCGCGCCACCGACGAACGCGGCGAGGAGCGCGACGACCAGATGCAGAACGGGAGGCAGGTTGAACGACCAGCCGATCCAGCCGCAGAAGGCTGCGGCGATGAGCATCTGGCCCTGACCACCGATGTTGAAGAGACCGGTGCGGAAACCGAGACCGACACCGAGACCGGCGACGATCAACGGCGTCGCATAGGTGAGGGTGTCCATGAACGGACGGATGCCAGCGGCGAACGTCGGCCGCCCGAAGTTGTAGATCGCGCCTTGGAAGAGCGATGAGTACGCCCCGGAGACCACATTCCAGATCGCCTGGAAGGTGTCGCCCGGGCGGGCGAAGAAGTAGCCGGCGGCGTGCTGGACGCCAGGATCGGTGACCGCGATCAGGATTGCGCCGACGATCAGTGCGAGAACGACAGCGAGGATCGAGATGACGACGCTGCCGCCGACGACCTGCCGAAGCGCGTCGTTCCAGCGGTTCGAATCGGGATTGGGCGCGTCGGGGGCTACCCCTGCGCCGGTCTCGAGCGCGACGTCTGCCGAGCCCGCGGCGTTGGCGGATGCCTGCGCGTTGCCCTGCTCGCTCACGCGGCCTCTCCTCTCGTGGCTGATCGGCCTTGCGCGTCATCGTGCGGTGCCGGGTCCTGCGGGTCTGGCGTCTGGGGGTCGGGAGCCTGAGGCGGAACGTCCGGATGCTCGCCCGCCATCATGATGCCGAGGGTCTCGCGGTCGGTGCCGCCGGGGACGATGCCGACGATTCCTCCGCGGTACATCACGGCGATGCGGTCGGCGAGCGCGTCGACCTCGTCGAGTTCGGTCGAGACGACGATGACCGGGATTCCCGAGTCGCGTGCCTGAACGATGCGCTTGTGGACGAACTCGATCGACCCGACGTCGAGCCCGCGGGTCGGCTGCGCCGCGACGAGCAGTCGGAGCTCACGACTGAGCTCGCGGGCGAGCACCACCTTCTGCTGATTGCCGCCGGAGAGCGTGCCGACGTGGGTGTCGATGCTCTGCGCACGCACGTCGAACTCGGCGACCTTCTCGGTGGCGAAGGTCGAGCGGTAGCCGAGCTGCAGGCTGCCGCCTTTGACGAAGGGCGCGCTGTCCGAGCGATCGAGCATGAGGTTCTCGGCGATGGAGAATTCGCCGACGAGGCCGTCTTCGTTGCGGTCTTCAGGCACGAAGCCGACGCCGGCATCCAGAACACGGCGAACGCTCAGCCCGTTGAGCTCCCTGCTGTCGAGCTCGATCTCGCCCTCGACGTGCGCCTGCAGCCCGAGCAGAGCCTCGGTCAGCTCGGTCTGGCCGTTGCCTTGGACTCCGGCGATGGCGAGGATCTCGCCCGCGCGCACCTCGAAGCTCACGTCGTTCACGACGAGCTGGCCGATGGGGTCGATCACCGTGAGACCGCGCACCTTGAGGGCAGCGTCGCCGGGTCGAGCCGCCTCTTTCTGCACGGTGAGCTCGACGGAACGGCCGACCATGAGGGATGCCAGCTCGGCGTTGCTCGCCGTCGGGGAGGCATCCCCAACGACCTTTCCGAGGCGCATGACCGTGATGCGGTCGGCGACCTCGCGCACCTCGCGAAGCTTGTGGGTGATGAAGACGATCGCCGTTCCCGCATCGCGGAGCTGACGCATGATCGCCATCAGCTCGTCGGTCTCCTGCGGAGTCAGCACTGCGGTCGGCTCGTCGAAGACGAGCACCTTCGCGTCGCGTGACAGCGCCTTGATGATCTCCACACGCTGCTGAACGCCGACCGGGAGATCTTGGATCAGGGCGTCGGGGTCGACATCGAACCCGAAGCGCGCAGAGATCTCGCGAACGCGTTTGCGCGCTTCCTTGAGGTTGAGGAAGCCGGCGAATCCGGTGCTCTCGTGGCCGAGCATCACGTTCTCGGCGACCGTGAACACGGGGATGAGCATGAAGTGCTGGTGCACCATGCCGATGCCGGCCTTCATCGCATCGCCCGGGCCGTCGAAGTGCTGCACCTGGTCGTCGAGCAGGATCTCGCCCTCGTCGGCCTGAAGCAGTCCGTAGAGCACGTTCATCAGCGTCGACTTGCCCGCGCCGTTCTCACCGAGGATGCAGTGGATCTCGCCGGGTTCGACGGTCAGTGCGATGTGATCGTTGGCGGTGAGGGAGCCGAATCGCTTCGTGATACCGCGAAGTTCGAGCTTCATAGGGGTCAATCTACCTTTCGGCGTTCTCGCCTTTGAGAACGGGATGGACGGCGGACGCGCACCGGCGCAATGCACCGCTAGCGCCATTTGCGCACTATTGCGCCACCACGAGTGGCGCGATAGTGCGCAAATGGCGCTGTAGGCAGAAGGTCAGGACTTCGGCGACGCCGGGGAGGTGACCTTGATGGAGCCGTCGATGATGCCGGCCTTGATCGCGTCGAGCTCGGACTGCAGCTTCGGGTTCACCTTCGACTCGAAGTTGTGGAACGGCGCGAGTCCGACTCCGTCGTTCTTCAGCGTGCCGACGTAGGGCGTGTTGTCGAACTTGCCGGCGGCCGAGCTCTCGATCACCGCGGACGTGGAGGGCTGGATGCCCTTCATGACCGAGGTCAGCAGGATCGGGCGCACCGTGGGGTCGGTGTTGTAGACGTCGGCGTCGACACCGATCATCGCGATGCTCTTGCCAGCGGCGTTCGCCTCGTCGATGGCCTGCGCGGCCGACTGGTAGATAGGTCCGCCGACCGGCATGATCACGTCGGCGTTTTGGTCGATGAGACCCTGCGCGACCTGCTTGGCGGTGTCGTTGGCGTCGAACCCACCGGTGAAGGAGCCCTTCTGGGTCGCGGTGTCCCAACCGACGACCTTGACGTCCTTGCCGTTCTTCTGGTTGTAGTAGTTCACGCCGTCGACGAAGCCGTCCATGAAGATCGTGACGGTCGGGATCTGCATGCCTCCGAAGGTGCCGACGACGCCGGTCTTGGAGTAGCTCGCCGCAGCGTAGCCGGCGAGGAACGCGGCCTGAGCTGTGTCGAAGATGATCGGCTTGACGTTCGGGGCATTGATCGAGTTGTCGTCGATGATCGCGAAGTCGGTGCCGGTGTTCGCGGCGGCCGCCGTCTTGGTGCCGTCGGCGAGGTTGAACCCGACGGTGATGATCAGGTTGCAGTTCTGGTCGATCATGCTGTTGATGTTCGGCGCGTAGTCGCTCGCGGTCTTGGACTCCGCGGTCTTGTACTTCGCGTTCAGCTTCTTCGCGCTGTCGACGAGGCCCTCATAGCCGAGCTGGTTGAACGAGTGGTCGTCGAAACCACCCGAGTCCGACACCATGCACGGCAGGAACTTGGATGCCGCCGCAGTCGTCGTCGACGTGCTGGTCGGCGCCTGGCCACAGCCCGCCAGCAGTACCAGTGCGCCCGCCGCGGCAAGCCCCGCGAACGCTACCTTGCGAACTTTGGATGTCACGTTGTCCTCCACATTGCAGATCCGCGCGAGCGCGCGAGACGTCGATGAGACGTTACTCAAAGTTACGAACCGGCTCGACGGCCGTTCGGAGTTCTTGGCGTCCCCGTTACCATCTTGTTTCTTTTGAGCATTATGAGCGAGCCTCATGCGCATTTGAGCGCAAGGCCGACCGTCATCTACTCAGATGTGCGCGCTGGAGCTGAAAGCGAAGGCCCGTTGGGCCTTCGCCGCGACGCCAGCGCGAGCGACGCGCCGCTTCGCGGTGCTACAGCACCTCGGTGGATCCCGTGAGCCGCAACGCCTCGACGACCGCCTTGACGCGCTGGGCGTTCTCGCTGGTCGTCACGAGCAGGGCGTCAGGGGTGTCGACGATGACGACGTTCTGTATTCCGATCAGGCTGATCACGCGCTTGGTCTGACTCACGACGATCCCACTCGAGGCGTCCGACAGCACTCGCGCGTTCTCGCCGAGGATGGCCAGATCGGATGCCCGCCCCGCGCTGTTCAGCTTCGCGAGCGACGCGAAGTCCCCGACGTCATCCCACGCGAAATGCCCGGGCACGACGGCGAGCTTGCCCGATGCGGCCGCGGGCTCCGCTACCGAGTAGTCGATCGCGACCTTCTTCAGCGTCGGCCAGATGCGGTCGACGGCCGGGCCACGCGTCGCGGGGTCATCCCAGGCGGCGGCGAGCTCCTGCAGACCCGCGAGGAGCTTCGGCTCCGTCTTGCCCAGCTCCTCGAGAAGAACGGACGCCTTGGCGATGAACATGCTCGCGTTCCAGAGGTAGTCGCCGCTGGAGAGATATCTGGTCGCCGTCGCGAGGTCGGGCTTCTCAACGAACGACGTGACCCTGCGCGCAGAACGCGCCCCATCGATCTCGAGCTGGTCGCCGATGTGGATGTAGCCGAACCCGACTGCCGGCTCGGTCGGCTGGATGCCGATCGTCGTGATGTAGCCTGCGCGCGCCGCAGCCACGGCCTCGATGACGGCCGCGCGGAACAACGGCTCACTGCCGATCACATGGTCGGCGGCGAACGACCCGATGATCACGCCGGGCTCACGGTGCTCGAGGATGGCGGCCGCGAGTCCGATGGCCGCCGTCGAGTCACGAGGTTCGCTCTCCAGCACGACATTCGCGTCGGCGAGCGCCGGAATCTGGGCCTCCACGGCCGCGCGGTGCGCTCTGCCGGTCACGACCATGACCCGCTGCTCACCCGCCAGCGGTGCGAGCCTGTTCCAGGTGGCGCGAAGCAGGGTGGATCCTGACCCGGTGAGGTCGTGCAAGAACTTGGGGGCATCCGCTCGCGAGAGGGGCCACAGCCTCGACCCGACACCCCCGGCCGGGATGACGCAGTAGAAGTCCTGCAGGGGCAGTACGCTCATGCCTCCCAGGATAAGAGGTGGCGGGTCGACGGGAACGAGAACCCGACGTGTGAACGACCGACCGGGTTCAGCGGGGGTTCACCCGGCCGCCACGACGCCTTCGTAGCGTGCACTGCATGAGGGTCGCCATCGTCAGCGAGAGCTTCCTCCCGACCGTGAACGGCGTGACAACGAGCGTCTGCCGCGTACTCGACGAACTGGCACGCGAAGGCCACGAGGCCATCGTGATCTGCCCTGGGCCGAACGCCCCGAGCAGTTATGCCGGATTCGCCGTGCACACCGTCCCTTCCATCGCATACCGACAGTTCCCTCTGGGCATGCCGAGCCCGCAGGTGCAGCAGTTGCTGAGCGCGTTCGCACCCGACGTGCTTCACGCGGCGTCGCCGTTCCTTCTCGGCGCCCAGGCCATCGCGGCCGCTGGCAGGCTGGGCGTCGCCACCGTCGCGATCTACCAGACGGATGTCGCAGGCTACGCGAAGCGCAATGGCCTCGGCCTCACCACGAACATCGCCTGGCGCTACGTGCGCTGGGTGCACAACGGCGCAGACCTCACGCTGGCGCCCTCGACGGCGTCGGCACACGACCTTGCGCAGGCCGGCGTGCTGCGCGTGCGTAGGTGGGGTCGCGGCGTCGACATCGAGCGCTACCACCCCAATAACCGCACGGCAGCCGACACCGTGGCACTCCGGGAGCTGCTTTCCCCCGACGGCGAGGTCGTCATCGGCTACGTCGGCAGGATCGCACCGGAGAAGCAGGTCGAGCGGTTCGCGGCGCTACGCGGTATGGACGGCATCCGCATCGCCATCGTCGGCGACGGCCCCAGCGAGGTCACCGTGCGCAAGGCTCTCAAGCGCATGCCCGTCTCGTGGCTCGGCCGCCGAGGGGGACGCGACCTCACCGCTGCCTACGCCGCCATGGACGTCTTCGTGCACACGGGCACAGAGGAGACCTTCGGGCAGACCGTGCAGGAGGCGCACGCGTCGGGCATCCCGGTCGTCGCACCGAATGCCGGCGGTCCGATCGATCTCATCGATCACGGCGTAGACGGCTTTCTCATCGACAGCGACCGCATGCTGCACGATGCCGTTGAGACTCTCGTGGATGACGGCGCCCTTCGCCGGCGCATGGGTGAGGCCGGACGGCGTGCGGTGCTCCGCTCCTCGTGGTCGGATGTCTGCGCCGGGCTGTTCGCGCACTATGAGGCCGCGATCGCGCATCGAGCCGCTTCGGGACGGCGTCTGCAGCGCGCGCTCGACCTCTGATCGGCTCCGGGGCGTCAGGGTTTCGTGAGGCCCGACCGGCGGTGGCACCGGTTCGGGCTTAAGGTGTCACCGGGCGTGCGCATACCGCCCACAACTTCCTGATGCCGCCGAACGGAGGCGAAGCATGGCCGAACGCAGGCGCCGAGTCATCCCGATCCCCTTCATGCCGCGAACACGCACGGCCGCGCCCCTCGAGCCGGTGCCCATCGAGGAGATCGCGCCGCAGTCGCGGAACACCATCGTCGACTCCGCCATCTACGCCGGCGGCAAGCGCATCTCGTCGCCCACCACCCTCGCCGACACGTACCGGGCGCTGGACGAGACGCCGGGCGGAGTCGCGTGGATCGGCCTCTACCGACCGAGCGAGGCCGAACTTCACTCCCTCGCTCGCGAGTTCAACCTGCACGAGCTGGCGGTCGAAGACGCGATCAGCGCTCACCAGCGCCCGAAGCTGGAGCGCTACGACGACGTGCTGTTCGTCGTGCTGCGCGCCGCGAACTACCTGGATGTACCAGAAGAGGTCTCCTTCGGAGAGGTGCACGTCTTCGTCGGGCCGAACTTCGTCATCACCGTTCGGCACAGCGAGTCGCCGGACCTCTCGCAGGTGCGCCACCGCATGGAGCACGACCTCGACCTGCTCGCGCTCGGGACTCAGAGCATCCTGTACGCGATCATCGACACGATCGTCGACGCCTATGCGCCGGTCGTCGCCGGCCTCGCCAACGACATCGACGAGATCGAGACCCAGGTGTTCGACGGCGACGCGAACGTCTCGCGACGCATCTACGAGCTATCGACCGAGGTGATCGACTTCCAACGGGCAACGCATCCGCTCAGCGATGTCGTCGAGCTCCTCGAGCTGGGGAGCCAGAAGTACGGAGTCACCCAGGAGTTGCAGCGCAACCTGCGCGACGTAGCTGACCACCTCACGCAGGTCAACGAGCGTGTCGACGACTTCAAGCGCATGCTGCGAGACATCCTGACCGTGAACGCCACGCTCGTCAGCGAGCGGCAGAACGCCAGGATGACCGACCTGTCCGAAAGCGCCAACCGACAGGGCGAAGAGGTCAAGAAGATCTCGTCGTGGGCTGCCATCCTGTTCGGTCCGACGCTCATCGCGGGCATCTACGGCATGAACTTCACCAACATGCCCGAGCTGCATTGGAAGTACGGCTATCCGATGGCGGTCGCGGCGATGGCGCTGACGAGCGTGATCCTCTACCTCGTGTTCAAGCGCCGGAACTGGCTCTGACGTTCAGCGGACGCTGATTCAGCCGGCTCTGAGCCGCTCGGCTGCGGCCTCGATGAAGCGCAGATGATCGTCGACCGTGTCACCCGGAGCGATCACCCTCAGCACCACCTCGTCGACGGCATCCCGGTACTGACGGATGCGCTCGTCGAACCTCTCCGCGTCCATCACCGTCTGCTGCGCGCCGATGCCGAGCCTCTCGAAGTTCGCCGCGTACGCCGGGTACCCGCCGTACCGCGCGGCCTCCTCGGCGAGCCTGCTTCCGGCCGAGGCCTCGAGCGCCGTGCGCACGTAGAGGGCGACATGGGATGCGGATGCCGCTCCTCGCGCCTCCCCGGCCTGCTCGATCGCGACGGCCGGCGTCAGCCAACTGAGCAGCACGCCGTCGGCCCTGCGTGCGCCGAGCCGACGCATCTTGGGGCCGAGCGCGCCGACCAGCACCCGTGCCGACAGACGGTCGTGCAGCACCTCGACCGCGTCACCGACCATGGCGAGAGCCCCGTTGCGGGTTTGCCCTGCGCCGATGCCGAGCACCAGGCGATGCTCGGGGAGCTCGGCGCGCCGCACTGCGGAGACGATGGCATGCGCGTGGCGGCGATCGACCGGGATGACCCCGGTCGCGAGAAGGAGGCTGCTCGTGACATCCGCTGCAGCTTCGAGCGCCGCGATCGAGTCGCCGCCCGGGGTGTCGTTGACCCAGAGCGAGCGGAACCCGGCCTGTTCGACCGCGGGCGCTAGCAGGGCGATGGCGTCAGGGCCGAGCGTTCCGGCCACGCCGATCGAGACATCTCCGTGAGACATGATCCGAGCATCCTGCCACGTTGGCGTGCTTTCCGCTGGTCGCGTAGCGCTGGCCTCGGGTCGACGCGTATCGAGACCTTGCGCCCCTTCCGGACGGGAAGGTCTCGATACGCGTGCAGCTTCGGCGCGCGCTACTCGACCAGCGAAAACGACCGTCCGAGGGCGTCGAGCTGGTCGGAGATGCCCTGCGTGCGGTACTCGGGCTTGTCGCCGCCGTCGAGGTAGACGCCGTGCTCGGTCAGCACGAGCGTCGTGCCCGAGTCGGTCGGAACGAACTCGACCGTGGTGAGCGAGACGGAGATGCGCGTGTCGCCGCGCAGCATGTGGTTCACGTAGACGATGCGCTCGTTCGGAACGATGTCGCGGTATTCGGCGTCATACGTGTAGACGTTGCCGTCGGGTGCCGTCGCACGCGACAGCTCGTGGCCGCCCACGCGGAAGTCCAGCCGGTACTCCGAGCCGTCGGCGGGTTCGCCGCCCTGGAACCAGACGCGCTTGGCATCCTGGTTCGCCCAGGCGTCGAAGACCTTCGCAGTGTCGGCCCGGTAGCGGCGCTCGAGCACCATCGTGTCGTGGGCGGTGGATCGTTCTGACATGGTCGTTCCTTCTGTTCAGCGGTCGTTCGTCGGGGAGTGGTCGTTCTTCTGGGGCGTCTCGTCAAGGAAGTCGCCGAGACGGTCGAGGCGCTCGTTCCAATCCGCCCTGCGTGCCGCGAACCACGACTGTGCCGCATCGAGAGCACGCTCATCGAGACGGCAGGTGCGCACACGACCGACCTTCGAGCTCGTGACGAGTCCGCTCGCCTCGAGAACCTGCAGGTGCTGGATGACCGCGGGCAGTGACATCGGAAGCGGCTTCGCCAGCTCGCTGACGGTCGCCTCCCCGCCCGCGAGCCGCTCGACCATCAGCCGGCGACTCGGGTCGGAGAGTGCGTGGAACACTTCGTCCAATTGGTTAAGCACTTACTTAAGTAAACACATCCGAAGCGTGCTGTCAACAGCCTCCGGCGAGCGAACGCGGCAGCGCAAAAACGAATCGCGCCGGGGAACTAGACTGACTTCGGTGCCGATCCCGCGTGTGAAAACGCCGCGTCAGGCGATCGGGCACCGAACTCGATCAGGGAGGGTTGTCCGTGCCAGCAGAAACGGCAGACACTCTCGAGCCGACCAAGACTCGGCCCGGGGGAACGCTGTATCGGGGTCGGGAAGGCATGTGGTCATGGGTGCTGCATCGCATCACCGGCGTGGCGATCTTCTTCTTCCTGCTCGTCCACATTCTCGACTCGGTCGTTCTCGGCATCAGCCCTCAGGCGTACAACGCGGTGATCGGAACGTACAAGAACCCGATCATGGGGCTCGGTGAGACCGCGCTCGTCGCGGCCATCGCGTTCCATGCTCTGAACGGCATCCGCATCATCCTGATCGACTTCTGGAGCAAGGGCGCCAAGTACCAGAAGGTGATGTTCTGGACCGTCATCGTGCTCTGGGTCGTGCTGATGCTGGGCTTCGCCCCGATCCATCTGGCCAACGTGTTCAGCGAGGGGAGCGCGTCGTGACCACCATCGAGGCACCCCGTACCCCGAGCCGCCCGACTCCCTCAAAGGGCGTCAACTGGGAGAAGTGGGGATGGCTGTACATGCGCGCCTCGGGCGTGCTGCTCGTCGTCCTGATCTTCGGGCACCTGATCGTGAACCTGGTGCTCGGTCAGGGCATCAAGGCCGTCGACTTCGGCTTCGTCGCCGGCAAGTGGGCCGATCCGTTCTGGCGCGTGTGGGACGGCCTGATGCTGTGGCTGGCCCTGATCCACGGCGGCAACGGCATGCGCACGATCGTGAACGACTACGCGCACAACCGTACGATCAACCGCACCCTGAAGCTGCTGATCCTCGCCGCGGTGGTCATCCTGATTCTGCTGGGCACCTACACGGTCACCTTCTTCGACCCGTGCCCGTCGGGCGCACCGGCGAACCTGCTGCCCGACTTCTGCTCGACCATCTCCAAGTAAGCCCGCGACGGCGCCGCACGTTGAACGGCGCACCACGAACCGAAAGCTACGGACACCCACGTGACTGAACAGATCGCAGACGGAGCCGTGATCGACGGCGTGCACTATCACCAGTTCGACATCGTCATCGTCGGCGCGGGCGGCGGCGGCATGCGCGCAGCCATCGAGGCAGGGCCGCACGCGAAGACGGCCGTCATCTCCAAGCTCTACCCGACGCGTTCCCACACGGGCGCGGCGCAGGGCGGCATGGCCGCCGCGCTCGCGAACGTCGAGGAGGACAACTGGGAGTGGCACACCTTCGACACCGTCAAGGGCGGCGACTACCTGGTCGACCAGGACGCGGCAGAGATCCTGGCGAAGGAGGCGATCGACGCCGTCATCGACCTCGAGAACATGGGCCTGCCGTTCAACCGCACGCCAGAGGGCAAGATCGACCAGCGCCGCTTCGGCGGGCACACCCGTGACCACGGCAAGTCGCCGGTTCGACGCGCCTGCTACGCAGCAGACCGCACCGGCCACATGATCCTGCAGACGCTGTTCCAGAACTGCGTCAAGCTCGGCATCAACTTCTTCAACGAGTTCTACGCGCTCGACCTCATCATGGGCGAGGTCGACGGGGTGCGCCGCCCTGCAGGTGTCGTCGCCTACGAGCTCGCCACCGGCGAGCTGCACGTTTTCCAGTCCAAGGCGGTCATCTTCGCCACCGGCGGTTTCGGCAAGATCTACAAGACCACGTCGAACGCGCACACCCTCACGGGCGACGGAGTGGGCATCGTCTGGCGCAAGCAGCTTCCGCTCGAAGACATGGAGTTCTTCCAGTTCCACCCGACCGGGCTGGCCGGGTTGGGCATCCTGCTCACCGAGGGTGCTCGCGGTGAGGGCGCCATCCTTCGCAACGCCTCAGGTGAGCGCTTCATGGAGCGCTACGCACCGACCATCAAAGACCTGGCGCCGCGCGATATCGTCGCCCGCTGCATGGTTCAGGAGGTCGCCGAGGGTCGCGGTGCGGGCCCGAACAAGGACTACGTGCTGCTGGACTGCACGCACCTCGGCGCAGAGGTGCTGGAGACGAAGCTGCCGGACATCACCGAGTTCGCGCGCACCTATCTCGGCGTCGACCCGGTTGTCGAGCCCGTTCCGGTCATGCCGACGGCTCATTACGCCATGGGCGGCATCCCGACCAACAACAACGCAGAGGTGCTGAGCGACAACACGACAGTCGTGCCTGGACTGTACGCCGCCGGCGAATGCGCCTGCGTCTCGGTGCACGGCTCGAACCGCCTGGGCACGAACTCGCTGCTCGACATCAACGTGTTCGGCAAGCGCAGCGGGCGCAACGCCGTCGAGTACGTGAAGACCGCCGACTTCGTGCCGCTGCCCGACGACCCGGCTGCCGGAGTGCACGACCTCATCGAGGGGCTCCGCAGCGGCACGGGAACCGAGCGGATCGCCGCGATCCGCAAGGAACTGCAAGACGAGATGGACCGCAACGCCCAGGTGTTCCGCACGGACGACTCGCTCGCCCAGGTGACCGAGACCATCCACGGGCTGCGCGAGCGCTACCGCAACGTGCAGGTGCAGGACAAGGGCAAGCGGTTCAACACCGACCTGCTCGAGGCCGTCGAGCTCGGCTTCCTGCTCGACCTCGCAGAGGTCGTCGTGTTCTCCGCCCGCAACCGCAAGGAGAGCCGCGGCGGGCACATGCGCGACGACTTCCCGAAGCGCGACGACGAGAACTACATGAAGCACACCATGGCCTACCTCACCGGCGACCCGCACTCGTCGAACGCGGCAGACCACATCAAGCTCGACTGGAAACCCGTCGTGGTGACCCGCTACCAGCCGATGGAGAGGAAGTACTAGATGTCCACCGTCGTCGCTGACGCGCCAGCACCAGAGGCCCCGGCACCGATCAAGTCGTTCATCGTGACCGTGATCATCCGGCGCTTCGATCCCGACGTGGACACCGAGCCGCACTGGCAGGACTACGACGTCGAGATGTATCCGACCGACCGCATCCTCGACGCGCTGCACAAGATCAAGTGGGAGCAGGACGGCTCGCTCACGTTCCGCCGCTCGTGCGCCCACGGCGTCTGCGGGTCCGATGCGATGCGCATCAACGGCCGCAACCGCCTCGCGTGCAAGACCCTCATCAAAGACCTCGACGTGCAGAAGCCCATCTACGTCGAAGCCATCAAGGGCCTTCCGCTGGAGAAGGACCTCGTGGTCGACATGGACCCGTTCTTCGCCTCGTACCGCGAGGTGCAGCCATTCCTGCAGGCCAACTCGGCACCGCCGGAGGGCAAGGAGCGCATCCAGTCCGTCGCCGACCGCGCCAGGTTCGACGACACGACCAAGTGCATCCTGTGCGCGGCGTGCACCTCGAGCTGCCCGGTGTTCTGGACCGACGGTCAGTACTTCGGTCCGGCGGCGATCGTGAACGCGCACCGGTTCATCTTCGACTCGCGCGACGACCAGGCGCAGGTGAGACTCGACATCCTCAACGACAAGGAAGGCGTGTGGCGCTGCCGCACGACCTTCAACTGCACGGATGCCTGCCCCCGCGGCATCCAGGTCACGCAGGCGATCGCCGAAGTGAAGCAGGCCATCATGCGCGGGCGCGTCTAGGCGAGGCACCCCCACCGCCGGTTGAGGAGCTCCGGGTAGCGGCGCATCTCGAAACCCGTGCCACGGCAGTCACGCCTAGGCGGGTTTCGAGACGCGCGCCTTCGGCGTGCTCCTCGACCCACGGCGATACGCGGGCCGGCGCTCAGTACCAGACGCTGAGGAACGGCGTCACGTCGGTTCGGAACGCCGCGTCGAAGCGCGACAGCGCGCCCCTCGTGTGCTCCGCGACGCGGCCGGCACGTGCCAGCGTCGTCGCCTTCGGGCCGCCGAGGTAGAGCGCCGAGAGCGTCGCGACGCCCATGGTCAGGTCCGGTGCGTCATCCGTGGGCGTGACGATCGCCGAGCCGTCGGCGGAGACCTCGAGCCGGAAGACGCCGCGCGCGAACCCGAGGTCGTCGTCGACACCGATCACCAGCGACCCGGGTGCGCCGTACGTGCGGGCCTCCAGTGCGGTCTTCGGGTCGAGGATGCGAAGCCAGTGGTGATCGTGGAGGATGACCGTTGCCGCACGGAGGTCGCGGAGCATCCATAGAACGGGCTCGTCTGCCGATGCGACCTCATAACGCACCGTGGCGACGAGGTCGAGCTCGATCAGGAAGCGCCAGATGGCGGCATACGCCTCGTCGGTGGCTGCGCGCAGGTAGCGGATGTCGACGGAGTTCTTCGTGAAGTCATCCTTGTTCTCGGTGACCTTGTAGACCACGAGACCCTGCGGCTCACCGTTCGTGTCGTCGTAGCGCACCGAACGCAGCGACGAGTTCTGCTTCTCACGGTCGCCGAGCACGCCGACGGCACCACCCCAGAGCTGGTCGTCGAGAACGAAGTCGCCGGGGGTGGTTGTGTGCGCCCGCTGTGCGATGCCGCGGGCGGTGTCGGCGAGCGCCTGCAGGGAGACGAAGCCGAGGCGTCCCCTCGCGCTCGGACCGTTCCATCCCGCACGCTTGGTGTCGATCGTGAGATCGGCGATCTGGGTTGCAGGGCCGAATCCGTAGCGACCGTAGATCGTCGCCTCCGACACGGTGAGTGATGCGAGCGGCACTCCGGCGGCGACCGCGGTGCGCAGCTCGGCCTCGAGGAGCGCACGGGCTATGCCGCGCCGCCGGTGGGTCGGCGAGACGGTGACGGAGCTGATCCCCCACGACTGCACGGTTCCGCCGGGCACCGAGAGCTGGTCTGCCCAGCTCGAGACCGTGGCGACCGGCACGTCCGGCTCGGGGATGGCGGCATCCCACACCCCGCTCGTGCGGCGGTATGCCGTGTGCCGCACGTGCTGGTCGATGACATCCTGCGTTGGCCGGGAGTCGTGGAAGCCGCGATAGTCGGCCTCGTCCCATGCCGCCAGTGCGACGGGATCCGTCGCGTCGACGAGGCCGAGCCTCAGGCCGTCGGCGGCCAGTCGTTCTGCCGACTGCTGGTCGATGGGAAGGTTCCGTACGTCCATTCCTCCAGCCTATGGGTGCGCGGGCCAGCCACGAAGGTCGGCTGCGACGCCTGGGCGGCTCAGGCGAGCGCGTCGGCGACGACGGCGCGCGCTGCGGCGGCACTCGTCTGCTGAAGCGTGCGTTCGGCCAGCTCACGGGCCTGGACCAGGGTCACGCGGGAAAGCGTCGCGCGCACATCGGCGAGCGCTCCCGGCGACATGGAGAGGTCCTCGGCGCCGAGCCCGACGAGCACGATCGCCATCAGCGGGTCGGACGCCGCCTCACCGCACACACCGACCGGGATGTGCGAGGTTCGGCCGGCATCCCCCACCATCTTGACGAGTCGCAGCACCGCCGGATGCCACGGGTCCTGGTACTGCGCGACCGAGCCGAGCATACGGTCTGCGGCAAGCGTGTACTGGGTGAGGTCGTTCGTGCCGATGCTCACGAAGTCGCAGAGCGGGAGCACCTGGTCTGCCAGCACAGCGGCCGACGGCACCTCGACCGTGACGCCGACCGTGCTGAGGCCGAGCGAGCGGGCGACGTTCATGAAGTAGACGGTCTCGTCGACGTCGGCCACCATGGGCGCCATCACCCAGAGGTCGGCTCCGGTGTCCTCCTGTGCGCCGACGAGTGCGCTGAGCTGATCGCGGAGCACGCCCTCGTGTTCGCGGAGTGCACGGATGCCGCGACGGCCGAGGGCCGGGTTCTCTTCGTGAGTGTGTCCGAGGAACGCGAGCTGTTTGTCTGCGCCCGCGTCCAGCGCGCGAACGACCACCTTGCGGCCGGAGAAAGCGGTCATCAGATCGCGATAGCGGGAGCGTTGGAACTCGACGGATGGTGCGGTGCGGGCATCCAGGTACAGGAACTCGGTGCGGAACAGGCCGACGCCCTCTGCGCCCTGAGCCACCGCCGGCACCGCGTCCTCAGGAGAGCCGACGTTGGCGAGGAGCGGCACGGGCGTTCCGTCCGCGAGCGCGCCAGGGGTGAGCGGACGCGCCGCGACGACCCGTCCGCCGCGCTCGGCGGTCGCGGCCAGCATCGCCGCATCCGGGTCGGTGATCACGTTGCCGGATTCTGCGTCCACGATGACGGTCTGGCCGTTCACGATCGCATCGCAGCCCGCGGCCCCGACGACCGCGACGAGGTCTTTGTTGCGAGCAAGGATGGCCGTGTGCGAGGAATTGCTCCCGTCGCGCGTGACGATCGCGAGCACCTTCGACAGGTCGAGCGTTGCGGTGTCCGCGGGAGCGAGGTCGTAGGCGACGAGCACGAACGGCGACTCAGCATCCGGCACCGTGGGCAGCTCGACGCCGAGCAGGCGCGCGATGACGCGACGTGCGACATCCCGCACATCGGCTCCGCGTGCGGCAGGGTTGTCGCCGAGCCCCTCGAGCACTCGTGCGTAGCCCTCGTAGGCCTCGTACACGGCGCGCTCGGCGGTCTTGCCGTCGCCGACCCGCTGGCGGATGTCGTCGACGACCGCCGGGTCCTGCACCATCAGCGACTGCGCCTCGAGGATGTCCTCGGCATCGCCGCCTGCGCGACGTCCGAGCTCGACGAGCTCGACGGTCACAGCGGCCAGCGCGTCATCGACACGCCGGTACTCGTCGAGCGCCTCCGCCTGCGATTCGACGTCGGGCGGCTCGCCGATCGGGTCGGGCATGCGCAGCGCAGGACCCACGGCAATGCCGTGGCCGACGCCGATGCCGGTGATCTGGGTCGACACGGGCACCAGCCTATGCCGCTGAACGCATGCCTTCGCACACGAAGAGGCGCAGCCTCCTCGATCGCGTCCATCGCCAATATCGCGGCGCCGCCACTCACAGGCTCAATCGGCTCGGCCATGCGAGCAAGCTCGCACGGCTCTCGCCTCAATCGCCTCTATCGCGGCGCCGCCACTCAGAGGCTCAATCGGCTCGGCCATGCGAGCAAGCTCGCACGGCTCTCGCCTCAATCGCCTCTAGGCTGATGCCGTGGCGCGGCGGAACGTGAAGTCGGCGGATGCCTCGTCGGAGGCGAGTGCGCCGGAGACCGCCGTCGGGACGACACCCGACGGCGGCGCACATCACGACCAGAGCGCGCGCGAAGCGCAGAGTCCGCACGACAACCATCGGATCGAGCAGCTCAAGACGGAGGCGGCGCGGGAACGCGGGCAGCTCGCCGAGCGGTTCGAGGAGATAGCGGACCCACTGCGCGATCGACTGCGCGGACCGGTCAGGCGGGTCAGCGGGTGGTGGCAGTGGGTGACCCGGCTCAAGCCCTACCGGGTCTGGATCCAGTTCTCCTACAACGACGGCAACCTGCGCACGGCCGGAATGTCGTATCAGTCGCTGTTCGCCGTCTTCGCCGCGCTGTGGGTGGGGTTCTCCGTTGCCGGGATCTGGCTCACCAGCAATCCGAACCTGATGAACGCCCTGGTCGGCATCATCAACGACGCCGTCCCCGGCCTGATCGGCACGGACAGCGAGCATCCAGGAGTGGTCAGCGAAGACGCGCTGCGCTCCCTCAGTACCACCTTCGGGTGGACGAGCCTCATCGCCATCGTCGGCCTGCTCTGGACCGCCATCGCCTGGCTGTACTACACGCGCCAGGCGGTGCGTGCCATGTTCGACCTCGCACGTGACTCCCGAAACTACGCGCTGCAGAAGGTCACCGACCTCGGGCTCTCCATCCTCTTCGGGGTGCTCCTCGTCGCGTCGGCGACGGTGACTGTGATCACGACGGAGGCGCTCAGCACCTTTCTGGACTTCATCGGCATCAGTTCCGACTCACCATGGACCAGCGTCTCGGGCTACATCATCGGTTTCGCGGTGTCGATCGGGCTGAACTTCATCACGCTCGCGGCCATGTACCGCGTGCTGTCGAGGGTGGTCATCCCGTGGCGATCGCTCGTCGTCGGCTCCCTGATCGGCGCTGTCGCACTGAGCGCGTTGAGCGCGATCAGCAGCCTCATCATCGGCGGCGCGAGCAAGAACCCACTGCTCGCGACCTTCGCCGTGTTCGTCGGATTGCTTCTCTGGTTCAACTTCATCTGCCGCATCATCCTTCTTGCCGCCGCCTGGATCGCGGTCGGGATGTTCGACCGGGGTCTCGAGCCGCGCAAGCTCAGCCCGGAGCAGGTCGCATACGAGCGGGCCGTGGCCCAGCGCGAAGCGCGCCTGCTGATCGCCAGGACGCGGTTGCAGGATGAGCGAGCGCACGCCGCGTCGGCGCGGTGGCTCTCCAAATGGTTCGCGAACCGTCGCGTGCGGGATGCCGCAGACGAGCTGCGCCGCATCGAGGCCGAGCCGCCGCCCGCACTGCCCGGCAAGCGCAAATGGTGGACCGACAGCGGTCCATATGACCCGGGGCAAGCCCGGTAGAACGCTTCGGCCGGGGTGGTCGCGTGCCCGAGCGACGCGGCGGAAGCGTCGGGGGTGCCGACTAAACTCGACCCATGCCATCTCGCCGTCCCCTGCGCATCGCGACCGTCAACGTCAACGGCATCCGTGCGGCTTACCGCCGCGGCATGGCGAGCTGGCTCGACGGGCGCGGGGTCGACATCCTGGCCCTTCAGGAGGTGCGAGCGTCGACGGACGACCTCACCGGGCTGCTCGGCGAGGAGTGGGACATCCTGCACGACGCCGCCACTGCGAAGGGACGCGCCGGCGTGGCCTTGGCGAGCCGCGGCAAGGCATCCATCCACCGCGTCGAGCTCGGCGAAGAAGACTTCGACACGGCCGGCCGCTGGCTCGAGGCCGACTACGAGGTGGACGGCACGATCGTCACCGTCGTGAGCGCATACGTTCCCTCCGGCGAGGCCGGCACAGAGAAGCAGGTCTACAAGTACCGGTTCCTCGATGCCATGGATGCCCGCATGAAGGCCCTCGCTAAACACGACGAGCTCGCCGTGGTGATGGGCGATCTGAACGTCGGGCACCGCACCCTCGACATCAAGAACTGGAAGGGCAACGTCAAGCGCGCAGGCTTCCTGCCGGAGGAGCGCGCCTACTTCGACAAGCTGATGGGCGCCGAAGACGACGAGCATTACAACGACGGAGCCGGGTACGGCTGGGTCGACATCGGCCGCAAGCGCGCGGGCGAGGTCGACGGGCCGTACACCTGGTGGACCTGGCGTGGACAGGCGTTCGACAACGACACCGGCTGGCGCATCGACTACCAGCTCGCCACGCCCAAGCTCGCCGCGAAGGTCGCCGACTATACAGTCGACAGGGCAGCGTCGTACGAGGAGCGGTTCTCCGACCACACGCCCGTCGTCGTCGACTACGCGATCTGAGACTGCTCGCGCAGCCTCACCCCCACTCTTCTTCCACCAGTATTCGAGAGATTTCCCATGACCAAGACACGCCTGTTCTCCGGCATCCAGCCGTCGAGCGATTCGCTGCACCTCGGCAACTACATCGGCGCGCTTCTCCAGTGGAGACAGCTGCAGGAAGACCACGATGCGTTCTTCTGCGTCGTCGACCTTCACGCCATCACCGTGGCGCAGGACCCGAAGGAGCTCGCAGAGAAGACCCGCGGACTCGCCGCCCAGTACATCGCCGCGGGCATCGATCCCGCCAAGTCGACGCTGTTCGTGCAGTCGCACGTGCCGGCGCACGCCGAGCTCGCCTGGGTGCTGAACACCATCACGGGCTTCGGCGAGGCCGGACGTATGACCCAGTTCAAGGACAAGTCGGCACGCTACGGCAGCGATGCGACCAGCGTGGGGTTGTTCACGTATCCGGTGCTGATGGCCGCGGACATCCTGCTCTACGACGCCGAGGTGGTGCCCGTTGGCGACGACCAGAGGCAGCATGTCGAGCTCACCCGTGACCTCGCCGAGCGGTTCAATTCACGCTTCGGGCAGACGTTCGTGGTACCGAGGGCGATCATCCAGAAGGACATCGCCCGCATCTACGATCTGCAGACGCCGACCGCGAAGATGTCGAAGTCGACGGACTCCCCTGCCGGGCTCATCCTGCTGCTCGACGAGCCGAGCGTGACGCGCAAGAAGGTCATGCGGGCCGTCACAGACACCGATGGCGTTGTGCGCTTCGACCGCGGCGAGAAGCCGGGCGTTTCGAACCTGCTGGCGATCTACTCGGCGCTGTCGGGCCAGTCGATCGAGACCATCGCGAACGAGTATGACGGCCGCGGCTACGGCGACCTCAAGAAGGGGCTGGCCGATGTGATCATCGGCGAGTTCGAGCCGGTGCGGGCAAGGGCCCTCGAGCTGCTCGCCGACCCGGCCGAGCTCGACAGGCTGCTGGGCGCGAGCGCCGATCGCGCGAACGAGGTCGCGGAGGCGACCTTGGCGAAGGCGTACGAGCGGGTCGGCCTGCTGCGCCGGGTACGGCTGTAGGGGCGCATCGTGCAACCGGTCACGCTTCGCACCGAACGCCTGGTGCTGTCGCCGCCGACCGAGGCGGATGTCGACACCATCGCCGTGCTCTGCCAAGACGAGGGCGTGCAGCGCTGGACGACCGTGCCCTCGCCCTACTCGCGCGACGACGCCGTCGGGTTCATCGGGATGATCGAGCGTGCCTGGGAGTCAGGCAGCGGGCACACCTGGGCGCTGCGATCGGGCGAGGACTCCACCGTGATGGGCATGATCGGGTTGGACGGCCACCGCGATGACGCCGCCGAGCTCGGCTTCTGGCTCGGATCGCAGCATCGCGGTGCCGGACTGATGACCGAGGCCGCTGAGGCTGTCTGCACGTTCGGATTCCGGGAGCTCGAGCTGAAGCGGATCGTCTGGCACGCCCTCCTGCCGAACGTGGACTCGGCGTCCGTGGCCAGGAAGCTCGGCTTCCGGTACGAAGGACTCGAACGTCTCGGCGGAGTGCAGCGCGGACGGCGCGTCGACCAGTGGCAGGCCTCGCTTCTTGCGGATGACCAGCGCGACGATTCCGGGGCCTGGCCAGAAGACGCCTACGGCGAGTCCACGTCGTGACCGACATCCGCGCGGTGCTGTTCGACCTGGATGACACCCTCTTCGCGCACCGTAGTGCGGTGGACGCCGGGATTCTGGCGCACGTGCGGGCGCTCGGGCATCCGTACGACGCCTCCGACGCCGCGGCCGAGGTGCTCGTGTGGCGCGGGCTGGAAGAGATGCACTACCACCGGTACCTGGCCGGGGAGATCAGCTTCGAGGACAACCGCCGCCTGCGCGCGCGGGACTACGCGGCAAGGCACGGCGTCGAACTCACCTCTCAGGAGGCCGGCACCTGGTTCGCCTCGTACTTCGAGCACTACGTCGAGAGCTGGCGGCTGCACGACGACGCGCTCCCCTGCCTCGACACGTTGCGCACCACGTTTCCCGGCGTGCGCTTCGGGCTCATCACCAACGGCGAGGAGGACTTCCAGCTGCGAAAGGTGGACGCCGTCGGGATCCGGGCGGAGTTCGACGACATCGTTGCATCCGGCTCTGTGGGTGTCACGAAGCCCGACGTCCGCATCTTCGAGCTGGCGTGCGAACGTCTCGACGTGCGGCCGGCCGACGCTGTCTACGTCGGAGATCGGCTCGGCACGGACGCCATCGGAGCAGCACGTGCCGGCCTCACCGGCGTATGGCTCGACCGGTACGCCGCGGCTGTCGCGGACGACGAACGCGCCGCAGCCGACGAGCTGGGCGTCATCCGCATCGCGTCCCTCGCCGACCTGCCGCCCGCGCTGGCGTAGCCCCTCCCCCGCGGTACCCGCACCCCGGCCGCCCCCGGCCCCGCACTCCGGCCCGCCCCGGGCCCCCGGCCCGCACTCCGACCGCCCCCGGGCCGCCCCTGCCGGACGACTCCCGACGTGCATAACTCCTGCAATTTCGACGGCTGCGCTCGGAAATCCGCCAGAACACGGGGACTCCATCCCGAGGTCCTTGCGGATTGCAGGAGTTATGAACCGTGGGGAAGGAGAGCCGGAACCTCTCAGCGTGACTCACCGAGTCAGGGCAGTGACCAAGGCGACGATGGACTGGGTCACCAGGTCGGGTTCATACATCGTGTGCTGGTACGCGGGACGTAGGGACGCGTAGCCCAGCTGAGCCGCGATGAGGTCACGGCGCCGATCCCGCACGTGGTGCTCCCAGCCGTCGTGGTGGGCGCGACTGTCCGCCTCGACCACGAGCACGTCCTCGACCACGAGGTCTACGCGGCCCAGTCCCGGCAGATTCTGCTGAATCTGATACCTGTAACCTGCAGCTTCGACAAGCAGCCGCAGTTCCGTTTCTTGCCCCGCCTCTGCCAATGGATTCAGCTTCGCCCGCATCCATCCGTACTTGTTCGGCAGGTGGGCGAAGATCGCTGAAACGTCATCGTCGTCGATGAGACCGAGGTGAAGGGCATTGTCGAGTGAGGCAATCGCGTGCCGTGGGTCTTGGCACATGACAGTGTGAGCCAGTGCGTCGCGCAGCCCGATCCGATGCTCATCGCCGCCATGTGGATCGACGAGCGGTGACCAGTGGAGCACCGTCGAGCCTCGGTTGACCTTGGTGAGAGGTGCCCGACGACTCTTGGGCGACCGTAGCCGGCTCGCTTCGCGGTCGACATGCACGTGGAGCGCCGAATTGTCGAACGCGAAGACGCCGTAGCTGCGAAGGGCGGTCACGCACGAGATTCGACCGCCCACCCGTACTGCTTCTCCAACCTGCGACTCGAGCGTGGGCAGGGCGTAATGGTCTCTTCGCAGGCGCTGGAGACCGCCGCCGCGGACGGCCAAGGTCAGAGATCGACCGGTTGCCCCCAGCCCCAGAAGTTCCGCTCTGCTCAAGACTGAACGCCCAGCAATCGCAAACGCCTCATCCCAGCTCACTCTCCAAACCTGTGTGTGAGCGGGCATCGCGGCGGTCGACTCGACGGATTCTGTGGACAACTCCCGTCGCAGCAAGCGTGTGGACAACAGCCTTTGTGCGCATAACTCCTGCAACTTGCCCGAGGGGGGCGGCGAGATCCGCGAGATCTCGCGGTCGCCCGCCCAGCAGTTGTCGAATCTGCAGGAGTTATGCACCGCGTCGGGGTGTGACGCGAGGTGACCCGGGGTGACGCGTGGGGCGTGCGGCGGTGTGTGACGGGGAATACGACGGCGGCGTGCGCGTTTCGCTAGGGTGTACGTAGTGCTCCGGGGTCGGTGAGAGTCCGAACCGGCGGTGAAAGTCCGCGAACTGAGACACGGCGGAGGCCGAAGTCGAGTCGAGGTTGAGCCGGTGGAATTCCGGCACCGACGGTGATGCCACGAACGGCGAAAGCCGTCCGTGGCAGAGTCCGGATGGGAGGCAGCACACGCACGGCCGCGTCAGCGTCCGTGCCGTCGGCGATATCCGACAACCCCGGGGTTCCGCCCCGCCGGCCACCAGGTCGGCAGGTTCTGAGAACGGAAGACCGGGATGACCGACACAGGCTATGAGGCGACGATGCACCGCGCCCTTCAGCTGGCTGCGCTCGGCCCCGCTCGTGGCGTGAACCCACGGGTCGGCTGCGTCATCCTCTCCCCCACCGGCGAGCTGCTCGCCGAGGGCTGGCACCGCGGCGCGGGCACCGCGCACGCCGAGGTCGACGCACTGTCGAAGCTGGCCCCGTCGGACACCGTCGGCGCGACCGCCGTCATCTCCCTCGAGCCGTGCAACCACACCGGTCGCACCGGCCCGTGCAGCGTCGCGCTCATCGAGGCCGGCATCGCGCGCGTCGTCTACGCCGTCGACGATCCAGGCCACGCATCACGCGGCGGTGCTCAGCGACTGCGCGACGCGGGAGTCGGGGTGATCGCGGGCGTCGAAGCGGATGCCGCCACTCGGTTCCTGCAGGACTGGCTCACTGCCGCCCGCCTCGGTCGTCCCTACGTCACGCTCAAGTGGGCGAGCAGCCTCGACGGGCGCATCGCGGCGGCCGACGGCACCAGCAGGTGGATCACCGGCACTGCGGCCAGGCAGCACGTGCACGAGCAGCGCGCGGCATCCGACGCCATCGTTGTCGGAACGGGAACGGTGCTCATCGATGACCCGAGCCTCACAGCGCGAGGGGATGCCGGCGAACTGCTCGAGCACCAGCCCGTGCCTGTGGTCCTCGGCGATCGGGTCGTGCCCGAGGATGCCGCCGTGCATAGGCATCCACAGCCGGCGATCTTCCTCCCCGGCCACGACCTCAGCGCAACTCTCGTGGAGCTGCGCGAGCGCGGCATCCGCAACGTCTACGTCGAGGCCGGGCCTGCCCTTGCGAGCGCGTTCGTTCGCGCCGGCCTCGTCGACGAGCTGCACGTCTACCTCGCGCCGACCCTCCTCGGCGGCCCGCGTACTGCGCTCGCCGACATCGGCGTCGCCACCATCTCCGACCAGCTCGCCCTCGACCTCGATCGGGTCGAGCGGCTCGGCAACGACGTTCTCGTCGTCGCACGCAATCCGTCAGCGAAGAGCCTCGACAACATCGCCGTCGACTCCGCGCGACAGACGACATCAAGCCCAGCATCCATCCGGCAAGGAGCGTGACTGTGTTCACCGGAATCATCGAAGAGCGCGGCGAGATCATCGCCGTCGACCGCAGCGCCGATGCGGCGCGCATCACCGTGCGGGGACCGCTCGCCGTCGAGGGGGCGAGGCACGGCGACTCCATCTCGGTGAGCGGAGTCTGCCTCACCGTCGTCGATCAGGGCGATGACTGGTTCACCGCCGACGTGATGGCGGAGACCCTCGCGGTGAGCACGCTCGACGCCGCGACGGTCGGCACGAACGTCAACCTGGAACGCGCCGCGCTTGTCGGCGACAGGCTCGGCGGACACATCGTGCAGGGCCACATCGACGGCACCGCCGCCCTGCTCGCCGTCACCCAGGGTGAGGCGTGGCGTGTGCTGCGGTTCAGCCTGCCCGCCGAGCTCGCCGCACTCGTCGTTCGCAAGGGGTCTGTCGCTGTCGACGGCGTCTCGCTGACCGTCTCGGCGGTGAGCGACGCGGATGCCCCGGCGCAGTGGTTCGAAGTCTCACTCATTCCGGAGACCCTCGCGGCCACCACCCTCGGCGAGCGCGCGGTCGGCGACCTCGTGAACGTCGAGACCGACATCCTCGCCCGCCATGTCGAGCGGATGCTCGCCATCGCGCACACCGCGCAGGATGGCGCCACCACGGCGACCCACGTACAGGCATCCGCAGAAGGGAGCGCGGTATGACGCTCGCAACCATCCCAGAGGCACTCGAGTCACTGCGCGCCGGCCGCCCGGTGCTGGTCGCAGACAACGAGAGCCGTGAGAACGAGGGCGACGTCATACTCGCCGCCGAGACCGCATCACAGGAGTGGTTGGCGTGGACCATTCGGCACACGTCGGGCTTCGTCTGCGCGCCGATGACGAACGAGCTCGCCGACAAGCTCGAGCTGCCCGTCATGGTTGTCGACAACGAGGACTCGCGCGGCACCAACTACACGATCACTGTGGATGCCGCCGACCGGCTCTCCACCGGAATCAGCGCTGCTGACAGGGCGCACACGCTGCGGGTTCTCGCCGACCCGTCCTCGACGCCCCGCAGCCTGCACCGGCCGGGACACATCGTTCCGCTGCGCGCCGTCGACGGCGGCGTTCGCGAGCGCGACGGTCACACCGAGGCGGCAGTGGACCTGCTCAAGCTGGCAGGCATGACGCCTGTCGGAGCCATCGCCGAGGTGGTCGCTGACGACGGCGAGATGATGCGTCTGCCCGAACTCATCGAGTTCGGCGCACGCGAAAACGTTCCCGTCATCACCATCGAGGCGCTGATCGCCTACCTGCAGGAGTTCCACTGCGACGCGCCTCTCGACCCGGTGGATCCCGTTCCCGAGTCGTCGCGGGTGATCTTCGAGGTGGAGACCACGGTTCCCACCACGCATGGCCCATTCAGGGTGCGCGCCTACCGCGACCGCACGACGGGCGCGGACCACGTGGCGATCATCGCCGGCGACATCCGCGAGTCGGGCGTGCTCGTCCGCGTGCACTCCGAGTGCCTGACCGGCGAGGCCTTCGGGTCGCTGAAGTGCGAGTGCGGACCGCAACTGGATGCCGCACTCGACACCATCCAGCGCGACGGCGGCGTCGTCATCTACCTGCGCGGCCACGAGGGCAGGGGCATCGGCCTGATCAACAAGCTGCGCGCCTACCGCCTGCAGGAGGAGGGACTCGACACGCTCGACGCCAACCTCGCGCTCGGTCTGCCCATCGACGCGCGGGACTACGGAGCGGCATCCGCGATTCTCGCCGATCTCGGCATCCGCTCGGTACGGCTGCTGACGAACAATCCCGACAAGGTGAAGCAGCTCAAGGAGCACGGCGTCACGATCGAAGAGCGCGTTCCGCTCGTCGTGGGCCTCGGCGCGCTCAACGAGCGCTACCTGGCCACGAAGCGCGACCGGCTCGGGCACCTTCTGCCCGTCGCGGACTCCGAGCTGTCCGAACTGGACGACGACTTCGAGCGGGATGCCGCCGCCACCGCGGACGACGAGCTGCTCGCCCACCACGTCGCCGCGCGCGCAGCGGCCACCGATCGCCGGAACACGGACCACCGGAATACCGACCACCACAACATCGACGAGAAAGGCACCACCCGATGAGCGGAGCTGGCTCACCCGAGAACGAGCGACTTGACGCGACAGGACTGAAGATCGTGGTCGTCGCCGGCACTTGGCACACTGCCATCACCGACGGCCTCATCGCCGGAGCCGAGCGGGAGCTGACGGCATCCGGTGCGACGTGGTCGCTCGTGCGCGTCCCTGGCAGCTTCGAGCTCCCCGTCGTGAGCAAGGCCGCGCTGGATGCCGGAGCCGACGCCGTCGTCGCGTTGGGCGTGATCATCCGAGGTGGAACCCCGCACTTCGAGTACGTGTCGTCGGCCGCAACCGACGGGCTGACCAGGGTCGCGCTGGACACCGGGAAGCCGGTCGGCTTCGGCGTGCTCACGCTGGACGACGAGCAGCAGGGGCTCGATCGGGCGGGACTCGCCGACTCCAAGGAGGACAAGGGCGCCGAGGCCGCCCATGCCGCGATCGCGACGGCGATCGCCCTGCGCGAGGTGCGGGCCGCCGCGTAGCGAAGTGGTGCGCCGCCAAGGCGGGCTCACGTCTGGCTGCGCGAACACTCCCGTCGCCTGCTCGTGGTAGACACGGGTTTATGATCGATCGCCAGCGCGCCGACCCGCCGGTCGGCGGGACGCTCAGCTACATCGAATCCGTGATCCCTGCGCTCGTGCCGAGCGAGCAGCGCGTGGCTCGCGAGGCGATCGAGCACCCGGAAGACGTCGCGATGATGTCCGCCGCAGATCTGGCCACGCGCACCGGAACGTCGGCTGCCACGGTGATCCGCGCCTGCCAGAGCCTTGGGTTCAAGGGGTTCCAGCACCTGCGGCTGCTGCTCTTGCGCGATCTGCCCTCCCGCCGGGAGGCCGCGGTCGTCGATGGCGATGGTGCGCCGCGAGACTGGGTCCCCGCCATGTTCCGTTCCGCCGGCGAAGACCTGGCGAACGCGCTCGCTCCACTCGACTTCGACGAGTTCGATCGAGCAGTGTCCGCGATCGCGAAGGCGTCGCGCCTGCTCATCGTCGGCAACGGCGGATCGGCACCGATCGCTCAATTGGCGTCGCTCGGATTCATGATCTCGAGCCGTCCCGGCGAGGCGCCTGCCGACGCCGTCGTGCAGCAGTTGTCAGCCAGGGGACTCACCGAGGGCGATGTCTGCATCTGTATCAGCGGAAGCGGATCCAACAGCGTCACACTGCGCGCCGCCGAGGCCGCAGTCGAGGCCGGCGCAACAGTCATCGGCGTCACCAGCTACCAGCGCTCGCGTTTGCACGAGCTCTCCGACATCACGCTGGTCTGCGGCGCCTCGATCTCACAGTGGTCGACCGGACTCATCACCGGCAACGTCGCCCATGTGCTCCTCTTCTCAGCCCTCGAGCTCGCTCTGTCGGCGGCCGCCGGACGCCCAGCCTCCGACCCGGATGTCATGGACGAGGTCATGATCGTGGTCGGGCGCGACACCACCGACGACAACGAAGACGCCTCCGGCGACCTCGCCTGAGACTCTCACGGCGTCCGGGCAGGGCGGCCTGGTGGCCCCTGCACGCTGTCCTGATCTCAGAGACCTCGCACGCGCATCACAGGCGCACCGCTGCCGTGCTCCGCGTTGTCGAAATCGGCGATGCGGCTTCCCCTCGCCTTTGCGCGCCGTTCACCTTCGACTCGCACCATGCTCAAGTAACGAATATTCCTGAACAAAGCTGTTGACGGAATTCCATTACTTCGTATGAGGAGCAGCCGTGAGCCGCATCGAGATCCAGGGATTGACCCAGCAGTTCAAGGGCCACCGAGCCGTCGACGAGGTCGACCTGACGATCGAGGATGGCGACTTCGTCGTTCTGCTCGGACCGAGTGGGTGCGGCAAGACCACCTTGCTGCGCATGATCGCCGGCCTGCTCGACCCGACCTCCGGACGCATCATGATCGACGGCCAGGACGTGACCTCCCTGCCGTCGAAGAAGCGCAACCTCGCGATGGTCTTCCAGAGCTACGCGCTCTACCCGCACCTCAGCGTGGAGAAGAACCTCGCCTTCCCGCTCGCAGTTCTGCGGATGCCGAAGGAGGAGCGCGCCCGCCGCGTGCGCGAGGTCGCGGCCGCGCTCGGCCTCGGCGAACTGCTTCGACGCAAGCCGCGCGAGCTCTCCGGCGGACAGCGCCAACGAGTCGCCGTCGGTCGTGCCCTGGTTCGCGAGCCCAGCGCCTACCTGATGGATGAGCCCCCATCGAACCTCGACGCAAAATTGCGCACGGCAACGCGACAGGAGCTCAGCGAGCTGCACGATCGGCTGTCGGCGACCTTCGTCTACGTCACGCACGATCAGGTCGAGGCGATGACGATGGCCACGAAGATCGTCGTGCTGAACGCCGGGCGAATCGAGCAGATCGGCGCGCCCGAGGAGGTCTACGACCGACCGGCGTCCGTCTTCGTCGCCGGCTTCGTCGGTGGTCCTCCGATGAACCTCGTCGACGGCATCGTCGACTCGCTCGCCGGCGTCATCACGGCGACTGCTCCCGGCATCGAAGCCCTGCTTTGGAAGGGCGAGACCGACGAGCGCAACGTGGTGATCGGCGTTCGACCCGAGCACCTGCGAGCAGAGGACCATTCCACCGCCGCACTTCGCGTCGAGGGCGTGATCGAGCGCGTTGAGAATCTCGGCAACGAGCAGCTGATCTACCTGCGTGCCGGCGAGCGACTCCTCACCGCCCGCGGCGGTCGTCAGACCGACTACCTCCGCGGCGAGCGCATCACCCTTGGAGCTCCGCTCGAGCGCGTGCACCTGTTCGACCGTACGACCGGCCGTCGCCTCGAATGGGTGCCCGACCCGGATGCCGTCGCACAGGAGCAGCCGCGCGTCGCGGTTCCCGCCTGACCTTTTCCCCTACTCGCACCTTCCTCCCCCATTCGATCTCCCCCGAAGGAGCACTACCACCATGCGCATTCCCTCTCGCGTGATCGCCATCGCGGCGGTCACGGCCGTTGCCGCCGTCGCTCTGAGCGGCTGTGTCAGCACCGGTGCAACGGGCACCAGCCAGACCGCCGCCTCAACAGCAACCATCCCCACCCTCGGACCGAACCAGAAGGTCTCCATCACGTTCGAGAGCTACAACCTCGCCCAGGCGGGCGCCTGGACCGACACGATCCAGGGCCTGATCAAGGAGTTCGAGAAGGAGCACCCCAACATCACGGTGACGGGCCAGGCGCCGACCGCCGCGGCGGGCGCGAACACCTCCTACGTCTCGAGCGTGCAGACCGAGATGCTCGCCGGAAAGGCTCCGGATGTCGCGCAGCTCACCTTCGACGCTCTCGACTACATCGCCAACGACCTCGGCGCACAGCCGATCTCGAAACTGGTCGGCACAAAGGCGGTCAAGGATGCCTTCGGCGGCACGTATCCGATGAACCCGAAGGCGACCAGCCTGGGCGACTGGAACGGCGTCACCTACGGGATTCCTTACGTCTTCTCGACCCCCGTGCTCTGGTACAACGCGACTGCGCTCGCGAAGGCCGGCATCACCAATCCGGACTTCTCCACCTGGGATGGCGTCGAGAAGGTGGCGCAGCAGCTCAAGGCCAAGACGGGCAAGCCTCCGCTGACGATCTCGTGCACGGTAACCGGCGGCGACTGGTGCATGCAGGGCATCATCAAGTCGGATGGCGGCAAGATCGTCAGCTCGGATCACAAGACCATCGAGTTCGGCGACTCCGGCTCGGTCGGGGCCGTCGAGGAGATGCGCAAGCTGAACGATGAGGGTCTGCTGCAGAACCTCGACTCCACCAGCATGTACAACGCCTTCGCCTCCGGGCAGTCGCTGATCCAGGTGCAGACCTCGGCGCTTCAGAGCATGTTCATGGCCGGGGCAAAGGCCGGCGGCTGGGACCTGAAGAACACGACCCTGCCCGCCTTCGGCAACCAGCCGGTCGCTCCGACGAACTCCGGTTCAGCCCTGTTCATCATGTCGAAGGACCCCGCCAAACAGGCCGCGGCATGGGAGTTCATCAAGTTCATGACCAGCCCGACCGCGTACGAGCAGATCTCGACCAAGATCGGCTACCTGCCGCTGCGCGACACGATGACCCAGGGCAACGGACCGCTGGCGGCGTGGGCGAAGTCGAACCCGCTCGTCGCGCCGAACATCGCCCAGCTGCAGCACCTGCAGCCGTGGGAATCGTACCCGGGCACGAACTACAGCCAGATCAGCACGATCTTCAGCAAGGCCGTCGAGGACTCCGTCTACTACGGCAAGGACCCGAAGACCACGATGCAGGCCGCGCAGCAACAGGCACAAGCACTGGTCAAGTAGTCCGGCTTGCCAGGGCACGACGCCCGATTCACGACAACACCACGATTCACGACGACAAGAGACGAGAACGACCATGACCGACACCACCGTGGGCCCGCTGCCCATCGAGGGCACATACAACCTGCGGGAGGTCGGCGGCTACCGAGCCGGTCACACCACCGTTCGCTCCGGCAAGCTCTACCGGTCAGATGCCCTCAACGGCCTGACGGAGAGCGGCAGGCAAGCCTTGGTCGACCTGGGCATCCGCCGCATCGTCGATCTGCGCACAGACGACGAGGTCGCCGCCGGCCCGACCAGGCTCGATGCGGACGTGGAGATCGTTCACGCGCCGATCTTCACCGCCTCGCATCAGCCGGTCGAGCTGGCGGGAGACGACCTGACGCTCGAGGCCGTCTACGACGTCATGGTCGACGGTCACGGCCGGCAGTTGACCGATGCCGTGCGGCTCATCGCCTCGTCCGGCGACGACGCGGTGCTGGTGCATTGCACTGCCGGCAAGGACCGCACAGGCCTGGTCGTCGCCCTCGCACTCCTCGCCGCCGGGGTTGACCGCGAGGAGGTCGTGGCCGATTACGCACAGACGTCGGCCAACCTCTCCGGGGAATGGGCCACCCGCATGCTGGACAAGATGCAGCTCGCGGGCGGCCCCGTCAGCCCGGCCGTTCACGAGATCGTCACCGCGAGCCCGGCCTCCGAGCTGACGCGGGTCATCTCCCGGTGGGACTCCGAATGGGGATCCCCCGCCGACTACCTCCGCGCTCACGGCATCACCGACGAGGAGCTCACCGCCCTCTCGACGATGCTCCTCGTGTGAAGCCCGATCACCAGCACCGACACCAGCACCGACGAAAGAAAGCGACATGCCCGACTACAGCGAGTACCCCACCCCCGACCATTTCGTGCTTCACATCAGCGACACCCACTTCGTGCAGAACCGTGAGCCCCTGCACGAGATCGTCGACAGCGACGCGAATCTCCAGGAGCTGTTCGAGGGCTTCGAGAAGTCCAACACCCGCCCTGAGGCGATCGTGTTCACAGGGGACATCGCGGACACGGGAGCTCCCGACGCCTACGAGCGCATCCGTGCCCTCGTCGAGCCGATCGCCGAGCGCTACGGCGCCGAGCTGATCTGGGTCATGGGCAATCACGACGAGCGCGCGGCCTTCCGTGCAGGCCTGCTCGGCGAGGACGGCACGACCGAGCCATACGACAAGGTCTACGACGTGAACGGGTTGCGCATCATCGCGCTCGATTCGACGATCCCGGGCCAGCATTGGGGTGAGATCACGGAGGAGCAGCTTGCCTGGCTTGCACACGAGCTGAGCACTCCGGCGCCTGACGGTACCCTGCTCGCTCTGCACCACCCGCCGGTGCCCAGCCACCTGGGCCTGATCAGGCTTTTCGAGCTCCACGACCAGCCGAGGCTGGCCGACGTCATCCGCGGCACCGATGTGCGAGGCATCCTCGGCGGCCACCTTCACTACTCGACGACCGACACGTTCGCCGGCATTCCGGTCTCCGTCGCCTCTGCGACCTGCTACACCCAGGACCTCGTCATGCCCTATCCGGCTGCGCGAGGCCAGGCCGGCGCCCAGTCGTACAACCTCATTCACGTCTACGGCGACCACGTGCAACACTCCGTCGTGCCGATCGGACAGTTCCCGACCACGTACGAGATGTCGGGTGAATCGTTGGCGAGGTTCCTCGCGATGACTCCCGAGGATCAGCTGGCAGCTGTGCAGGCATCCGTCTCTGCCGAGTGATCAACTGAAGAGGATCCCGCCATGTTCGTGCTCGACACGCAGCCTGTCCGGGTCGCGGATGCCACGAGCGGCCGACAGCGCCGCAAACGACGTCGCATACCGATCGCACCGTACCTCTACGTGCTGCCTGCGCTCCTGCTCCTCGGCGTGTGGGTCTACCGGCCGCTGATTCAGACCTTCGAGCTGTCGTTCTACAACTGGAATCTGCTGCCGACTCAACCGCTCACACCTGCCGGCGTGAGCAACTACACCTCGATCGTGACCTCTCCTGAGTTGCGCCAAGCCGTCATCAACACCCTGATCTACATCGGAGCCTTCCTGGTGTTCTCGGTGGTGCTTCCGATCGCTGTCGCGCTGCTCTCGCGTCAGGTCGGCGGACGGGCGAAGACGATCTACCAGGCGATCATCTTCGTGCCGTTCCTCGTCACGCCGGTGGCGGCGGCCGCGGTCTGGCGCTGGCTGCTGTCGTCGTCGGGAGGCGCGATCCCCACGGTGCTCCAGCACTTCGGCGTCAACATCGGCGACGTCCTCCGGAGCCCGAGCGGCGCCATCTGGGCGATCATCGTCATCGTCGGCTGGCAGATGCTCGGTTTCGGGGTGCTCGTGGTGTCAGCGGGAATCGCGGGGATCAACCCGGACTACGCCCACGCGGCATCCGTCGACGGTGCGCACGGCTGGACCATTCTGCGCCGCATCACGCTGCCGCTGCTGTCGCCGACGATCGTCTTCCTCCTGCTCATGACGATCCTGCTGGCCGCGCAGTGGACCTACCCGATGATCGACATCCTGACGCAGGGCGGCCCGAGCGATTCGACGACCAACGTGTACTACCTGCTCTATCAGATCGGGTTCCAGAACTTCGATGCCGGCACGGCCGGGGCCGCCGGCACGCTGTTCTTCATCGTCTTCGGTCTCATCGCGCTCGGCCTCGTGACACTGTCTGATCGCCTCTCCTTCTACGACAACTAGGAGCCATCATGGCCTTCGTCTCCGTACCCGACGCGGCGATACCATCGCGTCCGTCCCCGGCTTCGCACACTCTTCGCTCCGCGTCGCCCGCTGCAGACAGTCGCGCTCATGCCGCCCGGCATGCTCGAGCCCTGACGATGCGCATCGTCGGGCACGTCGTACTGGCGGTCGTGGCACTAGCGGCCATCCTTCCGGTGTATTGGATGTTCGCCACCGCGTTCCGCAGGCCCGTCGACGCCACGGCGCAGACTCCGTTCCCGTGGCCGCTCTCGCTGGACAACTTCACAACCGTCTGGCACGAGATCCCGATCCTCAGCATGATCGGAAACACGTTCATGATGTCGTTGGCGGTCGCCGCCTGCCAGCTGGTGATCGCCGTTCTCGCCGCCTACGGCTTCGCGATGTGGCAGTTCCCGGGCCGAAACGTGCTGTTCCTGTTGTTCATCGGCTCGTGGCTCGTGCCGTTCCAGGTCACGATGATCCCGAACTACGTGCTCATCTCGCAGTTGGGCCTGCTCGGCACGATCGGCGGTGTCATCGTGCCCAACCTGTGCTCGGCGTTCGGGGTCATGCTGCTGCGTCAGCACATGCAGGCCTTCCCCAGAGAGCTGATCGATGCGGCGCACATGGACGGTCGCAACAACTGGAGCATCCTGATCCAGGTCGTGCTGCCGAACATGCGCGCAGGGCTCGCGGCGCTCGGCATCATGCTCTTCATCGAGGCGTGGAACAACTATCTGTGGCCGTCCTTGATCTTCCAGCACCAGTCGAACGCCCTCATCCAGATCGGCATCCGCAGCTTCCTTGGCGCAGAGGGCGACAACTGGGGCGCTGTGATGGCCGCCGCCGGGCTGGCCTGCCTCCCGATCTTCCTCATCTACATCCTTCTGCAGCGCCACATCGTCGATGCGTTCGTGCGATCCGGCCTGCGCTGAACCCTCCATCCACCCATCCAGAGAGGAATCCCCATGAAGATCATCCAGCTCTCCGACACCCACATCTCGCGCCTGGGTGGCGCGACATCCGAGAACCTTCAGAAGTTCGTGTCCCTCATCAACGAGATCGATCCGACGTTCGTCGTGCACAGTGGCGATGTCGCGATCCTCGACCCCGATGACGCCGATGACCGCGCCGCGGCCGCCGCGCTGCTCTCGGGCATTCAGGCTCCGCTGCGTGTCCTCCCCGGCAACCACGACGTGGGAGAGCGCCCGGAGAACGCCTGGGCCGGCCTCACGGTGACGAGCGAGCGCGTCGCGGCGTTCAGCGCGGTGTTCGGTCCTGACCACTGGCTCGAGCTCGCCGGCGACTGGGCATTCGTCGGTTTCAACAGCGAGATCATGGGCAGCGGGCTCCCCGAGGAAGCCGCGCAATGGGCATGGCTCGAGACTCTTCCGGGGCAGATCGGAGACCGCCCGACGATCGTGTTCTGTCACAAGCCCGTGTGGAATCCCCACCCCGAGATGACCGAGCACAACATCGCCATCCCTGATGAGTCCAGGGAGCGTCTGCTCGATGCACTGTCAGGGGTGCATCTCGCAGCGTTCGGCAGCGGCCACCTGCACCGCTACGCTCTCGACTCCGAGACGGTCGAAGGACGCAGCGTGCTGACCGTCTCGGCCCCGTCGACGGGATTCGCCCACGCCGGACTCGGCGGAGCGACACTCGAGCAGCAGGGAATCGTCGAGTTCGTGCTGGGCGAGGGCGGCGACCCCGCTTCGGTGCGCCCGTTCTACCGCAACCTGGCCACGCTCATCGAGGTTCCGCCGACGGAGATCCCGGAATTCAATGCCGCCCTCGACGCACTCGGCGTCACCCTCTAGTCCCACGCATCATTCGAGAGGCCCCGCCGTTGATCGGCGGGGCCTCTCGCGTGGGTCCGGCGCCGCGCGGCGCACCAGGCACGACACCACTGCGGCGGCCCAGCGCGACGCGATAGCGCCTGGGCCATAGGGTGACGGTGTGAACAAGTCGCGGGCGATCGCCTTCTGGACGGGAGGCATCGTCGTCGTGGCCGCGTTCGCCGTCGCCGCGATCATCGTGGTCTCTCGCCCCTGGGCGTGGAACGGCACGCTCAAGGCCGTCGAGTACAGCCAGTCACAGGCCGTGCCCGATTTCGACGATTCGACTCACCGTGTGACATCCGTTGCCGATCTGAAGGTGCTGCAGCAGGTGCTGCGCGACGACGGATGGCACCCTGGCGCCACGGTGAGTTCGAAGCCAGGCTGTGTCGGCGGCATCGCCACGAAGCTGAAGCTGACCCTCTCCGATGGCTCGACATCGAAGCTGGACACCTACCTGTGCGGCGCCGACAACGACGCCCTGACGAAGGACGTCACGAAGACCGTGTCAGCCTGGCGCACGGGTGAAGGAGCAACCGCCGGCGCCTACGGCTTCCAGACCATCAGCACGACGACGGCGACCAGCAGCAGGCTGGCGATGCCGCTCGTGCCGGCGATCGCACTGTAGCCGGCGGCCTTCGCCGGCGCCTCGCCCACAGCGGCCGGATCCTCGGCCTCGACAGCGGCCTCACCGTCGAGCGCGTTCGCTGCGCGGCGCATCGCGGGGACCACGACGAACAGCGTGAGGCCGAGTGCGACGACGTATAAGACGAGCGACAGCCAGATCCACGTCGAGGCGATCGTGATGTGGTACTTCGGGTCGGCGAATCCCATCGCGCCGAATCCGAGGATGACCACAAGCAGCGACAGCAGGCTGAAGATGTTCGTCGACGTCGCGAGCGTGCGCACCTGGCCTGTCGCGCCTGACCGGATGGCGCGCATGGCCGTCATCGGAAGGATGGCCATCGGCCCGACGATGAAGACGGCCGCCGCGACGTGCAGGATGTCGAAGATCACTTGCCCAGCGTTCATACAGCCAGCCTAGGGCACCCGAAAAGGGGGCGGTGGCGGCGTGGTGGGCGGCGAGGCCGGGGGTTCGACGGCTGGGGCAGGGGCTGCCCGGCTCAACTGGCGGCACACCGGCCCGGGGGTGGTGCGCATAACTCCTGCAATTCGTGCGGCGCTGTCGACAAAACCCCGGATTCCCGGGGCCGCCCGCGACCGCTGCGGACGAATTGCAGGAGTTATGCGCACCTGTGCGAGGGGATGTACACCGCATCGACGCCGATCTGGTGGGCAAACGGTCGATCTGCACGACGCAACACGCTCCACGAGGCGGCGGCGTCGACGGCGACGGACCCAACCATGCGGCCGGTCAACCGCGGTGCGCCGGGCGGGGACCGGCGCACAGGACGACTCAGTGCAGGAACAAGGCGCGCAGTCGCCGAGTCGTGAGGATGACGCCGAGCATCGCCATCACCGCGAGGTACAGCACATGCCACAGGATGCCGAGGGTCACCGCTCCCGTGGTGAGGGAGCGCACCAGCTCGACGCTCTGCCACAGCGGCAGCGCCTGGATGACCACTTGGACGCCCGGCGGGTACACCGACAGCGGATAGAACGTCGCCGACAGCAGGAACATCGGCAGCATCACGAAGTTGATGATGTCCATCTGCTGGAAGGACTTCATGTAGCTGGTGATCCCCATGCCGAAGCTGGCGAACGCGAACGCGACGAGCAGCACGGCGGGCAGAGCGAGCAAGGCCCACCACGACAGGTTCAGCCCGATCACCTGCATGACGATCAGGAACGCGATCGCGTACGCCGCTCCGCGCAGAAGCGCCAGCGAGATCTCACCGATGGCGATGTCGAGGGTGCCGAGCGAGGTGGCGAGCATCCCTTCATAGAGCCGGTTGAACCGCAGCTTGAAGAAGACGTTCCAGGTGGAGTCGTAGATGGCGCCGTTCATGGCGGCCGTCGCCAGCAGCGCGGGTGCGATGAACGCCGCGTACGAGATCTGCTGCCCGTTGCTCGCTGTGACGGTTCCGACGAACGAACCGAGACCGACGCCAAGTGAGAGCAGGTAGAAGATCGGCTCGAACACGCCGGAGACGACCACCAGCCAGTTGGTCGACTTGGTGGCGAGCCATCCGCGGTACATCACCGAGCGCGCGTTGCCCGCGTAGAGCGAACCAAGCGGACGACGCCGCGTGGATGTCTGCACCTCGGTCTCGAGCCCCACCCCGGTCATGTCGCGAGCCTCTTTCGTGCAGTTCGCCGTGCGAGCACCCAGCCGACGACCGTGAGTGCGACCAGGTAGACGATGTGCACGACGATGAGCCAGACGGGCTCCACCGCGCCGTACGAGACGGTGCGCGCGAGCTGGGTGCCGTGCCAGATCGGTGAGAGCCAGCCGATCCATTGCAGGTAGACCGGCATCGCCGACAGCGGGAAGAACGTGCCGGAGAACAGGGTGAGGGGCAGCAGCACGAACCGCATGAGCATCGCGATCTGCCCGGTGTCACGCTGCAGGGTGGCGACGTAGGCCATCACGGGGGTGCCGAACGCCAGACCGACGAGGGTGGCGATCAGTACCGAGAGCGCGGCCGTTCCGGCGGGCGAGGCGCCGAACAGCAGCATGAACACCCAGTACAGAAGACTCGTCGCCATGAGACGGATGATCACCGAGACCACGACGCCGTCGATGATCTGGCCCGGCGAGATCGGCGAGGAGCTGATGCCGACGAAGGTCGGGTTCCACTTGAACCCGAGCATGATCGGATAGGTGAACTCCTCCGACGCCACGGTGACGGCGGACGAGCAGAGCAGCGCAGGCGCGACGAACTGCAGGTAGCTCACCCCGTCGACGGCCTGCGGGCCGAGGTTCGAGCTGACCAGCGCGCCCAGCCCGACGCCCATCGCGTAGAGGTAGAGCAGCGGCGTGCCGACCGCTCCGACGAGCACGGTGGAGACGTAGGAGCGCATCACACGCAGCCGGTGCTCGGCCACGTACCAGGCGCCGAGACGCCGCGGCTTCGCTGCGACACGCTTCAGCGCGTCGCTCTCGGGGATCTCGATCGCGGTCATTCGATCAAAGACCTTCCCGTCAGGCGTAGAAACACGTCTTCAAGGCTCGAGCGTCGTACCAGCGACGTGAGCGGCCTGATTCCGTTCTCCGTGAGGGCGGCGAGCTCCGCCTCGCCGTCCGCCGTGTAGATAAGCACACGATCGGGAAGCGCCTCGACACGATCGCCGACGTGGCTGAGCCTCTCCGCCATCGCGGCGTTGTTGTCGGCGCCGAAACGCAGCTCCAGCACTTCCCGAGTCGAGTACTCCCTGATCAGCGACGCCGGCGTGCCCTCGGCCATGATCGTGCCCTTGTCGACGACGATCAGCCGATCGCAGAGCTGCTCCGCCTCATCCATGTAGTGCGTCGTGAGCACGAGAGTCGTGCCCTGCTCCTTGAGCCGGAACAGCCTGTCCCACAGGATGTGTCTTGCCTGCGGATCGAGCCCCGTCGTCGGCTCGTCGAGCAACAGGATGCGCGGGTCGTTCATCAACCCTCGTGCGATCGTCAGCCTGCGTTTCATGCCGCCGGAGAGGTCGGTGACCTTCGCCTTCGCCTTGTCCTCCAGCTGCGCGAAGGCCAGCAGGTCATCCGCCTTGCTGCGAACGTGTCCGGCGGGAAGCCCGAAATACCTGCCGTAGACGATGAGGTTCTCGCGAACGCGCAGCTCCTCGTCGAGGTTGTCGGCCTGCGGCACAACGCCGAGCTGCGAGCGGATCTCCGGCCCGTACCGCTCGGGGTCGAGACCAAGGATCTCGAGAGACCCGCTCGTGCGCGTCGACACCGCGCCGACCATCCGCATCGTCGTCGACTTTCCAGCGCCGTTCGGTCCGAGCAGACCGAACGACTCGCCGGGGGCGACCTCGAACGAGATGCCACCGACCGCCGTCACGTCGCCGTACTTCTTGACGAGGTCGGTTGCCACGATCACCGGGGAAGACACGTTGCCCAACGTAACCCACACGGGCGACAGTGTTCTCTTCCGCGCCCGTCCTCACCGGGCGCGCCGCCGTCGGCTGGGCGCATGGTTGCGTCCGACACCGTACATACCGCCGCCTCGCGGAGCGTGTCACGTCCTCGGCTCCTCTGCCCCTACGAAGCGCACGTTCCACCGTGGGTTGAGGAGCACGCGAAGCGCGCGTCTCGAAACCAGCCCACGCAGGCATCGGGTTTCGAGACGCGCGCGGCCACGCCGCGAGCTCCTCCGCCAGCGCGGGCGCCCGAGCCCCTTCCAGGGGACGTTGATAGCCTTCCGTGGCCACCCCCGACTGGAGTTCCCATGAGTTCCGCGACATCCACGCGCCGTTCCTTCAGGCCGCGAAAGGATGACGGCCCCCGCGCCACCTTCCGCCAGCTGCTGCCCTACATCCTCGAGCACAAGGGAGCTATGTCGCTGGTCGTCGTGCTCAGTGTGCTCGGCGCCGCCGCCAGCCTCGCCCAACCGCTTCTGGTGGGCCAGGTGATCAACCTGGTGCAGAACGGGGAAGCCCTCAACGGGCTGGTCTGGGCGCTCGTCGCCCTCGTCGTCGTGTCCGGGCTCATCTCCGGCTACCAGCACTACCTGCTGCAGCGCACGGGCGAGAGCGTCGTGCTCTCCTCGCGCAAGCGACTCGTCGCGCGCATGCTCAACCTGCCCATCAGCGAGTTCGACGCCCGCCGCACCGGCGACCTGGTCTCCCGCGTCGGCAGCGACACCACTCTGCTCCGCGCTGTGCTCACTCAGGGTCTCGTCGAGGCGATCGGCGGCTCGCTCACCTTCATCGGCGCGCTCATCGCGATGCTCATCATCGACCCCGTGCTGCTCGGCCTCACCGTGCTCGTCATCGCCGTGTCGATCGTGACGGTCGTGCTTCTCTCCGGGCGTATCAGGGTCGCCAGCCTCAAGGCACAGCAGAAGGTCGGCGACCTCGCGGCGGCCGTCGAACGGGCGATCAGCTCCGTGCGCACCATCCGTGCGGCCGGCGCCACCTCGCGCGAGATCGAGAACGTCGAGAAGGATGCCACCGGCGCCTACCGCATGGGTGTGAAGGTCGCCAAGATCTCGGCACTCGTCGTTCCGGTGGCAGGCATCGCGATGCAGGTCTCGTTCCTCGTGGTGCTCGGCGTCGGCGGTTTCCGCGTCGCCAGCGGCGCCATCACGGTGGCGAACCTCGTCACGTTCATCCTGTTCCTGTTCATGATGATCCTTCCGCTCGGGCAGGCGTTCGGCGCCTTCACGTCTGTCAACTCGGCTCTCGGCGCGCTCGGGCGCATTCAGGAGATCATCGAGCTGCCCAGCGAGGACGCCATCGACCCGCCTGCCGAGCAGCGCGCGGTCATCGTCGGGCCGGCGAACGCGGCAGTCAACCCGGATGCTCCTGCCATCGCCTTCGCCGACGTCCGGTTCTCCTACCCAGACTCCGTGATCGCGGCTCGCGCGGTGCTCGATGTCGAGTCCGAGCCTGCTGCGTCCGAGACAGCAGTGGCCGAGCGGTCCGGATCCGAGGACGCAGGCCGACCCGCCGAGGTGCCGATCCGCACGGGCGCGCACGCCGCGATCCCCGCGTCTGCGGCAGCCGAAGCGCTCGAGGCGTTCGAAGGCCACGACGTCGTCGCCGAGGCCGAAGCGGCGGCGGGCCTGCCGCGTGAGGTCTCCGTGACCGGGCTGACGGCATCCGACTCGGCACCTGAGGAGGGCGTGCTTCACGGCGTGAGCTTCGCAGCACACCGCGGCAAGCGCACCGCACTCGTCGGTCCGTCGGGTGCTGGCAAGAGCACGATCCTCGCACTGATCGAGCGGTTCTACGACCCCACCTCCGGGTCGATCTCGATGGGCGGGCTGGACATCCGTTCGGTCGACCGCGAGAAGCTTCGCGCCCAGATCGGCTATGTGGAGCAGGATGCCCCCGTGTTGGCCGGCTCGATCCGCGACAACCTCACCCTGGCGGCCCCTTACGCCACAGATGAGCAGTGCGTCGAGGTACTGCACGCGGTCAACCTCACCGACGTGCTCGATCGCAGTCCGCTCGGGCTGAACGCGCCGGTCGGCGAGGACGGCGTGATGCTCTCCGGCGGCGAGCGCCAGCGCCTCGCGATCGGTCGGGCGCTGCTCGCAGCTCCCCCGATCCTGCTGCTCGACGAGTCGACATCGAGCCTCGACGGACGCAACGAGCAGCTCATGCGCGAGGCGATCGACGCGGTCGCCGAGAACCGCACGCTCATCGTCATCGCGCACCGTCTCTCGACAGTGGTCGACTCCGACCAGATCGTGGTGATCGAGAAGGGCCGCGTGATCGGAACGGGCACCCACTCCGAACTCGTGGTGACGACCCCGCTCTACCGCGACCTGGCGAAGCACCAGCTGCTGGTGTAGCCCGGCGGGACGGCTGGCTCACCCCTACCCCCAACACCACCTTCCCGCCGAACCACCACCTTCCCGTCGACCGGGCGGCGCGGGCACTGCGCCTGGCGGGCGCGGTGCGTGGCGTGGTCAGGCGCGCAGGCGGTAGCGCAGGGAGTCCAGCTCCGCGGCGAGTGCCCGCGGGACGCGGTCGCCGAACTGGGCGAAGAACTCCTCCGTGAGGTCGCACTCGGCCAGCCACGCTGCCGGGTCGATCTCGAAGAGGCGGTCGACGGCATCCCGGTTGAGATCGAGACCTTCGAGGTCGAGGGATGCCCGCGACGGCACCCTCCCGATCGGAGTCTCCACCGCGGTCGCACCGCCGCCGGGCGTGTTGTCGAGGCGCTCGACGATCCAGGCGACGACGCGCAGGTTCTCGGCGAACCCCGGCCAGAGGAAGGAGCCGTCCGCGCCCTTGCGGAACCAGTTCACCTGGAAGATCGCCGGCGCGTGAGCACCGAGCCGCTCCCCCACCGACAGCCAGTGCGCCCAGTGATCTGCCATGTTGTAGCCGCAGAACGGCAGCATGGCGAACGGATCGCGACGCAGTTCGCCGACCTCCCCCTCCGCCGCCGCGGTGCGCTCGGAGGCGATCGTCGCACCGAGGAAGACCCCATGCCGCCAGTCCCTGGCCTGCAGAACGAGCGGAACGTTGGTCGCGCGCCGTCCCCCGAAGACGATCGCGTCGATCGGAACGCCGGCTGGGTCATCCCACTCGTCCGCGATCGTCGGGCACTGCTCGGCCGCGACCGTGAAACGCGAATTCGGATGAGCTGCAGGGCGCCCCGAGCCGGGAGTCCAGTCCTTTCCCTGCCAGTCGGTGAGGTGCGCCGGCGGCGTGTCGGTGAGGCCCTCCCACCAGACATCGCCGTCGTCGCGCAAGGCGACGTTGGTGAAGATGGTGTTGCCCCAGAGCGTCTCGACGGCGGAGCGGTTGGTGGACTCCCCCGTGCCTGGAGCCACCCCGAAGAAGCCGCGCTCCGGGTTGATCGCGCGAAGGCGGCCCTCGGCATCCTGCTTCATCCAGGCGATGTCGTCACCGATGGTCTCCACGCGCCATCCGGGCAGCCGAGAGCGCAGCATTGCGAGGTTGGTCTTGCCGCACGCCGACGGGAACGCCGCAGCGATGTGGCGCACCTTTCCGGCCGGCGACGTCACCTTGATGATGAGCATGTGCTCGGCGAGCCAGCCCTCCTCGCGAGCGATCTGCGAGGCGATGCGCAGCGCGAAGCACTTCTTACCGAGCAGGGCGTTGCCGCCGTAACCAGAGCCATACGACCAGATCTCGCGGTCCTGCGGAAAGTGCACGATGTACTTCGTGTCGTTGCACGGCCATGCGACGTCGTCGCGGCGCACCCCTGAGTCGTCGACGAGTGGGAAGCCCACGCTGTGCACCGTGCGTACCCAGGGACGTCCCTGCTCGATCTGATCGAGTGCGCCGCGACCCATGCGGGTCATGATGCCCATCGAGACGACGACGTACGGGGAGTCCGTCAACTCGACGCCGAGCTGGGAGATCGGGCCACCGAGAGGCCCCATCGAAAAGGGCACGACGTACATCGTGCGGCCGCGCATGCTGCCGGCGAAGACGTCGCCGAGCTCCTGTCGCATCTCCCGCGGCGCACGCCAGTTGTTCGTCGGCCCCGCGTCGTCCTCCCGTTCGGAGCAGATGAACGTGCGCTCCTCGACGCGTGCCACATCGGCGGGATCGGTGCGGGCGAGGTAGCTGCCTGGCCGCCACTCGGGGTTCAGCTTGATCAGCTGGCCGCTGGCCACCTGCAGCTTGAACAGGCGGTCGGCCTCCGCGAGCGATCCGTCGCACCAGACGACCTCGTCGGGCTGCGTGAGCTCCGCGATCTCCGCGACCCAGGCGGCGAGCGCCGCGTCGGTGATGCCGGATGCCCACTCCCGCTGTTCGGCCGGCGCGTCCGCGGCTTGCGGCGGTTCCGCTCGACGAACCGGAGTGACGGGTGCGGGGGCGACGGGTGCGGGGGCGATGGGCACGGAGGTGGCGGGTACGGGAGGGAAGGAGGAAGCCGGGCGAGAGCCGGTGCCCTCGGCATCCGCCCGGCTGGTCTGTTGGGTACTGCTGTGCGTCGTGCGTGATCTCTGCAGGATCGTCATGACTTCACTCTCACGCCACTTGGGTCATCCAGAACCACAAATCACACGTGAAGAATCATCATTCTTTTGCTAGCGTGAACGAATGGATGCCGACACCGCCGATATCGCCACCATCGGTCATCGAATCAGGCACTTTCGCACCGGAAAGGGACTGACGCTCGAGCAGGTCAGCACCCGGGTCGGAATGTCGCAGAGCCAGCTCTCGATGATCGAGAACGGCAAGCGCGAGCCCAAGCTCACGACGCTGCAGTCGATCGCGTCGGCGATCGGCGTCGACCTGGCATCCCTGCTCGTCGCGGAGCCCCCTGACGAGCGAACCGCCTACGAGATCGAGCTCGGCAAGGCGCAGCGCTCTGCGCTTTACACGACCCTCGGGCTGCCGATGGTGCGGCCGACGAAGGGCACGCCGACCGAGACGCTCGCCGCCCTCGTCGGTCTGCACCGTGAGCTCGCCAGGCAGGCGAGCAAGGCGATCGCCACGCCGGAGGAGGCCAGGCGTGCGAACACCGAGCTGCGCGAGTGGATGCGCGGGCGCAACAACTACCTGCCAGAGATCGAGCGGCTGGCCGAGGAGCACGTGAAGGCGTCTGGCCATGTCACGGGAGCGCTCACGCACCGTGAGGTGAGTGTCATGGCCAAGCGGCTCGGCTTCCAGCTGATCTACGTGGATGACCTGCCGATCTCCACCCGCTCCATCACCGACCTCGAGCACGGCCGCATCTACCTGCCCCCCGCGTCGATCCCCGGTGGACACGGCCTGCGCTCGATGGCGCTGCAAGCGCTCGCGCACCGTGTGCTCGAGCACGAGCGGCCGACGAGCTATGCGGAGTTCCTGCGACAACGGTTGGAGATCAACTACTTCGCGGCGTGCTGCCTGATGCCGGAGAGCGCCGCAGTGGCCTTTCTGCAGAACGCCAAGAAGGAGAAGGACCTGGCCGTCGAGGACTTCCGCGACGCGTTCGGCGTGACGCACGAGACGGCATCCCTGCGCATGAGCAACCTCGTGACCGTGCACCTGGGCATCCGCATGCACTTCCTGCGGGTCGGCGAGGATGGCGCCCTGTACAAGGGCTACGAGAACGACGGTCTTCCGCTGCCCACCGACGTGACGGGTGCGATCGAAGGTCAGCTGGTGTGCACGAAGTGGAGCGCGCGCAGCGCGTTCGCGCAGACCAACCGCACGACCGAGCTCTACCAGTACACCGACACGCCTGCCGGCACCTACTGGTGCGCGACGCAGACCGGGCGGGCGGATTCCGGCAGCTTCACCATCACCGTCGGCGTGCCGTTCGGCGACGCCAAGTGGTTCCGCGGTCGGGAGACCACCGTGCGTGCAGAGTCGAGCTGCCCGGATCCCTCGTGCTGCAGAACTCCGGACGCCGCACTCGAGACCGCGTGGGCCGACAAGTCGTGGCCGAGCGCACGGCTGCACGCGCACATCCTCTCGCCGCTGCCGACCGGCGCCTTCCCCGGTGTCGACGACGCGGAGCTGTACGCCTTCCTCGACGCCCACGCCGGCCCACTCGGGGAGTAGCCGCCGGCCTCGGCCCGCTCCGTCATCCCGGCCGGCTCCGTCGCCCCCGGCCGGCTCCGTGACCCCCGGGCCATCCCGACGAAGCACCACGCCGCGTGCGCATAACTCCTGCAATCCGGCCGGGCTCCCCCGTATTCGTCTGGGCAGGCCGCGCCCAAGCCCAGTATCTGCAGGAGTTATGCACGAGGGCGGTCCGACGCGATCCGCGCCGTCGGCGCTGGGCTACCACTCCGGCGGAGCACCCGCCGGGCGCCGAGCCACCGCCCCGTGAGCGACCACCCGACCGTCGAGCCACCACCCGACCGCCGAGCCACCACCCGGGCGCCGAGCCACCACTTTGTCTGCGTGGTTACGGTGGTGGCTCGGCGATTCGGGTGGTGGCTCGACGGTGGGGTGTCGACTCGGCGCGGCTGCAGCTGGGGCTGGGGCTGGGGCTGGGGCTGGGGGCTGGGGCTGGAGCTGGGCCTACTTCGGCTGCATGCGGATGGCGCCGTCGAGCCGGATCACCTCGCCGTTCAGCAGCGGGTTCTCCACGATGTGCCGTACGAGAGCCGCGTACTCCCCGGGAGTCCCCATGCGGGACGGATGCGGGATCTGCTCCTCCAGCGAGCGTTGTACGTCCTCGGGCATCCCGGCCATCATCGGCGTCTGCATGATGCCCGGCGCGATCGTCATCACCCTGATCAGCAGTTTCGACAGGTCGCGTGCGATGGGCAGCGTCATGGCAGCGACTCCGCCCTTCGACGCGGAGTAGGCGGCCTGGCCGATCTGACCGTCGTACGCTGCGACCGATGCCGTGCTGACGATGACCCCGCGCTCCTTCGTCGGCGGCACACCGGGCAGCGACTGCTCCTCGACCGGCTCGTTCGTCGACATCGCCGTCGCCGCCAGCCGGATGACGTTGAACGTGCCGATCAGGTTGATGCGGATGGTTCGCTCGAACGCCGCCAGGTCGAGAGGTCCTTCCCTCCCGACGGTGCGACCCGCCGTGGCGATGCCCGCGCAGTTGACGACGACGCGAAGGGGCGCGAGGGACTGCGCCGCATCAACGGCGGACTGCACCTGCGCGGCATCCGTCACGTCGGTCGGCACGAAGACGCCACCCAGTTCCGCCGCGACCTGCTCACCTGGCGACGACGGCAGGTCGACGATCACCACCCGTGCTCCCGCCGAGGCCAGCACCGTCGCGGCGCCCTTGCCGAGGCCGGATGCCCCGCCCGTGACCAGCGCACTGCATTCCTGAATCTGCATATGTTCCTCCGGGTGTCGTCTCCGCGCTCTGCGAAGGGAAGGTCAAAGCCTCTCGATGACGGTGGCGTTGGCCATGCCGCCACCTTCGCACATCGTCTGCAGGCCATACCGGCCGCCCGTGTGCTCGAGCCGCGCCAGAAGCGTGCCGAGCAGCCTGGTGCCGCTCGCCCCCAGCGGATGCCCGAGCGCGATCGCACCGCCGTCGGCGTTCAGCCGCTCGGGATCGGCGTCGAACTCCCGCAGCCACGCCAGGGGAACGGGGGCGAACGCCTCGTTCACCTCGTAGGCGTCGATCTCGTCGAGGTTCAGGCCGGTCTGTTTCAGGATGCGCGCCGTCGCCGGCATCACGCCTGTCAGCATGTACAGGGGGTCGCTTCCGGTCACCACGAACGAGTGGAACCGGGCGCGGGGTGTCAGCCCCAGCTGCTCCGCCCGCCTCGAACTCATGATGAGGGCAGCCGACGCACCGTCGGTGAGCGGCGAGGAGTTGCCCGGCGTGATCTTCCAGTCGATCTCGGGGAAGCGACGTGCGAGGTCATCCGTACGGAACGACGGGTTCAGGCCGGCAAGACCCTCGACCGTCGTGCCTGGCCGCACCGTCTCGTCGACGGCGACCACTCGCGTGCCGTCCTCCGTCGGGACGGCGACGGGAACGAGCTCGCGGTCGAACTCCCCCGCCTCGGCGGCCTCCGCAGCACGGAGGTGCGAGCGAGCGCTGAACTCGTCCAGCTCGTCGCGGCCGAAGCCGTACCGCTGTGCGATCAGCTCGGCCGAAACCCCCTGGCCGACGAGCCCGTCCGGATAGCGCGCGGCGATCGCCTCTCCATACGGGTCGCGACCGACGGTGGATGACCCGATGGGCACTGCACTCATCGACTCGACACCGCAGGCGATGACGACGTCCTGCACGCCCGCCATGATGGCCTGCGCGGCGAAGTGCACCGCCTGCTGGCTCGATCCGCACTGCCGGTCGATGGTCGTGCCGGGAACGTGCTCGGGAAATCCCGCGGCGAGCACCGCGTTGCGCCCGACGTTGAAGGTCTGCTGCCCGACCTGGCCGACGCACCCCGCGATCACATCGTCGACGGCTCCGGGGTCCAGGTCGTTACGCCTGACCAGTTCGGCGAGCAGGCCGCCGAGCAGGTCGACGGAGTGGATGCCGCTCAACGCTCCGCCCGGCTTGCCCCGCCCGCTCGGCGTGCGGACGACATCCACGATCACGGCCTCTTCGACGCTCATGCGCCAAGCCTACGTTCGCCGCCCCCTCCCCAAATGTGGGCCACGACAGACGCCTGCCGGATTGCTATCTTGAGGGATGCCGTGGGTTGCTCGGGTCGGCCGTGGGCGTCATCCCTCATCACGCGGTCATGCCGCGGAGCATTCAAGGAGCCACGGTGGCCGCACGCCGATTCGTCTTTGGAGCGGTCGCCGTTCTCGCCATCGCTGGTGGAAGCGCGTTCACCCTCGGTGCAGCACCGGCGATGGCCGACTCCCTTCCGGCGGCCGGCTGCCGCACGAACTGCGTCGCCACGTTCGACACGACGGGTACCCACGACCTCACCCTTCCGACCGGGCTGTCGTCGCTCACGGTCACGGTCGCCGGCTCTGCCGGTGCAGCCCTTTCACCCGACGTCACGAACCAGCCGTCCGTCGGCGGTACGGGAGGCGTCACGACGGTGACCCTCGACCCCGCCACCTACGGCGGCGCGGCGCTCCAGGCGGGCGTCGGCGGAACGGGTGAGGGCAGCTTCCTCGCCACCTCCGGCGGGGCCGCCCTTCTCGCCGCAGCGGGCGGCGGTGGCGCGGCCGGCTATGCCGCCTACCTCGACCTCCCTGGCGAGATCCTCGCCGTGTACCCGGGCGGCGCTGGCGGCGCGCCGAGCGCCACGGGTGTCGCGCCGGGAGCCGACGCGACGGCGTTCGGCCCGCTCGCCGCGAACGGCAAGGGCGGAACCGCGACAGGCGGGGCCGGTGGGGTCGGAACCACGGGAAACGGCGGCGACGGCGGCTCGACCACGACGACAGCGCCCGTCGTGCTGGCCCCGGGCGGCACGGGCGGCACGTTCAGCCTGGGAGAGCAGACCATCACGGCCGGTGCCGGCGGCGGCGGATTCACCGGAGGTGGCGGCGGTGCCGTCGAGCGCAACGTCGACAACGGCGACACGCCTGTGGACGTGATCGCGCCGGGCGGCGGCGGCTCAGGCTTCCTCGCGGACTCGCTGACCGCAGTCGCAGGTGCGGGCAACACCGGCACAGGCTTCGTCACCTTCACGTGGTCGCTCCCGCCCGTGCCCACCACGCCGACGCCCACCCCGCCTGCGACACCTGCAGCAACCGTGACGACAGCGACAGCGTCGCCGGCGCTCGCCGACACAGGTTCGGACGTGACGCTGCCGATCGTGCTGGGTGGCGCACTGCTCGCGGGCGGACTCGCCCTCGTCGTCGTGATGCGCAGGCGCGCGAGTCGCTGAGTCCGGGGCTGACGCCGGTCGACCGCGGGAGGCGATGCCGGTCGGGCGGACGCCCGCACGGTCATCCGACCCGTTCGACCGCCTCGTCAATGGCCGGAACCAACGTGTCGAGTTCGCGGAGTCTGACCTCGGCCTCCCGCTCGAGCGTCTCCGCGAGAGAGTGCATCGTGCCGGTCGGCGCGTCGTGCGCGCGAACCGCCCACGCTCGCAGCTCGTCGGCGAGCAGCATGGCGTCCCGATGGTCACCGAGCGCGTCTTGCACGGCTTCGGCGGCCGCCGCGAGGTCGGATGCCCCGGCCACGTCCTGCTGCACGGCATCGGCCGCATAGCGAACACGCCGTGCGGCCTTGCGCGTCGCGTGCAGGTGCTCGAGGTCGCCATCGGATGACGCTGCCTCCGCAGCTCTGTCGACCTTGCGGCACGCCTTCCGAAGGGAGCGCCGAGCGACGGCGGTGACGCGTCTGTCGGCATCCGGTCCCTCGAAGGCGTGCCCGACGAACGCCCGCAGGTCGGCGAGCAGAGCGCGGTGAGCCGGGGAGTCCAGCACAGCGACCGCGTCGGCGTGCGACTCGGCCTCGGTCTCGGAGGCGCCCGTGACGAGGCGCAGCAGAGCGATCCTGGTGGCGTCGTCGCCCGCTGCCTGCCATCGCTTGCGCAGAGCGTCGGTGCGCACCTCGTCGTCGCGCGCCGAACCGAGCAGCTCCCCCAGGTCGGCGAGCTGAGCACGCAGGTCACGACGAGCGCTGGGGTCGAAGACCCGCGGATAGACGGAGAGGATGCTCCGCATGCGCCGCACCCGCGTACGCGCCTGATGCAGCGCATCGTCGGCGTTGACGCGAATCCCGCTCTCGAAGCCCTCGAGTTCCACGACGGCCGCCGTCATGGCACCCGAGAGCGCGGCACGCGCCGTCACACGCTTTCCTGGCACCCTCGCCCCTTCCTGCTCGCGTCGGAGCGCGACCAGCGGAGCAAGCCTACTTCTCGGGTTGCGTGCGGCGTCGCTCCAGATGGGCTCTCAGCACCGGGTCGGTCGTGAGAGCGATGGCCTGCAGGTATGCGGCATCCGCGTCGTCGCCACGTCCCAGCAACGCGAACAGATGTGCCCTGGTGGCCCATGCGGGCTGGAAGCGCGACACCGCGGGGTCGTCGATCGCCTCGAGCGCCACGAGACCGGCATCCGGTCCCTCCGCTTCGCCGATCGTGGCCGCGAGCGCCACCCTGGCGCCCAGGGTGGGACGGATGCCGACCAAAGCTTCGTGCAGCCGACGCAGCGCGACGGGGTCCACATCGATGCCGCGCACCCGCGCGTCGTGGGCTGACTGGATGGCCGCCTCGAGCTGGAACCGACCGACGATGCCGGACCGGCTCGCTCGAAGCAGCAGCTCCTCTCCGCGGCGGATGAGGGCGACATCCCACCTTGCCGTGTCCTGCTCGTCGAGCGGCACGAACCGACCCAGGTCGTCGAGTGCTGCGCCCTGTCGCGCTGCTGAGAGGTGCAGCAGGGCATCGAGGCCGAGCACCTCGGGCTCTCGCGGCAGCAGCTCAGCGAGCAGTTCAGCCAGGGCGAGCGACTCCGCGGTCAGTGACCCGCGCTCGATCGGCCCGGCGATGGGCCGCCACTCGATCGCATACGCACCGTAGACCGCTTCGAGCACAGCCTGAAGCCGTGCGGGCAACGCGCGGCGATCCGGAACGGAGAACGGGATGCCCGCCGCCCGAATCTTGCGTTTGGCGCGCACCAGCCGCCCCGTCATCGTCGGCTCCGGCACGGCGAACGCAACGGCGATGCGCCGCGCATCCAGACCGAGCACGGTCTGCAGCATCAACGGCGTGCGCACCGCGGGGTCGATCGCCGGGTGTGCGCACACGAACAGCAGCGCGAGCCGTTTGTCAGGGATCTCGTCAGGCTCCGGCGACCCGTCCCCGTCGGTGTTCGCCGCGGCGAGAACACCGACGTGCACGTCGTTCGAGTCGTCGGGAAGCGGTATCGACGTACGGAAGGCCGCGGACCGGTAGAGATCCTTGAGCCGGTTGCGCGCGACGGTGAGCAACCAGGCCAGCGGATTCGACGGGATGCCTGAGGCCGGCCAGTTGCTCAGAGCACGCTCGTAAGCATCCGCCAGCGCGTCTTCCGCGGCAGCGATGTCGCGGGTCTCGGCCGCGAGCACGGCGAGCAGCCGCGAGTGGTCGCGCGCGACGACGTCGGCGAGGCGATCGGCAGCAGGCATCCCGTGCACGTCAGGCGTCGGCGACCCAGGAGTCGCCGGCCGTGTGGATGCCGACCGGTCGCACCTCCAGCACGCCGTAGGTCGCCCCAGGGCACTTCTCCGCCCACGCGAGCGCGGCGTCCAGGTCGGGCACGTCCAGCACGAAGACGCCGGCGAGCTTGTCCTTGGTGTCGGCGAACGGGCCGTCCTGCACCTCGAGCGATCCGTTCCGCAGAGTCACCGTTGTCGCGGTGGTGCTGGGTTGAAGGATCTCGCCCGCGATCAGCACGCCTGCGTCATCCAGTGCCTTGACGTACTCGCCGAACGCTACCCTCATGGCGTCGACCGCCTCATCCGACACCTCGACCTCGCCGAGCTCCGGGTTGTTGAGCACGAGTGCGTAACGCATCTCGCTCTCCTCTCGTTCTGCGCCACCCGTTGCGGCGCGTTCACCTGGATGACGATCGAGCACACGCCCGACCGACCGCCACGAGGAAGATTCTCGTGCACCCGCTGGTCGAGGAGCGTCGGCAACAGGACGACGCATGACCAGGGGAGTTCGCAGCCCGCCTCAAGCCCCGTCGCCGACGGCCTCTCGCTCTCGAGGTTCGTCCGTGTCGGATGCCACGGTGGCGGCATCCTTGCGCCACAGCTTCGACGGCCACCAGATCGCCGGGCCGATGTCGTACGAGAGCGCTGGGATGAGCAGCGACCGCACGATGATCGTGTCGACGAGCACGCCGAACGCGACGATGAACGCGATCTGCACGAGGAACAGGATCGGGATGACGCTGAGCGCCGCGAACGTCGACGCGAGCACGAGACCGGCCGAGGTGATGACCCCTCCCGTGACGGCGAGTCCCCGCAGGATGCCCTGCCGCGTGCCGTGCACCAGGGTCTCCTCGCGCACCCTGGTCATCAGGAAGATGTTGTAATCGATGCCCAATGCCACCAGGAACACGAATCCGTAGAGGGGCACGGCGGGGTCGGCGCCGGGGAACCCGAATACGTCGTTGAAGACGAACGCGGCGACGCCGAGTGATGCCGCGAACGAGACGACGACCGACAGCACGAGCAGCACGGGTGCCAGCACTGCCCGAAGCAGAAGCATCAGGATCAGCAGGATCACCACGAGCACGATCGGGATGATCGTGTTGCGGTCATGCAGCGAGGCATCGTTCGAGTCGATGGCGACCGCGGTGACGCCGCCGACCAAGACCCTGTCACCGACATTGGTCAGCGACTCGCGCAGGTCCCGCACTGTCTGCTCAGCTGCGTCGGAGTCGGCGGGATGCTTCAGCGTGGCCTGGAGCATCACGTCGCCGTTCACGACGGTCGGGTTGGGCGCCGGTGAACCGGGCGCGCCGAACGACTGGATGCCGTCTTTGGTCACCGGAGCAGCGCCGCTGGGGGCGTCCTTCGCGACGACCGCGACAGACGAGACGCCAGGGCTGTCGAGCAGAGTGTCGGTCATCCGCTGCAGGTCATTCTGCGGCCCGACCACGAGCGCCGGGCTGCCCGAGCCGCCTGGGAAGTGGTCGGCGAGCACGTTCTGACCGTCACGCGCCTCCGAGTGGCCGAGGATGAGGTCGCTCTGCGGCACGCCGTCGGCCTTCAACTGCAAGAGGCCGGTCGCGCCGGCCAGGAGCGCGATGGTGCAGACGATCCAGATGATGCGCGGTGCACGGCGGATCCAGCCGGCGACGCGCGCCCACAGCCCACGGGCATCAGGCCCGACCAGCTGCGGATGCGCAGAACCGTACTTCGGACGCACCGGCCAGAACGCGACGCGCCCGAAAGCGAGCAGCAACGACGGCAACAGCGTCATCGCGGCGAGGAATGCGAAGACGATGCCGATCGCGGCGACCGGGCCGAGCGCCTTGTTCGAGTTGAGGTCGCTGAACAGCAGGCAGAGCAGTCCGACGATGACGGTTCCCGCTGAGGCGGCGATCGGGCCGATCGAGCCGCGCAACGCCGTCCAGGTGGCGGGCCAACGCCGCTCCTGGTCGCGCAGAGCCTCTCGATACCGCGAGACGTAGAGCAGTGAATAGTCGGTCGCCGCCCCGATCACGAGGATGAACAGGATGCCCTGCACCTGCCCGCTCAGCTGCACCACACCCCACTTCGCGAGCCACCACACCACGAGCAGCGCGACGCAGAGAGCGAACATCGAGGTCGCCAGCACCAGGATCGGCAGCAGCGGCGACCGGTACACGATGACCAGAATGATGAAGACGGCCAGAAGCGCGACGGCGAGGAGGATGCCGTCGATGCCGCCGAACGCCCCGACGAGATCCGCGGTGAATCCGGCCGGCCCCGTGACATAAACGTCGACCCCGTCGGGAGCGCTCTTCGCCAGGTGGTCGCGCAGCGCGGCGACGTTCGTGTCGAGAGCAGAGTCGTCGGCGATCGGCACGAACACCTCGACTGCGGTGCCGTCCTTCGAGGCGATGGGAGGCGAGACGTCGCCGTTCACGCCGTCGAGCTTCGCGAGCGACTTCGCATCCGAGGTGATGTCCGCGATGTCCTGGTCGGTCAGCCCGCCGTCACGATGGAAGACGACGATCGCGGGAACGTCGCTGCTGCCGCTGAACTTCGACTGCAGATCCGCCACCTTCGTGGCATCCGCACTCGCCGGCAGGTAGCTGGCCTGGTCGTTGCTCGACACCTCGTCGACGCGGCCGAAGTAGGGTCCGCCGATTCCTGCGAGGGTGAGCCACACGAGGATCAGCAGTGTGGGGAGGACGATCCTGATCCATCGCGGCATCCGTCCATTGTGCCTGCGCGCTGCCCCGCGCGGCACCCATTGACAGCAACCGCAGGTTGAGGAGCACGCCGGAGGCGCGCGTCCATCCGCTGGTTGAGGAGCACGCCGGAGGCGCGCGTGCCCCGCAGGTTGAGGAGCACGCCGGAGGCGCGCGTCTCGAAACCCGCGGCAGATGCCGCTAGTTGTTCGACAGGTTGTTGCCGCAGAGGTAGAACGCGGTGGTCAGGTCGTCGATCGCCGACAACGCGGCATCATCCCCTGGGAAGTTCAGGGCGTAGACCGCGAACGTGAGAGTCGTGCCGTCCTTCGCATGGATGACGCCCGCCAACGTCCGCGCCGTGTTGATCCATCCGGTCTTCGCGTTCACCTGCCCATCGGCCTGTGACGAGAAGGAGCCGTCGAACCGACCGTATCCGGGGCCCAGGGTTCCGGTCTGACCGGCGACGGGCATCCCGTCGTAGATCGCACCCAGGGAGCCCTGTCGGTCGACCACCTTCACGAGGAACCGGGTGAGATACGACGCGGGAACCTTGTTGTCAGCGCTGAGGCCGGAGCCGTCGGCGAAGTAGAGTCCGGTCTCGTCGATGCCGTAGGTCTGGAGCCCCTTGAGCACTCCGGCGTTGATGGCGGCGAAGCTGTTGCCTGCGCCGGTCTTGATCGCGACGAGGCGGGCGAGCTCCTCCATGATCGTGTTGTCCGAGTAGGTCAGCGCCTGTTCGGCGAGCGCCGAGACCGGCTGCGACAGCACCTGGCCGAGCTGCTGTGCTCCGGCCGGTGCGGTGCCCTGGCTCACCGAGATGTTGCCGCCGAGGTCGTTGACGAAGTCCTGCGCGGCGCGGCCGACCGGGTCGGTGCTGCGCGGCGACTCAACGGCGGTCGGGTCTGCCCTGTCACCGTCGACCATAAGCGCGGTCATGTACGGGGTCGAGCCCTCCACGACCCGCTCCTCGTTCTCGTCCCAGCTGGGCAGCCACACGGGACCGCTGAACAGTGAGGTGTCCACGACGACCGACGTGATGGGCTGCCCGCCGTTCGCCGGGTCGGCCGCCCACGCCTGCTTCACCTGCGCGGCGAGGGCATCGAGGTGCGGTGCTCCCGTGTAGAAGGGGTCCTGTCCGGTGGGCAGGCCGGACAGCGTCACGTCGCCGCCGCCGACGATGACGACTTGGCCGGGCTGCGAGCCCTTCACGACGGTGGTCGGCACACGGTAGTCCGGGCCGAGCACGCTGAAGGCGGCCGCGGCGACGAGCATCTTCTGCACGCTCGCTGCGGGCGCGGGGTTCGAGCCGTTGCGGTCGTACAGCACCTCGCCCGTCGAGGCGTTCATGACCTGCGCCTCGAGGGTGCCGAAGCCTGAGTTCGAGGCATAGGAGTCCACTGAGCAGGTGCGGAGCTTGCTCGGCGCGGCTGCTGGAGACGCCGTAGGACGCATGGTCGGCGTCGGGGTCGGTGTGGCCGTCGGCTTCGCGGACGTCGTCGCTGCCGCCAGCGCCTGGGCTTCGGCCGGCGACGCCGAAGCGGCGCCGATGCCGAACGAGATGCCGCTGAGCACGACGACACCAGCGGCGATCGCGGCCACGAGCCAGGCACGCGGGTGCTGCCGGATGAACATCAGGATGCCCGCGAGCGGACCATCCGACCCGCCGCGGCTTCCGCCGCCCGATCCGGACCCGCCAGAACCGCTGCCGCCGGATCCGTTGCCACCAGAGCCCGATCGACCGGCGCCGTTCCCGAAGGCGTCAGCGCCGGAGGCCGAGGTGCCGCTGAGTCCCAGCACCTCGGTCGCGTCAGCTGCTGATGCCGAGCCCCTTGCGGACACGGGCGCCGCATCAGGAAAAGAGTTCGCCGCTGGAATCGGATCGGAAGCCGGGCTCGGTGTCGTAGCCGAAAATGGGCCCGCATCCGAGGCGGTGTCCGCCGCAGGGGCGGGGTCCGTGCGGAAGGCAGCGTCTGCCGCGAAGATCGACGGGGCCACGAAGGCAGACGCTCCGTCCGTGCGTGCCGCATCGGCTCCCACTGCGTCCGATCCCATGGAGTCGAATGCCACTGTCGGCGTGTCGACGACAGGCTCCGCCGGCGTCACCCCGGGGAAGATCGCGGTCGGCGCCGGGTCCGCCTGCGTCGCTGGCACGGGGTCGGGCGTGCTCTCGAACCAGGAGAACGATGTCGGAGTCTCGGTCGGTGTCGTGGCAACCGGGGGCTGCGACGACGGAAGCTCCGCCGGCCACAGCGGGGCCGGTTCGGCCGTCGGCTGAGACGGGATGGTATCGGCGAAGGCCGGCTTCGCCGGCGTGACGGGAGCCGCTGTTGGGGCGGGCGTGTTGCCGTCGGCGACCACGGGATTCTCCTGCGTGGCGTCGCCGAACAGCGCGCTCAGGCCGAGCGCATCGAAGGCCGAATCTGCGTGGTCGTCGTCACGACCGTCACGGCGCGACCGGGGGGAGTCGTCGTGCATTCGGCCGAGTTTACTGAGCGCACCTGTGAAGGAACAGCGCTGCGGGCTCAGACCTCAGCTTCAGGCGCGTCGCTCGTGCGGGTACACCAGTCCGATGCGTTCACGCACGACATCCATGGTCCGCATGATCGACACCGACTCTTCGGGCGGCATGATCTCGCTCGCGATAAGGCCCGCCTCGATCAGCCGCTCAGCCTCGCGAGCCTGGAACTGCGTGCCACGGCCCGTGATGCGGGACTTGTACGCCTCGGTGACCTCACCGTCGCGCATGATGACTCTGAAGCTCGTGGGGGTGTGCCACACGGAATCGATTTCGATGCAGGCATCGGTTCCGAGAATCGTCGCGGTGTTGGTTCCGCGCAGGTCGCTCGCACAGCGGGTGACGGCGAGCCCGCGCTCACCGTAGCCGAAGACCGTGGCGGTGGCGAGGTCCGCACCCGTCGGGCCGAATCGGGCCGACGCCTGCACCGTCTCGGGCTCGCCGAAGAGCATCGACGCGAACGAGATCGGATACACGCCAAGATCGAGCAACGCTCCCCCACCCAGTTCCAGGGCGTTGATGCGGTGGTGCGGGTCGCTCGGGAGCAGCTGATGGTGGTCGGCTGCGAACTCGCGCAGCTGGCCGAGCGTGCCCTCGGCGATGAGCTCGCGGACGCGCCTGACGTGAGGCAGGAACCTGGTCCACATCGCCTCGAGCACGAGCAATCCCCTGCTCGCGGCGAGTTCGACGACGCGACTCGCCTCTGCCGCATTGAGGGTGAAGGGCTTCTCGACGAGCACGTGCTTGCCCGCGTTGAGCGCGAGCTCGGCGTTCGGCGCGTGCTGCGGATGCGGCGTCGCGATATAGACGATGTCCACGTTGTCGTCGGCGACGAGTTCCTGATACGAGCCGTACGCGGTCGGAATGTCGTACTCGTCGGCGAATGCCTCGGCGCGACCGTGGGTGCGCGACCCGACTGCGGCGACGATGTGCCCGTCGTCGACCAGGTCCTTCGTGAACGTGTGGGCGATGCCGCCGGTGCCCAGGATGCCCCATCTGACGTCGCTCATCGTCCCCCGATCGTCGAGCCGATCGCCATCACGGCGACCACGCACGGGGCCTGTCGAAAGGCCCTCTGAGGACCATCATTGCGTTTGGAGCCGCCTAAGGGAATCGAACCCTTGACCTATTCATTACGAGTGAATCGCTCTGCCGACTGAGCTAAGGCGGCGTGACACGGTTGCCCGCGCACACAGCAAGCTAGCTTACCGGATTCGTGGAGCGCATCCGACCACGCTGACGCCGCAGATGTCTCGAGCCACGCGGCCGGCGACTTCAACCGTGCCCTCGACGGTTCTGGGGCAGTGGCTTTGAATCAAAGGTTCCGGATCAGTGGCTCTGAATCAGCGACTCGAGCTCGCTGAACGTGTCGCCGAGGCGCTCACCGAGGGGGCCGCGACCACCGTGCTCCGCCCAGCATGACCACGCGTGCTTGATGGCCGCGAAGGCCAGGAACGCCACGAGCCGCGCACGCGAGTGCAGTCGCTCCGGGTCGTGGCCCAGCATCGGGTCATCCCGAACGAGCCGTTGCTCCGCGATGTCGACGAGCTGCTGCTCGAGCTGGCGCATGCTCGCCATCCGCAGTGTGAAGAGGTGAGGATGCTCGCGCAAGAGTTTGCGACGCATCGTCTCGATGTCGGCGTCTGCCAGGTCGGGTGAGTCGATCACCGACGAGAGGAGCAGATCGCGGATGCCGTCGAGGAGCGACTGGTTCGATCCCGCGTGGACGAACCTCTCCACGGCGGCTTCGGTCGGCGCAGCGGGAACATCGCCGATCACGGCGGCCTCTTTGGTCGGGAAGTAGTTGAAGAACGTACGAGGCGAGACCCCCGCCTCGTGGCTGATCTCCTCTACCGTGACACCGTCGAATCCGCGCTCCAGTGCGAGGGTCAGCACAGCGCGCTGGATGGCGTTGCGTGTCGCGATCCGTTTACGCTCACGCACTCCGCCCTGCACTGTGTCGGCCGGACTCGTGATGGTCACCACTCCAGTATCGCAGTCAGTGCAAAGCGTCGTCTAAGACACCGTCACACGGCGTCAGCACTGCGGATCCTTGGCCGGCACCGTACCGTTCACGAAGAAGCCGTCGACGGCGTCGTTCACGCACGAGTTCGACTTGTTGTACGCGGTGTGTCCGTGTCCGTGGTACGTGATGAGGTGCCCGCTGTCGAGCTGGCTCGCGAGGCTCTTCGCCCACGGATACGGCGTCGCGGGGTCGCCCGTCGTTCCCACGACGAGGATCGGGGGCGCGCCCGCCGCGTGGATCGGCGCCTCGGTTCGCGTCGGCGAGTATGGCCACTGGGCGCATCCGATGTCGCCGTACGACATGTACGGTCCGATCACCGGCGCGGCCTTCACCAGCTCCGCGGCCTGCGCGCGCATGCTCGCGGGGTCGGCGTCGACCGAGTAGTCGAGGCAGTTGATGGCGGTGAACGCCTCCGTCGAGTTGTCGGAATAGGTGCCATCCGAGGACCGGTCGTAGTACGCATCCGCGAGGATGAACGCCACCCGCGCGCTGCCGGCCATCACATCGTCGAACAACTTGTCGAGAGCGCTCCACGCCGTCGAGTCGTACAGCGGGTAGATGATCGCGGTGACCATGGTGTCAGCGCCGAGCTCACGGCCGTCCGAGTTGCGGATCGGACTGGCGTCGAGAGTGGACAGGATCTTGGAGATGGTGCCGAGCGCGTCGTCGACGGAGCCCGAGAACGGGCATCCCTTGCGCGTCAGGCAATCGGTCACGTAGGCGCGCAGTTCTTGCTCGAATCCCTTGGCCTGCCCGAGGTTCACGTCGAAGTTGGTCGACGACGGGTCGAGTGCGCCGTCGAGCACCATGCGTCCGACGTTCTTCGGGTACAGCCCCGCGTACGTCGCACCCAGCAGGGTGCCATACGAGTAGCCGAGGTAGTTGAGCTTGGCGTCGCCGAGCACCGCGCGCATCAGGTCGAGGTCTTTCGCGGCGCTGGTCGTTCCCACTTTGCCGAGCAGGGCGCCGGTGTTCTGCTTGCACGCCGCGGCGAAGCTGGCCGCCTCGCGCGTTGAGGCGGCGATCCACTGATCGGATCCGCGCGTGCCCGGTGTGATGCCGAACAGATAGTCGTCCATCTGCTTCGGGTCATAGCACTTCACAGCGGTCGACAGGCCGACACCGCGCGGGTCGAACCCGACGATGTCGTAGTGCTCCTGGAGGTTCTTGTCGACGGCGTAGTTCAGTGAGTCGCGCACGAAGTCGACACCGGATCCGCCGGGCCCGCCCGGGTTGACCAGGAGCGAGCCGAGCCGCTTGCCCGTCGCGTAATGCCTGATCAGCGCGAGCTTGACGCTTCCGGCACTCGGGTCATCCCAGTTAAGCGGCGCCTTGATGTCTGCGCACTGGAACGACCCGCAGTTGCTCCACTCGATGTGCTGTTCGTAGAACGGCGCAAGCGCCGCCGAGACCTTGTCGGGATGTGGCGTCGACGTCGACGGGAGTCGCGACGTCGAAAAGCATCCGCTCAGCGTCGCACAGAGCACCACGACGATCGCGGCGACCGCACCCGTGCGCCAGTGAGCCAGCCTTCTGGCCGTCATCGAATCTCCCTTTCGGCTCCGTCGAGAACTCTCGGCCGTCGCGCGACGACGAGCATGGCCTCGAGCGCGAGGGCTGGCGCCACGTTGCCGTCGATACGTTCGCGGGCCTCCTGGATGGCATCCATGGTCGCCAGCGTCTTGGCGGCAGAGGATGACCTCGCGGATGCCCTCAGCCGCTCCCCCAGCTCCAGGTTCACCAGCTCGGTGCCCGCCCCGAGCTGCACGACGAGGATGTCCCGGTACAGCGACAGCAGGTCGGTGAGGATGCGATCGATCCCGTCGCGCAGGCTGCGCGTCGCGCGGCGCTTCTGGTCCTCTTCGAGCTGGCGCAGCTGTCCTCTGAGCTGCATGGGAACGGCGCCGCCCTCCTGCACCCCGAGGGACTGCAGGGCGTGCGCCCGCTCCTCCGCGTCGCGCTCCTCGGTGATCGCCTTCGCGTCGGCTCCTGCGATCTCGAGCAACCTTGCCGCTCCAGCGACGACATCGGCCACCGACCGGACCCCGAGGGCGATCTCGAGGGTCTCCTCACGCCTGCTGCGAGCCTCGTCGTTGGTGGCGAGCCGATGCGCCATGCCGATGTGGCTCTGAGCGTGTCGTGCCGCCCGCTCGGCGACGTCGGCCGGAACCCCGTCGCGTCGCTCGATGAGCTCGGCGACGTCGGATACCGAAGGGACTCGCAAGCGCACAGTGCGCACTCGGGACCGAACCGTCGGCAGAAGATCGGCGTCGCTGGGGGCGCACAGAATCCAGACGGTGCGCTCCGGCGGCTCTTCGAGCGCTTTGAGCAGCACGTTCGACGTGCGTTCCGACATGCGGTCGGCGTCTTCGATGACCATCACCCGGTAGTGGCTGACGGATGGCGAGAACTGTGAACTCGAGACCAGCGTGCGCACCTCGTCGATCGAGATGATGACACGCTCGGTGCTCAGCACCGTGAGGTCGGGATGCGTTCGCGCCTGTACCTCGCGCGTCGTGCCCTCGTCACCGTCGGGCCCGTCGGAACTGAGCAGCGCTGCGGCGAACGCGAATGCCAGGTTGGAGCGCCCCGACCCGGGAGGGCCCGTGATCAGCCAGGCATGGGTCATGGCAGAGGATGCCGCCGAGCCTGCCGCGGCACGCAGCGTCTCGATCGCCTCGGGTTGCCCGGTCAGGTCGTCCCATACCGAGGTCGAGGTCTGCGTTGGCATGCTTCGACGCTACAGGGAGCCGCTGTCAACGGCGTGTGCCGCTGCTGGGCTTGCGATGAGCGCGTCGACGTGGGCTGCGATCCGTGCTGCGAGCGCCTCGACGGGCTCGCTGCCGTCTACGACGAAGAACCGTTCCTTCTCCACCTCGGCCAGGGCGAGGAACGCCGTTCGCACCCTGGCGTGGAACTCTGCGCCCTGCGCCTCCAGCCGGTCGAAGCGCTTGTTCGCGGCGTCGAGTCGCCCCCTGGCATCCGCCTCGTCGATGTCGAGGAGCACTGTCAGGTCGGGCAGCAGGTTCTGCGTCGCCCACAGCGACAGCTCGCGCACCTCGACGGGATCGAGCTCACGCCCGACGCCCTGATAGGCGACCGACGAGTCGAGGTAGCGGTCCTGCACGACGATCGTCCCGGCTTCCAGCGCGGGTCGGACCACCGTCGCGATGTGATGTGCGCGGTCCGCCGCGTACAGGAGCGCCTCGGCGCGGGGAACGATGTCACCGCGATGGTGCAGGACGAGCTCGCGGATTTCGTGACCGACCTCCGTGCCCCCCGGTTCCCTGGTGTGCAGGGCGGCCCGGCCCGACTCGACGAGGTGCTCGTACAACAGGGATGCCTGCGTGGACTTGCCAGAGCCGTCACCGCCCTCGAACGTGATGAACAGACCGCGACCGGTGGTACTGCTGCCCGCCTCTGCGGTCGCGTCGGTCACGAGTCGGCGCCGGTCGATCCGGCGGTCTTCCGGGCGGTCGTCGTGCGTCTTGTCGCCGTCGTGGACTTCGTCGCCGCCGACGAGGTCGTCTTCGCCGTGGTGGACTTCGCAGTCGCCGACGTCGCAGGCGTCGACTTCGCCGCCGTGGACCGCGCGGTCGACTTGGCAGCCGTGGACCTCGTGCCCGTGGCCTTGGCCGCGGAGGTCTTGGTCGCAGCCGTCTTGGTCGCGGTCGTCTTGGTCGCAGCCGTCTTTGTCGCGGTCGACTTCGCAGCAGTCGTCTTGGCCGCGGTCGTCTTGGCCGCGGCCTTGGTCGCCGCGGTCCGCCGTCCACCGGTGGCGCGCTTGGCCGGGCCTTTTGCACGCTTGTCGGCGAGCAGCTGCACTGCGCGCTCGAAGTCGATCTCCTCGACGGAGTCGCCACGCGGAATCGTCGCGTTCGTCTCGCCGTCGGTCACGTATGGGCCGAAACGACCGTCCTTCACCCGGATCGGCTTGCCACTGACGGGGTCGGCCTCGAACTCCTTCAACGCGCTGGAGGCGCGGCGTGCACCGTACTTGGGCTGAGCGAAGAGTTCGAGCGCTCCAGCGAGGTCGATATCGAAGATCGCGTCCTCGCCGGTCAGCGACCTGGTGTCGGCACCCTTCTTGAGGTAAGCGCCGTACCGGCCGTTCTGGGCCAGGATCGGCTCGCCGCTCTCCGGATCCTCTCCGACGGTGCGAGGAAGGCCGAGCAGCTTCAGCGCGGTGTCGAGATCGATGGTGGCCGGATCCATGCTCTTGAAGAGGGATGCCGTTCGAGGCTTCTCGACGGCCTTGGAGGTCTTGGCTTTCGTGGCCTTCTTCTTCGCCGGCACGACCTCGCCGGTCTCGAGGTCGACGACCTCGTCGACGGCATCCGTGATGTCGATGGCAGCACCGACCGGAGCGAGTTCGGCTTCGAGCTCGGTGACGTACGGCCCGAACCGGCCGTCTTTCACGACGACCAGCTTTCCGTTGTCGGGGTTGACGCCGAGCTCACGGTCGGACTGCACGGGTGCTTCGATGAGCTCCCGCGCCTTGGTCACGGTGAGCTCGTCGGGCGCGAGCTCCTGCGGGATGTTCACGCGACGCGGAGTCGCATCGGCTGCCGCGTCGGGGTCGATCACCTCGAGGTACGGGCCGTACCGACCGATGCGCAGCGTGATGTCGTCGGCGATGCGCACGGAGTTGATCTCTCTGGCATCGATCTCACCGAGGTTGTCGACAACGGTACGCAGCCCGCGGTGGCTGTCGCTGCCGAAGTAGAAGCCCTTCAGCCAGGTGGCGCGCGTCTCCTCGCCGTCGGCGATGCGGTCGAGGTCGTCTTCGAGCTCCGCTGTGAAGTCGTACTCGACGAGGTCGCCGAAGTGGTCTTCGAGCAGTCGGACGACGGCGAAGGCGATCCAGTTCGGAACGAGGGCCTGACCCTGCGCCGACACGTATCCGCGGTCGACGATGGTGGAGATGATCGCCGCGTAGGTCGATGGGCGTCCGACCCCGAGCTCCTCGAGCCGCTTCACCAGGCTCGCCTCGGTGTAACGCGGCGGAGGCGTGGTCTCGTGCCCCTTCGCCTCGACGTCACCGACGACGAGGGTCTGGCCTTCCTTCAGCGGCGGCAGCTTCGCGTCGGTTGCCGCAGCATCCGCGTTGCGCTCCTCATCGCGTCCTTCTTCATAGGCCTGCAGGAACCCGCGGAACGTGATGACGGTGCCGCTCGCGGTGAACTCGGCGATCGTGCCGTCGAGAGCACCCTCGTGCACGGTCGCCTCGATCGTGACGGACGCCGTCTGGCCCTTGGCGTCGGCCATCTGCGACGCGACGGTGCGCTTCCAGATCAGCTCGTACAGCCGAAGGTCGTTGCCGCGCAGTGTGGACGCCATGGCCGCCGGTGTACGCCAGTCCTCGCCCGCTGGGCGAATCGCTTCGTGGGCCTCCTGGGCGTTCTTGCTCTTGCCCGTGTACACGCGAGGCTTGTCGGGAAGCGAGTCGGCGCCATAGAGAGCTGTCGCCTGAGCTCGTGCGGCATTGATCGCCTGAGTGGAGAGCGACGGCGAGTCGGTGCGCATGTAGGTGATGTGCCCGTTCTCGTACAGCGACTGGGCAACGCTCATGGTCTGCCTGGCCGTGAAGCGAAGCTTACGAGCCGCCTCCTGCTGCAAGGTCGACGTGGTGAAGGGCGCTGCCGGCCGACGCGAGTACGGCTTGGTCTCGAGCTTCGAGACGGCAATGGCCGTCGTCGGCGCGGTGACGGCATCGGCGAGCGCACGCGCCGACGTCTCATCGAAGACGGTGGCCTGGCCGGTGAGTCGTCCGCGGTCGTCGAAGTCGCGCCCCGACGCAACGCGTTCGCCGTTCACCCGTGCCAGCCGCGACTCGAACGTCGACTCGTCGGCGGCAGGTGCGAACTGGGCGATCAGGTCCCAATACGACGCGGCGACGAACGCCATGCGCTCCCGCTCACGATCGACGATCAGCCTCGTTGCGGGCGACTGCACGCGACCCGCCGAAAGCCCTTGGCGCACCTTGCGCCACAGCACGGGCGACACCTCGTAGCCGTAGAGACGATCGAGGATCCGCCTGGTCTCCTGAGCATCCACCAGCGCCATGTCGAGGTCGCGGGTGTTCTCACGCGCTTTCTCGATGGCTTCCTTGGTGATCTCGTGAAACACCATGCGCTTGACGGGGACCTTCGGCTTGAGCTCTTCGAGAAGGTGCCACGCGATGGCCTCACCCTCGCGGTCTTCATCAGTGGCGAGCAGGAGCTCGTCGGCACCCTTGAGTGCCCGCTTCAGGTTCGCAACGGTCTTTCGGGCTCGATCGGACACCACGTAATAGGGCTCGAAGTCGTTGTCGATGTCGACGCCGAACTGGCCGAAGGCGCCACGCTTCTTCTCGGCCGGAATGTCCTTCGGCTCGATGAGGTCGCGGATGTGGCCGACCGAGGCCTCCACCGTGTAGCCGTCGCCCAAGTACTTCTTGATCGAAGTGACCTTGGTCGGCGACTCGACGATGACCAGCTTGTTTCCTGGCACCTTTCTCCCTATTCCTCTGCTGAGTCCTGTTGTTCCCGTGCTGAATGCTGTCGGACCTGCGATGCAGGTCGGTTGAGGTCGACTGGCGCTTCAGACCGAATGCGGCGTCGTCGCACCTGCCGATCGCCCCCGCTTTCGCCCCTGATGTGGGCCTGCCGCTCGCTCTTCAGCTGAGCAGCGCCGCTCATCAGGCACACCATACACACGTTCTCCGCTCGACTGCCTAATCATGGATCGCGCCTCGCGGCAATCACGGATTCCACCTCGCACCTGGGGTTGACCCCCGCACCAGCGAGGGGACAATGGCGATATGGGTACATCATCTGGCGGCGCTTACACCGCGAAGCTGACCGACGGCCCGCTCGAGGGAAAGACCGTCACCACAGATTTCCTCGATTCCGGAGAGCCGCAGCCGAGGCTCGAGATCCCCGCCGGCGGCGGCCAGAAGCGATACGTGTACACGCGGTCGGGAGGTCTCGAGTACGCGTCGGACTCCGGCGCGTCGGATCGCCCCTCGGCCGTGGACTACCGATTCATCGAGGCGGTCTTCGACTGATCTCTTGAGGGTCCGGCCCGCGCCCAGACCGTGATCGGCACACCGGCGACCGTAGCGCCTGCGCTCACGACGACGACGAGGCCGTCGACCTGACATGACAGTAGGGATGCTCCGTTGAGTCCTGCTGCCCTTCCTGCACGGTCGCATGGATATCCCTCGACGCGCCCGCTCGCGGCATCCGCCGCAGCCAGTGCCGCGGCATCGGCGGCGGCCGAGACGTGTTGCTTCGTCGCGAGAAGCCCGCACACGCCGACTGCTGCGACGCTGACAGCTAACAGGGCTGCGAGCAGACCGATCACAGCTACGCTTGCCGAGCCTCTCTCGCCCGCGAGCGCCCCCCTGCTCATCCGTCGACTCCCCCGCTCGCGCCCGTCTCGTCATCACCAAGGGCGCATCCCTTTCCGCTCACGCTCAACCCGGTCAACGCCGCCGGGCCGGCTGCCTGCTGGCTCGCGGTGACGCAGACGTAGTCGCCCGCGCGATCGACAGCGACCGAAGCGCTGCCCACCGCCCCGCGCACGTTCGCATCGGCCGTACTCACCCCGTCGCCGCGAGCGATGGCTCTCGCGCCGTCGGCCGCGGCATCCGTGAGCCTGGACTGCTGTACGACCACCTGCACCGCTCCGAGGCAGAAGGCGAGCACCAGCAAAAGGGCGGGCACGACGGCGGCGAACTCCGCGGTCACGCTGCCCGCCTCGCTCCGGATGACGTTGGCGCGCATCTCAGCCCGCCACCGTCAGTGCGCGCCTGATGAGGTCGGTGAGGATGCCCCGCACCTCGTCTCCGCGCAGGATCAGCACCAGCAGCCCTGCGAACCCGACTGCCGCCATCGTGGCGACGGCGTACTCGGCAGTCGCCGACCCGCTGTCATCCTTCCAAGCGCGTCGCAGTAGGGATACCGCCCTCTCCGCAGCGGTCAATCGCGATGTGGACATGTGCTTCTCCTTTGTCGTGGATGCTCTGGTGGCTCGAACTGACTCGAGCCTGCTCGTCGCGCGGCGGTCACGGGATCGCGTTGGACGTTTCGGTGCGCAGCCATCAGAGGCCTCCGAGTGTGGACGACAGGATGGACATCACGAGCGGGGCGACCGAGAGCAACATGAACGCTGGCAGCACGCACACCGCCAGCGGTGCCATCAGTCGCACGGCGAGCGAGGCCGAGGCCTCTTGGGCGCTGCTGCGTGCGTCGCGTCTGAGCTGCTCCGCCTCGGCGCGTAACAGCTCGACGGCGCCGACTCCGGCCCGCTCGGCGAGGGTGAGCACCGGGCGCACCGCGTCATCCGACGGCGGATCCAGCCCGAAGTCGACGCACGCGTCTGTCGCTCGGGTCACGGCTGCCGGCACGGAGCCACCGCCGCCCATTGCCATGGCGACGAGCTCGAGCGCCAGGCCGGGCATGCTCTCGCGAGGCGTGGCGCGCCTCACGAGGGCACGATTCCAGAGGTGGGCGAGCAGCATGAGAACGACGCCGACGATGAGACACCCGATGCCGGCCGCCGTAGCGAAGAGGATGTGCAGCGTGTCGAACCCGAGTCCCGCGCCGAAGAGCAGCCCGACGACGGGGAGCGCGATGACCGTGCGCGCCGTCGCCCCGGGACCTGCGAGCGCCACGGCACGATCACGTTGGGTCTGACCCACATCGCGGAGGGCTCCCGCGAGCACGCGAAGAGCCTCCGCCATCGGAGTTCCCGACTCGGTGGCGACCCGGAGCGCGGCGGCCAGTCCGGACCACGCGCTCCGCACGGCGGACTGGTCGTCCCGACGGGATCTCGCACGGTCGCCGGCGGGGCGATCCACGGACGACGAGATCGACCTCGCCACGTCTCCGCCGCGCGACGCCGTGACGGCGGCCGCGGCGATGATCTCCCTAGTCGTCACCACGGCACCGGTCCCGACGGTGCGACCATCGTCACGACGCTTGGCGGTCGCCTCTGAGGCGGCCGACTCGGAGAGGAACTGCCACGCCGCAGTCGGCGACACACCGGCCGCAAGCAGTACAGCAAGGCGCTGTGCGACATCCGCTACGGACTCGACCGGAGGGCGCTTCCTTCGTCGCCTGAGGCCGTCCGGCTGTCCACTCACGGATCGACCTCGCGCACGATCAGTCGTCCAACGGGGTCGCACGCCAGGGTCGCGCATCCCGAGACGGTGCGCACGCCTCGCTCGCGTTGCAGATGAACGACGAGATCGAAGGCGCTCACGGCCTGGCGTGCGAGAGCCGAGGCGTCCATCCCTGCGAGCGCACCGAGGGCTTCGAGCCGGGCAGGAACGTCGTTCATCGAATTGGCGTGCAGCGTTCCGGCACCGCCGTCGTGGCCCGTGTTGAGCGCGGACATGAGCTCTCGAACCTCCGCACCCCGGCACTCACCGACCACCAGGCGGTCGGGTCGCATGCGCAGAGCTTCCCGCACGAGCCGATCTAGCCCGATTCCGCCCGCGCCCTCGAGGTTGGCCTGTCTCGCCTCGAGGGCGACGACGTGCGGATGCCGCACGTGAAGTTCGGCCACATCCTCGATGCAGACGATGCGCTCATGTTCGGGAGCCGTGGCGAGCAGCGCGGACAGCAGGGTGGTCTTGCCCGTCCCGCCCGCGCCAGTGATGAGCAGGTTGGCGCGGTCGAGCACTGCCCGCTCGATGCGAGGTCGGTGCGGTCCCAGCATGCCTGCGGCGTCCAACTGCTCGAGCGTGAACCTGACCTGGCGCGGCACTCGGATCGAGACCAGTGTGCCTGTCGTGGAGACCGGGGGAAGCACCACGTGAATGCGGATGCCCCCAGCAAGCCGCACGTCGACGCATGGGTTCGCCTCGTCGACGTGCCGTCCTCCGAGCGCCACAAGCCGAACGGCGAGCGCGCGCAGCGACCGTTCGTCGCACGACCACGACGGATGGCGAACCGCGCCGGAACCCGCATCGACCCAGAGGCCCGCCTGGCCGTTCACGAAGACATCGGTGACGCCGTCGCCCGCCACGAAGGGGGCAAGCGGTCCGAATGCGGTCCAGTCCGGCCCTCCGACGCCCCCCGTCCTGCTCGGGTCGTCGGTGGATGACCCGCCGTCCCCTGCTGAGGGAATCGTGTGCATCTGGCGCACACCTACGGGCGGCCCCGCGTCGTCGCTCAGCGGTGCGGCGTCCCCGGCATCCTCGGGCGCGGGCACGAACGGCACAGGAGCGGGGCGGGTGCTGGAGGAGGCCGGCATGCGGCGACGCTATGTTCCGGGGTGGCGTGTCGGGGGCGCCGTCGGCCGATGCGTGGAGTACCTACGACCGTGCCCAGTTGGGGAGGACAAGTCGTCCTTACGCCAGCAGCCTCCTACGCTGTCCGCCGCTCAGCATCCGCCCTCTCGCCACCGTCTCAGAAACAGCAGATGTCGCCTAGAACAGCAGACATCCTGCTGTTGTCGGCGCGAGAGCGCGACCACTGCTGTTTTCGCGCCGCGCTGGCCGGGGAGGCCGGATGGCCGAGTTGCCGAGCCGGCCGGATGGCCGAGCTGCCGAGCTGCCGAGCCGGCCGGATAGCCGAGCTGCTGAGGCGGCCAGATAGCCGAGCTGCTGAGGCGCCCAGATGGTGGCGACAGAGGCGCCAGTTAAAGCAAGGGGCGGCACCTATTGGGGGGAACAGGTGCCGCCTCAGCGACGAGGGATTGGGGGGAACCGCGCTCGCCGCACGCCAGAATTATCATTCGGCCGATCGATAGTGTACGCCATTAGGGGGGTTGCGCAAGAGGGTTTTTTCACACCGCGGTTAAAGGTCTGAACGACAGGTGTGCGTCTCGTGTGACGCTGGCCGTCGCACGGGCGGGCGGCCAACCGGTATCGTCGGATGCGTTGTGCCAGCCGCCCCTTGACACACCTCGCGAAGGAGCGAATTCCATGTCTTCAGACACGATCGACAACCTGTTGCACGAGTCGCGCCGTTTCGCGCCCGACCCGGAGTTCGTCGCGAACGCCGTCGCCGACGCCGAGCTCTACGAGGAGGCCGCGAAGGATCGGCTCGCGTTCTGGGCGAACCAGTCTCGCGAGCTGCTGCACTGGCACAAGCCGTTCACCCGCACGCTCGACTGGTCGAACCCGCCCTTCGCGAAGTGGTTCGACGACGGCGAGCTGAACGTCGCATACAACTGCCTCGACCGCCATGTGCTCGCGGGCAACGGCGACCGGGTTGCGATCCACTGGGAGGGTGAGCCCGGTGACACCCGCACCATCACCTACGCCGAGCTGACAGCGGACGTCAAGCGCGCCGCGAACCTGCTCACCAGCCTCGGCGTGCGCGAGGGCGACCGTGTGGCCGTCTACATGCCGATGATCCCCGAGGCCGTCGTGGCGATGCTCGCGATCGCGCGCATCGGCGCCATCCACTCCGTCGTCTTCGGCGGCTTCAGCGCAGAGAGCCTGCGCCAGCGCATCGACGACGCCAACGCGAAGCTGGTCATCACGGCAGACGGCGGCTACCGCAAGGGATCGGTCTTCCCGCTCAAGAACGCGGTGGATGCCGCGCTCGCCGACGGCGGCACGAACGTCGAGAGGGTGCTCGTCGTGCGCCGCGGCGGCAACGACGTCGAGTGGGTCGACGGCCGTGACCTGTGGTGGCACGAGGAGATGCCGCTGGTGGATGCCGACCACGAGGCGAAGCCGTTCGCAGCAGAGCACCCGCTGTACATCCTCTACACGAGCGGCACGACCGGTAAGCCGAAGGGCATCGTGCACACCTCGGGCGGATACCTCACCCAGTCCGCCTACACGCACAAGAACGTCTTCGACCTGCACCCCGAGACCGATGTCTACTGGTGCTCGGCCGACATCGGCTGGGTCACCGGACACACCTACGTGGTCTACGGCCCGCTCGCCAACGGTGCTACCCAGGTGCTCTACGAAGGCACCCCTGAGTTCCCGAAGCCCGGACGCTGGTGGGAGCTCATCGAGAAGTACAAGGTCAGCATCTTCTACACGGCTCCGACGGCCATCCGCTCGTTCATGAAGCAGGGCAGGCAGATTCCGCAGCAGTACGACCTGTCGTCGCTGCGCGTGCTCGGTTCGGTCGGCGAGCCCATCAACCCCGAGGCGTGGATCTGGTACCGCGAGGTCATCGGAAGCGACCGCACGCCTGTGGTCGACACGTGGTGGCAGACCGAGACCGGAAGCATCATGGTCTCGGCGCTGCCGGGCGTCACAACCCTCAAGCCGGGCAGCGCGCAGGTGCCGCTTCCGGGCATCTCGGTGGATGTCGTCACGGACTCCGGCGTGCCGGTCGGCGCCGACCAGGGTGGCCTGCTCGTCATCACCGAGCCGTGGCCGTCGATGCTGCGCGGCATCTGGGGCGACCCTGAGCGCTACAAGGAGACCTACTGGGCCAAGTTCGGCGACGTCTACTTCGCCGGCGACGGCGCACGTCGTGACATGGACGGCGAGATCTGGCTGATGGGCCGCGTCGACGACGTGATGAACGTGTCTGGGCACCGGTTGTCGACGGCGGAGATCGAGTCTGCGCTCGTCGCGCACCCCTTCGTCGCCGAATCGGCCGTCGTCGGCGCCTCAGACGAGACGACAGGGCAGGCCGTCGTGGCGTTCGTCATCATCAAGGGCAACCAGCGCGAGGCCGCGGCGGCCGTGGATGTCAACGCCGAGCTTCGCACGCACGTCTCGCAGCAGATCGGTGCGATCGCCCGTCCGCGCGACATCTACGTCGTCGAGGAGCTGCCGAAGACCCGCAGCGGCAAGATCATGCGCCGCCTGCTCCGGGATGTCGCGGAAGGGCGCCCCGTCGGCGACACGACGACACTCGCGGACACCACGGTGATGTCGATCATCACCGAGAAGCTCACGGGCTCGGCACCCTCCGAGGACTGAGTTGACCGCTGGTCGAGTAGCGCGCCGCAGGAACCCGCTACTCGACCTGCGGACTGTCGCTACTCGAACGCGACTATCAGCTCCACCTCGACGGGGGCATCCAGCGGCAGCACGGAGACCCCGACTGCCGACCTGGCGTGCTTGCCCGCGTCGCCGAAGACCTCGCCCAGCAACAGCGATGCTCCGTTGACGACACCCGGCTGCCCGGTGAACGACGGGTCGGATGCCACGAATCCGGTGACCTTGACGATCCGGGTCACCCGGTCGAGCGATCCGAGAACCGACTTCACGGCGGCCAGGGCGTTCAGCGTCGCCACGCGGGCGAGCTGCTGTGCGTCATCAGCAGGGACGAGCCCGTGGCCGTCGCCGACCTTGCCTGTGGCGGGCAGCGCACCGGAGACCATCGGCAGCTGACCGGCGGTGTATACGAGCGAGCCGTTCACAAGGGCGGGCACGTAGGCCGCGACGGGCGGCACCACATCCGGCAGGTCGATGCCGAGCTCCGCGAGCCGTGCCTCTGCGCCCATCAGTCGTCCTCCACCGGACGCTTGAGGTAGGCCACCAGCCCACCCTCCGGACCGGTGACGACCTGCACCAGCTCCCAGCCCTCGGAGCCCCAGTTGTTCAAGATCGCCGCCGTGTTATGCACGATCAGCGGCGTGGTCAGGTATTCCCAGCGACGCATCTGTTCCTCTTCTCTTGTGTCATCCTCGACGCCCTGCTGCGGGCCGCAGCGCTCGCACGACCGGTTGTCAGCACCCCGTGAGACGCATCCCCAATCCCATCACGGATGCTCCGCCGAGCCCACGTATCTTGTCGTCCCCAGGCGGCCACTGGCCGTGACTGTGTCGAAAGTGGGTACCGGCATGCGGGTTTTGCCAGGTTAGGCCGATAGCCTGGCCCGCATGTCTGCCCGAAAACCCACGGCTAGAGGTGCGCTCGGCGCCCTCGGCGCGTTCATTGGTATGAGCGTCGTCGCCGGCCTTCTTGTGACAGCAGCGGTGACCCCGGCGATCGCCGTCACCGGAATGGCCGCGAACGACAGCATCGGCGCGTTCGACGGCCTCCCCGAGTACTTGCAGATCGAAGCGCTCCCCCAGAACTCCACCATCTACGCCACCAAGGGCGGCAAAGAGGTCGCGATTGCGACCTTCTACTCGCAGAACCGCGTCGAGGTCGGCTGGGATGACATCGCTCAGGTGATGAAGGACGCGACGGTCGCCACGGAAGACCCGCGCTTCTACGAGCACGGCGGCATCGACCTCCAGGGCACAGCGAAGGCCATCGTGCTGACGGGCATCCTGCACAAGACCACTGCTGGTGGGTCATCCATCACGCAGCAGTACGTGAAGAACGTCAAGGTTCAGAAGTGCGAGAAGCTGAACATCGTCGTTCCGGCGCCGACGCTCAAGGGCGGCGGCACGCCGACCGCGGATCAGCAGAAGCAGCTCGACGCCCTGCAGAAGAAGCAGCAGGACGCGCAAGACAAGAAGTACGAGAACTGCTACCTCGACGCGACAGCTCCGTCGATCTCCCGCAAGGTCGAGGAGATGAAGCAGTCGATCGGTCTTGAGAAGAAGTACTCCAAGAACGACATCCTCAAGGGCTACCTGAACATCGCCGGATTCGGCGGCACGGTCTACGGCGTGCAGTCGGCTGCCCAGTACTACTTCGGCGCCTCGGCCAAGACCCTCACGCTGCCGCAGGCGGCGACGCTGGTGGCCATTCTGAACAACCCGGCCAACCTGCGCATCGACCAGGACAAGGCCACCAACAAGGCGAACAACGCCTCCAACGGATTCGCGCGGACCCTTGCTCGTCGCGACTACGTTCTGCGCAGCATGCTGAAGGATCACAAGATCACGAAGGCGCAGTACGACGCGGCGGTCAAGACGAAGATCACGCCCAAGATCACACCGCAGCCCAACGGCTGTGAGACCGCGGCCCAGTACCAGGCCGCGTACTACTGCGACTGGGTGCAGCACCTCATTCAAGACGACACCGGCCTGGCGAAGACCGCCGATGCGCGGGATGCCCTGCTTCGCGCCGGCGGACTGAAGATCTACACGCCGCTGAACCTCGACTTGCAGGCGGTCGCCCAGAACTCGTTGAGCTCTGTGGTGCCGGCGTCGATGCCCGGCGTGGCGTTGGGCGGATCGAACGTCTCCGTCGAGTTGAACACCGGTCGCGTCGTGACGATGGTGCAGAACACCAATTACACGGCGACCTCGTCGACCGACCCCAACTCCACCGGGATCAACTACAACACCGACTACAACGACGGTGGCTCGGGTGGATTCCAGACCGGATCGACGTACAAGGCCTTCACGCTGCTCGACTGGCTCAAGGAGGGCCACTCGATCAACGACTACGTCAACGCGCCGACGGGGACGACCACGTTCCCGGCCAGCCGATGGCACACCACCTGCCCCGATGCTGCGCCGACCGCGACTTGGACCGTCGGCAACGACACCGCGGGCGAGGGCGGCAACATGAGCGTCTCCACGGCGACTGCGGAGTCGGTGAACACCGCCTTCGCGGTGATGGGCACCAGGCTCGACCTGTGCGGCATCCGCCAGACGGCGCTCGACATGGGCATTCACCCTGCGCTCCCCTTCACCTGGGATGAGAACGGCAACCAGGTTCCGAACACCCTGCAGGGCAGCCCGGCCACGATCCTCGGAACCAATGACATCTCCCCGCTGACGTTGGCCACCGCCTACGCGGGCATTGCCAATGGCGGCAAGTGGTGCACCCCTGTCGGCATCGACAAGATCGTCGACCCCAGCGGCAAGGCGCTGCCCGTGACGCCCACCAAGTGCACGCAGGGCGTGGACCCGAACGTGGCGGCCGGCGCGATCCGCGCGCTGCAGGGCGTGCTCACAGGCGGAACGGGAACGATCGCCAATCCTTATGACGGCGTTCCCATCATGGGCAAGACGGGTACGACCGACAACGCGGCGCAGAACTGGTTCGTCTCGTCGACCACGAAGGTGGCGCAGGCCACCTGGGTCGGTCAGACCATGCAGACCAACCAGGCCTGGGTGAACTTCGGCGACCTCTACCTCAACGGCATCTACGGACGTGACGCCAAGCTCTACGTGGCCAAGCCGATCATCGCGGCGCTCAACGCCGCGTACGGCGGCGCCGCCTTCCCGCAGCCGACCGGTTCGGTTCTGCAGGCGAAGCAGATCACGGTTCCCGACGTGGGCGGCAAGTCCGCCGCCGACGCCCAGACCACGCTGGAGAACCTCGGCCTGCAGTACCAGGACGGCGGACCCGTCGATTCACCGCAGCCGGCCGGCACGGTAGCAGGCACCAACCCGCCTGCCGGATCGACCACGGGCATCGGCACTCCGGTGACGGTGTACATCTCGAAGGGCAACATGACCGCGATACCCGACGTGACGGGTAAGTCAGTCGCGGACGCGATCGCCACTCTCAAGGCCGCGGGATTCGATCCACAGGCCAGCGGCAACGACGGCACCGTCACCGGCACCGACCCGGCTGCCGGCACGGCGGCCTTGCCAGGCGCGAAGGTGCAGATTCAGGTGAAGAGCACCGGTGGCAAGGGCAACAGCAACAACACCAAGACCGGCAACGGCGGTTGAGAGGCATGACTGATGTCACGGCGTCGTAGCGCGAGTGCGATCGGAACGGTCGCACTCGCGCTCGGCGCGGCATCCGCCGGAGCCTTGCTATGGGCATCCCTCGTCGAACGACGGTGGTACGCCCTGCGCAGGGTGAGCGCCCCGGTATTGCCTGCAGGTGCGAAGCCCATCCGTGTGCTTCATCTCAGCGACCTGCACATGGCTCCCTGGCAGCGTGACAAGCAGGAGTGGATCCGCTCGCTCGCTGCGTTCGCGCCCGACCTGATCGTCGACACCGGAGACAATCTGGGGCACGAACGTGGCTTCGAGGGCATCCGATACGCGCTCGAGCCGTTCACAGGCGTTCCCGGTGTGTTCGTGAACGGGTCGAACGACTACTACGGGCCCATCCCGAAGAACCCGCTGAAGTACTTCGGCGGACCGTCGACGATGCATGTGAAGCCGTCGAACCTCGACACCGCGCAGCTCACGGGGTTCTTCCGCGACGAGCTCGGCTGGCTCGACCTCAACAACGCCGTCGGCGAAGCCACGGTGCGCGGCACCCGGCTCGAATTCTTCGGAGTGGATGACCCGCATCGCGGCTTCGACCGCCTCGCCGTCGTCACGGGCGCGCTCGACGAGCTGCGGGCATCCGAGGTCACGGACGGCATCTGGCCGGAGACCGGTTCCACCGGCGACGCGCCGGCGCCCTCCGTCTCCATCGGCGTCACGCACGCTCCGTATCGACGCATCCTCGACTCGTTCGTCACCAACGGCGCCAGCATGATCTTCGCCGGCCACACCCACGGCGGCCAGGTCTGCGTTCCGGGCTTCGGCGCGCTGGTGACGAACTGCGACATCCCTCGCACCCAGGTCAAGGGCCTGAGCACCTGGACGCACGCTCTGCGCGCTGCGTACCTGAACGTGTCTGCCGGGCTAGGAACGTCGATCTACTCGCCGGTACGGTTCGCGTGCCGGCCCGAGGCAACACTGCTCACGCTGGTGCCACGCGTTCCCGCCCGCGACGAGCGCTGACAGACACCGAGGGACCACGACGTCCTGGCGGTGATCCGACAGCGTGTGATCGGCCGGACAGCGCATTCTGAACTCGGGCATAGCCTTCGTCCACGGGGTGGCCAGAGAGGTCACCTAGCGTTCTGAGGGTGATCTCGAAACGCACCATGGGGGCTCTCGGCGCGTTCGTCGGAATGAGTGTGATCGCCGGAATTCTCGTCACCGTCGCGGTGACTCCTACGGCAGCCGTCACCTCGCTCGCTGTGAGCGACGCGACGAACACCTTCGACGGGCTCCCCGACTACCTCGCCCTGCAACCGCTCGACCAGACCAGCACCTTCTACGCCTCCAAGGGCGGCCAGGAGGTGCCGATCGCCACGTTCTACGCGCAGAACCGCGAAGACGTGTCGTGGAAGCAGATCGCGCAGACGGTGAAGGATGGGGCGGTCGACACCGAGGACCCCCGGTTCTACACCGAGGGCGGCATCGACATCTACGGCACACTGCGCGGTGCGCTGGCGACCTCGTCGGGCAGTTCCGTGCAGGGCGGCTCGTCGATCACCCAGCAGTACGTGAAGAACATCCTGGTGCAGCGCTGCGACGAGCAGGACCAGGTCAACCCCGATGCCTCGGCGAAGGTGCAGGCCAAGCAGCAGAAGACCTTCGAGAGCTGCTATCAGGATGCCGCAGGCGTGACGATCTCGCGCAAGATCCAGGAGATCCGCTACGCGATGGGCCTGAGCAAGAAGTACACGAAGCAAGACATCCTGCAGTCCTACCTCAACATCGTCGGCTTCGGCGGCGAGATCTACGGTGTGCAGGCCGCCGCGAAGTACTACTTCGACGTGAACGCCAGTCAGCTGACGCTCGATCAGTCGGCCACGCTCGTGGCGATCCTGAACAACCCGAACTACCTGCGCATCGACGACCAGGCGATCAAGCCCGATTCGTCGGCGCAGGACAACGACGCGAAGAACGGCTACGCGGCCACAAAGGCACGCCGTGACTACGTTCTGCAGCGGATGCTCGTGCACCACTCGATCTCGGAGACCGAGTACAAGAAGGCGATCACCGCGCCGATCACGCCCAAGATCACACCACTGCAATCCGGATGCCAGTCCGCGGTCGCCTACGATGCCGGGTTCTTCTGCGACTACGTCGAGCACGTTCTGCTCCAGGATCCGACGTTCGGCAAGACGGCGGACGAGCGCGCACTGAAGTTCCAGCAGGGTGGCCTCAACGTCTACACGACCCTCAACCTCGACCTGCAGAACACCGCGCAGAGCGCGTTGAGCACGTGGGTTCCCGCGACCGATCCGCAGGTGGACATCGGTGGCGCGAACGTCTCGGTCGAAGTAGGAACGGGCCGCATCACCACGATGGTCGAGAACAAGACCTACGACAGCGCGGGCACCGGCGACCCGTCGACGACGGCCGTCAACTACAACACGGACTACGACTACGGAGGCTCGGCCGGTTTCCAGACCGGGTCGTCGTTCAAGGCTTTCGACCTCGCGGCGTGGCTCGAGGCGGGTCACACCGCCACCGAGGACGTGGACGCACACTATTCCGGCTACGACTTTCCGCTGGACGAGTTCACGGCGTCGTGCCAGGGCGGCCAGCTGAGCGGAAGTCCGTACCAGGTCTACAACAACGAGTCATCCGAGGGCGGTGAGATGAGCGTGCTGAACGCCACGGAGCAGTCCGTGAACACGGCGTTCATGCAGATGGCGACGCAGCTCGACCTGTGCAACATCGCGAAGGTGGCCGAAGCCCTCGGGGTGCACTCGGCATCGCCGACGATCAACCCGTTCCAGATCGTGCCATCGATGGTCATCGGCACCAACTACATCTCGCCGCTGACCATGGCTACCGCCTACGCGGGCATCGCGAACAACGGCGTGTTCTGCACCAACGTCGCGATCGACAAGATCACGACGACCACGGGCGGGAGCGTCGCCGTTCCGAAGTCGACCTGCACGCAGGCCATCCCTCCGACGGTCGCAGCAGCGATGGCGTGGACGCTCGAGCACGTGATCACCGACGGCACGGCAACTTCGGCGGATCCGTACGACGGCACACCGATCCTGGCGAAGACGGGCACGACCGACAACTACGAGCAGAACTGGCTCGTGACCTCGAGTTCCAAGGTCGCCAACGCGATCTGGGTCGGCCAGATCTCGGGCTCCGACAACCTGCAGTACTACGACTTCAACGGATCGGAGCTCGCGAACGCCAAGTTCTACGCGGCGCGCACCATTCTGCAGGCACTCGACAGCGCGTACGGCGGCGTCGAGTTCGCCACTCCGCCGAGCTCGCTGTTGTACGGCGCGACGACGTCGCCGTATTCCACCCAGCAGAACTCCGGCGGTAACGGCGCGGGCAACGGCGGCACCGGCACCGGATCGGGCACGACACCGGGCACGGGAGGAAACGGGAACGGAGCGGGCAACGGAAACGGCGCAGGGACAGGCGGCACAGGGACGGGCGGCACAGGGGGCACCGGCACGGGCGGCACTGGCGGGACCGGCACGGGAGCTGGCACCGGGACGGGCACCGGCGGAACAGGCACCGGGACGGGAACCGGAACTGGCACCGGCACGGGGACGGGCACCGGCGCGAATCCGCCGTCGACGGGCGGATGAGCCGCGAGCGACCGTTCGCCGGTCATCCTTCGTCACGTGACGGACGCATCGGCGAGGTACGTCGCGGGAGCGGGCCTCGCCAGCGTACCCTCGAAAGGGTGACATCACCTGGCCGAGCCCTAGGCGCTCTCGGAGGATTCATCGCGATGAGTGCGGTCGCGGCCACGCTCATGGTCGCAGCCGTCACGCCTGCCGCAGCGGTGACGTCTCTTGCCGTCAGCAACGCAACGGGCGTGTTCGACGGCCTGCCCGACTACCTCGCCCCGCAGCCTCTTGATCAGACCACGACTTTCTATGCGGACAAGGGCGGCAAGCAGGTGCCGATCGCCACGTTCTATGCGCAGAACCGTGAGGACGTTGCGTGGCCGGCCATCGCGCAGTCCGTCAAGGATGCCGCCGTCGCGACCGAGGATCCCCGGTTCTACAGCGAGGGCGGCATCGACCTGTACGGCACGGTACGTGGTGCGCTGTCGACGGCATCCGGAAAGGATGTGCAGGGCGGCTCATCCATCACGCAGCAGTATGTGAAGAACATCCTCGTTCAGCGGTGCGATGAGGAGGATGCGGTCGATCCCGAGGCCACTGCTGCGGTTCAAAAGACGCAGGAGGCCAAGTTCGAGGCCTGCTACCGCGATGCCGCCGGTGTCACCGTGCAGCGCAAGCTGCAGGAGATCCGCTTCGCGATCGGGCTAGACAAGCGGTACAGCAAAGACCAGATTCTGCTCAGCTATCTGAACATCGTCGGCTTCGGCGGGCAGGTGTACGGCATTCAGGCGGCCGCCGAGTACTACTTCGGGGTCGACGCCAAGTCCCTGACCCTCCCCCAGGCGGCGACGCTGATCGCGATCCTGAACAATCCGAACTATCTGCGTATCGACGACCAGTCGATCAAGCCGAGCAACAACGCGCTCGACAACACGGCCAAGAACGGCTTCGCTGCTGCGAAGGACCGCAGGGACTACGTGCTCAGCCGCATGCTGCACAACCACACGATCACCAAAGACCAGTACACCCAGGCCGTCGCGACCAAGGTCGTGCCGAAGATCACGCCGAAGGTGTCGGGATGCACGAGCGCAGTCGCCTACGATGCCGGGTTCTTCTGCGACTACGTCGAGCGCACGATTCTGCAGAACCCTGCGTTCGGCAAGACCGCGACCCAACGTGAAGATCTCTTCCAGCAGGGTGGTCTCAAGGTCTACACCTCCCTGAACCTCGACCTGCAGAATGTCGCACAGGCGGCGATCAGCAGCTACATCCCGCCGGTCTATCCGGGCCTCGATCTCGGTGCGGCGAACGTGTCGATGGAAGTCGGCACCGGTCGCGTCGTCACGATGGCGGAGAACAAGTCGTACGACGACAGCGGCAATGCGCCGCCGGGCGCCACCGCCCTGAACTACACGACCGACAACGACTTCGGCGGATCGAACGGCTTTCAGACGGGGTCGTCGTTCAAAGCCTTCGACCTGATCGCGTGGCTCGAGGCGGGGCACACCCTCTACGAGAATGTCAACGCGAACGTGCATTCGTTCCCCGAGTCGGAGTTCGCGACCTGCGGCGACGGATTCGGCAATGTCGTGTGGCCGGTCGCCAACGACGAATCCTCTGAGGGCGGCACCATGTCGGTGCTGCAGGCAACCGAGGAGTCGGTCAACACCGCGTTCGCGATGATGGGTACCAAGCTCAACCTCTGCAACATCTCGAACGCTGCCACCGCCCTCGGCGTGCACTCGGCCAACCCCGAGGTGAACCCGTGGGTGATCAATCCGCCGATGATCATCGGAACGAACTACGTCGCACCGCTGACGATGGCGACCGCATACGCAGGTATCGCCAACGGCGGCAAGATGTGCACGCCGATCGCGATCGACAAGGTCATCGACTCGAGCGGCGCATCGATGGCCGTTCCGAAGACGACCTGTACGCAGGCCATCCCACCGAACGTCGCGGCCACTGTCGCGTGGGCCCTTCAGCACGTGCTCACCGCGGGCACGGCCGTGAGCGCGAACCCGAACGACGGCATCCCGATCATGGGCAAGACGGGTACCACGGACTACGCAACCGAGAACTGGCTGGTCACCTCGACCAGCAAGGTCGCCCAGGCCACGTGGCTCGGGCTCATCTCCGGGCAGGCCGACATGCACTTCGTGTACTTCAACGGCGTGCAGGGCAACAACGTGAAGTTCCCTGTGGTGAAACAGATCCAGACGGCGCTGGACCAGGCGTACGGGGGCGTGGGCTTCCCGCCACCCGACAACAACTTGATCTATGGAGTCGCGCGGTCTGCTCCGCCCGCGCCGAACCCGCCGGGCAACGGCGGAGGCCAGGGCAACGGCGGAGGCCAGGGCAACGGCGGAGGCGGCGCACCGCCGGCCGGAGGGACCCCAGGAGGCGGAGGCGGTACCGGCAAGGGCGGCGGCGGCGGCGGCCACGGCGGTGGACAGGGCTGAGCGGCCGCCTGCTGGTCATCGGGCACCCGGGCAGCGTGTATTCTTATGGAGGCCATTCGAGGCCACCGGGGTGTGGCGCAGCTTGGTAGCGCGCTTCGTTCGGGACGAAGAGGCCGCAGGTTCAAATCCTGTCACCCCGACGTAATACGCAAGAAGGCCCGGTCATTGACCGGGCCTTCTTGCGTACTACTCGCAGCTGTCGGGCGGGGTCCCCATGTCTTCACTACGGAAGCCCGAGCCCCAAGGCGGGGTACCCAACCATGCAAGAAGGGCCCGGTCGCTCACACCGGGCCCTTTTTCCTATCGCACGCGCCGATCAGTGCGTGGGTGCGCTATCAGACACGCACGTGGATGCGGCCGCCCTCTTCCTTCACCTCGTAGGTGCGCAAGCGGTCGGCTTTGACGGGGCCGGACGTCCACTCGCCCGTTTTCAGATCGAACTGGGCGCCGTCGCACTGGCTCATGATCTCGCGGCCCTTGAGCAGACCTGCGCTCAGGGGGCAGGGTCCGTTCTTGCTTTCGTACATGTCGTCGAACGCGTAGAGGGCTCCGTTGACCCTCGCGACCGCGATCCGCAGCTTCAGGTCGTCGATGTAGTAGGGGCTCACCCAGGCCTCTGGCAGCTCGTCACCCGAGCCGATGTCGCGAAAGCTTGGAGTCTCAGTGGTCATCGCGTCTCCTCAGATGCGGTCGTCTCGCTGAGGCCACGCAGCGACGCACATTCGTCTGACCGTCACGACAGGTCTACTCCTCGCGGCATTCGGCGGAATCATGCAGATCGCGTGAATGACGCGAGAGATCTGACAAGCGGCCAGAGAAGGAGAAGGACGAAAATGAAGGGAGCCGAGACTGTCAGTCGGCGAAGAGATCGGCAACGATCTCCAGAGAGCGGGCACGGGCATCCGGCTCGGCGGCACCCGATGCGATCATCAGCTCGTCCGCTTCGGTGGAGCGCAACAGGGACGCCAGGCGATCGCGCACGACATCCGGCGTGCCGAGAGCCTGACGCGCGTTGCGCTGAGCAATGAAGTCCAGCTCCAGCTGGCTGAACTCGTAGCGGGATGCCTCCTCGACCGACACCGGCTCGGGTTTCTGGCCGCGCCGCATCTGCAAGAACGAGAGGGCGGATGGCAGCGACTGCAGGCGCACCTGCTCGGGGTCGGCATCCGCGACGACGTTCACCGCGATCATGGCGTGGGGCCTGTCGAGGGTGGAGCTCGGCTGGAAGCGATCGCGGTAGAGCGCCAGTGCCTCCTCGGTGTGCTCGCCGGCGAAGTGGTGCGCGAACGCGAAGGGAAGGCCGAGAGCGGCAGCGACTTGAGCGCTGTAGCCGCTCGAGCCGAGCAGCCAGACCTCGGGCTGATCGCCTAGGCCGGGCACGGCGCGCAGACCGGCGAGGGGGTCGTTCGGACCGAACCCTCCGGTGAAGAAGCCGAGCAGGTCGAGAAGCTGCTGCGGGAAGTCCTCCGCGCCGAGCGCGTCGGGGCTGCGACGAAGCGCCGCAGCGGTGGCCTGGTCGGTTCCCGGGGCGCGACCGATGCCGAGGTCGATACGGTCGCCGTAGAGTGCGCGCAATGTGCCGAACTGCTCAGCGACCACGAGCGGAGCGTGGTTCGGCAGCATCACTCCGCCGCTGCCCACCCTGATGCCCTCTGTGCGTGCAGCGATCGCCGCGATCAGCACCGCCGGCGCACTGGATGCCACCGCAGGCATACCGTGATGCTCGGCGACCCAGAACCGCTGATAGCCGAGCCGCTCGGCGAGCTGAGCGAGACCGATGCTGCCCGCCACGGCATCCGCATTGGTCTGGCCGGCTCCACGGCCGGCGAGATCGAGCACGTTCAGGGGCACACGGCGAAGTTCGGTCACACCAAGGTGCAACGTAGCAGCGTCGGCGGGATTCCCATCAGCCTCGCGGGTTGAGGAGCTCGCGGCACAGTCGCGCGCGTCTCGAAACCCGATGCCTGCGTGGGCGGGTTTCGAGACGCGCGCCTCGCGTGCTCCTCAACCCACGGTGAGACGCGCGCTTCGCGTGCTCCTCAACCCACGGTAAGACGCGCGCTTCGCGTGCTCAGGGCCACGGTGGGGCCTACGTGAAGTCGGGGTCCGGCTCGCTCTCGTAGGCCGCCGCCGCGCCGTTCAAGGGCCAACGGCGGCGTCCGTTGTTGAGCACACCGCCGCTCTCCTGCAGGTAGCAGGCGCCGCACAGCGACTGGTAGACGACGTCATCCCCATCCTCGATCGCGACCTGGTCTCCATCGAACACGAACACGCCGTTGATGGTGCGCGCATTGAAGATGGCCTTGCGACCGCAGCGGCAGATGGTCTTGAGCTCTTCGAGGCTGTGAGCCACCTCGAGCAGACGTCGACTGCCGGGGAACGCCACCGTCTGGAAGTCCGTGCGGATGCCATATGCCAGCACGGGAATGTCTTCGAGGATCGCAATGCGCAACAGGTCGTCCACCTGCGCCTCGCTGAGGAACTGCGCCTCGTCGATGAGGAGACAGCTGACATCCCGACCGAAACGCGAGACGGTGCGCTCCCGTTGGATCTGGAACCTGTGGTAGAGATCGGCGTCGGCACCGATCACGAAGTCGGCATCACGCGTCACCCCGAGACGCGACACGATTCCCGCGTCGCCCTTCGTGTCGACGGACGGCTTCGCCAGCAGAACGCGGTGCCCGCGCTCCTCGTAGTTGTAGGCGGCCTGCAGGAGCGCCGTGCTCTTGCCGCTGTTCATCGCCCCGAACCGGAAGTACAGTTTCGCCACCCCGCCATCGTAGAGGCGGATCAGCTCAGATACCCGTCCTCCGCGGCACGACGCACCAGGTCGTCCCTTGTGCTCGTCGGACGCCCCACCCTTCCGTACTTCTCCCGCACGCGGCGCAGGTAGGTCTTGGCGGTCTCGAACTGCACATTCATTTCGGCCGCGACCTGCGTGGTGGAGTTGCCCTCGACGTAGAGCAGGAAGGCGGTGCGCTCCCCGTCGCTGAGCTTGGGCATGGCTGTGGCCGGCGTTGCGGGGACGGCGTTCGACGTGTGGTCCGGCTCGTTATCCGTCAGCCCCATGACCGACTTGGCGACGGCCATCACGTCGCGAACGGGCTGTGCCTTCGAGAGGAACGCCCGTGCCCCGGCGTTCATGCATCTCTCACGCTCCTCCGGCGTGTCCAGCGCGGTGAGCACGATCACCGCAGCGCCGGCCGCCCTGCAGGTACGGACGCGCGCTTCGATGGACACCTTCTCTCCGAGGTTCAGGTCCATGAGCACCAAGTCGGTGGGAAAGGCCGGCGAGTGCACGAGCTGCACCCAGCTGGATGCCGCGACGGCGAGCTCGAACAGCGGCTCCCGCTCGCTGATCCAGTTCGACAGGCTGTCGAGCAGCACCTCGTGGTCGTCGAGGATGCCGACGCGCACGAGTCCGCGCGCCTCATGCGGCCTCAAAGCCGAACCTCACCGTCATGGTCGTTCCAACCTTCGTAGATGTGGCGTCGCCGCTGAGCGACCGGAGAACGCTGAAGAACGGGCGGATGGCGCGCCGTGCCCGACGCCACTCCGTGACGCCGTCGATGTGCAGGTCGAATCGTGCCCGCTCGGACGATTCCGCCGTTGGTGTGCGCGACACCGAGATAGCCGTGCTCGACGGATCGATCAGACCGAGGCGCACCAGTTCCATCAGGCATGCGCTGACCACGGCGCGCTCCTGTGCGGGCAGGTGAAGCGCGAGACGGGCGGGATCGTTGATGCTGCCATCCCTCATGCCGGTCTCGAGGGCGAGCCGGTCCAGCCAGGTTGTTCCCGCCTGCTGCAACGCGCGCTCGCGCAACCACGCCGCAGTACGGGCCGCCGCCTCGATGTCGCCCTCGGTGACCCGTCCCTTCGCGGCGACCGACGCGAGAAGCGGCAGGGTCAGCTCGCGCAGTTCGGCCAGCTGGGCACGATGCAACTCCGCCTCTTCGAATTGGCGGAACTCCGGCCCGAGCACACGCATCCCGGCGCGTGCCGTGAATGACCACTCCGACGCGAAACGGCTGATCACGGCGCCGCAGGTCGCCGCGACCGCAGCGAACACCAGCACCGGCGTCGCCGCGACGACGACGTAGACCCACGGTGTGTTGACGATGTGCAGTGAGCCTGCCTGCTCGGCTGCGATCAGACCGACGACCAGGGCGCTGGACGCGCCCATGACGAGAAGCTCGAGCGGCGGTCGCAGCCAGAGCAGACCGAAGATCAGCAGGCCGACGCCGACCTGGCCCCAGTCATCCTGCACCAGGCGGTTGTGGCCCCAGGTAGATGCGGCCGAGAGCAGAGCCGCAAGCACGGCCGTGGCGACGACGGCGATCGCCGCGGTGCGATTGAGGCGCGCGATGCTCGGATGAGCCGCGATAGCGAGAACCACCGCGGCACCGCACAACGCACCTATCGCGACGGCGGCCATCTCGGGGTGGATGATCTCGCTCGCGTGCATCACGCTCTGAACAATGGCGTAGGCGACGGCGAGCCCGCCCGTGAGCGGCGCGAGTGACCACGCCGCGGCGGCGCCGATCGGATCCAGCCGACCGGGAACCCGGTCAAGGGTGGGCATGATCATTCGGTCGCGCCCCCGCCCGTCCTCGGCGCGAACATCAGCACCGTCGTTCCCGCTCCCGGCTTGGAGTAGATCGACACGCTGCCGCCGACCCGCTCGATTCGGTCGACGACCGAGTGCAGAATTCCGAGACGGTCGCTACCTTGTCGGCTGATGACGGAGACGTCGAACCCGCGGCCGGGATCGACGATCAGGATGGAGACCTCGTCGTGCGAGGCAGACACGGCCAGCTCGACATTGGATTGCCCCGAGTGATTGAGCACGTTGACCAGGCACTGTCGGGCCGCAAGCCCGAGCGCGCGCCTGACTTCAGGCGGCAACTCCGCGTACGCCCGGCGGTCTCCCGTCACGTCGACGACGAGGCCGGAGTCCCGCGCGTGATCGATGGCCCGTGCGAGCTCGCTCTCGCGCCATTCGGTGCGATCGCTTACGTTGCGGCGTTCCTGAGCGCGATGAGGACCGGTGGTCCAGTGACGGATGTCGGACTCGAGCCGCTCACGCAGCTTCGGCGCCAGCGGCCCGGGCTGCGCCGTCGCCAATGCCGCCAGCTCGCTCAGGGTCGTGTCGTGCAGCTCAGCGCGCAACTCTGCCGCGACCTGGAGCCGTACCTCGTCGATGTGCTGCTCGCGCAAGGTCCTGAGGATCAACGCGTGCGCGCCGCGGTACCAGCCCCGCGTGACGCCGTGGAAGAGCAAGAGCGCCATGAAGAGCACGTAGGCGGTCAGTGAGACGGAGTCGAGGCGGAACTGTCTTCCGACGACCACCGAGGCCACGAACACGGCGAGGTCGCCCAGCCCATATGCAGCAGTCGCCCAGAGCACCCCGACGCGGGTGTCGTGCCCTGACCCGCCGATGAGCATGAGGGCGATCAGCGGCAGCGCGATCACGAAGAGGTTCGTGTTCGTGTACGAGGGCGTCTGTTGGAGCACGGCGACGGTATAGGCGAAGGTCGAGACACATCCGACGACGACGTAGGCGAGCATCGCAAGCTTGCTCTCCGTCACCATCACGACGATGACCAGAGCCGCCATCGGCAGCAGTATGCCGGCCGCCCACCACTGCACTCCCCCGATGAGGAAGAATCCCGGCGCCAGCACGGAGATGAAAGCCGCGCCAAGGCAGATCAGCGCCCCGACCTGCGTCGACGTCGCGATCGCACGGTTCCCGGCTTCACGTGCGACCTGTGCAGGCATCCCGAGAGACATCGACCAGATTATGGCACGACGCGGTCGCGACCCGTACCCCCTTCGTGTACCCCGATCAGGGCGGCAGGGCGGGCGACCCCGGAGAGCTCCAAGGAGGCAGCCCGCATTGCTCAGAAGAGGGTCAGGCGCTCCTCGGGGGCGACAGGCGCGGGCGGAGGCTCCGCAAGCATACGCACTCGCTCACCCTCGCCGTCACGCATCGCGTTCAGCGCTGCCGACCGGACGCCGCCCGTCACCGGGTCTTCTTCACCTCGAAGCAGTCCGTGCGCGGCGATCAGCGGTTTGATGCGAGCCGCCAGCCACGCGCGATACTCCTTCGGCGCATAGGTCTTAGTCGCATACATCGCCTCGTATTTCGGCACGAGTTCTGGATGCTCGCGCTCGAGCCACAGCATGAACCACTGCTTGACGCCCGGCTTGAGGTGCAGTGCGGTGTAGAGAACGGATGAGGCACCGGCATCCTTGGCCGCGGTCAGCGCAGCGTCGAGATGCGCTCGCGAATCGGTGAGATACGGGAGGATCGGCATCATGAACACGGAGCACTCCAGACCGTGTTCACGTACGGCGCGCACCGTCTCGAGCCTGGCCTTCGTGCTCGGAGTGCCGGGCTCTACTGATTTCTGCAGTTCGTCGTCGTAGACCGCGATGGACATGGCCAGGTCAACGGGAACGCGTGTGGCGGAATCCGCAATGAGGTCGAGGTCGCGCCGTAGCAGGGTGCCCTTGGTGAGGATGCTGAAGGGCGTTCCTGAGTCGGCGAGCGCCGAGATGATCTGCGGCATGAGCGCATAGCGTCCCTCGGCACGCTGGTACGGATCTGTGTTGGTGCCGAGCGCCACGGGATGTCTGGCCCAGCTCGGCTTGGCCAGTTCCTTGCGCAGCACCTCGGCGACGTTGACCTTCACGATGATCTCGCGGTCGAAGTCGGTCCCCATGTTGAGCTCGAGGTAGCGGTGCGTCGGGCGGGCGAAGCAGTTGTGGCTCACAACGCCGTTCGCGATGAAGTCGCCTGTCTCCGTCGTGATGTCGATCATGTCGAGATCGACGCCGAGATCTTCGATGGATGTCACGCGCAGGTCGGCATCGGATGTGATCGCAAGGCCGGCGAATTGCACCTTCCTCGAGATCGCTGGTACCACCAGATCGAAGAAACGGGAGCGCATCGCCAGCCCGCCCGTGACCCGTATACACACGACGCCGTTGTCGCGAGGGGCTTCCCGGACATACGTGATTCCGAATCGTTCGAGCGCCGTTTCGATGTGGGCAAGTATCGGCTCAGACTTGTTCGAGATACGCAGCACACCGCGCGAGCAGCTTCCCTCGGCATCGAAGACCCCAGCGAGGTAACCGCGACTCCACTCATCGCCCGCATCAGCGGGCCAGTCGATCAGAGCGCTGATCGCATCGAAGCTCCCCTGCCTGTTGCAGTGAATCGCCGCCATCTGCCGCCGCGTGGTCGTGGCGACAGCAAATGGTCGAGTAGTTGTACCGATGCCTTCCCGTGAGAGGTACTCGCGTGATCTGTCGAGCGCTTCGTCATCCGCCCGCGCGAGACGGAAGTACCGCACACGGTTGATCGTTCCGCTCCTTCGCACGTAGTCCCTGGCGATCATCCTGCCGTCACCGCGGATCATCCCGGTGAGGTATCCGCGGCGATACGCGCTGCTGTCCACATCGCCAACGCGAGCCGCCGACGCGCCTCCCATGCCGAAGCCCATGAGCGAATTGTTCGTGGTCAGATAGGGACGCCGGTGACGCCCAACCATCGAACCTGTGACGTGCTTCCACCCGCGTTCGGTCAGGAATCGGTGGTCGCCGCTCGCCACGATCTCTGTTCCGTCTGCAAGAGTCACCCGATGGGCTCGTTTGTGCGTATTCCAACGAGCGAGCACGCGAGACGAGGTGTAACGACGATGTCCGCCAGCCTGCCGAGTTCCCATCACGAGATCACCGACGCGCACCGACGCCAGTGGCTTTTGCCGGCCATCAGCCATGAGGATCAGGGTGTCCGGTGTCAGGCAGTAGGCACAGGCATGACTGCAGCCCCTATAGGGGTTGATGGTCCAGCCGAAGGGAAGGGCTCCGCCGCCACCTGGCACCTTGTTCAACGCTGATTTTGCGAGCACCTCGTGGAACGTGACACCCGCGAACTCAGGCGTGCGAACGGAGCGGACGAGGTTGTTCAGCTTGGCGAGGCCGGGCAGGGCATCCGCCTGCTCCACCGAGATCTCCTGACCGCTCCACCTCATGTCCTCATTCGAACATTTTTTCTAGTGATCGTCAAACACCAGTTAGTATTCATCGTCGACATGTCCACAGTGACATCCATGAAACAGCATCGCGGCCCTGCCCGCCGAAGCGAGAGGGCCGCGATGTGTTCGCGTTATCGGCTAGGCGTCGTTGCGACGAGCCCGCAGACGACGGGCCAGCATCAGGCCGGCGCCGAGCAGCAGCAGAGGTGCGGCGATCGCGACCCACGGCAGCGAGTCGGAACCCGTCGAGGCGAGGCTGTCATCGCTCGTCGTGCTTCCGCTCGTCGTGCCGCCCGCGGGGTCGCCAGAGCCAGCTGCAGCTGACGCCGCCGTCACGGTCACACCGGTGCTCGCGACCACCGTGGCCGGGTCGGCCGCCGTCGCGACGATGAGCGTGTGCGCACCGGGTGTCGTGTCGGCGGGAACCGTCGCGGTCAGCGTCAGGTTGCCGTCGGCGTCGGCCGCCGCGCCACCGATCGTGACCGGGTCGGAGTGCAGGATGACCGAGTACGTCGTTCCGGCATCCAACCCCGTCGCATCGATGGTGATCGTCCCGCCGGCCTGAACCGTGGACGGCGTCGCGGTCACGCTCGAGGTCGTCCCCGCAGGCGTACCCGGTCCCTGCGACCCGAGGTTCAGATCGCAGTCGATCGTGCCCGCCCACAGCGAGTGGCCGCCGTTGTTACCGTCGTCCGACCGGATGACACCCTTCTGTCCGTCGACGCAGGTCGTGTTCGGCTCGAGCGCGAAGCCCTCCAGGTTGTAGTCCGGGAGCCCGGTCGGCCGGTTGTAGATCTTGTCGACCGCGAAGGATCCGGTGTCATTGATCTTCAGCAACGTGGTGGAGCCGGCCGAGGTGTTGTCGGCGACCGCCCAGACACGCTGGGCGTCGGGGTCCCACTGAGTGTCGGCGATCGCCGGCATGCCGGTGTCGATCGCTGCGATGCGGTGGAACGTGCCGTCGCTGTTCAGGGCGTAGGCGTACAGGTGACCATTCTTCTCCAGTGCGAGGAAGTACAGCCCGTCGCCGTGCCCCGGGTAATCGGCGGGGTCATAGGCCTTGTGGGTGCTCTGGTCGACGAAGCCGTTCGTCGTGAGGTACGAGTCGGGCACCCAGGTGATCCCCTCGAATCCGAGGTTCGAGTCGGCACTGCCCGAGATGTCGATCGCGTCGGCGAGGTCGCCGGTCAGGACCCACTGCGTGGTCGGGTGCAGCACGACGCCCTGCTCGTTCGGGTCGACGCGCAGCACACTGTCGAGCGGAACGCCGCTCGCGGTGTTGTCGCGCTCGGTCGTCACGTAGAGGTAGCCATCCGGTCCGACGCTGATGCCCTCGGCATCCGGCTGCCCGCTGCCGCTCGGGAACACGATGTCCTTGCCGCTGCTCCAACCGTTGGTGGCGTCGGGGACCCACAGGTCGCCATCCTTCACGAGGCGGTAGATGTGGCTCTTGTTCTTCGCCGCCCACATCACGTTCGGGGTCGCCGGGTCGATGTCGAGGCCCGAGACGTCCTGACCGGAGAGCGGAGTCACGAACTCGCACTCGTTGTCAGCGACCTTCCAGTCCTGGCTGCCCGGCCACACGACGCCGCCGGGGATCGCTGGGCCGCTGCCGCTGGGAGCCTCGGTCTGGCAGGGGACCTGACCGCCGTTGTCCGGAGTGCTCGGCGGAATGATCTCGCCTGCGCATGCCGTGGCGTTGGACTCGCCGAAGCTGGACGTCGCGGTGTGAACGAAGGTGTCGGTGGCGTCGAGGCAGCTCGACCAGGTGCCGGGCTCCGCGTCGTTGTTTCCCCAGCTCACCTGGTCGACGAGTGTCGTGCCATCCGCGAGGTAGAGCCTGACGGCGTCGCCGCCGGCGCTGAGACCCTGGTTGGAGGCGAGCACGAGGTAGCCGTGTGCTGGGACGGTCGTGCCGTTGGGAGCATCGATCGGACCGGGCGTGTGCCCGCTGTCGGTCTGAGTCCACGTGGAGACGTCGATGTCGCTGTCTCCCGTATTCACCAGCTCGTAGTTGTCACTGTCGGAGCTGACCTCGTTGATCTTCACCGCCTGATACGAGATGTCGCCACCGGGGTTGCCGTCACCGGGGTTGCCGTCCCCGGGAGTGCTGGGATCAGGGTTGAGCTCATTCGGCGACGGTGCAGCCTGCTGCACGAAGTCGCCGGTGCCGTTCGGAATCCTGCCGTACGAGTCGAGGTGGAAGTCTCCCCACTCATAGGAGTCGGCCAGCGTTGTGCCGTCGGGCTCATACAGGCTCAGCAGGTCACTCTTCTTGAGTTTGAAGTCAGCGTCGTCCTCCAAGAAGACGGCACCGGGCTGGATGACCGTTCCGGAGGGAACCGTGTATGTGACCGCATTCTCTCGGCCGGTCAGCACATAGCCGGAGGCGTCGAAGGCATCCGCGCTGGTGTTGATGAGTTCGACCCAGTCGGGGGTTCCGTTGGTCTCGATCTCATTGATGCGGAGCGGGCTGGTGCTCTCGGTGGCCGATGCGGCTGCCGGGACGGCGAGTAACCCGGCGAGCACAAGGGCCGGGCCTGCTGTGAGGGCGAGTAAACCTGAGAATCTTTTCAGCACGCGCCCACCGTGGCGGCACCGGGCGAACGGTGGCCGACACGATGGGAACGGGAAGGTTAACGGACGCTCAGGGCAACCGCAGTTCGTCTCCTGACCACCTGCGACGCAGCCAGCGATCGTGGCTGGCGACCACCACCGCTCCCGGGTAGCCGCCGAGGGCATCCTCCAGCTCGCCCGCGAGCGACAACGAGAGGTGGTTCGTCGGCTCGTCGAGCAGGAACACGTGCGGTGGCTTCGCGATGATCAGCGCCAGTGCGAACCTGCGCTGCTGGCCCACCGAGAGCGAGCCGACCGGACGATCGAGGTCGCGCGGTGCCAGCAGACCCAGCGAGGTCAGCGGGAGCTGTTCGGCCCTCCGCTCCCCCATCGCCGACACGTAGAGCGACCGGGGTGTCGCCGTGGGATCGGCGAACCGCACGTCTTGTTCCAGCAGCCCGACCCGGAGCGCCTTGCGTCGAGCAACAGTTCCATCATCCGGCGCGAGGGTGCCCGCCAGCAGCCCGAGCAGCGTGGACTTTCCCGCGCCGTTCCGACCGGTGACCAGCAGCCGCGAGTCGGGTTCGACCCGCAGGCGATCGACGTGCAGCCGGCCGTCGACTCGGGCATCCGTCACCTGCACCAGCGTGCCTGCCGACTCCTCGAGGGCGTGCGATCCGCTCGGGATGCCCGCAAAGCTCAGCAGCGCAAGCGGCTTGCGCACCTGGTCGCGTTCGAGCTCGTCGAGTCTGCCCTTGGCGTTGCGCACCCGACGCGCTATCCCGGCGTCGACACGCTGCCCCTTGAAGACCCCGATGAACTTGTCGTTGTCGCGCGGAGCCCTCGTGCCGTGCGCGGAGAGACCGCGCGCCGTGACCGAGACCGAGTGCCGTAGCGCACCCAGCTCGTCCTGCTCGTCGCGGTACTGCCGCTCCCAGCGCTCACGCTCCGCCGCCTTGTGCGCGAGGTAGGCACTGAACGCGCCCTCGCCGGTGGATGGCGCGCCGAACACCGTCGCACCGTTGCCGGAAGCCTGAACGCCACGCTGCCCCTGACCGTCGCCGTGGGCGCCCGCGGCGAGCGCCGATCGCGACGGATCGAGGTCGACCAGCGCTGTGGCGACGGAGTCGAGGAACGCGCGATCGTGGCTGGCGAACAGCACAGGGCCGTCCCATCCGGCCAACTGGCGCTGCAGGAACTCCACAGCGTCGTCATCCAGGTGATTCGTCGGCTCGTCGAGCAGCAGCGCGTCCGGGCGCCGCAACAGCAGGGCCGCCATCGCGAACCTGCTGCGCTGGCCGCCGGAGACCTCGCCGAGCGTGCGATCGAGCGGGATGCCCGACACGCCGAGCCCCGCGAGCACACGGTCGCGCCGGGAGTCCACGGACCAGACATCCGCCCGTTCCGCGGCCGCGAGAGCAGCGTCGTAGCGTGCGGATGCCTGCTCGAGGTCCTGAGCATCGGATGCCTCGCCGAGAGCGATCCCGGCGGCGTCGAGTTCGCGCTCGATCGCGCGCACCTCGGCGAGCGCGTGCTCGACGAGCGAGCCGAGCGTGTCTCCGGGGGCGAAGCGCACCTCTTGCCAGAGGAATCCGGTGCGGGCGGGACGTGAGATCGCGCCCTGATCCGGCTGCTCCGCGCCAGCGATGATGCGCATCAGCGTCGACTTGCCGACGCCGTTCTCGCCGATCAGTCCGACGCGGGCGCCGGGTGGGACTGCGAGTGAGACATCCGTCAGCACGCTGCGTACGCCGTAGCTGTGCGAGACGCCGTCAGCGCGCAGGTGGTCGGCGACCGTGGCGGGAACGCGGCCCTCGACGGCGCCGGGCGTCGTCTCGATCTCCTGGCCGGATTCGATGAGCTGATTGGACTCAATGAGCTGGTTGGACTCGCTGGGCTGGGTGTACTCGGTGGAACGGTAGATGGATCGTGGCAATGTGGAACCGCCTCTCTGGCGAGCTCGCGTCGGCGAGCGGGAAGTTCCCGCCGGGCGTTGGCATCACGAGTCAGAGCCGGGGGAACTCGCCGGAGGTCGGGAAGACAGCGCGATCCAGCTGCGCGGTCTGCCTCAACGGCGGTGACCGGTCTTCGTCGGATGCGCTGCGGTACGACATCGAGGTGTCGCGGATCCGCAGGGGTCGAGCCTCATGCGCGGGACGAAGGGTGGTCACTTCTTCATAGCTCGCGAGACGTTACCAGAGATCCCTCGGGGAGTCCACTGCGGGGTCGCTTCGACCCCGTCGTCGACGCCGACGCCGCCCCGGTCCCGACCCCGACCCCGGTCCCGCCTCCGACCCGGTCCCGACCCTCTATTGCGCCATTTGCGCTCTACTGCGCCAGTACAAGTGGCGCAATAGAGCGCAAATGGCGCGGCTACCGGGTCAGACGACGCAATTGACCGCACGTGGCGCAGTTACGGGGTCGACGACGCGATGGAGCGCACATGGCGCTGTCACGCGACCACGGGAGGCGAGGCCCCGCTCAGTCGTCGAGCCCGAGCACCTTCGAGGTCTCGGAGATCACCCGCGCGGCCTCCGCAGGCCGGTCGTTCAGCGTCGTGCCCATCGTCGGGATGAGCTCGGCGAGCCTCGGCTCCCACGACGGCCACTGCTGCGGGAAGCACTTCTGCAGCACGTCGAGCATGATCGGAACGGCGGTGGATGCCCCAGGAGACGCCCCGAGCAGGCCCGCGATCGACCCGTCGGAGGCCGCCACCACCTCGGTGCCGAATTGCAGCACGCCACCGTGCTGGGCATCCTTCTTCATCACCTGCACGCGCTGGCCGGCGGTGATCAGCTCCCAGTCCTCGCCCTTCGCCGTGGGCATGAACTCCTGCAGCGCCCGGACCTTCTTGGCACGGGATGCCAGCAGCTCGCTGATCAAATACCTGATCAGCGGAATGTTGTCACGTGCGACCGCGAGCATCGGCCCGAGGTTGCTTCCTCGAACGGAGCCAGGGAGATCCCACCACGACCCCTTCTTGAGGAACTTGGGGCTGAAGCCGGCGAACGGGCCGAAGAGAAGGGATGCCTCACCGTTCACGACTCGCGTGTCGAGGTGCGGCACCGACATCGGGGGTGCACCGACGGCTGCTTTGCCGTACACCTTGGCATCCTGCTGCGCCACGATCTTCGGATTGGTCGTGCGGAAGAACTTGCCGCTGATCGGGAACCCGCCGAAGCCCTTGATCTCGTCGATGCCCGACGACTGCAGCAGATGTAGTGCGCCGCCGCCCGCACCGACGAAGACGAACCGCGCCTCGACGGTGTGCGGGGTGTTGCCGACCGTGTGCTTGACCCGCAACCGCCAGGTGTTCTGCTTCGTGCGGCGGATGCTCTTCACCCGGCAATTCAGGCGAAGCTCCGCACCGCGACTGGTGAGGCCGTCGACGAGTGCGTTCGTGAGTGCGCCGAAGTCGACATCCGTGCCCGCCGCGATGTGCGTTGCGGCGATCGGCTCGCGCGTGCGGCCCTTGATGAGCAGGGGCGCCCACTCGCGGATGACCTTGTGGTCCTCGCTGTACTCCATGCCGGCGAACAGAGGCTGGTCCTTCAGCGCCTGGTAGCGCTTGCGCAGGTACTTCACGTTGTCGCCGCCGCGCACGAAGGTAATGTGGGGCGTCGAGGTGATGAACGTGTTCGGCAGCTCACCCTGTTCGACGAGGGATGACCAGAACTGACGGCTCAGCTGGAACTGCTCGTTGATGCTGATGGCCTTGTCGGGCGAGACGCTGCCGTCCTTCGCCTCCGGCATGTAGTTCAGCTCGCAGAGCGCCGCGTGCCCGGTGCCTGCGTTGTTCCACGGATTCGAGCTCTCCTGAGCGACCTCGCCGAGGCTCTCGTAGATGCGGATCGTCCAGTCCGGTTGGAGTCGCTGGATCATCGTGCCGAGCGTCGCACTCATGATGCCCCCACCGATCAGGACGACGTCTAACGGGGCTCGGGAATCACTCACTTGCACGATTCTATTGGCGTTGCAGCGGCAGCGCTGACCGATGGCTACGCGCGCGACGCCCCGAGCACGATCAACAGGATGCCGCCGATCAGCATCGCGAGCGTGAGCACGGTGAACCCGATCCAGATGAGGGCCCTGGCAGCGTTCGGCTGCTGCGGATCGTGCCCGATCACAGAAAAGAAGAAGCCGCCTGGGATGAGCAGCGCACAGGCCAGCACCGCGATGCCGACCACCTCGCCCCACACGCCCGCGTTCGCCGCGTTCATCAGGAGCAGCACGAGGAGCCCGAGGATGACCAGCACCCCGGCATGCGCGTGGCCGGCCCGGAAGAACGACTTCTGGAGGTCGTTCGCTCCTTGCTTTCCGGTGACGACCCGCAGCATGAATGTGCCGCCGTACGCGATGCCGATCACCGTCAGCAGCACGACGCCGACGGTGATGGTGGTGGATGCCGGAAGCATGGTTCGCCTGCCTTCTCCGGCGTTGCGTGATGCGACCGATGGATGACGCGAATCGGCCCGCCTGCACCGGTATCGTTTGTTGGATAGTTGCAGTATCTAATCATGGATACTTGTACTATCCAATGTCAAGGGTCGTGATCCGACCCGGACAAGGGGGTTCGATGCGCATCTCGGAGTTGGCGCAACGCAGCGGCGTGCCGATCGCGACGATCAAGTACTACCTGCGGGAGGGCATCCTCTCGCCAGGGGTGACGCGCGGCGCGACCCAGGCCGACTACGGCGACGAACACCTGAGCCGACTGAGACTGATCCGCTCGCTCGCCGACCTCGCCGGTCTGCCCATCGCCCAGATCAAGACAGTGCTCGGGTTGATCGACCATCCGGACCCCGATCTGTTCGCCACTCTCGGGCAGGCCGTGTCTGCGCTGCCGCCGTACGTCGAGGCGGGGGCAGAAGCCCAGCATCCACGGGCCCGCGCAGCGATCGAGCACCTCGGATGGACGTACGACGCGACGTATCCGGCGACGTGGCAGCTCGAGCGCGCTCTGGCTGCGGTGGAGGAGGCGGGCATCCCGCTCACGGATGAACGGCTGGACGCGTACGGCGCGGCGCTTCGCCCGATGGCGCAGTACGACGTGGGGGCGGCACCCGGCGGGGCCATCGACGCGGACGCCCGCGACCCCGACCGCTCGGCCGCTGTGCGGTACGCCGTGCTCGGCACCGCGCTCTACGAGCCCGTCGTCGTCGCCCTGCGCCGGCTCGCGCACCAGGATGTCGCGGCGAGAAGCCTGCGCGCCTGAGCAGCACAGCTCCCACCCGGCGCCACACTGCCCCGCCTAACTGGAACTCGGAGATTCACCCCGAGTAGCGCTCCCCCACCGGGATCTCCACGCTCACCGTGTTGCCCACCGGCGCGAGCGGGCACGCCCACGCGGGGTCGTAGGCACAACTGGGGTTGTAGGCGAAGTTGAAGTCGAGCACGATCGTGTCCGGAACGTTCCCGGGGCCGAGGTCGGCACCCTTGATGGTGTCCAGCAGGTAGCGGCCGCCGCCGTACGTGCCATCGGGATGCCCGGCAGAGGCATCCTTCACGGGCACGAACAGCCCGCCGCCGTACGAGCGCAGCCGCCAGACGTCCAGCGAGCCGACATCCGGTACCCGCACGACCCCGATGCGCTCGAAGGGCACGACGCCGTCCGTTCCGGTCTCGACGTCGAGCGCGGCCGGCTCCGCCTCCTCGATCGGCAGCTCGAAGCGCCACGCCGGGTCGTACAGCGGAACCGGCAATCCTGAGAACACCGTTCGGTCATCCGGTAGGAGCGGGGTCGACGGATGCTCCGCGAAGAGCGCATCCCGTTCGACGACCCATGCCGCGTGGGCCGCGGCCGGCTCCTCCTCGGACAGCTCGCGGACGAGCTCGTACAGGGCGAAAACGCGACGCCGCCAGTCGGTGACGTCAACAGCGGTCTGGATGCCGGTCATGACTCCACCCTGCCGCAGTCGCGCCGGTCGCGCTGCCCTCGAGGACGATGCGACCACGGTTTTCTCGGAAGATGAAGTCACTCCACGGATGTCAGCGGCATGCGGCACCATGGGCGAATGCCCACCACCGCGAAGCACGGAGCGACCGAAGCTGCGGTCGGGGCTTCGCGCCAGGGTTCTCCGAAAGGGATCGGCCTCGCCCAGGGCACCGCGTTGTACGTGGCTGCCGTTCTGGGCACGGGCATACTTCTGCTTCCGGCGTTGGCAGCCCAGGCTGCCGGACCGGGATCGATCGTCGCGGTCGCAGCACTCGCGGTGGTTTCGATACCTCTCGCGGCGACCTTCGCCGCCCTGTCCACACGGCACCCCGATGCCGGAGGCGTCGCAACCTTCGCACGTCGCGCCTTCGGCCCGACCGCCGCCCGAGTGGTGAGCTACTGGTTCTACTTCGGGACCCCGATCGGAGCTCCCATCGCCGCGATCATGACTGCCCAATACGTCGTGGCGATCATCGGCGGCGACCGGTTCACGGTGATCGCGATCGCGGCCGCCCTCGTGATCATCCCCGTGACGATCGCCGTCTTCGGCGTGCGCTTCACCGCCTGGGCTCAGCTCGGGTTGAGCGCTGCACTGATGGCGATCCTTGTCCTAGCGCTGGCCGCGGCGGCGCCACACACTCACGCGGCGAACTTCACACCGTTCCTTCCGCACGGGGCGGCGGGCGTCGGAGTCGCCATCAGCCTGTACGTGTGGGCGTTCGCCGGGTGGGAGGCCGTCGCCGGGATCGCCGGCGAGTTCTCGAGGCCACGGCGTGACATCCCGCGTGCGACCGCTCTGGCGCTCGTCATCGTGGCGATCGCGTACGTCGCGATCCAGACGGCGGTCGTCGGAGTGCTCGGCCCCGCCGCGGGAGCCGGCAAGGCACCACTGCTCGACCTCGTCGCGGTGGGCCTCGGCCGGGGTTGGGGCGTCGTGGTCGCGTGCGTCGCCGTGATCGTGGTCGTCGGCGTCTTCAATGCCTATATCGCGGCCTTCAGCAAGCTGGGCGCCGCGATGGGTCGCGACGGAGACCTCCCCGCCTGGTTCGGCCACGGCTTCGAGCGAGGCGGCATCGCCCGCAGGGGCCTCGCGCTGAGCGCCGCGGTCATGGGCGTGTACTTCGTGATCGTGGTGTTCATCCCCGACCTGCAGCCGGTCATCCTCGTGCACACGAGCATCGCCGCGGCGATCTACGGCATGGGTGTGGCGAGCGCGGTCATCCTGCTACCCCACTGGAGCATCGGTTGGTGGATGGCGGCCGTCTCGTGCATGCTCGTGCTCGGCCTGCTCATCCTCGCCGGCCCGAACCTGGTCTACCCGGCAGCGGTCGCCGCTGGCGCGGTGCTCGTCGGCGCGATCGCCCGCCTGCGGCGGCGGGGACACGTCACCGCAAGCCGTCCCCAACAGGACGGACCTAATCGACGGACGCAGGAGGTGCCTCTGCAGGCTGACGCCCAGACGACGTTTCTGCCGTCGACGCGGCGACATCTCTAGGCGTCGGCTCGTTCGCCTCTTGATCACGGAACTTGGGAGTCGGCGGCACGTATGCCTTGAGCGCTTGACCGATGTTCTCGTAGAAGTCGTCCACGGCTTTGAGCACCGAGTCGATGAACGAATTGCGACCGAGGCCACGACCCGCCCCTGCTGCGCTCAACTGAGCCACGCGGAATCGCACGATGTCCTTCCTGGGATCCGCGACCAGTTTTCCCGGATCCACCCTCGCATCGCCGAGAAGCTCGGCCGTACCTTCGCGCGATCGCGCCGCGAACGCTTCCACTCGTGTCGAAGGCGGGGCGTTTTTGAGCTGACGGAGGAGCCAATTGACGCGAGTCTGTGCCTTTCCCGTCGTGGGAGCCGCGAGTTCGACCGAGCACATGACCTGACCGGACTTGAGATTGGCGCGCACATAGATGGGAGCCACCATGTTGGGCACTCGGATCGATCCCGAGATCGCTCCCTCGTCCACAAGTTGGGCGACAAGAGTGTCAGTGCGCAGCTTCGGATCCTTAGCCTGGGCACGCGGGATGTCAGCGGCGACTTGGACTCCGAGCCTGCGACCGAGCATGAGACAGGTGAAGGCGACGAGCGCGTCGAAACGCGAGGCAACGTCGACAAGACCCTTGTCATTGCGCCGAAGAGTTCCCGTGCTGATCGCATTGCGAATCGCAACCCAGCTCTGACCCATGTCGTGGAACGAGAGAGCGCCCGACCGAGGATGCTCCAGATAGCGGATCAGCTCACCGAGAATCCAGGCTTGGTCAGGATCCGAGACGCCCTTGAACTGACGCTGGAGAACCGCGTTGGTCAGCACTTCGCTCCACGACCAGTGGTGAAGTGCAACCTTCGAAAGCTTGCGCTTATCAACGGGAGTGGGATGCACACCAGTCTGGGACGCGATCTCGTTGGAGATCGTGATCACGGCGTCGAAACCATTCGTGCGAGCGACATCCAGATAGTTCTCGATCTGTTCGACACCGAGGTCGTTGTCGCCGGTCTTGACCTCGACGAGGGCCACCCAGGACTTCTTCCCCCAAGCAGTCCGAATGAGCCCATCGGGTATGACCTTCTTGTCGCCAAGCAGGAATGGCACCTCGATGAACGTCTCGATGCTGCCGCCGGGGGCGCCTAACGGTGAGATCAACCGTCGGCCGAACTCGTTCACAGAGGTGATAACGGCAAGCAGCGCCGACGTGGCCCGCCGTTCCTGTTCCTCGGCTCCGTTGATTCCGGAAGTTGGGATCAGCCTTGCCGGCTGCCAGGCGTCATCGCCGTTCATCGCGCTCTCCGATGGGAATGCTCAGTCGGATGACCATCGGCGGCGCAGTCCCAGCCGTTCAAAATCCGCCAGGGTCAGGGCGAACCTATACCAACGGCTGGCATCCCTCCACGCGGCTGCCAAGGAATTCCTATGATTACCCCAGAATTGGGGACCGCACCTCAGACGGCGACGGCGGCCCTGCGCTTCGCCGCCACGATCTCCGCGATCTGCACGGCGTTGAGCGCTGCGCCCTTGCGCAGGTTGTCGTTGGAGACGAACAGCGCGAGCCCACGGCCCTCCGGCGCGCCCTCGTCGCGTCGGATGCGACCGACGTAGCTCGGGTCCTTGCCAGCAGCCTCGAGGGGGGTCGGCACGTCCGTGAGAACGACTCCCGGTGCATCCTTCAGCAGTTCGGCGGCGCGCTCGGGAGACAGCTCCTCGGCGAACTCCGCGTTGATCGACATCGAGTGACCGGTGAACACAGGAACGCGCACGCACGTTCCGCTGACCAGCAGCTCGGGAAGCTCGAGGATCTTGCGGCTCTCGTTGCGCAGCTTCTTCTCTTCGTCGGTCTCGTACTGGCCGTCATCCACGATCGAGCCCGCGAGCGGCACGACGTCGAACGCGATGGGGCGCACGTACTTGTGCGGTGCAGGCAGTTCGACGGCCGAGCCGTCATGAACGAGGTCGAGCACGTGGCCTGAAGCCAGCGCAGCCTCGGCCTGCTCGGCGAGTTCCTGCGCACCGGCGAGACCGGAGCCGCTGACCGCCTGGTAAGTGGAGACGACGAGCCTGCGCAGACCGGCCTCGGCGTCAAGCACCTTGAGGACGGGCATGATCGCCATCGTCGTGCAGTTCGGGTTCGCGATGATGCCCTTCGGCGCGTCGTCGATGGCGTGCGGGTTGACCTCGCTCACCACGAGCGGCACCTCGGGGTCCATGCGCCAGGCGCTGGAGTTGTCGATCACGAGCGCGCCCGCCGCGGCGAACTTCGGAGCGACGGCACGGCTGCCTGTCGCGCCGGCCGAGAACAGGGCGATGTCGATGCCGGACGGGTCCGCGGTCTCGACGTCTTCGACGACGATCTCCTGGCCCTTGAACGGAAGGGTGCGGCCTGCAGAGCGGCTCGTCGCGAACAGGCGCAGCGTCTCCACCGGAAAGTCGCGTTCCTCCAGAATGCGACGCATGACCGTGCCGACCTGTCCGGTGGCGCCGACGATGCCTACGGTGAATCCGTTGCTCATGGAGGTTCCTTCTGTGTCGGCCGGGATGCCCGGCGAGACCGTGCCCTGCGCCTCTGCGCGTTCACGCGTTGGTTATGACATCCAATTGTGACAGAGGCCGCCCTATTCCCCCTTCGCGATCTCACCTCCACATACGTCGGATGTCTGACCCGGCGCCGCGGTACCATCGCGTATGGCCGTCACCGACGAAGCGATCCTCAAGATCAAGGAGATGATCACCAGCGGTCGGCTCGCCCCCGGCGACCGGCTGCCGCCGGAGAAGGAGCTCAGCGAGAGCCTCGGCCTTTCGCGCTCGTCGCTGCGTGAGGCGGTGAAGGCTCTCGAGGTGATTCGCGTTCTGGATGTCCGGCGAGGCGACGGCACGTATGTGACGAGTCTCGAACCGCGACTCCTCCTCGAGGCGCTTTCATTCGTGGTCGACCTGCACGACGACCGCTCACTCCTGGAGATCTTCGGGGTGCGGCGCATCCTCGAGCCGGCTGCTGCGCGGCTGGCCGCCGGTCGCATCGAGGGCGACGAGCTGCAGGCGCTCGAGCATCTCTTCGAGAGGACGAGCGGCAAGGGCGGCATCGAGGCCCTCGTGCAGCACGACCTCGAATTCCATCAGGCGATCGCGCGCGCGAGCGGCAACGACTACCTGGCACAGCTCATCGACTCGATCTCCAGCCACACCGTGCGCGCCCGCATCTGGCGCGGCCTGACGCAGCGTGGCGCGGCGGACCGCACGATCGCAGAGCACCGCGCGATCCTCGACGCCCTGGGGCACCACGACGGCGAGCTCGCGTCAGCACTCACGCTCAGCCACATCGCCGGCATCGAGGACTGGCTGCGCGAGGCATCCGCGGTGACGGAGTCCTCCGAGGCCACCCGGTCGTCACGGACCGCCGAGTCCTCGCCGGTCACGGAATCCTCGCCGGCCCCTGCCGACGTCGAAAGCCCGACGCGAAAGGATGAGCGATGAAGGTCGCCCTGCACTCGACGCTCCGCGAAGGCGCCACCGCCGACTACCGACGCGAGCACGCACGGGTTCCCGACGAGCTGCGGGCGCTGTTCGATCGTGCCGGCATCCGCGACTGGAGCATCTTCCGATCGGGTGACCGCCTCTTCCACGTGGTCGACTGCGAGGACTTCGATGCGGCCATGACGGTCATCCGTGGCGACGACGCCGACCGCCGCTGGCAGGAGAAGATCGGCGTGTACGTCGACGACTTCTACGGCCCGAACGGAGAGGCCGGCTACCTGCCGCTGGAACAGATCTGGAGCCTCGACGAGCAGCGCCGCGCCGATGCGACCCTGCCCGACATGGGCCTGGACTGAGGCCGGCACCGCCAGGCCGCACTGACCCCGTGAGGCGCATTGCGCCATGTGCGCTCTATTGCGCCAGCCTAAGTGGCGCAATAGAGCGCAAGTGGCGCTATTGCCGGACTCCCGGGTGCGGTCAGGCCGCGAGGAGACCTCGCTCCGCGAGCGCCGCCCAGAGCTCTTCGGGGATGTCGGCGGCCATGCGGGCGACGTTCTCGCGCACCCGTGACGCCGATCCCATGCCGACCAGCACAGTCGCGACCTGTGGCCCACGAGCCGCGAACCGCAGAGCGGCGGCCGGCAGCGACACCCCGAACTCGGCGCACACCGCCTGGATGCGCCGCGCCTTGTCCAGCACCTCAGCGGGCACCTGTCCGTAGTCGTAATGCGCGTCATCCGGCACCGTTTCCGCGGCGAGGATGCCCGAGTTGTACGGCGCCCCGTTGACGATACGCACGCCGCGTTCGGCAGCCACCGGCAGCAGGTCTGCTGCTGCGGTCTGGTTCAGCAGCGTGTAGCGCCCTGCGATGAGCACCACGTCGAGGTCGCCATCGCGCACCGCTCTGGCCGCGACCTCGGAGCTGTTCACGCCGACGCCGACGCCGCGCACGAGCCCCTCGTCGCGCACCGCGGCGAGCGCGGGAAGCCCCTCGCGCAGCCCGCGGTCGAGGTCGTAGACATCCGGATCATGCAGGTACAGGATGTCGACCCGATCGAGGCCGAGGCGCCGGAGTGATTCGTCGAGACTGCGGCGGATGCCCTCCTCACTCGGATCGAAGCGACGCACGACATCCGCGGGCACGATGAACCCGTCGGTGTCGAGCTGCTCGGCGCCGCGCGGGTCGGGGTTCGGCACCAGCAGGCGCCCCACCTTGGTGGAGAGCACGAACTCGTCGCGCGGCTTGGTGGCGAGGAAGGCGCCGATGCGACGTTCGCTCAGCCCGAGGCCGTAGTGCGGAGCGGTGTCGAATGAGCGGATGCCAGCATCCCACGCGGCTTGCAGGGTCTCGTACGCCTGCTCGTCGCTGATCTCCTTGTAGAGGTTGCCGAGGGAGGCGGCCCCGAAGCTCAGCCGGCCGAAGTCGACGTCATCCACACCGCCGCTCATCGAGCGTCCTGGGCGACCGTCGCAGCGCTGCCGCCCGCCGGGCCGCCGTGCCACTCGTACTCGTCGAGCGAGGCGGGGAACATCTCGGTGCCGGCGCCCGGAGCCAAGGGCGCGAGATAACGCCCGTTCTCGACGACGGTCGGGGTCACGAAGTGCTCGTGCAGGTGGTCGACGTACTCGATCATCCGACCTTCCATGGTGCCGGTGACCGCGACGAAGTCAAACATGGAGAGGTGCTGAACGGCCTCGCACAGGCCGACACCGCCGGCGTGCGGGCAGACGCGCACGCCGAATTTGGCGGCCAGCAGAAGGTTCGCGATGTTCTCGTTCACCCCGCCGACGCGCGTCGCGTCGATCTGCATCACCTGCATGGCCTCGGCCTGCAACAGCTGCTTGAACACCACGCGGTTCTGCACATGCTCACCGGTCGCGACCGCCACGGGAGCGACACCGCGGGCGATTGCGGCATGTCCGAGGATGTCGTCTGGGCTCGTCGGTTCCTCGATCCAGGCCGGCTCGAACTCGGCGAGCGCGTTCACCCACTCGATCGCCTCGGCGACACCCCAACGCTGGTTGGCGTCCATCGCGATCGGGTATCCGGCACCGAGCACCTCGCGCGCGATGCGGAAGCGGCGGATGTCGTCGGCGAGGTCCGCGCCGACCTTGAGCTTGACCTGGCCGAAGCCCGCCTCGACGGCCTCGCGGCAGAGTCGTGCGAGCTTCTCGTCCGAGTAGCCCAGCCATCCGGGCGTCGTCGTGTACGCCGGGTACCCCTCGCGCTTCAGCACCTCGATGCGCTCCGCACGCCCCGGCGCAGCCGCACGAAGGATCTCGAGCGCCTCGTCGGGCGTGATCGCGTCGGTGAGATAGCGGAAGTCGACGAGCGACACCAGCTCTTCCGGGCTGAGGCTGGAGAGGTGGAGCCAGAGTGGCTGGCCCGCGCGCTTGGCGCGCAGATCCCACAGGGCGTTGACCACGGCGCCGATCGCCATGTGCATGACGCCCTTCTCCGGGCCGAGCCAGCGCAGTTGCGAGTCGTGGATGAACCGCCGGGACGCCTCTCCCATGTCAGCGAGCAGTGCCTCGACATCCTGCCCGACGATGTGGTCGCGAAGTGCGTTGAGCGCCGCCACCTGCACGTCGTTGCCGCGCCCGATCGTGAAGACGAAGGCGTCTCCCGTGAGGCCGTCCGAGTCATCCGTTCGGATGCTGACGTAGGCGGCCGAGTAGTCGGGGTCGGGGTTCATGGCGTCCGACCCGTCGAGCGAGAGGGAGGTCGGGAAGCGCACGTCCCTGGTGTCGACGGCGACGATCGTGCTCATGCGGAGTTTTCCTTCGGTGCTTGTTGTGCACGCCCGTCCCTGCCGGGCGTGCCGCGGTCGGCTGGGCGGATGGTTGCGTTCGGCGCCGGCAGAGCCGCCGCCTTGTGGAGCGTGTCGCGCCGACAGTCGTGGCGGCGTTGTGCCACATGGTCAGCCTAAACATCGGATGTTTGTCGTGTCAATCGGCGGAGACTATGGAAGAATCGGCGCAAACACGCTTGAAAGGACCGACATGGCCACCGACTTCTCCGGACTCGTCGCGATCGTCACGGGGGGTGCATCCGGCATCGGCGCTGCGATCACGCGCAGACTGCGGGCCGACGGGGCGCGGGTCGTGGTCTTCGATCGCGACATCGATTCAGTCGGAACGGATGACGCCGACCTGGCCGTGCGCGTCGACGTGAGTGACGACGCGACGGTGGCTGCCGGGGTGCAGCGCGTGATCGACGAGCTCGGCCGCATAGACATCGTCGTCAACAACGCCGGAATCGGAGCGCAGGGCGACGTCGCCGCCAACCCCGACGACGAATGGCTTCGCGTGCTGAACATCAACGTGGTCGGCATGGCACGCGTCTCGCGTGCAGCCCTGCCGCACCTGCGCCGGTCCCCTGCCGCCGCGATCGTGAACACAGCGTCCATCGCGGCGACGGCGGGGCTGCAACAGCGCGCGCTGTACTCGGCGTCGAAGGGCGCCGTGCTGGCGCTGACCCGCGCGATGGCCGCAGATCACCTCGCCGAAGGCATCCGCGTCAACTCCGTGAGCCCCGGAACGGCCGACACCCCGTGGGTGGGTCGGCTGCTGGACTCCGCAGCAGACCCGGCCGCCGAGCGCGCCGCCCTCGAAGCCCGCCAGCCGCACGGCCGGCTCGTCGCGGCTGACGAGATCGCAGACGCCGTCGTCTACCTCGCCAGCCCCGCAGCCGGGTCGACGACGGGCACGAACCTCGAAGTGGACGGCGGGATGTCGGGCCTGAGGCTCCGCCCTCGCGAGTAGTCGAGGCGTATCGTCGGCACCGGCGTCGCCGACGGTCCGGCATCGCCGACGGTCCGGTGCCATCGACGAGCCGGGGCCATCGACAAGCCGGTGCCGTCTACAGTGGCGAGTGCAGTGGATGTCCGTCCCGGCCGCCACCGTAGTCGGAGGGACTCGAGGATCGCCCGTGGAACAGCCAGGCCGCCGCGCGCTCGACCGGGCAGAGCAGAACGTGGAAGCGATCGCAGCACTCTTCCCGAGCGTCGTCACGGAGCAGCTGGATGACGAGGGCATCCTGCGACGCGCGATCGACTTCGACCTGCTGCGCCAGCAGCTCTCGTCCCGCGCGGTCGATGGGCCCGCTGAGCGCTACCGGCTCGACTGGCCGGGCAAACGCGCCGCCGCGGCCGCGGCCAACGTGCCCGCCGAGAAGCGTCTGGCCCTCGACACCGAGAGCTCCGTGCATCCCGATTCCACGTCAAACTCGGTCATCGTCGGCGACAACCTGGACGCCCTGAAGCTGCTGCGCGAGTCCCACGCCCGCGCCGTGAAGCTCATCTACATCGACCCCCCGTACAACACGCGCAACGACTTCGTCTACAACGACGACTTCGCCGAGACGACTCGGGACTTCCTGGCGCGGCAGATCAAGCCCCCGCATGCGGATGGCAGGCCACTCGACGGCGAGCACGTCGACGACAGCCCTGACGGCCGACTGCACTCCGTGTGGCTCAGCATGATGTACCCGCGTCTGCTGCTCGCACGCGACCTGCTCGCCGAGAACGGGGTGGGATTCGTCAGCATCGACGGCAACGAGGTCGCCCAGCTGAAGCTCCTGCTCGCCGAGGTCTTCGGCGCAGACAACGTCGTCGCCACCATCGTCTGGGTGAGCAATCTCAAGGGTCGCCAGCTCGGCGCGGGCGGACCGGCAGGCACCCACGAGTACATCCTGTGCTTCGCGCTGAATGCCGACCGTCTCACGCCGTTCCGAGGCTCGGCATCCGGATTCCACGCCCTCATGCCCGCCGTCTACCGGCGCCCCGGCTACGTCGTGAAACAGGATGCCCACGGCGAGTACGTCACGAAGAACGAGCTCTACAACACGAACTCCCGCTTCAACGAGGTGACGGCGCCGACCATGGTGTTCCGCATCCACTTCCACCCCGGCACCGGAGAGGTGCGGGTCAGCGATGTGGATGACGAGACGGAGTTCCCCGGATTCGTCACCGCGATGCCGCATCCCAATCACAGGTCGGGGCTCACGTGGCACGCCTGGCGGTGGAGCAGGGCCAAGGTGCTGGCCGACCACGACGAGCTCGAGTTCGACGTCTCCGGCGCGACCCTGCGCATCCGCACCAAGGTGCGCGACGTCGACGGGATGACCATGAAAGACGTCGTGATCGGACCGAGCACCATGAGCGGCCAGGCCGACCTCGACGCGCTCGGGATGCACCACCTCTTCGACAGCCCGAAGCCGGTCGACCTGCTGCGAACGCTCGTCGCCGTGACGACGTCCGACGACGACCTCGTGCTGGACTTCTTCGCGGGCTCCGGCACCACTGCAGAGGCCGTGATGCGGCAGAACGCGGCGGACGGTGGGCGTCGCCGGTTCGTTCTGGTGCAGCTCGACGAGCATCCGCCGGCCCGATCTGATGCCGCGAGGGCCGGCTTCGACTCCCTCGCCGAGGTCACGATCGAACGGATACGCCGTGCAGGTACCAGAGTTCTGCCGGAGTCGGCAGATGATGTGGATGACCTCGACGTCGGCTTCCGTGTGCTTCGGCTGGAAGAGGCCTGAGTTCCAGGCATCCCTCACCTTCGACTCGTGAGCCTGCACTACCCTCGCATCCATGCGCACACGACCCCCGCGGGTGCGCGCTGCCATCGCCGCGTCCGCACTCCTCGTCAGCCTCGGCCTGGCACTGTCCGCGTGCTCGGGCTCTGGGGCGGAGAGCCCCATCAGTCAGTCGCCAGTACCGCGGCCGCCCGTGACCCCGGTACCGAGCGCCACGTCGACACTGAGGCAGGGCACGGCGGCCGAGCCGCTGAACTACGTCGCCCTCGGCGACTCGTACTCCTCGGGACTGGGCGGCGGCAAAGAGGTGGGCCGCTGCATGCGCAGCCCCAACTCGTATCCGCGGCTGCTCGCCAAGGAGAAGGCGATCGAACTCACGACGTTCGCCGCGTGTGCAGGCGCCACGACCGAAGACGTGCTGAAGCGCCAGGTCGACCAGCTCGATCCGTCGGTGGAACTGGTGACCATCACCGTCGGCGGCAACGACCTGGATGTCGGCGAGTTGCCGCCCTCCTGCGCGACGGGTCAGACCAAGGGGTGCAAGGCGGCGGTCTCCAACTCGGTCTCGCTGCTCAACAAGCTCGGGCCGAAGCTCGACAAGCTGTATCAGGCGACCGCCCTGGCAGCCCCGCACGCGCGCATCCTGGTGGCCGGATACCCCGCCTTCTTCGACCTGCCCGACTTCGCGCAGGGGAACGTGAACACCGACGAGCTCTCAGCGGATATCGCGGTCGACACCGCCGTCGCCTCGCTGGACGCGACCATTGAGACCTCGGTGGCCAAGCAGCGGAACGCGGGCACGGACATCCACTTCGTCGACGTCTCGTTCCTCGGTCACGGGATGAACAGCAAGGACCCCTGGTTCGTGCTGAGCGGGCTGGATGCCTTCCACCCCACCGCGGCCGGCTACCGGCAGTACGCCCTCACGCTGCACGACTACCTGGGGTGACGCACGCGCAGTCGGGGCGGGTGTCGCTACCTTCCCGTGCCGGCGTGGACGACGGCCTGCGTCTCCGCGTCGAGGTCGAACGCGCGGTGCACAACCCTGGCGGCCTCCGCGACGGTGTCGGCCCTGGTCACCACCGAGATGCGGATCTCGCTGGTCGAGATCATCTCGATGTTGATGCCCGCGGTGTAGAGCGCGTCGAAGAGTGCCGCCGACACCCCGGCGTTCGACCGCATGCCTGCTCCCACGAGGGCGAGCTTGCCGATCTGGTCGTCGTACTGCAGCGCCGAGAATCCGACATCCGGCTGCTCGGACCGCAGCGCCTGCAGCACGCGCTGACCATCGCCCTTCGGCAGGGTGAACGAGATGTCGGTGAGCCCGGTGGCCGCTGCCGACACGTTCTGCACGATCATGTCGATGTTGGCGTTGGTCTTCGCCACGATCTTGAAGATCTGAGCGGCCTTACCAGGAACGTCGGGCACGCCGACGATCGTGATCTTCGCCTCGCTCAGATCGGTGGCCACCCCCGCGATGATCGGCTCTTCCACTGTCTTGCCTCTCTCCCGAAGCTTCTCCTGCAGCGCTGTGAGCTGCTGTGCGTACTCGTCCGAGCTCTCGTTGAGCACGATCGTGCCTTCGTTGTTGTTGAAGGACGACCGAACGTGCAGCGTCACGCCATGACGCCGCGCATACTCGACGGCGCGGATGTGCAGCACCTTCGCGCCCGCCGCCGCCAGCTCGAGCATCTCTTCGCTCGTGATGTAGTCGATCTTGCGTGCCAGCGGCACGATGCGGGGGTCCGAGGTGAAGACGCCGTCGACATCCGTGTAGATCTCGCAGACGGATGCCTGCAACGCCGCCGCGAGCGCCACCGCCGTGGTGTCCGACCCGCCTCTGCCCAACGTGGTGATGTCGCGCGACTCGCGGCTGAACCCCTGGAAGCCCGCGACGATCACGATGGCGCCCTCGTCGAGCGCCTCGCGGATACGTCCGGGAGTGACATCCACGATGCGTGCCGAGCCGTGCTGCGCATCCGTGATCATTCCGGCCTGGCTGCCGGTGAACGACCGCGCGTCGTGTCCGAGCGACTTGATCGCCATCGCCAGAAGTGCCATCGAGATGCGCTCCCCGGCGGTGAGCAGCATGTCGAGCTCGCGCGGCTCGGGGATCGGCGTGACCTCGTGTGCGAGATCGATCAGCTCGTCCGTCGTGTCGCCCATCGCGCTCACCGCGACGACCACCTCGTTGCCGGCCTTGCGCGTCTCCACGATGCGCTTGGCGACGCGCTTGATGCTCTCGGGGTCGGCGACGGATGAACCGCCGAACTTCTGCACGATCAACGCCACGTGTGCACTCCTGAGGTGGTGGGATGCCGGCGCATCGGGCGGATGCCCGCGGTTCACGCCCGGTATCCCAATCCTAAGGTGTGCCGTGGAACCCGCTGGTCGAGTAGCGGGTTCGTTACGGCATGACCTCGACGGGGCAGCGGATGCCCGGCGCAGCGGCCATGCGTCGGTCCTTCGTCACGAGCACCGCACCGGCCAGTTCGGCGACAGCAACGTAGCTGGCGTCGGTCGAGGTCAGATTGTGCCGTAGCTCCCACACGCGCTCCGCGATCATCTCCCACGGCCAGTACATGACCGGAAAGCTTCTCAACAACGAGACCAGGTCTCTCTCATGGTCGGCTGGCAGTGATCGCACCGTCCACAGCTTGCGAATGACGTTCGACACCTCGTAGGGCAGCACGCTCGGCGCAATGAGCACGGCGCTCGACAAGGCAGTCAGAGCCCCGTCCCCGGTGAGGAGCTGCTCGACAACGACCGACGCGTCGGGGACCACCGTGTGGATCATGTCTCGCCGTCATCCGCCGGCTCGTCACGGCCCTTGATCACCGCTATTAGGTGATCGGTACGTTCCTCGCGAGCCTCGTGGATCAGATCGACGAGCTCCTGGCTCGACCATCCCGTTCTCGGACGCTTCGCCGCGTGCTCGCGGACCTCCGCCATCCATTCCTCCACCGTCGGCTTGTCCGCGAGGTCGCGCAGTGCGCCGACGAGGTACTCCTGCATGGACTGTCCCCGCCGCTTGGCGCGAGCGGCCAGGGTGTCGCGCACCTCATCGGGAACCGACCGGATGGTGATCGTCACGGGCATTCCTCCAATCTACGCTCGATGCATGCATTCTGCATGCATTCGATTCGATGGCTTCAGTCTGCCCGGTTCGCGTGCCCGGCGATGGCCTCACAAGGGTCGCCGTGGACAGCGCCTCGAACGTCGTTGCTGGGGACGAGAGGACTCAGGCGGCGGCCCCGGGCACGGCCGGCTCCGCGGCGTCCACAGCACGCCACGACCTCAGGCTGGGGATCGCCGCCGCGATCACGCCCGCGCCGATCACGCACAGGATTCCGCCGGAGACGGCGCTGATCGCACCAGAGGTGGCTGACGCCACGAGCCCCGCCCGCAGGTCGCCGAGGCTCGGTCCGCCAGCACCGACGAGGAAATCCAGGGAGTTCATCCGTCCGCGAAGGGCATCCGGCGTCGCGCGCTGCACGATGGTGCCGCGGCTGATGACCGTTCCGGTGTCGGCGGCCCCGGCGACAATGAGGCCGAGAAGGGCAAGGGGCAGCCATCCACTCAGCCCGAACAGCACCATGCCTGCGCCCCAGATGGCGCAGCACACCACCATGACCACACCCTGGCGCGGCTGCCGTGTGATGCGCCCGGAGAAGACGCCGGCGAGGATGCCGCCCAGCCCGATCGCCGGAAGCATCAGCCCCAGCGTGACGGGCGACCCGCCGAAGCGCTCGGCGTTGATCACGGGGAAGAGCGCCGTCGGCATCGCCAACACCGTCGCGTTCAGGTCGGCGACGAACGCCCCGACCAGCACCGGCGTGCGCCAGAGGTAGCGGACGGCGGCGAGGATGCCCCTCCCAGAACGCCCTGCTGCGGTATCGGGCTGCGGGAGCGCGGCATCCGAGGGCAGGCTGAAGATGCCCCACAGGGCGGCGAGGAAGGTCACGCAGTCCACCACGAGGCAGAGACCGACGCCGAGCCATCCTACGAGCAGGCCCGCCGCGAACGGTCCGGCGAGCATGGCGAACTGGGACGATAGCCGCATGAGAGCAAGGCCGGCACCGAGCCGCTCGCCGTCGAGGAGGCGAGGGGCGAAGGTCTGCGCAGCGGGGAATCCGATCGACGCGAGACCCGAGCTGATCCCCATGAACACGTAGACGATCGGCACGTTCGCCGCGCCGGACAGCACGATCGCGGCGAGCGCCGCCGCCGCTCCGAGCTGCACGACGCGGGTGACGAGCAGAAGAGTGCGGCGGTTCATCCGGTCGGCGAGGCTGCCGCCGATCAGGCCGAAGATCGCCAGCGGAACCGCGCGGACGACGCCGGTGAGGCCGACGAGAGCTGCGGAGTGCGACAGCTCCCACACGTAATAGAGGAGTGCGAATGCGCTGAGCTGGCTGCCGAAGCCGGAGATCGTGGTGCCGATCCAGAACGCCCTGAAGGCCGGGATGTCCCGCAGCGGCCGGATGTCGATCAGGTGGTCGCGCAGCCTGCTGCGCTCAGCCACCGATGACGCCCATGTGTCGGAGCACACGGGCGGCGAACGACTCGCGGTCGAGCGCCGCGTCCATCGCTGCGGCCATGACCTCCAGGTCGACCCCGACCTCCTGTGCCATCTCCCGCACCGCGGCCTCTGTGCTGTACCACTCCCGCCAGAGCACTGGAGCGACCTCGCGGCCACGCTCGGTGAGGGAGATGACGCGGCTGCGGGCATCCTCTCCCGGCTCCGACTCGACCAGTCCTGCGTCACGCATCGCCGCAACGGACTGGCTCATCGCCGAGTGCGTCACGCCGCACCGCTCGGCGAGGTCCCTGATGCTCGCGGGCCCGTCGTCGAGGAACATCATGACCATGCTGAACCGCGGCCGCACGCCGGCGATGTCGAGGCTGCGGTAGGCATCGGCGATGCCCTCCTCCATGCGCTTCTGCACGGCCTTCACCGGCCGCCAGGTACTCGGCAGCTCCGAGACGCGTCGCGGTCGGGATGACGGTTCCTCTGGTGCTGCTTTCTGAGATGTCACAGCGCTAATATAACAGCGCTTCTACATCTGCGGAAGTCGCCGACCGACGCCCTGCCGCGCCTTCAGGCTGGCAAAGGGATGCCTGCCAGCCGCCCCTCCGCGTACGCGTCGATACCGACGACACGATCGCCGTCGACCTGGAACGCCATCAGCGAGAACGGCAGCCCGTTCACCGTGACCAGCACGCCGGGTCGTCCGTCGATCAGCACGGGCCGCAGCACGGCGCCGGGGTTGGCGAACATCATGGCGCGGGACGCGATCTGCGCCCCGCCGCGAACGATCGCGGTCGCCGATGGCCCGCCGTCCACGTGCAGCACCGCGTCGGGGGCGAGGATCGCGACAAGCTGGTCGAAGTCACCTCCGCCTGCCGCGGCGAAGAAGGCGTCGACGATGCGACGCCCGCTGCGGCCGTGCTGGGCATCCGACGCACCGGTGTCCGCGCGCACCCGTCTCCTGGCCCGGCTGGCCAGCTGACGGGCCGCCGCCGGCTCGCGCCCCAGCAGCTCGCCGATCTGCTCGAACGGCACGTCGAAGGTGTCGTGCAACACGAACGCGACACGCTCGGCGGGCGTCAGCCGATCGAGCACGAGGAGCAGGGCGGTCTCCACGGCGTCGGCGAGCTGAGCGGATGACTCGGGGTCGCCGGCTGCCACGACGGGCTCCACAACGGGGTCGGGCAGCGCGTCGTCGTACGCCGTCTCACCCCTCGTAGTCCGTGACCTCAGCATGTTGAGGCAGATGCGGGAGAGGACGGTGGTGAGCCATCCGCCGAAGTTGTCGATGTCGCTGTCATCCGTGCGCGAAAGTCGCAGCCAGGCATCCTGCACCGCGTCGTCCGCTTCGGAGTCGCTACCGAGCATGCGGTACGCGAGGTGGTGGAGCCGGGCGCGGTGCTCCTCGAATCGCTCGGCGAGAAGTTCTTGGTCGGTCATGTCACGTTTCCTTCCGGTCGCGGGTCATCCATGTGTCCCCGTTATGACCGCTGGCAAGCCGGCGGTGTGACATGACGGCGCGACACGAGGGAACGAGACGTTCGACAACGAACATTCGACGAAGAGGAGAAGATCATGACCGACACTACGCAGGTGCTCGACGCCGAAGCCATCGTCACGCTGCGGGCGCGCATGCCTCACCCCGCTTTCCTGCTCGACGGCGGCATGGACGCCCTTGCCGCGATGAACAAGGTTGCGACATCCACTGATCTGCCGGTCGCCATCGTGCCCCTGGTCGCGCTGCGGGCCAGCCAGATCAACGGGTGCTCGTGGTGCACGGTCGAGCACACTCGAGAGCTGCGCGAAGTGGATGGCGCCAGTGACGAGCGCATCGCGGCCGTCGCGTCCTGGCGGGAGGCCCCGTACTTCACCGCACGTGAGCGCGCGGCGCTCGCCTTCACCGAGGCCGTTACCCGGGTCGCGGATCGCCCTGACCCGGTGTCCGACGAGCTCTGGGCCGAGGTCTCCGGCGTGTTCAGCAAACGCGAGATCGCCGCCCTGCTGTTCTCGATCGGCACCATCAACGTGTGGAACCGCATCAACGCGGCGATCCGGCAGCCGGCCGGCCAGCGATGAAGGATGTCGAAGGTGCGCGTCGCACAATCCGTCAGCGCACACCCCTGGCGAACGGGGCATGCTGGAGTCATGGCTGACGAGAGCCGTCGTCCCGCGGCGCAGCGGGCGTCAGAGCCCGTCGCCCGCGCACTCGCCGGGCGGCGTTGGTTTCCGCTGTGGGCGGTCGTGCACCATCACGGGCGCCGCAGCGGCAACGAGTACGCGACCCCGGTCGCCGTGGTGCCGACCGCCGATCGGTCGGTCATCCTGATCGGCCTGCCGTGGGGCACGAAGACGAACTGGGCCCGCAACGTGATCGCCGCCGACGGGGCGACCATCACGTGGAGGGGGCGTGACCAGCGCACGAGCGCGCCACGCATCGTCGAGCCGAGCGAGGCATCCGCTCTGGCGAAGCCGCTCTTCCGCTTCGTGGTGCGACGGATGCCCGGTGCGATCGTGCTCACCAAGGACGGGGCGTCGGCCCCTCACGGCGACTGACTCGAACGGCATCCCCACCACAACGAGAACGGAGTAGTCATGCAACCGGTCATCGCCACGATGTCCATCACCCTCAACGGAGTCGGTGCCGGAACCGGCGTCACGGAGGAGCATCCGTTCGGGGACGTTCCCGAGATCACGTTCTTCCGCTGGATGCACGAGACGCCCGAGGAGAACAAGGACGCCTTCGAGGCGATCGTGGATGCCGGCGCGTTCATCATGGGCCGTCACATGTTCGGCCCGGTGAAGGGCGAGTGGACGGGCGACTGGCGGGGCTGGTGGGGCGCGAACCCGCCATACCATTGTCCGGTCTTCGTGCTGACGCATCATCCGAGGAAGCCCATTGAGATGGAGGGCGGCACGACGTTCCATTTCGTAACGGATGGCATCGAGGCGGCCCTCGAGCGTGCAAGGGACGCCGCGGGCGACCGCCCGGTGCACATCGCTGGTGGTCCGAGCACGACGAACTCCTATCTCGCAGCCGGCCTCGTGGACGAGCTGCTGCTCAACATCAATCCGGTGGTCGCCGACCGCGGGTTACGGCTGTTCGACGGCGTCGGTCCGCTCGACCTCGAGCAGGTGTCGGTGTCCCCGAGGTCGCTGGTGACGCACGTGCGCTATCGGGTGCGGCGGGGCTAAGGGGTCGGCCGAGGGGTCGGCCGAGGGGTCGGCCGAGGTCCTCCAGCCAGCAGCGCGACCGCCGGCCGGTCCGGCTCGGGCCACTCGACACTCTGCAGTTCGTCGCGACGGAACCAGCGGATGTCGTCGTGATCGGTGCTCGACGTCGGCGTGTCATCCGTCAGCGTCGCCCAGTAGCAGCTGAGTTCTACTAGCCGGCCGTTCACCTGCGTGACGCCGCGGTGCAGCAGCTCGCCGACGTGGATGCCCACCCCCAGCTCCTCACGGATCTCGCGCACGAGCGCATCCGCCGCCGACTCCCCCGGTTCGACCTTGCCGCCCGGGAACTCCCAGAGGCCGCCCGCCTCGCGGTCGGCGTTTCGACGGCAGGCGAGCACGCGGTCGCCCTGCGTGATGACGGCGGCGACGACGGGGATCGGTGTGGTCACTGCGGTGGCCACGGTGGCCGCGTCGGCCGCGGTAGCCACCGTTGACGACGAGGCTGGGATGGCTTCGTTCGCCTCGGTCATCTGCCCAGTCTCGTCGGACTCAGGTGCGGGTGACATCGATGGTGATCAGGCCGAGGTCGGACCATGCCGCCAAGAGGGCCTGGTCACCCGACACCCCGACCGTCTCCTTACTCGCGACCAGCTCGGCGGACGCCCCATGCACGGCGTCGTACGCACGCAGACCCTGATCCTCCGCGACCTCCGCGGCCCTCTCGACCAAGGGCTCATCGACATCGACGACGCGAAATGACGCCCAGAGTGCGCTCAGATTCTCCAATCCCCCTCGGTGCTGCTCGTCGGAGACCCGGCCCGTGCGCCGCGCCTGTGCCAAGGCGGCGCCCGCCTCCACGTACGTCAACCGGCTCGTGACGACGTCATCAGCCTCCCGCCAGACTCGCACGCACAAGTCCGTAGCGGGTTCCGAGATCAACAAGGGGACCACTGCCGACGTGTCGAAGTACGCGATCACCGGCGTTGCTCGATCACGATCTCCATCAGGCCGCCCTTCGCCTGGATCGGCTCCGGAAGCGCACGTTCCTTCGATACCGCCGGAGACAGCCGACCCTCGGCTTGCAGCCGTTCCAGAACGGGCCTCTCATCGATGGGAACGATCCGCGCGATGGCACGACCGTGCTCGGTCACGGTGATCGTCTCGCCGGCCTTCACGGCGTCGAGGTGACGACTCAGTCCGTTGCGCAGATCTCGGATGCCGACATCCATCACATAGCTCCTAAAGTGGCGTTTATTCTGCATCACAGTGTAGCCACTTCCTCGATTGCGTCTGGCTCTTTTCGCTCGTCATGCGACCATGCTGCCGCGACGCATTCGTGTTCGTTGCCCTCGGCCGCGATCTATGGAGGACTCAGCCCATCCCGGTTTTGTGGACGGAGGGATAGACGCGCCCCGCCACCAGATCAGGCCGCAGGCAGGAGCTCGTCGCTCTCCACCTTGGAGTCGTCGATCTCGATGCCGAAGCCCGGCCCCGTCGGTAACGGGAACGCGCCGGAGATCGGCGTGGGGGCATCCAATTCGAAGTGGTGCCGGATCGGCATGTGGCGCACCAGGTACTCGGCCTTGGGGCAGACCTCTGGGGACTGGGACGCGATGACGTGCAGCGCCGAGTGGATGCCGTGGCCGTGCGGGATCAGCGCGACACCGAAGGTTTCGGCGAGGGCGGCCATCCTGCTCAGCTCCGTCACGCCGCCACACCATTCGGGATCCGCCTGCAAGACCTGGATCGAGCCCTCGCGCATCAGGTCGAGCGCTTCCTGGCGGTCGTAGACGTGCTCGCCGGTCGCGAGTGGGATGCTCGTGGAACGTCGCAGCTCGGCGAACGCCGCGTGCCGGTTGGGCAGCAGTGCCTCCTCCAGCCAGTCGGGGTTGTACTCCTCCGCACGCTGTGCCCAGGCGCGCGCGAACGGCAGATCCCACCCGTGGTAGGCGTCGAACATGATCGGCTCGTCGTCGCCGACCGCTTCGCGCACCTGCCGCACGAGGTCGACGTTCGCGGTGAGACCGGCGCGGCCATTGCCTGGCCCGTGCTCGAAGAACCACTTCTGGCCGTCGTAGCCCTCGGCCTGCACGGCCTTCGCCGCCGTCGCGATCGACTCGGGGTCGAGCGGGGTCGCGAGCATGCTCCCGTATGCAGGGATGGTGCGTCGGGATCCGCCGCCGAGCAGCTGCCATACCGGAGCGTCGAAGACGCGTCCGCGCAGATCCCACAGCGCGTTGTCGGTCGCGGAGATCGCGGCCTTGTGCAGGCCGTGCCTGCTGTGCCGGTCGATGCGTTCGAGCTGATCCCAGATGGTGGCGGATGCCAGAGCATCCTGCCCGATCAGCAGTTCACGGTAGACGTCGAGCACCACGCGGCCGGCGAGCTCGTCGATGGGTCCGTAGAAGCCGAACGAGCCGTCGTCGGCGCGGATGTGCAGGTAGAAGCGCGAGATCGTGCGGGCTTCGCGCGCCTCGGCAGCCCGCACCCGCAGCGGCTCCCGTCCGTCCTCGTACAGATCGATCGCCTGCACCTGCCGCTGCCGGTCACCCTCGGGATGCGGACCGTCCGAGTACCGCGGATTCCGTCCCGTGAGCTTGTGCACCTCGAGGTTGGTGATCCGTACGCGGCGCATGGGGGCTCCTTCGGTGGGTTGGAAGCTTCGGGGCTATGAGCGAATGAATCCGAGTGCGAGAGGCGCGCGACTACCACGACAGCCCCGCGTCGAGTGTGGCACGGCCCACCGGCCGCCGGTGCAGAGTTACACATCTGGTGAATGCGAACACCCACAGCGTGGCAGGCTGGCAGCATCATGCTGTCGATCGATCCCACGCTGCCTAGCCCGCTGTACGAGCAGTTGCGCGACCAGCTCATCGCCCAAATAGTGTCGGGCGAGCTTATGCCGGGCGACAAGCTGCCTTCTGTCCGTCAGCTCGCCGTTGACCTCGATCTGGCGCCGAACACAGTGGCTCGCGTCTTCAAGGAGCTCGAGGCATCTGGGTATCTGGAGACTCATGGTCGCAACGGCACCACCGTCGCGGAAGATCTGACCGGCAATGAGACGCATCGCCAGGCGGCGGCACTCACCCGGGACTATGTAGCCGGGATGGCACGCCTCGGGTTCACGACCGAACGTATGGTTACGTACCTGCAGCGGAACGGCAACCACTCAAACGGATGAGAGACGCCCATTCCTTTCAGAATGAGACCTCCCGCTTATAGTTTGGCCGCCAGCACGCGGCCACAGAATCAGTACTCGAGCACAGATTTCTGGTGTTAACGCAAGAAGGGCCGCCCATTTCTGGGCGGCCCTCTTACAAAGGAGTCCGGCGGTGTCCTACTCTCCCACAGGGTCACCCCTGCAGTACCATCGGCGCTGGGAGTCTTAGCTTCCGGGTTCGGAATGTTTCCGGGCGTTTCCCTCTCGCTATGGCCGCCGTAACACTATTGATTTACAGTCTCAAAACCATGCCCCTTGTCACCGGTGCACGCGGGTGCGACACGGTGTTTGGGGTGGTGTTGGGTTCTCGTCCGTAGATCGAGAACCACAAAGTGGACGCGAGCGAATCTTTGGGCCCCTCATACGAGCCTTTTCAAACGTGTATGAGAGTGGTGATTATCAAGTTATCGGCTTATTAGTACCGGTCAGCTGCACAGGTCTTTAGTCCCTGCTTCCACATCCGGCCTATCAACCCAGTCGTCTGGCTGGGAGCCTCTCCCCCGAAGGGATGGAAATCTCATCTCGAGGCCGGCTTCCCGCTTAGATGCTTTCAGCGGTTATCCATCCCGAACGTAGCTAACCAGCGGTGCTCCTGGCGGAACAACTGGCACACCAGAGGTTCGTCCAACCCGGTCCTCTCGTACTAGGGTCAGATCCTCTCAAATTTCCTACGCGCGCAGCGGATAGGGACCGAACTGTCTCACGACGTTCTAAACCCAGCTCGCGTACCGCTTTAATGGGCGAACAGCCCAACCCTTGGGACCTACTCCAGCCCCAGGATGCGACGAGCCGACATCGAGGTGCCAAACCATGCCGTCGATATGGACTCTTGGGCAAGATCAGCCTGTTATCCCCGAGGTACCTTTTATCCGTTGAGCGACAGCGCTTCCACAAGCCACTGCCGGATCACTAGTCCCGACTTTCGTCCCTGCTCGACCTGTCAGTCTCACAGTCAAGCTCCCTTGTGCACTTACACTCGCCACCTGATTGCCAACCAGGTTGAGGGAACCTTTGGGCGCCTCCGTTACTCTTTAGGAGGCAACCGCCCCAGTTAAACTACCCACCAGGCACTGTCCCTGAACCGGATTACGGTTCGAAGTTAGACATCCAGAGTGACCAGAGTGGTATTTCAACAACGACTCCACGAACACTAGCGTGCCCGTCTCATAGTCTCCCACCTATCCTACACAAGCCACACCGAACACCAATACCAAGCTGTAGTAAAGGTCACGGGGTCTTTCCGTCCTGCTGCGCGTAACGAGCATCTTTACTCGTACTGCAATTTCGCCGAGTTCGCGGTTGAGACAGCTGGGAAGTCGTTACGCCATTCGTGCAGGTCGGAACTTACCCGACAAGGAATTTCGCTACCTTAGGATGGTTATAGTTACCACCGCCGTTTACTGGGGCTTAAATTCTCAGCTTCGCCTTACGGCTAACCGTTCCTCTTAACCTTCCAGCACCGGGCAGGCGTCAGTCCGTATACATCGTCTTGCGACTTGGCACGGACCTGTGTTTTTAGTAAACAGTCGCTTCCCACTGGTCTCTGCGGCCACTCCACGCTTCCCACCGCAAGGGTGTTCACGCTTCGGGCCCCCCTTCTCCCGAAGTTACGGGGGCATTTTGCCGAGTTCCTTAACCACGATTCTCTCGATCTCCTTGGTATTCTCTACCTGACCACCTGAGTCGGTTTAGGGTACGGGCGGCTGGAACCTCGCGTCGATGCTTTTCTCGGCAGCATAGGATCACTGACTTCCCCAAACGGGTCCGCATCGTGTCTCAGCCGAACGAGAGACGGATTTGCCTATCTCTCAGCCTACGCACTTGCACCGGGACAACCATCGCCCGGCATCAGCTACCTTCCTGCGTCACACCTGTTAATACGCTAGCCGCACCAGCATAGGGTCGAGTGCTAGCCCCGAACCTTCCCCCCGAAGGGATCCGGTCACGGGATTCGGACTCTTAGCATCACTGGATTGACTGGGGCGGTTCTTCGCCGGTACGGGAATATCAACCCGTTGTCCATCGACTACGCCTGTCGGCCTCGCCTTAGGTCCCGACTTACCCAGGGCGGATTAGCCTGGCCCTGGAACCCTTGGTCTTTCGGAGGACGGGTTTCTCACCCGTCTTTCGCTACTCATGCCTGCATTCTCACTCGTGTAGGCTCCACGACTGGTTCACACCGCCGCTTCACTGCCCACACGACGCTCTCCTACCCATCACCACGACTGAACCACGAAGGCTTGTCACTAATGGTAATGCCACAACTTCGGTGGCGTGCTTGAGCCCCGTTACATTGTCGGCGCGGAATCACTTGACCAGTGAGCTATTACGCACTCTTTCAAGGGTGGCTGCTTCTAAGCCAACCTCCTGGTTGTCTGTGCAACTCCACATCCTTTCCCACTTAGCACGCGCTTAGGGACCTTAGTTGGTGGTCTGGGTTGTTTCCCTCTCGACGATGAAGCTTATCCCCCACCGTCTCACTGCTGCGCTCTCACTTACCGGCATTCGGAGTTTGGCTGACGTCAGTAACCTTGTAGGGCCCATCGGCCATCCAGTAGCTCTACCTCCGGCAAGAAACACGCAACGCTGCACCTAAATGCATTTCGGAGAGAACCAGCTATCACGAAGTTTGATTGGCCTTTCACCCCTACCCACAGCTCATCCCCTCCATTTTCAACTGAAGTGGGTTCGGTCCTCCACGACGTCTTACCGTCGCTTCAACCTGGCCATGGGTAGATCACTTCGCTTCGGGTCTAGGACATGCGACTGAACGCCCTGTTCAGACTCGCTTTCGCTACGGCTACCCCACACGGGTTAACCTCGCCACATATCGCTAACTCGCAGGCTCATTCTTCAAAAGGCACGCCGTCACCCCACAAAGAGGCTCCGACGGTTTGTAAGCAAACGGTTTCAGGTACTATTTCACTCCCCTCCCGGGGTACTTTTCACCTTTCCCTCACGGTACTTGTCCGCTATCGGTCATCTGGGAGTATTTAGGCTTATCAGGTGGTCCTGACAGATTCACACGGGATTTCTCGGGCCCCGTGCTACTTGGGATACTCTCCACGCTGCGTCACACATTTCGGCTACGGGGCTACCACCCACTACGGCCGGCCATTCAAGACCGTTCGCCTATACACACGCATCACGTTCACTGTCCGGCAGAACAGCACGGAAAGTCCCACAACCCCGAACCTGCAACCCCTGCCGGGTATCACACAGGCACGGTTTAGCCTCTTCCGCGTTCGCTCGCCACTACTAACGGAATCACTGTTGTTTTCTCTTCCTGTGGGTACTGAGATGTTTCACTTCCCCACGTTCCCTCTACCCGCCCTATACATTCAGGCGGGAGTAACCAGGTCACCACAAAGGGCCTGGCCGGGTTTCCCCATTCGGACACCCTCGGATCAAAGTTCGCTTATCAACTCCCCGAGGCTTATCGCAGATTGCTACGTCCTTCTTCGGCTCCAGATGCCAAGGCATCCACCGTTTGCTCTTAAAAACTTGAAATCACATGAGTTCTAAGAATCGATCAACGTCACACCAACCCCAAAAAGGCCGGCACAACGCGGATTGACCAATGATCTAATAAATCAGATCTTTACGACCCGAACCCGAAGGTCCGGATCAAAGATGCTCGCGTCCACTGTGTAGTTCTCAAAATACGGGCGATCCCTCCCCCCACCCACCCAACCGGGCGGACAAGAAAAGGGTCCGAGAGTCGAAACGGCCCTTCAGCCGGTCCGGTCCCTCAGGACCCAACAGCGTGCATGTGCGAAACACCCCAACCCCTGCCGTTCCTTGCCCTCCGAAAAGGACCGTACTGAACAGAAGCCGCTCGGCTCCGCACCAATGTCAATGTTCCACCCATGAGCTACCAGCAGGACACATTCGGTCCTGATCTGGCGCCTGGACACCCCTGCGGGTGCCAGATGCTCCTTAGAAAGGAGGTGATCCAGCCGCACCTTCCGGTACGGCTACCTTGTTACGACTTAGTCCTAATCACCGATCCCACCTTCGACGGCTCCCTCCACAAGGGTTGGGCCACCGGCTTCGGGTGTTACCGACTTTCATGACTTGACGGGCGGTGTGTACAAGGCCCGGGAACGTATTCACCGCAGCGTTGCTGATCTGCGATTACTAGCGACTCCGACTTCATGAGGTCGAGTTGCAGACCTCAATCCGAACTGAGACCGGCTTTTTGGGATTCGCTCCACCTTACGGTATCGCAGCCCTTTGTACCGGCCATTGTAGCATGCGTGAAGCCCAAGACATAAGGGGCATGATGATTTGACGTCATCCCCACCTTCCTCCGAGTTGACCCCGGCAGTCTCCTATGAGTTCCCACCATCACGTGCTGGCAACATAGAACGAGGGTTGCGCTCGTTGCGGGACTTAACCCAACATCTCACGACACGAGCTGACGACAACCATGCACCACCTGTATACGAGTGTCCAAAGAGCTCTACATTTCTGCAGCATTCTCGTATATGTCAAGCCTTGGTAAGGTTCTTCGCGTTGCATCGAATTAATCCGCATGCTCCGCCGCTTGTGCGGGCCCCCGTCAATTCCTTTGAGTTTTAGCCTTGCGGCCGTACTCCCCAGGCGGGGCGCTTAATGCGTTAGCTGCGACACGGAAACCGTGGAATGGTCCCCACATCTAGCGCCCAACGTTTACGGCGTGGACTACCAGGGTATCTAATCCTGTTCGCTCCCCACGCTTTCGCTCCTCAGCGTCAGTTACGGCCCAGAGAACTGCCTTCGCCATCGGTGTTCTTCCTGATATCTGCGCATTCCACCGCTACACCAGGAGTTCCATTCTCCCCTACCGCACTCTAGCCTGCCCGTACCCACTGCAGACCCGAGGTTGAGCCTCGGGATTTCACAGCAGACGCGACAAACCGCCTACGAGCTCTTTACGCCCAATAATTCCGGACAACGCTCGCACCCTACGTATTACCGCGGCTGCTGGCACGTAGTTAGCCGGTGCTTCTTCTGCAGGTACCGTCACCTTACGGCTTCTTCCCTGCCAAAAGAGGTTTACAACCCGAAGGCCGTCATCCCTCACGCGGCGTTGCTGCATCAGGCTTTCGCCCATTGTGCAATATTCCCCACTGCTGCCTCCCGTAGGAGTCTGGGCCGTGTCTCAGTCCCAGTGTGGCCGGTCACCCTCTCAGGCCGGCTACCCGTCGTCGCCTTGGTAAGCCATTACCTCACCAACAAGCTGATAGGCCGCGAGTCCATCCTGAACCAAAAATTCTTTCCACCCACACACCATGCGGTGATAGGTCCTATCCAGTATTAGACGCCGTTTCCAGCGCTTATCCCAGAGTCCAGGGCAGGTTACTCACGTGTTACTCACCCGTTCGCCACTAATCCAAAGAAGCAAGCTTCTCCTTCATCGTTCGACTTGCATGTGTTAAGCACGCCGCCAGCGTTCGTCCTGAGCCAGGATCAAACTCTCCATAAAAAAATGTTTGACCTGACAAAAAGAACAAATATCAACTGACATTCATCCTCAATATCCAACCAAAAGGAATCCCAAACACTGCAAAAAAACAGTGCCCGGAGTAAATTGGCATATGACATTGTGCACGCTGTTGAGTTCTCAAGGATCGGACACACCCGACCATCAGCCACGCGGGCCTACTTGTCGGGGTTACTTGCCTGATCGACCATCACGATCGCCCAGACGCAAAACGTCTGTGCGGATCTTCGATGGAAGTTGTTTCATCCTGTAGCCAGTGGTTCTCTCCCGAGGGAGTAGCTCTTCGGCTAGGATCGGTCCCGCTTGAGGCCGGAAGCTCTTCGAGCTTTCCGCACCTTTGGGGTGACAAGTGATTACATTACGTGGATCGCCGCGCTCGTGCAAATCGCTCCCGCATCCCGGGCGTGGCGCGCCTGCCAGCCCCCTCCGATGCCCGAGCACAGCCCCGTCGCTCCGCCGTCAGACCGCCCGAGAACAGCAGATGTAGCCGGGAACAGCAGGCTTTCTGCTGTTCCCGGCGCGAGAGCGCGACCTCTGCTGTTCTGGCGAAACGGACGGGTGCGAGATGTGAGGGTGGACGGGGTCGGAAGGTTGGAGCGCTGGGGCTAGATCCCGCGGGCGAGACGGTAGTACGCAGCGCTCCACTGCAGTTGCTGCTCGAACTCGCGCGGACGCGTGTGCTCATCGATGACGACAAGCTCCGTCTGCGCCATGCGTGCGAAGTCCTCCCATGCATCCAACCCGACGGCCGTCGACATCACCGTGTGGTGCGCGGCGCCCGCCTGCAGCCACGCCCATGCGGACGTGCGGAAGTCCGGCTGCGGAACCCACACCGCCCGTCCGACCGGGAGCTTCGGCAGCGGGGCCGACGGCTCCACCACCTCCACCACGTTCGCGGTGAGACGGAACCGATCGCGCATGTCCGACAGCGCGACGACGACTGCGGGGCCGGCATCCGCGTTGAAGACGAGGCGCACCGGGTCATCCTTGCCGCCGATGCCCAGCGGGTGGATCTCCAGCGTGGACTTCACCGCCGTCAGCGACGGGCTCACCTCGAGCATGTGCGCACCGAGGATGCGCTCGGAGCCCGGCGTGAGGTCGTACGTGTAGTCCTCCATGAGCGATGCCCCGCCGGGCAGGCCCGCGCCCATCACGTTCGCGATGCGCACGAGCACGGCGGTCTTCCAGTCGCCCTCAGCGCCGAAGCCGTATCCCTCGGCCATCAGGCGCTGCACGGCGAGGCCCGGGAGCTGCTTCAGCGCGCCGAGGTCCTCGAAGTTGGTGGTGAAAGCGCCGAATCCGCCCTCCTCGAGGAAAGACCTGAGTCCGAGCTCGATCGCGGCACCATCACGCAGCGACTGGTGCCGATCCCCTCCGCGGTGCAGCTCGGGCACGACGTCGTAGAGCTCCTCGTACTCGGCGACGAGTGCGTCGACATCCGCATCGGAAGCCTGGGCAACGGCATCCGCCAGCTCGTTCACGGCCCAAGTGTTCACCTGCACGCCGAAGACGTGCTCGGCCTCGGTCTTGTCGCCCTCGGTGACGGCGACGAAGCGCATGTTGTCGCCGAACCGGGCGAGCTTGAGGGAGCGGGATGCCTGTAGCCCGGCGGCAGCGCGCATCCAGGTCTCGACGCGGCCGCTCACAGCAGGATCGCTGACATGGCCGACGACCGTGGTGCGCGGAACGCCGAGGCGGGACTGGATGTACCCGAACTCGCGGTCGCCGTGAGCCGCCTGGTTGAGGTTCATGAAGTCGAAGTCGATCTCGGCCCAGGGCAGCTCGACGTTGGCCTGCGTGTGCAGGTGCAGCAGCGGCTTCTGCAGGGCGTCGAGGCCGGAGATCCACATCTTCGCGGGACTGAAGGTGTGCATCCACGCGATCACGCCGATGACGCTGTCGTCGGAGTTCGCGTCGAGCATCACGCGACGGATCTCGTCCGACCCGGTGAGCACCGGCTTCCAGACGACCTTGACGGGGACATCCGCTGCGAGCCGGTCGGAGATCGCGCGGGACTGCTCGGCGACCTGCGCGAGTGTGTCGGGGCCGTACAGGTGTTGGCTTCCGGTGAGGAACCAGACCTCGAGCGCATCGAACGAGGTGGTGAGCTTGGTGCGAGTCATGTGTGGTCCTTACTTATAGGGACTGGGGTTTCAGAGGGCATCGGCGGCGGCGCGCTCGACGGCGAGACCGTCGCGGTAGCGGTCGAGGTAGGCGGAGAAGCCGGCGACGTCATCCGGATCGGGGTCGACGACCCGCGCGTCGGTGTCGGCGAAGACTCGATCGCGCAGGTAGGCGGCGAGATCGTGGTCGGATGCCTCGCCGAGGTAGGAGGCGAGCACCGCCATCCCCCACGCGCCACCCTCGGCAGCGGTCTCCGCGACGGCGACCGGGGCATCGAGAGCGGCCGCCAGGAATCGTTGCGCGACCCCCGCAGTGCGGAAGATGCCGCCGTGGGCGTGCATCCGATCGAGCTCGACACCCTCCTCGGCGAGCACGCGCATGCCGAGCGTGAGAGTGCCGAAGACGCCGTAGAGCTGCGCCCGCATCACGTTGCCGAGCGTGAACCTGCTGTCGGGCGTGCGCACGAACAACGGGCGACCCTCGGTGGTCGACGTGATCGGCTCGCCGGCGAGGTAGTTGTACGCGAGCAGGCCGCCTGCGTCAGCCTCCCCGGCGAGCGCCTCGCGGAACAGTACGTCGAACACGGCGTCGTCGTCGAGCGGCATGCCGGCGGCCGAGGCGAATCGGCCGAACATCCCCGCCCACTCGGCCAGCTCGCTCGCACCGTTGTTGCAGTGCACCATGGCGACCGGGTCACCCGACGGAGTCGTCACGACGTCGAGCTCATGGTGCGGATGACCCAGTGGGCGCTCCAGCACGACCATGGCGAAGATGCTGGTGCCCGCGCTGACGTTGCCGGTGCGGGGCGCCACCGCGTTGGTGGCCACCATGCCGGTGCCCGCGTCGCCCTCGGGAGGGCAGAGCGGCGCGCCCGGTTGCAGTACGCCCGCGACATCCAGCAGCGCGGCGCCCTCCGCGGTCAACTCGCCAGCAGGTTGGCCGGCCGCAAGCACCTCGGGCAGCAGGTCGGCGAGGGGTGAAGGAATGCCCGAGCCATCGGCCGCCAGGCCGTCGAACTTCTCGAGTAGTCCGCTGTCGTAGCCGCCGGTGGCCGAGTCGATCGGGAACATGCCCGACGCGTCGCCCACCCCGAGCACCTTGCGCCCGGTGAGTCGCCAGTGCACATAACCGGCGAGGGTTGTCGCGAACGCGATCTGAGGAACGTGCGGCTCGGCATCCAACACGGCCTGATAGAGGTGCGCAACCGACCACCGCAGCGGGATGTTCACCCCGAACAGCTCGCTCAGCTTCGCGGCGGCGGGACCGGTGTTGGTGTTGCGCCAGGTGCGGAAGGGGACGAGCAGCCGGTCATCCGCGTCGAACGGCAGGTAGCCGTGCATCATCGCGGAGATGCCGATGGCCTTCAGACCGGTGAGCTGCTGGCCGTAGCGTCGGCGCACGTCGTCGACGAGGTCGGCGTAGGCCGCCTGGATGCCCGACCAGATGTCATCCAGCGAGTAGGTCCACAGCCGGTCGACGAAGCGGTTCTCCCACGAGTGGCTTCCAGCCGCGATCGTCACCGCGGGGTCGTCACCGACCAGGCACGCCTTGATGCGCGTGGAGCCGAGCTCGATGCCGAGTACGGCGCGACCGGAGCGGATGGCCTCCGCGGCGGCGTCCGCGACAGCGTCCACTGCGGCGTCCGCGCCGGCGGCACCCTCGGCGTCGGGCGAGTGGTCCGAACCGGGGCCCGCAGGGGCCGCGCTCACGAGTCGCTCCTTCGGGCATCCGCCGCCTGGCCGTACACGTTCTGGTAGCGGTCGTAGAGGCTGTCGATCGCCGACTGCGGAATGGGGATCAGCTCTCCACCCTGACGGGCGATGTGGACCGTGCGGGCGACATCCTCGACCATGACCGCCGCCTTGACGGCGTCCTTCGCGTTGACCCCGATGGTGAAGGGGCCGTGGTTCTGCATGAGCACTGCCCGGCTGCGGTGGCCGGTGAGCGTCTCGACGACGCCGCGGCCGATCGAGTCGTCGCCGATGATCGCAAAGGGGCCGACCGGGACGGGGCCGCCGAACTCGTCCGCCATCGCGGTGATGACGCACGGAATCTCCTCCCCGCGCGCCGCCCACGCCACCGCGTAGGTCGAGTGGGTGTGGACGACTCCGCCCACCTGGGGCATGTTGCGATACACGTAAGCGTGCGCTGCGGTGTCGGATGACGGCGACCGCTCGCTGCCCAGACTGCCGGGCACCACCGTGCCGTCGAGGTTGCAGAGGATCATGTTCTCCGGCGCGAGGTCGTCGTACGAGACGCCGGAGGGCTTGATCACGAACAGGTCGGCGCCGGGCACACGGCCGGACACGTTGCCGCCCGTCCAGATCACCAGCCCGTAGCGCACCAGCTCGGAGTGCAGAGAAGCGACCTCCTCGCGTGTGCGCTGAATGGCTGCTTGAACATCCGCATTCGGATCCGTCACGGGTACCTCCATCAGTCTCGTGCCTTCGGCAATGTTACCGGTCTCATTTCGGTGGGCACCACCCTCAACCCCACCTTGAAATCCTTGCTCCCACCACCCCCGCTCGAAATCGGAGATTCGGGATGACACGCCGTGCAGCACCCCCGCCAGCCGGCGTGTCGCCGCAGATCTCCGAATTCCGGCACGGTTTAGGGGGACTCACCATTCCGCACGGTGCGGCCTACACCGGTGCCGTGGACCCTCGCACCACCAGGCGCGGGGGCTGCACGTCGGCGGCGGCATCCGCGAGCTCGTTGCCCAGAACCTCGGCGACGCTGCGCCGCGCCTCCCCCTCGGCGTCGATGCGCACCGTGGTGAGCGCGGGACGGTAGTACGCGGCGTCGGTGTTGTCGTCGAAGCCGACGATCGAGAGGTCTTCCGGAACTCGGATGCCCTCGTCCGCCAATCCGGAGATGAGACCCAGCGCCATCTGGTCGTTGGCGACGACCACCGCGGTGGGGCCCGCGGTGGGGCCCGCGGTGTGTCCCGCCGTGGGGCCTGCGGCTCCGCGCACCGCGGCCGCGATCTCCGCGGCGAGCGCCGCACCCGACGCCGCCGACCAGTCACCGGACCACCGCGCAACAGGGCCAAGGCCGGCTGCCGCGAGGGCGTCGATGAAACCGCGTGCTCGGGCATCCTCTTCGAGCCAGTCGCTGGGGCCGCCGACGCGCGCGATGCGCCGATGCCCCAGGGCGACGAGGTATTCCACCGCGAGCGCGGAACCCTGCGCCTGCCGGAGCACGCCGGCAGCCGAGGGCAGGGCGCTCACGGTCAGCGAAGGGTGTCGCCGCGCGAGAGCCGAAACCGACTCGACGCGCGGAGCGACGACGATGATGCCGTCCACCCCCTGTGCGAGCAGGTGCTCGAGGGATGCCTCGACCGATGTCTCGTCGGCGGCATCCGCGTACGCCGTGGTCACCCACCGGCCGACGGACCGCGCCGCGGACTCCAGCGCGACGACGCCTGCGGACGGCCCGAACAGAGCGGCGTTCGACGCGATCACTCCGAGCGTGCGGGTGCGGCGGGTGCCGAGGGTGCGCGCGGCGTTGTTCACACGGTAGCCGAGAGCGACCATGGCATCCTGCACCCGCCGACGGGTCTCGTCTCGCACACTCGGATGCTCGTTGATCACCCTCGACACGGTCTGCGGCGACACCTCCGCCAACGCGGCGACATCGCGGACGCCCACGCTGCGCTCAGTCATCCTGCGCTCGCGCGAGTCTCCCATGGCGAATCACCCTAGCTCCACCGCTGGCTGCTGCCCCGTCGCCGGTCCGTTCCGCCGTTGACCCCGTCTGCCGTCGATCGCTTCGGAACCCCGCCCGAAAACAGCAGAAGTCGTCGGGAGCAGTCGAGATTCTGCTGTTTTCGCGGCGAGAGCGCGATCACTGCTGTTTTCGATGCGGGGGGGGCGGCGGCGGTGCGGGGGCGGGGGCGGGGTGCC